>CAVZDM010000156.1:0-15138 GCA_963773955.1 uncultured Acidobacteriaceae bacterium | reverse complement strand
AGTGCGCCTGCGCCGCACGTCTCACGTCGCCGGCGCCGGCGTACTCCAGCCCGGACGTCGCGTCCCGAGCAGCAGATTGACGTGCACGACCGGGTAGTCGAGATCCCACTGCGTGTGCAGTCCGCAGTCACGGAGCATCGCCGCGAGCGCCGCCGACCCCGGGTGCAGGCCGCTCGACGCGCAGCGTGCTCAGGCCGGCGTCCAGCGCGTCCCGGGTACTGCGGCGCAGGAGCAACGTGCCGAGCCCGAGCTCGGCGAAACGTGGATCGACAACGCCGGCGAACTCGCCGGAGTGCTCGCCATCCTCGGCGATCCACGCTGCGTAGCCGGCGAGCTCGCCGCCCGTTGTGCGGGCCACGATCGCTCCGCGCGCGCGGTCGCGCCCGCGCCGGGCCGCGACACGGTCAAAGAACGCCGCGGCGCGCGGGTCGGCCGCCGAGTCGAGCAGTCGCGCGACGTCCGCTTCGTCTTCCGCGCTCAGTGGCGCCACGGTCACCGAGCGGCCGTCGCGCAGGGTGAACGCGGCGTGCTCGGCGTCGTGCGAAACCATGGTCCGCAGCGTAGTCCGTCGTGCGGTTCCGATGATCGCCCGGCGGGCGACGCGGAGCCCACTATATTGCAGCGATGAGCGAGGCGCGCATCGAGGTCCGCTTGCAGCCGAGGGCGTCGCGCGATGAGCTGGTCGGCGTTCGCGACGGCGTGCTGCACGCCCGGGTCTGCGCCGCTCCCGTGGACGGGGCGGCGAACCGCGCGTTGTGCCAGTTGATCGCACGCGGCGCGGGCGTCGCGCCGTCGCGCGTCGAGGTGATCCGCGGCGCACGCGGGCGGCTGAAGCTCGTACGCGTGTCGGGGCTTCAGCCGCAGGAGCTGCTGGACGCCCTGAACGCTGTGGGGTAGGCGCGCCGGCGTCAGCCGTGCGCCAGCGCGGCCGCTGCGGCCGTGGTGCCGCCGCGCGCGGCGCCCTCGAGCGTGGCCGGCCACCCGGTTGCCGTCCAGGCACCGGCCAGCACGAGCCCGGGAACCGCGGTCGCCGCCGGCGGGCGCAACGCGGCCGTGCCGGGTGTCGCACGGAAGGTCGCGGCGTGCTCCTTGGTCGCGCTGAAATGCTCGAGGCGAGCGTCGCGTGCGGGCGGCAGCAGCTCCGCGAGCGCGGCCACGAAGCGTTCGCGCAGGGCTTCGCTGCTCATCGTCATCTCGTCCTGGGCGGCGGACAGCGACACGGCCACGTATTGCTGCTGTGTCCAGCCGGGCGGGGTGCGATCGAAGACGTACTGCACCGGCGTGTTGACGCCTGCGGCGAAACGGTGCTCGAGCACACGGCGGTCATAGACGAGGTGCAGGTCGACAATCGGCGAGGAGCCGAGCGCTCCGGGCCAGGGCGCGCCGTGCAGTGCGCCGGCTCGGGCAGCAGCGCCGCCGCGCGGTCGTGGGGGACCGCGACGATCACCGCGTCGGCGCCGAGCCAGGAATCGGCTCCGACGATCGCGAAGCGCTCGCCGATCGTGGCGATCCGACGGACGGGCCAGCGCAGGTGGACCGTGACGCCCGCAGCCGCCAGTGCGCGGGCGGCCGGATCGCCGATGATCTGCTGCAGCGGTGCGCGGTGCAGGCCGATGTCCCCGGCGGCGGCGTCGGCGAGCAGGCCCTGCTGGAAGACGAAGGTTCCCAGTTCGAGCGATGCCTCCGCCGCGGGCAGGTTGAGCGTGGGCAGCGCGATCAGATCCCACAACGCGGCGATCGCGCGCGGGCTCTGGCCATGCTCGGTGAGCCATGCGCCGAGCGTGCGCGAATCGTCCGGGGCGAGGCGGCCGAGGGCCAGCGCCGCGCGGCCCGCCGAGATCCGCTCGCGCATGGACAGGTGGGAGTAGCCCAGCAGTGCTCGCGCCAGATGCAGCGGCGGGCGCGCACCGCTGCGGCGCAGCGTCACGACGCGGCGGCCGGGAGCGAGCACGGGGATCTCGAGCCGCGGCTGCACCTCGACGAGCTCGTCTGCTGCCCAGCGTCGCGAGCAGGCCGCGGTATGCCGTGCAGCAGCGCAGGAACACGTGCTGGCCATTGTCGATCCACAGCTCGCCGCGGGGCACCGAATAGGGCGGCGCCGCCAAGCCGCGGGCGGACCTCGACGAGCGTCACCGAGGCGCCGGCCGCAGCGCAGTCGAGCGCCGCGACGATTCCGGCGACCCCGCCGCCGACGACGACGACGTTCACGACCGCACGCCGAGCAGGCTGCGCGCAGCCACGCCGACCTTGGTCCAGGGTCCCAGCGCCACGCGGTGCGCCAGGATCGCCGCCGGATCGGACTCGATGCGCTC
The DNA here is from genome assembly GCA_963773955.1 of uncultured Acidobacteriaceae bacterium. Lineage (GTDB taxonomy): Bacteria > Acidobacteriota > Terriglobia > Terriglobales > Acidobacteriaceae > Acidiflorens. The sequence continues at coordinate 12,826 of CAVZDM010000156.1, read as the reverse complement.
GAGCAGGCGACGGTATTTCTTTGCGCAACTCACCTAGCTGCTGCGAAAGTTCGGCGGTCCGCGCCGGAGCTTCTCCACGCCAGAACGGTATCCCGGGCGGAGCGCCCTGCGCGTTTTCCACCAGTATGCGCGAGGACTTTCCTTCGATCCGGCGAATGCGCCACGATGTGTTCCCCAGCAGCATGACCTCTCCCGCCATGCTCTCGACCGCGAAGTCTTCATCGACGGTTCCTACGACTCCGCCATCCGGTTCGGCGACCACGGTGAACAGGGCGTTGTCAGGGATCGCGCCGCCGCTGGTGATCGCCGCCAGACGGGCTCCGCGGCGCGCGCGCAGCTTGCGATTGATGCGGTCGTGATGCAGATACGCGCCGTAGCGTCCTCGCTGCGAAGCGATTCCTTCGGAAAGCATGGCGAGGACTGCGTCGAACGTTTCGCGCGCGAGATTGCGATAGGGATAGGCCCGCTTTACGAGCGCGAATAATTCGTCTTCATCCCATCCGTCGTTTGACTGATCGCCCGATTTGTTAGCCGTGGCGGCGCTGCCCGAAGCCGCGCAGCAGGCTACGATCTGCTGCGCCAGCACATCGAGCGACGCTTCGGGAAAAATCAGGCGATCGAGATCGCCCGAGCGAATCGCTCGCACCAGTACGGCGCATTCCGCCAGATCGTCGCGCGTGGTGACAAAAAATCGTCCTTTAGGGACTGCGCCGCGCCAGTGGCCGGAACGGCCTACGCGCTGCAATGCAACCGCAATCGAACGCGGCGAACTGATGTGGCACACCAGGTCCACGGTTCCGACGTCAATGCCAAGTTCGAGCGATGCGGTCGCCACCAGCACCTTTACCTGGCCTTCTTTCAGTTTTCGTTCGGCTTCGAGGCGCAGCTTGCGCGACAGGCTTCCGTGATGCGCGGCTACGTTTTCCTCGCCCAGACGCTCGCCCAGTTGATGGGAGATGCGCTCGGCCAGACGCCGCGTGTTCACGAAGACGAGCGTGGAGCGGTGCTGGTTCACGAGTTGCACAATGCGCTCGTAAATCTCGTCCCACATTTCGTTCGAGGCGACCGGGCCGAGTTCGGAAGACGGGACCTCGACTCCGAGATCGAGCTCGCGCTTGTGGCCGACGTTGACGATCACGGGAGCGGAGCGCGGATTTTGCGGATCAGAGTTCCCTGCGAGGAAGTGCGCAACCTCTTCGATGGGCTTCTGCGTCGCGGAAAGGCCGATGCGCGCGGGTGGACGCTCTGTCAGCGCTTCCAGTCGCTCGAGCGAGAGCGCCAGATGGACGCCGCGCTTGTCGTCGGCTACGGCGTGGATTTCGTCGATGATTACGGTCTCGACATCGCGCAGGATGGCGCGGCTCTTCTCGGCCGTCAGCAGGATGTAGAACGACTCGGGCGTGGTGACTAGAATGTGCGGCGGGCGCTTCAGCATGAGGCGCCGGTCTTTCATCAGCGTATCGCCGGTGCGTACTGCCGTCCGGATCTCGGGCATCAGCAAGCCGCGGTCGCCGGCCATCTGCAGAATTTCTCCGAGCGGGATCTCGAGATTTTTCTGAATGTCGTTGCCGAGGGCTTTTAGCGGAGATATATAGAGAACCTCGGTGCGATCGCGCAGATCGCCCGCCAGCGCCTTGCAGACGAGGCGGTTGATGCAGGCGAGGAAAGCGGCCAGCGTTTTGCCTGATCCGGTCGGAGCCGAGATCAGCGTGGTATGGCCGGCGAGGATGTGGGGCCAGCCCTGCTCCTGCGGTTCGGTCGGCGTGGAGAAACGCGCGGTGAACCACTCCTGAACCAGCGGGTGAGCCCAGGCTAGCGAAGGAGAGACTGTGGACGGCATGCGGAAGATTGTAGCGAAAATCCGGAGTTTCGTAAAATGTTCGCCTGGGGTGCGAACTAAGACAATCGGGCCGTCGGGAGCTTACTATGGCAGGGTTATGACTTTGACTTATTCCTATTCTGACGTCGCGAAGATGATTGATCATTCGCTGCTGAATCCCACGTTGAAATGGGACGATCTGGAGAATGGCATTTCGCTGGCGCTGGCCTACGATGTGGCGAGCGTCTGCATCATGCCCTACGCGCTGAAGCGCTGTGCGGAGCGTTTGCGCGGCGGTAATTCAACAGTCCGCGCCAGCACTACGATTGGATTCCCGCATGGAGTGCACACCACCGCGATCAAGGTGGCCGAGGCTCGCCGGGCGCTGGCCGACGGCGGCGAGGAACTCGACATGGTCGTGAACATCAGCAAGGTATTGAGCGGCGATTGGTCGTATGTGGAAGACGACGTCCGCGCAGTGGTCGAAACCACTCATGCGGCGGGCCAGAAGGTGAAGGTCATCTTTGAGAACGCGTACCTCAACGATGATCAGAAGATACGGCTGTGCGAGATTTGCGGCGAGGTGGGCGCGGATTGGGTGAAGACATCGACTGGCTACGCGCCGACGGGCGCGACGGATGCGGATCTGATCCTGATGCGTCGACATTCTCCGCCTTCGGTCCAGGTGAAGGCTGCCGGCGGTATTAGGGATCTGGACGGGCTGCTGCGGGTGCGGGCTCTGGGTGCGACGCGCTGCGGGGCCACGCGGACGGCGACCATGATGGACGAAGCGCGGCGGCGGCTGGGGCTGCCTGCGATTGAGTTGCGGGGCACGGCCGTGACGCAACCATAGTCGCTGCGGCCAGAGTATATCCCTCTCTCAGTCGGAACTTGGCAGTGATGTAGGCCCTCGCCATAGATCGCTTACATGTGATATCATGTAGGTCATATGGAAGCCATCTTTACCGTGGTCAGTTCGAAAGGCCAGATCGTGATTCCCGCCGTCCTGCGCGAGAAGCTGGGGATAAAGACCGGGACGCGCATCGCCATCCACACCGAGGAGAACCAGTTGATCCTGCAGCCCATCACGGCGGACTACATTGACAGTCTCATCGGCTGCTGCAAAGGGAAGGATTCGCTGGTTGAGGCCCGCGAGCGCGACCACCGAATTGAGAAACGATGAAGAAGTATGCGCTCGATGCCAACGCATTGCTTGATTTTCTGGACCTCGGTCCAGGAGCGCAGCGCGTGCGAGCAATTTTGCACGACGCCCGGCAGCAGCGCGCCGCCGTCCTTATCTCCGTTCTGAACTGGGGAGAGATCTTCTACTTGCTATGGCAGAAGCGCGGCGAAGAAAAGGCGCGGCAGACGATTGCCGCTCTGTCCCGCCTGCCGATTGAAATCGTCCCGGTTGATCTTGCTCAGGCCATGAAGGCCGGCGAACTTAAGGCTGTCCACAAGATTCCGTATGTGGATTGCATCGCTGCGGCCCTCGCCACCCAGGAGCAGGCCACGCTGGTGACATCCGACCGCGATTTCGAGAGGCTCGGACGCCATTTTCCGGTGTTGTGGATCACGCGTCCATAAGCGTTTGAGTAGCGCGTGCCAGTGTTAGCTCAGACTGAGAGCAGGTGCAAGGGCAGCACCGACGCGTAGTTCTGGAAATCCTGATCGGTGGTGAGAATGGCCCAGTCGCGGCGGTGGGCGGTAGCGCAGATCAGGAAATCGACCTCCGATCCGGCGATGCCACGGGTGCGGCAGCGGTTGTTCATGTGGGCCGCTTCTTCGTAGTCTGCCGCTTCGAGCGAGTGCTCTGGGAAAGCACGGAGGTAGTCGCGCAGCTTGCGAAACTGGGCTTCCTCGCGAATGCCAGAAAGCAACTCCTGACGGATGGGCCCCAGCATCTGCACTCTTCCTTCACGAATCAGTTCGGCCAGAATTTGAGTTAACTGCTGCTCGTGAGCACTGAGATGTTCGGGCCTCCGCCGCAGGGCCAGCGACCAGACAGGCGTATCCACCAGCACCATCATGGGCGGTGAGCGCTGCGAGATCGCCGCGGATTCCTTCTCGTATTCCGCTGCCGTTCAGCTTTGTAGTCGTAGGCGGGGTCCACCGGGAAAGTGCCGAAGGCTTCCAGGATGCGCATCTGCTTGCGCTTGCGGACGTACTCATCTAACGCGGCGTTGACCGCTTCTTTCTTGGTCTTGTGCTTGCCTGCGCGCCGCGCTTCTTCGATGAGCTGGTCGTCTAACGCGAGGTTGGTTGGCATGTGTACAGTATTACACATTATCGTGTGTAAGTGAAGGGGAATCAATTACCGGCAGAAACGCGTCATGGCCGGTGGACTACCGCGGAGCTCCGCTCCGCTGGACAGCCGGGGCGGCTGTCCCTACGTGAGTTGTGCCTGCTAGAATCGCGGCGATGGCTAAACTTTCGGCTACTGCTCGTGCTCGCAAAATTAGACTCATCCTCTTCGATGTTGACGGTGTGCTAACTGACGGGAAAATCTGGATTTTCCCTGCGCCCGGAGGCTCGCAATCTGGAGTTCCGCAGAGTGTGCTCGAAAGGTCTGCTCACGGCTCTGCTCGTCCAGAGGGAGAGGGCGGCTTCGGACTCCACAGCACCAGCCTGATCGAGGCCAAGGGGTTCCACGCGCACGACGGCACCGCTATTTCGCTGGCGCGGCTGGCGGAAATCAAGACCGGGATCATCACCAAGCGCATCTCGGAAACCGTTGCCCTGCGCGCGCGCGATCTGAAGATGGACCACGTGTACCAGGGGATTCAGGACAAGGCGTCAGTATTTGCGCAGATTCTTGAAAAAGACGGGATCGCCGCAGCTGAGTCTGCTTTCGTTGGCGACGACGTGATCGATCTTCCGGCGATGCGAAAATGTGGCCTGGCGATTGCGGTGAAGAACGCGCGGCCCGAGGTGAAAGCCGAAGCCCACTGGGTTACGTCCCACGCTGGAGGAGACGGCGCCGCTCGCGACGCGGTCGAATACATCTTGAAAGCGCAGGGCAAATGGAAGCGGGTGGTCGAGGAATATATTTCGGAGAGAAGCTGACGGCGATCAGCTTTCAGTTTTCAGTGAAATTAACCCACCGGTTGCTTACTTGGGGCGTGCTCGGGTTTGCAACCGGTGGGTTTTTTCTCCCTACTCACCCTGTTGTTTTCAGGAGCAATGGCTTTGAAAACACCGCGTCCGCGGGAAAGTTTCGCGGGCGTTGCGATTTTTCCCTGCTTCTCCTAATTCATTCCTGGCCAATGAGTTGTTGGATCTAGTTGGGGATGGCCAAGGTCTTCGCCGCCATCAGTTCGGCGAAGCGGGGGTCTTTGCGCAAGGTGCTGAACTCATTGTCTTTATATACGTCCTTGATGTCCTTGTAGCCGTCCTCCATTGCCTTCTTCAGATAGTGCAAGGAACGGTCGGGATCGCCCGTCTTGGCGTAGAGCTTGGCGAGAACATAATTGTAGTGACCGCGGTCTTCGGGAGAAGGCAGCTTGGCTTGCACTCCGGCGTGTGAGCTTCGATCGAAGACGTCGGGATCAAGCTGCAACGCTTTGGCATAACACTGCACGGCTTTTTCGAACTGTTTGTTGCTGAAGTACGCCGTGCCCATATTGCTGTAGTAGGAGCCGGCATCATCATTCAACGAGATCGCTTTCTGATAGTTCCGGACCGCTGCGCTGTAGTTGCGCAACGCGTAATAAACGACGCCGAGATTGTTGTAGGCGTCCGCATGGCTATGATCAGCCTTGATGGAGCGTTCGAAACTCTTCTTGGCTTCCTTGTAACGCTGCGTCATGAGCTGGCAGATTCCGATTTTGTTGAGCAGGGACGCGTTCCCCGGCGCGCCTTTCAGAGCAGCCTGGTAGTAGTCGATGGCGTCGAGGAAGTCCTTCTCGGTGCGCAGTTCGTCGCCACGTTGTTCGAGTTGGTCGGGAGGTGTCCCAGGAGCGGGCGGTTCGGCACGGTGTTGCAGCGGAGGGATGACTTGCAATTGTTCGGTGTTCTGAGCTTGCGATGGGAGAACGAGAAGAGCAGCGAAGAGAAGCGATAAAGAGCTGATGCGGATCCAGGAAAACATATCCCACCCCCGGCCGGACCTACCAAACTTCACAGTTTCGTAGCATTTCAGCGTACGGCGTTACGTCACTTGCAAGTTTGAGGCCACGGAACCGGGCTTGCGATATTAAGGCGGTCTTCGTTATGACGTCACTACATTATGACCCTACTATTGCGGCGGCGTGTTGCCACTGTTTTTAGACGGAGCAGGCGGGTTTTTGTCATCCTTTTGGGGAGGACTGTCCCCCTTAAACACGTCAACAATCTTGCCGAAGAAGCTTTTCTTCTTCTTGGCCTCCTCCTCAGATTGGACACCGTTGGGCGCCTGCGGGTTCCCGTTCGCGGTGGGTGGAGGCAGCGGTTTCTCGGAATTTCCGCCAAACACCCGGGAAAAGAACCCCTGTACACCGCCGCTCTGATCGCAGGTCTCGCGAGGTTCGGTGCCAGCCACGAAGGCAATCGTGTAATCGTCGGGGCAGCCAGGGGTCGCCAGGCGGTTGGTGATTTTGTCGAGCTGGACGTCGACCACGCCTTCGGGCTGGTTAAAGGGCTTCACGTCCTCATACTGGGGCAGCGTGACCGCCTTCTTCATGAACTCGGCCCAAATGGGAGCGGCGGTATGCGCGCCTTCCAGGTGGATATCGCTGTAATCGTCGTATCCCACCCAGACGATGCAGAGCAAATTGCTGGTGTAGCCGGCGAACCATCCGTCGTGCGAAGTGCCGGTTTTTCCCGCCGCGGGAGCGGTGAATCCGCGGGAGCGCACCCCGGCGGCGGTGCCGAAGTTCATCACGCCTTCGAGCATGTTGGTCATGACAAAGGCGATGCGCGGATCGAGAACCTGTTTCCTCTCGGTTACGAAGTTGATGACGATGTCGCCCTTGGAGTTGCGCACGGAATTTACGAAGACAGGCGAAAGCCGCACGCCGCCGTTGGCGAAAGTGGTGTAGGCGGCCGTCATGTCGACAGGGGTAGCGTCGTAGGCGCCGATGGCCATCGCCGGCGTCGCTTTCACTGAGGCGATTCCGGCGGACCGGGCCAGATCCGCCACTTTGTCGTAGCCGACTTCTTGGGCCACTTTCACGGTGGCGTTGTTGAGCGAAAGAGCCAGCGCGTAGCGGAGAGTGATGTCCCCGTGGTACTCCTCTTTGTAGTTGCGCGGTTCGTAGATCTGGTCGCCGTAGGCGAAGGTCGAAGGCTGGTCGGAAACCGTGGACGCTGGAGTGATCACGGCGGTAGAGCCGTCAATCGCCGTATTCATGGCGGCCGCGTATACAAACGGTTTGAAGATGGAGCCGGTGGGACGCTTGGCGAGCGCGTGGTTCAACTGGCTGGTTCCGTAGTTTCGTCCGCCGACCAGCGCCTTGATTTCGCCGGTGTGTGGGTCCATGGCCACGAGCGCCACCTGCGCCTGCGGGCCGGGTGCGACCGTCGTCTCAAACTTCTTTCCGACCTTAACCCTTTTGGTGCGCATTTTCGTGACCTGGTCGTCCACCAGCTTGATGCCGGTTTCGACCGCTTGCGCGGCGGCCTGTTGCAGCGCGGGATCGAGCGTCGTGTAAATGCGATACTCCTGCTCGTTGACCTCGCGCTCGTTCAGTTTGCTGACGACGGTGTCGCGAACCATATCCACGAAGTAGGGCGCATCGCTGGCTTCAACGTTGGGCGGGGCGAGTTTCAAGGGCATCGCCTTGGCTTTATCGGCCTGCTCGCGCGTGATGTCGCCGGTTTCAACCATGGACTCGATCACCAGATTGCGGCGGTCGAGGGCGCGCTCGGGATGGCGATAGGGCGAAAGATAACTGGGCGCCTGGATCAATCCAGCGAGTAGCGCGGCTTCGGGCAGGGTGATGTCTTTGAGGTCTTTGTTGAAATAGGAGCGGGAGCCTTCGGCCAGCCCGGAGATAGTGAACGATCCGCGTTGTCCGAGATCGACACGATTGGCGTAGAACTCGAAAATCTGTTGCTTGGAAAATTTCTGTTCGAGCTCGACCGCGATCAGCATTTCGATGAGTTTGCGCTTGAAGGTTTTCTCCGGGGTCAGAAAGAACGCCCTTGAAAGCTGCATGGTGATCGTCGAACCGCCCTGCTGATGGCGTTGATGGGTGAAATCGATCCAGGCGGCCTCGGCCAGCCGCATAAAATTGACGCCGTTGTGCTGAAAGAAGCGGCGGTCTTCGATGGAAATCACCGCTTGCACCATGATCTTGGGGATTTCGTCGTACTTCACCAATTGGCGCTTGGAGCGTTGCTCGGCATCGAACAGCGAAGCCAGCATCTGGGGCTCGAGTTCATAGGCGGCGAGGTCGCCGGTGACGCGGCTGTTGATGGCGGAAACCGTTCCGTCGACGACGGTGATGGTGGCCGGTTCGGGACTGTGGTAAGACTCGGGGCCGGGCAGAACTTCAATCGAGCCGCCATGCAAATGAAAACTGCCGAGCGAAGATTCGTCGTCTTTTTCGGCATAGCCGGCGTGACGCAGCTCCGCGGCGAGTTGAGAGACGGTCGTCTTCATTCCGATCCTCACTACCTGCGGAGCGGCGAAAATCTTTGCCGCCGTGGCGAACGCCGGCCCGCGGAAGCGCTGCTCGATGATGCGGTCGTACTTTACATACCAGTAGGCAAAAAAACCGATCACCACGAGCGCTGCCGAGAGAAAACCGAGCAGGGCAAAGCGCATGACAGGATCGCGGGCTGACAGTCGGCTTCTACCGCGGCCTTGATCACGGCCTTGGTTGCGGCCTTGATCACTCAGCCCGCCGTTTCGTGCCCTCGGGATTTTCAGCTTAATGGCCATGGAGAGAGCTGTGCATTAGCACAAGAGCAATTCTCAGTCCGAAACTGATTTTGGAACTAAGGTGCGTTTGTGATTGATTCTAAACCACCAGGCAACCTCCACAACCATTTGGATGCGTGTCAACCCATGGACGGGTGTGGGTGGGTCAGTTCCCGTGACGGATGTGATACGACCGCAATCGACGAGAAAATCGAACAGATTCCCGATTGCCTTCAATTGCCTAGAAGAAGAACTTTCCGGCCAATTGGACAAGCCGGGGAGGCGCTGCAGTTACTACCTGACCGAAATTAGCGCTACTGATGTTGCCATTCACGGCCGCGGGCCCGTAGAACTGCGCGTGGTTGAGGGCGTTGAACGCCTCCAGCCGAAATTCCAGCGACTTGGACTCGGACAGCCTTACTTCCTTTTCGAGCGCAATGTCAAAGTTGTCGATTCCTGGCCCGCTGAAGAAACGCCTTGGCGCGGTGCCGACCTGCCCTAGTGCCGGGAGCGTGAAAAGCGAAGTGTTGAAGGCAGGGTTTCCGTTGCGCGGATCGTTATTGATTTCGAGATTGCCGGAGGTGAAATTTGGAGTATCCACGCCGTTGTTGTTGATGCCATTTGGTATGGTCCCAAGCAAGGACCGGTCGGTGTTGTTGTAGAAAGTTACCGGAAACCCGGTGGTGAAGCGGGTCAACCCGGAGATGGCCCAGCCTTCGGTCCAGCGATCCTGGCGACGGAAGAGATTACTGACCGGCAACCGGTACCTGTAGCTCGCCACAGCATTGGCACGCATATCAAAAGCAGAAAGGGCCCTGCTTAACTGCGGGTCGAGCGGATTGACTGCCTCAGCCAGACTGGAAGATTGGTCGAGAGACTTGCTGTAGGTGTAGCCGACCATGAACTCCAGTGGTCCGGAGCTGTGACGGAGATTGATCTGAAGCGCGTTGTAGTTCGAATTCGCGATGGTTTTCTGGTAAGTGACGGCGGCGAACTGAGAGCTGAAGGGTCCCCGCGTTCCATGAATCGGCGCGCCCGCAAGGGTGGTGTAGGTGCCGCTTTCACCGAAGGGTCCGCAGGTTGGCGTGCCCGGCAGGACATCACTCGTCTGACTCAGGCTTAAGCAGAGGGCGGGATTTCCTGGGTTTGCCGAAGTGAGCGCCAGGAGATGATGCGCCTGCGTGCCAACATAATTGACGCTGAGGACGGTCTTCGCGGCAATTTCACGTTGCAGTGAAAGCGAGTAACTCTCCGAGTACGGCGGCACGTTCTGGTTGGAGAAGGCCGGCACGCCGGTTATCGGCAGGTATTGCGACCAGTTGACATTCGAATCGGGATGATTCGGTGAAGCTCCAAAGGAAGGAAACGTCAATGGGAAGCGCTGGCCGACACTCTGGCCGCTGGCAGCGGTTACGAAGGGTGTGGCAAAGAGCGGCGGGGCCAGACTGGTGTAGGAGTAGCCGTAGGGCGGGTTGGCGCTCATGATGCCCGCGGACAAACCTTCGAATGCGGTGTAGAAAAGACCATAGCCAGCTCGGATGCTAGTCTTACCCGGTCCGCCGAAAATCTTTGCGAGCAAGCCATTCTGGCGATCCGGAGAGTAGGAAAAACCAATGCGCGGTGCGAAGCTGTCGTATTTCGTCGGGGCAAGTGTCCGCGGAACACCGGGATCGCCAGGAAATACGAGTCCCGCGGGCGCTCCGGGATAAACGCGGGACTGCTCACCGAGGACAAGGGTTTGCAGCTGGTTGTATTTCTCGGACCAGGGCGAGATCACGTCCCAGCGCAGGCCATAGTTCAGGGTGAGATTAGGCCGGATTCGCCAACTGTCCTGCGCGAACAGCCCGGTGTATTTGTTGCGGTTATAGAAGCGCTGGGAATCGCCCTGGTTGTAGCTGCTGGCAATCCCAAGCAGGAAATCTGCCAAGTCCGCGCCCGTTTCGGTTCCCTGGAACACGAAAGCGCCATTAAATGTAACATCCGGATTGGTGTTGATCTGGTCCAGGTGGAATTCTCCGCCAATCTTGACCGTGTGTTTGCCTATGACTCGGGAATAGTTATCCATCCACTGGAATGTGTTGTTGACCTGGGTTAGTCCCGTGATGTCTTCGCCGAAGGTAAAGTCGTTGAACGAAACGTTCTCGATGCCTTCAATCCCGGGGGCTAGCGGAATGATCCCCGGTGTGCCGGTTGGGCCAACAAATCCCTGCGCAGCCAAACTTGGCCCCACTCCGCCTACTGGGCGCCCTGCGTTGGTGGCAGCGCGCATGTAGCTGAAATGCAATTCGTTGACCGCATTCACCCCGAACGTCTTGGTGATGCCGAGACTCAGCAGTTGCGCGCGGCCGAGCGTCATGGCATTGAAACCGGGAACATTGGCCCCACCCTGACCCGTGGGGTACGGATTGTTTAGAGTGTAGTCGTCCAGGAAGTCATACGCGGCAATCGATCCCCAGCGCGTGTTGGCGTCTATTCGGATCGCTCCTTTGTCATCGCGAAGGGCCTCGTTGTAGGCCGAGGTGGAAAATATATTTCCCGCCTGATTGGGTTTGGGAATGTACTGCAGCAAGGCCTTGGCGGGGGCGGACCAGGCACTCTCTGGAATCAGAGCATTGGGCATTACGCACTGCGACGAACTGGCGCAGCCCGAGGTGTAGTAAGACTCGCCGGAATAGACCGGATACCCCAGCTTTTGCGAGAGCAAGTCAGCCCAGTACTGTCCGTTCACGATCCCTGTCAACGAGCCAGTAAGGTCAGAGAGATCGCCGGTTCGATCCTGCAGGGAGGGGACTGAAATCCGGCCCGTGTCTATACCCTGATTCAGGCGAGTGCCTTGATAGTCGGCAAAGAAGAAGACTCCATGCTTTCGGAGCGGGCCGCCGACCGTTCCTCCAAACTGGTTCTGCTCGAACTGTGCGCGTTCGGCAGAGAAGTAGTTCCGCGCGTCGAGATTGGTATTGCGCAGAAACTCGAAACCGTCTCCGTGAAATTGACTGGTACCCGACTTGGTGAGAACGAGAACCTGCCCACCGCTGTAATTGCCGTATTCGGCATCGAAACTGTTGGTCAGAACGCGCAGCTCCTGGATCGAATCGAGATTCGGAACAATGGCGGTTCCCATGTTGACGTCTTCCTCCACGTCACTGCCGTTGATGCGGAACCCATTCGCGGTTTCGCGCTGGCCGCTGATGGAGGTGCTTCCCGCATTGAGGTCGCCGGACGGGGAGGTGCTGGTAACGCCGCTCATGACGACGGCGTTGGGCTGCTGAGAACTCGTCGGAACGATGCCCGGTTGAAGCGCCATCAGATCGGTAAAGCCCCGCCCGTTCAATGGGACGCTGGCTATCTTGGTGGCCGCGATGCTTTCTCCCATCTGGGTCGTGGAAGCGTCGATCTGGACACTTTCAGCGCTAACCTCGACGGTCGTCGCTTCGGACGCCAGCTCAAGTTCAACGTCCACTCTGAGCACAGTCGACGCGGCCAGTTCCACGCCAGTCTGCCGATACGGCTTGAATCCGGGGGCTGCGGCCTCGATCTGGTAATGCCCTGCGGGAAGCGCGGAAAAAGCAAAAAAGCCCTGCTCATCGGTGGCGCAACTCTGTTGCATGCCGGTCTCCGAGTTGCGGATGACTACGATCGCCGCCCGGACGACGGCACCGCTGGGATCGACTAGTGTCCCTGAAATACTTCCCGAGTTGCTTGCGAAACTCGGCGAAGACAAGATGAAAAGAAGCACAACCCCCAACTCCGCCATGATTGCCAACTGTCGTGTTTTCCGATTGAACATGCCGCCTTTATCCTTCACTCTGTGCCTCTTCTATATGCGACTTAGTCGCAGAAAAAACGTAAAAAGAAAGTTAAAACCAATTCAAATGAAATTGAATTTCATTTTCATAATGCCTAACGAGGGAGTGTTCGCGCTGTGACTGAGATCACACCTGCATGTGCGCTCACTCGACGCGCCGATTCGCGTTTGATGGGCGGGGGCCTGGTCGGTCGGAAAGCCAGACACCTGGCCCACAACCTCCATCGACTACGCGGCCGCAGAAGAAACTCCCGCGCACGGCGCGAGCCTAGTCTGGTTTCCCGGTGTAGTGTTGTTCGTGGTGGACATCGGCATGGTCTTCCAACAATCACAGCAGGTGGGAAGACGCGGAGTGAGG
>CAVZDM010000155.1:0-7305 GCA_963773955.1 uncultured Acidobacteriaceae bacterium | reverse complement strand
ATTTTTATGTGGTTTATTACTTAAGGGTTAAGATTACGTATTGCTTAACAGTTTAGTAATGTCAGGCGATTATTCTGCAGCCTGGCCAGTTTAGGAGATGTTATGAATCCAGTGGGCACGCTTGAAACCGCAAAGGCCGCCAATCCTCTCACCCAGCTTCAGACCTTCGGCCAATCCATCTGGCTCGATTACATCCGTCGCGACCTGCTGCAGGACGGCGAACTGCAGCGCCTGATCACAGAAGACGGCCTGCGCGGGATGACCTCAAACCCCGCGATTTTCGAGAAGGCCATTGCCGGCTCAACCCAATATCAGGATTTCCTCGACTCCCTCGCCGGCCGAGCCGACCTCGACGCTAAAGCCCGCTACGAATTGCTGGCGATCCGCGACATCCAGGACGCTGCCGACCTGCTCGCTCCCGTCTACCGCAGCACGAAAAAGCGCGATGGCTACGTGAGCCTCGAAGTCTCTCCTTACCTCGCGCACGATACCAACGGCACCTTCGCCGAGGCGCGGCGGCTGTGGAAGAGCGTGGCCCGCGAAAATGTGATGATCAAGGTGCCCGGCACAGTCGAAGGCATTCCCGCGTTTCGTCAACTGATCAGCGAAGGCATCAACGTCAATGTGACACTGCTTTTCGCGCAGGGAGTGTACGAAGAAGTAGCCGCGGCCTTCATTGACGGAGTGGAAAAATTCGCTGCCGCAGGCGGCGATGTAAGCAAGGTTGCAAGCGTGGCCAGCTTCTTCATCAGCCGCATCGACTCGCTGGCCGACTCGCTGATTGGCGACCAGCTGAAAAAAGAGACGGACGCGGCCCGCAAGGCGAAATTGCAGGGCATTCTCGGAAAGGTGGCCATCGCCAACGGCAAGCTGACCTACGAAGCCTACCAGCGCATCTTTTCTTCTCCGCGCTGGAAGGCGCTCGCCGCTAAAGGCGCGCAGACGCAGCGCGTGCTATGGGCAAGCACCAGCACCAAGAATCCGAATTATCGCGACGTGCTTTACATCGAGGAATTGATCGGACCCGACACCGTCAACACCGTTCCCCCGGCAACGCTCGATGCCTTCCGCGATCACGGCAAACCGCGCCAGAGTCTCACCGAAGACCTCGACGGCGCGCGGAAAACGATGGCCGACCTGGCCGGCGTTGGCATCGTCATGAAGGATGTGACCGACAAACTGACCACCGACGGCGTGAAATTATTCGCCGACGCCTTCGACACCCTGCTGGCTGCGGTCGAAAAAAGTACCAAGCAATCCAGCACACCGAAGATCAATCAGCAGAGCGCATCGCTTCCCGCCGATCTCGATGCCGCGGTAAAAAAAAACCTTAACGACTGGCGCGCCTCGGGAAAAGTAAGACGTCTCTGGCAAGGCGACGCCTCACTCTGGACCAGCGAAGACGAGGCCAACTGGCTGGGATGGCTCGGCATCACCGACGAACAACTCGCTAACGCCGCGAAGCTAAAAACCCTCGCCGACGAGGTCAAGAGCGCCGGATTCACCGACATTCTGCTGCTCGGCATGGGTGGATCCAGCCTGTGTCCGGAAGTGCTCTCGCTGACTTACCCGCAAGTTCCCGGCTTTCCGCGCCTGCACATACTCGACTCGACCGACCCGGCGCAAATCCGTAGCGTCGAAAAAAAGGTCAACCTCTCCAAGACCCTCTTCATCGTTTCCAGCAAATCCGGCAGCACCATCGAGCCCAACATCTACAAGCAACATTTCTTCGAGCGCGTGCAGCAAGCCCTCGGTAACAATAAAGACCAGGCGGGCAGCCGCTTCATCGCCATCACCGACCCCGGATCGAAGATGCAGCAGGTCGCCGAGCGCGATCACTTCCGCCACATTTTCTATGGGCTGCCGTCCATCGGCGGGCGCTACTCCGCGCTCTCGAACTTTGGCATGGTTCCCGCCGCGGCCATGGGTCTCGACATCGGCAAGTTCCTTCAGCGTACGAAGGAAATGGTTGAAGCCTGCAAGCCCTCCGCTCCCGTGGAACAGAATCCCGGAGTAATGCTCGGCCTGATCTTGGGCACGGCCGCAAAACTTGGGCACGACAAAATCACGCTCATCACTTCGCCTGGAATCTCCGACCTTGGCGCGTGGCTCGAACAGCTGATCGCGGAGTCCACCGGCAAACTCGGGAAGGGCATCATCCCGGTCGACCGCGAAGACATCGGCGCGCCGGAAGTTTATGGCGATTCTAATAATAATAATAATAATGACCGCATCTTCGCCTACCTCCGTCTAGAAGGCGCGCCCGACGCGGCCCAGGATGCCAAAGTCGCCGTGCTTGAAAAAGCCGGGCACCCCGTGGTGCGCATCGCCGTCGCCGACACCTACAGCCTCGGCCAGGAATTCTTTCGCTGGGAGATTGCCACCGCGGTCGCCGGATCGATCATCGGCATCAACGCCTTCAATCAGCCCGACGTCGAAGCCAGCAAAATCGTAACCAAGCAACTGACGTCGGCGTACGAAAGCTCGGGCTCGCTTCCTCCCGAAAAACCGATACTGGAAGAAGCGGGCTTCAAACTTTTCACCGACGAGAAGAACGCCGCAGCGCTCGCCCAAGCCGCCAGCTCCGGACCATCATCCGACAGCCGACTCAAGAACTATTTGCGCGCCCATCTGGCGCGTCTTGGCGCCGGCGATTATTTTGCTCTGCTCGGTTACGTCGAGATGAATGCCGAGCACGAATCCTTGCTGCAATCTCTGCGCATGGCCGTGCGCGATCGCAAACGTGTCGCGACCTGCCTCGGCTTCGGACCACGCTTCCTGCACTCCACGGGACAAGCCTATAAAGGCGGCCCCAACAGCGGCGTGTTCCTGCAGATCACTTGCGACGATGCGCAGGACTTGCCCGTTCCCGGACAGAAGTACACTTTCGGAGTGGTGAAAGCGGCCCAGGCTCGCGGCGACTTCCAGGTTCTAGCCGACCGCAAGCGCCGCGCGTTGCGAGTGCACC
Organism: uncultured Acidobacteriaceae bacterium; assembly: GCA_963773955.1. Classification (GTDB taxonomy): domain Bacteria; phylum Acidobacteriota; class Terriglobia; order Terriglobales; family Acidobacteriaceae; genus Acidiflorens. Next base: position 4,337 of record CAVZDM010000155.1, on the reverse strand, counting down.
TCGGCAACGATGTAAAAGCCGGACTTAACAAACTCGGGGAGCTTGTAAATCAGATTTTGTAGATTGTGGTTCAAATTGCGCTGGCAGCTGCACGCATAATTTCTTATGAATTGTCATCCTGAGCGAAGCGAAGGACCTGCTGTTCGCCGCAAGAAAGCAGGTCCTTCGCTTCGCTCAGGATGACAATTCATACCAGCTTCTTAGACACTCATAGTGAGACGCAGCCGATCAAGGAGCATGAATGCAACTCGGAATGGTAGGTCTAGGCCGCATGGGCGCCAACATGACACGACGCCTGATGCGCGGAGGCCACACGCTGGTGGTTTCCGATCTGAGCGCCGACGCCGTCAAGGGCCTCGCGGGCGAAGGCGCCGTCGGGTCCTCTTCGCTCGACGACCTGGTCACCAAGCTGACCGCGCCACGCGCCGCGTGGATCATGGTCCCATCGGGCGATCCCACGGAAAAAACCGTGCAAGCTCTCCTCGGACGCATGCAGGCGGGCGATACCATCATCGATGGCGGCAACTCCTATTTCAAAGATGACGTTCGCCGCTCCAAGATTTGCGCCGCCAAGGGCGTGCACTATGTCGATGTCGGCACCAGCGGCGGCGTCTGGGGTCTGGAGCGCGGCTACTGCATGATGATTGGTGGCCCGAAAGAGGCCGTTAAGCGCCTCGACCCGATCTTCAAGACGCTGGCGCCCGGACGCGGCGACATCCCACGCACTCCCGGGCGCGAGAAGCTGACTGGGACATCCGCTTCGACTGCGGAAGACGGATACATCCACTGCGGCCCGTCCGGCTCCGGACATTTCGTGAAGATGGTCCACAACGGCATCGAGTACGGCATGATGCAGGCCTACGCCGAAGGCTTCGACATTTTCAAGAATGCGACCAGCAAAGAGCTCCCAGAAGACATCCGTTACGATCTCAACCTGCCGGATATCGCCGAGGTCTGGCGTCGAGGCAGCGTAGTGAGTTCGTGGTTGCTCGACCTGACGGCGATGGCGCTAGTCGAGAATCCCACGCTCTCCGAGTACAGCGGCTTCGTGCAGGATTCCGGCGAAGGCCGCTGGACAATCCAAGCCGCGCTCGAAGAGGCGGTTCCAGCCGAAGTGCTGACCGCCGCGCTGTACACGCGTTTCCGCTCGCGGCAAGACCACACCTTCGCCGAGAAGATGCTTTCCGCCATGCGACAAAAATTCGGTGGCCACATTGAACTAAAACCGCCGGCAAAAACGAAGTAAGAAAAGATTGAATCAAGAGGAACCCATGGCTCAAACAGAAGTTCTGCCAGCCACCATCAAACCGCGAGTGGGGCGCACTGGAGATCCGTGCGTGATGGTGATCTTCGGCTTTTCCGGCGACCTCACGCGCCGCAAGCTGATTCCCGCTCTCTACAACCTTGCCAGCCAGCAACTGCTGTCGCGCGAGTTTGCCGTCGTCGGAGTGGGCCGCAGTCCCATGAGCGATGACGATGCGCGCAAGAAAATCACCGAAGACTTCAAGAAGTTCGCCACCGGACCCGTCGATCCCGATTTGTGGGAATGGTTTGTCCGCCGCATCACTTATGTAAGTGGAGATTTCGACAATCCCGCAACTTACGACAAGCTGAAAGAAACGCTGGCCAAGGTTGACCAGGAGCATAACTCCCACGGTAACTATTTCTTTTACATGGCCACCGCGCCCAAATTCTTCGGTGACGTCGTCGAGCGGCTGGCGAAAGTCGGCCTGATGACCGAAGAAAATGGCCATTGGCGGCGCGTGATCATCGAAAAACCCTTTGGTCACGATCTCGATTCCGCCAAATTGTTGAACCAGCAACTCCTGAAAGTCGCTGCCGAGTGCCAGATCTACCGCATCGATCACTACCTCGGCAAAGAGACGGTCCAGAACATTTTGGCGCTCCGCTTCGCGAACGGAATTTTCGAGCCCATCTGGAATCGCCGCTACATTGACCACGTGCAGATTTCGGTCGCCGAAACCGTAGGCGTCGAGAGCCGCGGCGACTATTACGACGGAGCCGGCGCCCTGCGCGACATGGTGCCCAACCACATCATGCAGCTCATCACTCTCACCGCGATGGAGCCTCCGATTTCGTTCGAAGCCAACGCAGTCCGCGATGAGCAAGCTAAAATCCTCCACGCCATTCAGCCCTTCAGCAACGAAGACGTGCTCAGCAAAACCATTCGCGGACAGTACGGCGAAGGCACCATGGACAATGGCAAAGAGCGTGTGCCCGCGTACCGCTCCGAAGAAGGCGTCCCGCCCGACTCGCGCACCGAAACCTTTGTCGCCATGCGCCTGTTGATCGACAACTGGCGCTGGGCGGGAGTTCCCTTCTATCTGCGTACCGGCAAGCGGCTGCCCGGCCGCAACACGCACGTCGTCATTCAGTTCCGGCGCGCGCCCTTCATGCTCTTCCGCGAAACTCAGGTCGAAGACCTGATGCCCAACCAACTCGTGCTGCACATTCAGCCGGAAGAAGGCATCTCGCTGCGCTTTGCCGCCAAAACTCCCGGACCTGCCATGCAACTGGGCGAAGTGAATATGGACTTCAACTACGCCGACTATTTCGGCACCAGTTCCGCGACCGGCTACGAACGCCTGCTCCACGATTGCATGACCGGAGACGCCACTCTGTTCCAGCGCGCCGACATGGTTGAGGCTGGTTGGAGCATCGTCAATCCCGTGCTCGACGTGTGGAAGGCGCTGCCGCCGCGTAATTTCCCCAACTATCCTTCCGGAACCTGGGGGCCGAAAGAGTCTGACGAACTGATGGAACGCGATGGACGGCGCTGGAGAAATTTCGAGAAATAATTAGTGGACGCGAAACCATTACCACAGGGAACACAGAGAGCACAGAGGAACACAGGGAAAGCGTCGACTTCCCCTGTGTTCCTCTGTGCTCCCTGTGGTAAAGAACTAAGCAAGCAGCGAATCACCTAACGAAGTAACAAATCCCCATGCCAGCAACGAAATCCATTGAAGTGGTAGCCACCGCGCCCGATCTCTTTCACGCTGCCGCCGAGGAATTCATCCGCGCCGCCCGCACTGCCATCGGCGCCCAGGGACGATTCACGGTAGCGCTCTCCGGCGGCTCGACTCCAAAAGCTCTTTATTCTCTGCTAGCCTCGAATTACGCCAGCTTTGTCTGGAACCGCGTCTTCTTATTCTTCGGCGACGAACGCCACGTCCCGCCCACCGATCCCGAGAGCAATTACCGGATGGTGAATGAATCGTTGCTCACCAAGATTGCGATTCCCGCCGAGAACGTCTTCCGCGTACTCGCCGAAAATCCCGATGCCGCTGCCGCTGCCTCGGACTATGAATCCCGTCTCCGCCGCTTCTTCGAAACTCGGCCGCCGGAATTTCCGCGCTTTGATCTGATTCTGCTGGGCATGGGTCCCGATGGTCACACCGCGTCCTTGTTTCCCGATTCCGCGGCGCTTGACGAACAATCGCGGCTGGTGGTCGCCAACTGGGTGGCGAAGTTCAACACGCACCGCATCACGTTGACTTTCCCCGTGCTCAATCGCGCCGCCGAAGTGATGTTCCTGGCCAGCGGCGCGGACAAAGCCGAGATGCTGCGTCAGGTTCTCGAAGGCAAGACCACGCCTCCGCTGCCATCGCAAAGAGTGCAACCCTCCGACGGAAAATTGCTGTGGATGCTGGACGAAGCTGCTGCCGCAAAACTGACTCGGTGTCGAAATTTCGTGCGATTCAAGAGGACGCGGCACTTCATGCGGTTTTTTGCCCAGTTTGTGTGAATATAAGGCTCATTAATGGCAATGGCTGATGGTGCTACAGACAACTCACCGTTATGAAAACTGCTATGTGATGCTCGACCACAGTGCCACAGTTGAACAAAGATCAACGAACCTGCCTTGTGAACAGCATCGGTTATTTTTCGCCATGCTTTTGTTTGTTCGCCAGACCAAATACCAGGCGTATTAATCCACCCGACAGCGGAGGGCGAAATGTTCGTACCTTCGCTTATGATCAAACCAGCACCGGATCTTTGTTGATAATATTCAGCCATTGCATCGTTTGGCATTCGCTCTGCACCAGCTCTGGCACGAGTCATTGGCGCCATTACAACTCGGTTTTTCAAAGTATGTTTGCCAATCTTTATAGGTTTAAGAAGATTCGGGACAATTGTGGGCATCATGATTCTCCTTTTGTTAGGCAAAGTCGAAAAAGAATAGTCACGCAAATGAAGGGGCGGAATTCTTGGTAAACGCTGCAGGCCGTTTCCTTTCATTGTTGTAAATAATATCACTGTTTTTTGTCAATAAGGATACCCATAGCTCCTTCGTCCTGAAACCTGTTGTTATA
>CAVZDM010000154.1:0-16391 GCA_963773955.1 uncultured Acidobacteriaceae bacterium | reverse complement strand
CACGACATTCCATTGACACCCCATTCCATGCACTTTTCAGAATGAGTCAGGGACGCGTCCACCCGCGTCTGCGGGATTCTGTGCCCATTTCCGGGCTGTCCCTGTTTCCCTTCCGCGTTTTTCCGGATTGGCGGTGTAGCTCAGGTGGTTAGAGCGACGGTCTCATAATCCGTAGGTCGTAGGTTCGAGTCCTACCGCCGCCACCAGATTCAAACAACAGTAAACAGGGCTGTTTACTGGATTACCGCAGCTTGGGAGTCCGCTGCCGTGTTACCACTTCGTTGTCACTTACGGAAGTCTCGACTTCGGTTGCCGATTCATTGCCAACCACGAGACTTTCGAGTTTTGCCATCGCTGCGCACACAGCCTAACCAAGAGAGTGGCACCATGGATGCGGTGCTACACTCATTTCTTCAATGAGCCTTTGGAGTGCAAAGCGGCGCCAAATCGCGGGATGGGCCGCCGTTTCCATCTCCACTTTGGTTGCTTGCTTTTGGGCATTTTGGGGCAGCAACGAGAACTTCCATGAAGGCTGGTTCTCCCCCAGTGTCTGGCAGAACATCGGTCTGATGTTTGCGCAGTACCTCAGTCCGATGCTGATTGTGATGCTGATCAGCATCCTTGCGCTCGCCTGGCCGCGACTTGCACTTCCTCTGTTCGGAGCCTCCGCTGTCGCCGTCGCTTGGTTCTTCCGAGGCAGTCACGCAGCCATTACCCTTATCGTCATTCCGTTGTTGACTCTGGGAATGCTTTATCACTTTGGTCGTCCCGAACCCCGTCGCTGGGTATGGAGATGTTTAATCGGTCTTCCCCTTATTACGATGGTTGTTTGTGGAGCATATCCCGGCTGGCTGGCAACTCATCGTCTGGACGACGGCAATTACGGAATGCGGCTGATCGCAGGCAATGGCGTCACTCTTATCTGGGCGCCGGAGGGGCCGGGGTGGCCCTCCCGCGGAGTATCGTGGCACGAAGCGAATCGAACTTGCGCGTACTTGAGCGCGGACGGCCGCACCGTCGCTGATGCACCACAGAATATCTGGCGACTGCCCACCGTCGATGAGGCGGTACGCTCGTTGGTTTTTCGTGGGGGCAATGCCGGAGGCAACTGGGATCCCGTTCTCCGCCGCGCTCGGTACCGGACGACCCCGGATAAGGACTCTCCCCTTTGGAAGGTTCACTCGCAAGTCATCTACTGGTGGACCGGCACCGAGGTCGACCGGGACCAAGCCTACTACATTACTAACAACGGACACGTTCACTCGTTTCCCAAACGGGTTGCGCCCGGCGACTTGGCGTTTCGCTGCGTCTGTGAACCCAAGCGGAACCTTCTTCCAGTCCGGCCAGATCCCTAAGGCAAAACTGCCGACTCATTAAGATCGAGAGAGGCTACTACGATGCCCTACATAGATTGTGCAAGCTGGGACTGAAGAACCTCAAAATCGTCAATCAGAAATCAATAAAATCTTTGAACGTTCTTTCCAACGGCTCATGCCGTGTGCGGACGACAGCCCATTGATGAGTTTCAGAGGCTTCGGAAACTTCTTCCATGGCCCACTGCATGTTGGACAGGAAAAAGGCAACTGCCTTGCGGACACCGGGAATCTGGTAGTCATCAAGAAAGATCACGCTATTGGGCGCCATAAGATTGTTGAGATAGAAAAGGTCAATAAAAACACCTTCAAAACGGTGAGTGCCATCGACTATGGCGAAATCGAATTTCCTGCCCTGCTGTTGCAGTTCAGGCAGCATATGTTCCGATGGGCGTTTGCAGAACTCGATTTGATTATTCACACCAACCTCGCCGATGAACTGAAGGCCGAGGTCAGAAAAGCGCCTGTCCTGATAGGGGTCTACCGTCAATAGCGAAAAAGCATCGCCACGGGTTTCCAGCAGCGCTTTAATGGCATTAATCGCCGCGACCCCATATCGAAGTCCTATGTCGATGACCGTAGCTGGATTTTCCTTTCGGATCCATTCCTGAAGGGCCATACCTTCCCTGGGATCCATGGCGACGGGAAACAGATCATGCCTTGTTCCATCCGACGCAGCTACAGCAAAGCCGTCTTTAGTCAGTTTGGCGATGATTTGTCCTGCTATGGATGCCTTGTGAGCATGTTGACTCAGATCGTTCATTTAAGGTCCGGAGCGGCGAAGTGCTGATAGGATGTCAGCATTGCTCATGGCCGTGGCCATTTTGTCTTTCATGTACCGAAGAGACACGTCGTGATGTTCTCGATCATACGAGTCAATGCAGTCTAAGGCCAGGATGACGTTCCAATCCCGCTGGTAAGCATCGATGGCCGTAGTGCGAATACACGCGTGGGTGTTGATCCCGGCCAGGATGATCGCATCGGGTTGTAGCCGTGCGAGTGTTTCGTCAAGAGTCGTGCCGTAGAAAGCACTGTACCGTTTCTTGATTATGACGAGATCCGATGGGGCCACAGCCAGCTCCGACACGATCTGGCACCCCAGTGTTCCTTTGATCGTGATGCGTATTCCTTTGGCTTTCATCTCTCGGAAGGCATCTCGCAAGTCGGGCTCGAACTCCTGTCGAACCCACACGACGGAATGACCGAGGCCTCGCATACTGCCCACCAGTTGGTTGATCGAACTCACCAGTCTTTGTCTTCGGGTAGCTTCCCAGCTCTCCAGAAAATCATGAAGCATGTCGATCACCACCAGCACCGGCTTTTCCATGAGCAAAACTCTACCAGACCTTCAATTTAGGGAGCGGCCTGGCAGTTGTGATGGGATAAATCGTTTCGTTTACGATGGTTGGACCATTCTCGCGGGGCCCGTCGATAGCTTCGGTTTTCGATACTCCGGACAGCTCGGCCTCTCTTGCTCCCCAAACCCACTATGAGCGAAACTGGCCGCTATCTCGAATCTTTTTCGCGGCTTCCTCCAGAAAGTCATCAGTACCCTGGTCGGGCCGCTGCTGCAGCCCGGTCTTCGCCTTAACCCTGTGTACGATTTGAAGCGCGGTAATCGCGCGTACACCCGGGTCCAGGTCCCATCGACGGTGTAAGTAGGTTTCAATCAAGACGAGTTCCTCGGGCGCAAGCTGCGCCAGGTCTGGAGTTGACGAGGTGCCTTCGTTGGAGGTGTTCCACGAGGGCCGCACCTCCTCGGTCGGTTTTTCGTGCACGACCACGGTGCCGGCAACAAAATCACCGAGTCTTCGGCTCTGCTGGTTACACATCATGCAGACCAGGCCCACGCCATAGATGCCTGGTAGCCCGTCGACGGCGCGCATCAGATTTCGCGCGATGGCCTCGAAGGCGTTGATGGGCCTGCCTGATTCTTTGATCACGCGGATGCCGGCATAGCGTTTCCCCGGTGTTTGTCCCGACCAGATCGATTCAAAGAAGGCGAAATAGCCCCAGTAGACGGCGAACAAGATGAAAATCGCCACCGCCGGCCCCACTAATTTCGGAAGAAACATCAGCACAGAAGATCCCAGCGGCATCGTGATTATGAAAACGATCGCAGTTATGAGATAAACGACTCCTTGGATTAGAGTATCGATTGACAGGGCGAGGAACCGGCTGCCGATTCCAGCCAACGGCAACTCCAGGGCGATTTGCTCGGGAGTATCGATTCTCAATTGGTCTATAGAGTCCACAATGATTTCCACTCGCTGGCTGGAGAAACGCAAACCGTACTGGAGCAAGCTGGAAACGCTGCTGAACCAAAGCGCGAAGGACGGCCTGAAGTCACTTACGCGCTCCGAGTTGCAGGAACTCAGTCTGCTTTACCGGCAGACGGCGGCGGACCTGGCCGCAATCCGCGAAGATCGTGGTTCCGTGCACTTCGCCCGCTATGTCAACCAGTTACTGGTTCGCGCCCACAATACCATCTATTCCGGTCGCAGGGCGAGTGCTAAGACGATATTTGCGTTTTTCTGGGAGACTTACCCTTCGACCTTCCGGCGAAATTGGAAGCACTGCCTGCTGGCGGTTGCCATCTTTCTGGTTGCAGCGGCCGTGGGCGCCGCACTGACCTATCAGAATCCCGATTTCAGGGTGAAGATTCTCGGGCCGCAGATGGTGGAGACGATTGACCGCCATGAGATGTGGACTCACTCCATCGTAGGCATCAAGCCGCTGGCGTCGAGCGCGATCATGACCAACAACATGAGCGTGGGCTTCACCACATTTGCGTTTGGAATCACGGCCGGGTTGGGCACCATTTATATGATGGCATTTAACGGGTTGCTCATTGGAGTGATTGGCATGGCTTGCCGCCTGTCGGGGATGAGCTTGCAGCTCTGGAGTTTTGTTGCGCCGCACGGAGTGCTTGAGCTCCCTGCCATCTTCATTGCCGGGGGTGCGGGACTGCGCATGGCTCAGGGTCTCTTGTTTCCAGGGGTATTGCCGCGGCGAGAGTCGCTGGCGCGAGCGGGACTGGAAGCTGTACAACTGGTGCTGGGCACGATTCCCATCCTCATTATTGCGGGCCTGATCGAGGCGTTCGTCTCCCCTACGGGGCTGCCCATTCCGTTAAAGTTCTCGTTGGCGTCGGCGTTGTTCGTGCTGCTCGGGGCTTACCTGTTCGGAGTCTCGCGAGAACCTAAGTCCGGTCGAAGCGGGCCATGACTCATAGCCGGTCCGCTCAGAGTTGATTCCGCTCCTTGATCTGCAGATACGCGTTCACCAGCGACCGGAGAAACTGCTCCTGAATTTACCTCCAGCGCGAGAGCTCCGCGCTCGCGCAACCGAGCCAAGAGCAATTCCCGGCGGTGAACCATCTCCTGCGCGGCGGCGACCTGGTACATTTCGGTTTCGTTGTTGTGGCCTTTTCGCCGCGAGTTCGCCTAAGTCCGGTTGACCAATGACGACAAACAGAACCAGATGTTGCGGCATCATCATCGACGCTGCTTCGATGACTTCGGGAGTCATCGCGGTCTCGGCGAGATCGGTGAGCCATACGATCAGGCTACGCCGTTTCTGGTCGGTCAGGAGGCGCGCGGCCATGTGCAGGTGGTCGGCCTCGGAAACTTCCTCATGTACCAGCGCCAGTTGTTCGATGAGTTGCCGCAAGTGCGCGCTGCCTTTGGCGGCCGGAAGCTGCTGACGAATCGCCCGCCCGTAGGCCACTAAGCCGACCCGGTCTCCGGAGTACAGCGCCACCTGGGCCAGGCTCAGCGCGGAATTCACTGCATGATCCAACTTACTTAAGCCGAGCTTGCTGAAACCTCCGACGCGTGCCCGCATCAGGCGTCCGGCGTCGATGACGATCCATACCGTCTGGCTGCGCTCGATCTGATACACGCGGGTGACCAGCTTGCCGCGCCGCGCGGCTGCGGTCCAGCAGATGTCGCGATACTCGTCGCCCTGCTGGTATTCGCGCAGACTTTCGAACTCGCGACCAATGCCGCGTATTCGGGAGTGCCGCTTTTCCATGGCGATCTGCCGGCTGCGCAGCAGGTAAATGGAGTGCCGCTTTGCTTCTTTCAGATTCGGATAAATTCGCACGGTCTGTCCGAGCGTCGCTCGAACCCATCTCTCCGCGATGTGCAGGACGCTTTGATAACGCACGTAGCAGTCGCCGAGGTGCGCGTCTCCACGCCGTACTGGGCAGATTCGATAGGTTGCCGTCGCTTCGCTTCTAGCCGCGGCTTTGACCGCGAGGGTTGGGGGCTCATTCCTTAATTGCACGGGAACGGTGTCGATCAGGACGGCGCGCACAGTTTTACTGGAGGAATTGATCAAGGTGAGATCGAGATCCGATGGAATCGACAGCGCCGCCGGCGAGCGCCACGTTCTTCTTAGTGAGAGTTGCGACGGTTTGGGCAATTGCGCGAGATCGGCAAGCCACACCATAGCGACCAGGATGTCCCAGGCAAGCAGAGCATAGACAAATCGCAGATTGACGAATGCTGGGATGAGCCAGACCAAGCCCAGCAACAGCAAGGTAAAGAATCGGTCGCCGAACGCCATGCCAAAGCGTTTGTAGGGATGGGCTGCCGCCTCGACTTCGACGGGAACCAAGGTGGCCGGATCACTCACTTTCGAACCTCACCGCGGGACCTCATTTCGCATTCTTATTTCCGAACCTTATTTCGGAACTTCGACGGCGCGCAACACGTCCGCCAGCACCTGGTCAGGCGTGATGCCCTCGAGATCGGCCTCCGGCTTCATGATGATCCGATGACGGAGCACCGGGCGTGCCGAAGCTTTCACGTCGTCTGGAATTACGTAGTCGCGTCCGTCGATTGCCGCCACGGCCTTCGAGACCGCCATCAGGCTGACTGCGGCGCGAGGACTGGCTCCGAGTGACAAAGATGGCCACCCACGAGTGCGCCGCGCGATCTGCACGATATAGCTGAACAGCGCTTCCTGCACCGTGACGGCTTTGAGTTCCTGCTGCGCCTGCTCGAGCAGCTCGGGAGCGACCGGCTTCAGATCCATCTTGTCCAGTTCTCGGGATTCAAATCCGTTCTGCACATTGGCAAGCAACCGGACTTCATCCTGCTCCGCGGGGTATGGCACCTGAAGTTTTAACAGGAACCGGTCGAGCTGAGCTTCCGGCAGCGGGTAGGTGCCTTCAAACTCAACCGGATTCTGCGTGGCGAAGACGGTGAAGATTGAAGACAGCCGATAACCCGTGCCATCGATCGTCACCTGGTGCTCTTCCATGCATTCGAGCAGCGCCGCCTGCGTGCGCGGAGGCATGCGATTGACCTCATCGACCAGCAGCAAATCGGTAAACACCGGCCCCTGGTGAAGCTGAAATTCGCTGGTGGCCATGTTCAGGACTTTGGTGCCGACGATGTCGGCCGGCATGAGATCGGACGTGCACTGAACGCGCTGAAAGTTCAGCTTCATGAGCCGCGAGAGAGTCTTCACGATTAGAGTCTTCGCAATGCCGGGAACGCCCTCCAGCAGAACATGTCCCCGGCAAAGTAGCGCGATAACGCATTGGTCTCTGATTTCGTTCTGGCCAACTACCACTTTGCCCATCTCGTCGCGGACGTGCTGCACCAGCTCTGGGACCGCTTTCATTCACCCTTCTCCTTCCGAATGCCCTGAAACAGATTCAATTGCGCTGCGTAGCCGTCAAGCTCCTGCAACAGGTGCAAAGCCACAGGAGGCTGGAGAAAAGGATCGGAGCTGGCAGCTTCACAGTGTTTGAGCGTCGCGATGAACTGATCTCCGTTAGATCGGTCTCCGGCGAATGCCCAGCGATCGCGGACCACCGAACCCAACTCCTCCACGGAAGTGTTGCTGGCAACGCCGAGTCGTCGTGTCAGCCAGTAGCGGAACCGGCGGTAGCAGATATCGACCACAATGGCTGCGGTTCCCGCGCGCTCGTAAAGTCCGCCGAGGGTCTGAACGAATTCTATCGGCGATAGGCGGACCTCGCTGGTTGGCACGCAGGTCGGACCACTGCGGCGCGAGAACGTCGCTACGACTGCCATCGCCAGCAGAGCCAATTGCAGGAAGAGCCACTTCACCGGAGAGTGGGCAATGGAGCCAGCCAGCGTTTCGCGATAGCCGTGGATGTATTCGTCAAAGAGAATCTCGCTGTTCTTGGCATTTTCTTGATCACCGAGACAAGCGAGAAAAAATTCCAAATTACCTGGCTCTTTCAGTCCCGCATTCGTGAGCGGCGTAGCCGACGCCCACCACAACACTTCACCGCGCCCGAAAGGATATTTCACGACCAGCGTGTGATCGCCATCGCCGTACAAAGGGTACGCAGCCGAAACAGACGACCAATAGGCCCGTGGAGCCAGCACAATCTGCGGCGCTGCTCGAGTAATTTGGGAAGGTGAAAGAGATGACGCTTTTTTCCACGTCATTCCGGAGAGAACATCGGGGACCGACTCGTTCTTCGGAAGAAAGGTGCCGGCAAACATTCCGGTGACGATGACATGGCCCCCCTCGGAGACAAAAGCCTCCAGCCGTTCCCGCTCTTCGCGCGTAGGCGCCTCGTCCGGCTCCGCTAGGATGAGGGTTTTCGCGTTGGTCTTCGCCGTGTCCTGCGTCATGTCCTGTGCCATGTCCGGCGAAAGATCGCTCAGAGGTTTTTCCCACCTCTGAACTTTGTATCCCGTTTCGGAGAGAAGTAGATATGCGGCTTTGGCGCCGCCGGAAGCGCTCGAGTAACTGCTCGGGTATTCAGCCTGCCCTTGCTCTCCGGAACTGAACACCAGCGCGCTCACCACCAGCAGGACGAAGATGAATCCTGCGCCGAGAAAAAGCTTGCGGTCCTGCCGGCTCAGCTTGAGGGACATCCCAGTCTCTCCAACGCCTGCATCGTCTGGGTGAAGGCTTCCCGGTCTGCTTCCCGCCTGGCATACCAGGTCAACTCGAAGACCCGTGTAAGCGCGGCCAAAGTCTCGCGGTGCTCATTTGAGTTCGATAACAGGCGCAGGTACTCGCGCGGAGTGCGGGCGCGATCGGGCCGCCAGGCGCCCTGGTACTCCAGAAACGAAATGCCCGCCCAATAGGCGAGATGAATCGCTTCCCGCCAATTATTTTGCGTGGCCGCCGCACGCGCCTCAGCCAGCCAAAGTGCCCAACTTTTTGCGGACACCGGAAGATCGGTGGGCACGACGCTTTCCCGTTCCCCGGCCGACTTAATTTGACGATAGGCCAGAAATGCGAGCGTAAGCACTGCGAGGCCGATCAGTCCATAGACGAAGAATCTGCTGATGGCAGGTATGGCGGACGAGCGGAAAAGAAGCCCCAGCATGCTGATGATAAACGCCAGCAGCCTTTGCGCGAGCCGGTCGAGGAGCGTCGGCCCACTCACATTGCGGAACTCTGGTCGCGCCAGAATGGCGGTGAGTTGCTCCCGGCTTTTCGAGACGTCCGGGGGAGAGGCCTCGAAACCGTCGAGATCGTGGCGCAGGTTTTGAATCTGCGCACGAATGGCCTTTGCGGTTGTTAGATTTTTTTCCTGCTCGTAGCTGCGAATGTCCCGGCGCAGGCCTTCCGCGGAAACTTCGAAATCCTGCTGCTCGGTGCGGACTCGCCAGCTTTCCGGCAAATCTTGCAGGATCGGCGGAGTGGCCCGTCCGGAGCTGTCGAGCTCTTGGGTAGCACCCAGCAGTTGGTCGAGTTCCGCACGATATTCGGCGACGGTGAGCTGGTTGTCTGCTCCCGAATCCGCCCGGCAGCAATAACTGGCAAGCAGCAGCCCGGCAAGCAGCAGCCTGCGGCGAATATGAGTGTGGCTTGCCGTCATGCGCCCCTTTTACGCCGGAGCAGCCTGAAGGGTAGGCGCGTCCAGTGTCGCCATCATCAGTTGCAGATCAAATGCTTCTTTACGCACGCGCTCGTCGTAGTAGACCAGCGAGAAGGCAATGGTCACCAGGGGGCCGACCAGGCATGTCGAAATAAAGGTCGCGACCAGCGAGGCAATTTGCCATCCAACCGCAGCGTGCTGCATCGCGGCCGCGCCTCTTGCAGCTCCCGCCGCGATCTGGATCGGCCACTGCAGAAGTATGCTGATTCCTATGCTGAGCACCATGAACAGGAACCATATGACGAAGATGCGCCCGCGATTCCCTTTGCTCAGTTCGGAACTCCGAGACATTGCGTCTCCGGCGCTCTTGTTTTCCAGGACCTTTGCGGGGACGGCCAACGACCACTGTATGGCCTTCAAAATTCCCGGCACGATTAACAGGAGACTCCACAGTCCCACGAAGAATCCCACTCTAAGCGAAAGTCCGATTACGCCCGCAATCTGGTTCTTCACCTTCGAAAATGAATCCATCACACTGGCGGGCCGATCGAGGTGAACTTGTGAAACCGCGACCACTGTGGCGGCTTGCGACGCGGCCGAAACGACGATGCTCAAGAGCCCAGCTATCAGACCAAAAAATGCCGTCGCGAGCGCATTACTCAACTGGTTTCCCGAAGTTCGAAACGCAAATGCCAAGCATTGGAAGGCGAGGACACAAAGATGGGGGAGAGCAAAGATACCCAGGAACAACGCAAAGTGGCTGCGGTAAAGGGAGAACGTGCGGTCCAACAATTCTCCCGTATTGAGCGGCCTGAGCGCGGTCGACATGAATCGCCTCCCATAAGTTCAAAACTTGCTCCGGATGGTAGCATGTTGGCACACGAGATGTCTGGTTGATTGAGCGCGTGATATTTGCACACGAATCTTATGCTGCCGACATTTTCGCCGACAACCTGCTTACTGCAAAGCGGTAATCGGATGCAAAACGGTAATCGGATGCAAAGCGGTAATTGGATAGTGCGAGACTGATTAATGGTCACTCGCACCCACCTCATAATTCGCAGCTCGTAGGTTCGAGTCCTACCCCCGCCACCAAATTTCCAGCGGTTGCCTGACTTAGGCAAGGCCTTCACACGGACTTGTGACTTCGCGCCATGATCGCGATAACAAAGGCGATCCGCGATAGGTCTCTGTTTATAGCGGCTTCCGTTTGGGCACAAAGTCACCCTTAAGTGTGATTCGCGGCACAGCCGCCTCGGTCAGCCGGCGAGAAAATATGAAGTAAAACAATCTCCCCTGGAGGGATTGCCATGAAGAAAGTCTTGATTCTTGGCGCCGCGGGCAGGGACTTCCATAACTTTAACGTCTTATTTCGTAATAACCCCGAGTGCCAGGTAGTTGCGTTCACCGCCACTCAAATTCCTGACATTGCCGGGCGCCGTTATCCGCCGGAACTTGCCGGTCGCTTGTATCCGGAAGGCATTCCTATCTTCGAAGAGAAAGATATGGAAAAGCTGATCGCCGAATACGCGATTGACGCGGTGGTCTTTTCCTATAGCGATGTCTCGCACCAGACCCTTATGCATCTCGCCTCGCGCGCGGTGGCTGCGGATGTCGATTTTTGGCTTCTGGGAACCGAGCACACGCAGATCAAGTCGTCGGTCCCGGTCATTTCCGTGTGCGCGGTGCGAACTGGATGCGGGAAGAGTCCGGTCTCGCGCCTGGTCGCCGGTGAGTTGCGCCGGCTGGGTCGAAGGCCAGTCGTCATTCGACACCCGATGCCTTACGGAGATCTTGCGGCCCAGGCTGTCCAGCGGTTCGCGACCATGGCGGACCTCGACCTGCAGCAGTGCACCATCGAGGAACGCGAAGAGTATGAACCGCACATTATCAAAGGGACTGTGGTCTACGCGGGTGTGGACTACGAAAAGATTCTCCGCCAGGCGGAAAAGGAAGCCGATGTCATCTTGTGGGATGGGGGCAACAATGACACTTCCTTCTATGCGTCCGACCTCGAAATCGTGGTCGTCGACCCACATCGCCCGGGGCATGAACTGTCTTACTTCCCCGGTGAAGTCAATCTGCGGCGCGCGGACGTGATCGTGATCAATAAGGTGGACACCGCCCAGCAGCATGACATTGAGACGGTTCGCCAGAACATAAAGCTCCACAACCCAAGGGCAGTTGTTTTTGAGATGGCATGCCGAGTGTCAGTTCCAGAGCCATATGCAGTGAAGGGACAGCGCGTACTGGTGGTGGAGGACGGTCCCACCCTCACTCACGGAGAGATGCCCTACGGTGCCGGTGTGGTCGCGGCGCGGCAATGTGGGGCGGCAGAATTGGTGGACCCGCGGCCCCATGCCGTGGGATCCATCCGCGGCACCTTCGAGCGTTTCCCGCACCTGACCAACCTTTTGCCCGCCATGGGTTACAGCGCCATCCAACGCCACGAACTGGAGGAAACCATCCGCCGCACTCCATGCGATCTCGTGCTGATCGCCACCCCCATTGACCTGGCGCGGGTAATCAATCTCGATAGGCCCAATTTGCGTGTGACCTATGAAGTAGAAGAACTCACCAAGCCCGGCCTGTCCGAAACGCTTGCCCAGTTCACGCACAAGCACGAGCCGGCACTGACCGGAGGCGGAAGATGAACGGCAAAGATTTTCTCTCGATTCGAGATTTCAAGCCCTCGGAGATCGAGTACCTGCTCACTCTTGGCCGTCAAGTCAAGGCTCACCCGGCCGCCTACGGCGGGGCACTCCGGCGCCAGACCCTGGCCATGATTTTCGAGAAGCCTTCGTTGCGCACCCGGGTGACTTCTGATGTCGGCATCCAGCAACTGGGCGGCTTCTCGCTCTACCTCTCTCCTGCCGAAATCAATCTGGGCAAACGCGAGTCGGTGTATGACGTGGCGAAGAATCTGGAACGCATGGTGCAGGGCATCATGGTCCGCACGTTTTCCCATGAGGTAGTTGAGCAGTTGGGCCGGCACGCCCGCATCCCCGTTATCAATGGGCTCACCGACTACAGTCATCCCTGCCAGGCGATGGCGGATTACCTCACCATCTGGGAAACGAAAGGCAATCTGCGGGGCTTGAAAGTCGTTTTTGTAGGCGATGGCAATAACGTCGCACGCTCACTGATGTTTGCTGGAGCGCAACTCGGCGCGCACGTTTGGGTGGCCACGCCTCCGGGATACGAACTCGACGCCGAGTCGGTGGCGTGGGCCCGCAAGCGCGGCATCGAGACGGGCGGCACTTGCACCCTAACCAACGATCCGGACGAAGCAGCCTCGGGCGCCGATGTGATTTACACCGACGTATGGGCGAGCATGGGGAAAGAGGCCGAGGCAGAGGAGCGCAAGCATATCTTCCTCCCTTATCAGGTGGACGGAACTCTGTTCCGCCGGGCCAAGCGAGATGCCATTTTTCTGCATTGCCTGCCCGCACACCGCGGTGAAGAAGTTACCGACGATGTTATCGACTCGTCGCGGTCGTTGGTATTTCAGCAGGCGGAGAACCGGCTGCACTCGCAAAAGGCGATCATGCTGGAATTGATGAAAGATGAGTTCGTCAAATTGCCGGGGATCGTCGAGTTGCAGGAGTTGGCGCACATATAACACTGCGAGCGCCTACTTATGAAGACCATGCTTCTTGCCGTGGGCGGGAACTCCCTGATTCGCGCAGGAGAAAAGGGAACGATCGCCGAGCAACGGGCAAACGCCCAGCGGACAGCAGCCCAGATCGTCGGCGTGATCCGTGCCGGCTACCGGGTCGTGCTTACGCATGGCAATGGCCCGCAAGTTGGCGCGGCGCTGCTGCGGTCGGAACGGGGAGCGAGCCAGGTTCCGGGACACCCGCTCGACGTTTGCGGCGCTTCCACCCAGGGTGAGATCGGATATCTTCTGCAGCAATCATTGCAAACTGAGTTGCAACTGGCCGATCTGCGCGTGCCGGTTGCGACTGTTCTTACTCAGAGCGTGGTATCGCCAGACGATCCCTCGATGAAGCATCCCAGCAAACCGATCGGCCCTTTCTATTCGCTCGCCGACGCCGAGGAACGCAAACGCCTTTACGGATGGGAGATCGTGGAGGATGCGGCCCGCGGCTATCGCCGCGTGGTTCCGTCGCCGGAGCCGGTTGACATTGTTGAACTCGAGGTCATTCGAACTCTGGTCGCGCAGGGTGTGCTGGTCATCGCGTGCGGCGGCGGAGGGATTCCCGTGGTCCGCGGAAACAAGACCGGAGCATTGCGAGGGGTCGAGGCGGTCATCGACAAAGATCGCGCCTCCGCGTGGCTGGCTTCACGCCTAGGCGTGGATCTATTTGTGATTTCCACCGACACCGACTACGTGTATCTGGACTACAAGAAACCGGCACAGCGTCCGCTGCGGAGTGTAGGCGCGGCCGAGTTGGAGGTTTACTCCAACGCTGGTCATTTCCCACCGGGGAACATGGGCCCAAAAGTCGAATCCGTGTTGCGCTTTCTGCGCGCTGGCGGAAAGGAAGCTATCATTACTTCTTGCGAGAATCTGTGTCAGGCGGTGGCCGGATCAGCCGGCACACACATATTCCCCGACCGCGACGGCGCGGACACCGAGCGTAGCGCCGACCTTGGCCACAAAGCGCTCGAACTGCCGGTAGGAGGACGCTAATGCCCAAGCCGATTGTCGTTCCCCTGCAGCCTTTCAAGGCGAGCCAGCCTCCTGCCTCGGAATCGGTGCGGCGCGGTGGGCCGCCATTGAAGCACGTCATCGAGTCGCAACAATTCACGGTTCCTCTGCTCATGGAATTGTTCGAGCGGTCGCGCGGCATGGAGCGCGTGGTAGCGCGCGGAGGCACACTCGACTATCAGAACCGCATCATGACCGCGCTTTTTTATGAGCCTTCCACCCGCACTCGGCTCTCGTTCGAAGCCGCCATGCATCGTTTGGGCGGCCGGGTTTTGTCCACGGAGAATGCCGGCGCGTTTTCGTCGGAGATCGAAGGCGAGCAGGTAGAGGACTCCATCCGAATTATCAGCGGCTATTCGGATGTGATTGTGGTCCGGCACTCCGAAGAAGACGGCGCGCGAAGGGCTGCGGAAGTTTCTCTGGTTCCGGTGATCAATGCCGGCGACGGCAATGGCGGGCAGCATCCGACCCAGGCTCTGCTCGACTTGTACACGATTTATCGGCAGCGTCCGCTCGATGGCCTCAGCGTGGCCATCATTGGCGAGTTAGACAAGGGGCGCACGGCGCGATCGCTCGCGTATCTGCTGGCCAAGTTTGAGCGGGTCAAGATGTTCTTCGTCAGCCCGCCGCAACTCCAGATGAAGCCGGATATCCTTGAATATCTCGATGAGCATGGCGTCCGCTACGAACTGGAGTCGGAGATTGACCGGGTGATTGGCGAAGTGGATGTGGTTTACCAGACCAGAATCCGGCCCGAGCGCATGCGGGACGTTGCCGGCCAGGAAACGAGAGGCCTCGGACGTTATGCCATCGATTCGAAAGTCGTGCAGCGCATGAAGCCTGACGCGCTCATCCTTCATCCGTTACCGCGTACGGTCGAGTTAGATAAGTCAGTCGATGCCGATCCGAGGGCGATGTATTTCCGCCAGGCAATGAATGGGCTCTATGTGCGGATGGCGCTGTTGACCATGCTGTTGGACAAGGAGCCGGCGGCGGGGAGTGCTTGGTGGTAGGAGCAAGATGAACCTTTTATAGGATAGCTTCGCGCTAGTGAAAGGAACTTATGACAATGGAACTTATAGAAACATCCAAGCGCACCGATTACTTCGTCGAACTCGAGAAGCTGTATGGAGCTCATAACTATCATCCGCTCGATGTGGTAATCGAGCGCGCGGAAGGCGTTTGGGTGTATGACGTCGAGGGCAAGCGTTATCTCGACTGCCTGGCTGCGTATTCCGCGGTGAATCAAGGACACTGTCATCCTAAAATTCTGCAAACTCTCAACGAGCAGGCGCGGAAAGTCACGCTCACCTCGCGCGCATTCCGCAACGAGCAACTGCCGCTGCTCTACAAAGAACTTCACGATTTGACCGGCTTCGACATGGCGCTTCCCATGAACTCCGGCGCCGAGGCGGTCGAAACCGCGATCAAGACGGCTCGCAAGTGGGGCTACAAGATCAAGGGTATTTCCCAGGACAAAGCCGAGATTATTGTCTGCGCCAATAATTTTCATGGCCGCACCGTCACCATCGTCGGTTTCTCGACTGACGAACAGTACCGCGACGGCTTCGGCCCGTTCACTCCGGGTTTCAAAGTCATTCCTTTCGGCGATGCTCGCGCCCTCCGCGAGGCCATCACCCCTAACACCTGCGCCTTTCTGGTCGAGCCCATTCAGGGCGAGGCGGGAATCGTCATTCCACCCGCTGGTTTTCTGCGTGAAGCGGCGGAAATTTGCCGCGAGAATCGGGTGCTGTTGATGACGGACGAAATTCAGTCCGGCCTCGGACGAACCGGCAAACTCTTCGCCTACATGCACGAGGGAATCACGCCCGACGTATTGATCGTGGGCAAGGCGCTCGCCGGCGGCTTCTATCCGGTCTCGGCCATACTGGCGTCACGAGAAATTCTCGCGGTATACCGGCCCGGCGACCACGGCAGCACCTTCGGCGGCAATCCCATGGGCTGCGCCGTCGCGCGAACCGCGCTGCGCGTCCTCATCGAAGAGAAGATGGTGGAGCGTTCCGCCGAACTCGGCGCTTATTTCCTGACCTTGCTGCAAACGTTGCGCAGCCCGAATTTGAAAGAAGTGCGTGGCAAAGGCTTGTGGATTGGCATCGAGCTATACAGCCCCGCGCGTCCTTACTGCGAAGCGCTCAAGGAAGAAGGAATCCTGTGCAAGGAAACGCATGACCGGGTGATTCGCATCGCGCCCCCGCTCGTCATCAGCCGTCAAGAGATTGATTGGGCCTTTGAGCGCATCGCGAAAGTTATTCAGCGGCATTAGAAGATGGGCTAGCCGACAGGCTGGGTTTGCGCCGAAGGCGGCGGACCGCTAGCCATCTTGTCGCCGCCGCAGGAACTCTTCTGTTCTCATAGTCCATAGGTCGCAGTGTGACGGCCCTGGTAGATCGGAAACCTCTCAAGAGTTTGTGCGCTGCAACACCACTTCCCACGTAAGAAAGATTTAGTTTTCTAAGCCAGTTGCCCCATTGGCCAAACGGCGGCCCGCTCCCAC
>CAVZDM010000153.1:0-94725 GCA_963773955.1 uncultured Acidobacteriaceae bacterium | reverse complement strand
TGTTTGGGAGCCAGATGCTTTGGGTCGATACGATCGATGTTTTGTTGGGAAATAGCGTGGGCGTGCCGATGAGGGCTCCGGAGGGGTTGCGGCGCGTGCGGGACGAGGATGATTTGTTTGTGGGCTGACGCTCAGCGTTGTCTTTGGCGCAGGCATTTCGCGGGCGGGGCGCCCGCGCTACACGGGTGTTAGCATGTTCGCGGACTGATCTTTGATCATGGCGACGAAGAGAGCGAAGAAAAAAACCGTTCCCACCGCGACGCCGAGCCGGACGAACACCGGGACAGGTGTCAAAGCCAAGAGCCAAAAGCTAAAAGCTAAGAGCGCAGAGGCAGGCGGCGACCTGCGCAGCTATACCATCCGCGATTACCGTCTCGAAAAACCTTGCTTCACTTTGCGCCAGGTTCGCGTAGGGGACGAGATTCGCTACGAAGTGGAAAGCGGCGATCTCTCTGCGCCTAAGCCACCTATCCGCGAGTCGAAATACCTTCGCCGGGAGCAACTCGTCGAAATCTATCGCTGGATGCTGCTCAACCGGCGCATGGAAACGGCGCTCGAAAATCTTTACAAGCAGGGGCAGGTGGTGGGCGGCGTTTACTTTGGCCTTGGGCAGGAGGCTTGCTCTTGCGCCTCGGCTTTTGCTCTGCATAAAGATGAGTGGCTGGGGCCGATGATTCGCAACCAGGGGGCGCTGCTGGTGCGTGGCTTCTCGCCTGCCGACATCATGATGCAGTACATGGCCAAGGCGGGGTCTCCGACTAAGGGGCGGGATGCTTCCTCGCATTTTGGCGATATCGAGACGCGCAATGTGGTCTCGCCGATTTCTACTCTGGGCGATTTGATTCCAGTGCTGGCGGGCGTGGCGCTCGGGGCGCGGCTGCAGGGGAAACAAATTGCGGTGATGACATACATCGGCGATGGTGGGCAGTCCACTGGCGTGACTTATGAGGGGCTGAATTTTGCCGCCGTGCAGAATCTGGGGCTGGTGCTGATTGTCGAGAATAATCTTTGGGGATACTCGACGCCTGCCGACATGCAGTTTCGCGTTAAGGATCTGGCGGAGCGCGCGATTGCTTATGGGATCCCGGGCGTGATTGTCGATGGCACCGACGCTTGCCAGGTTTATGACGCTTGCCACGAGGCTTGCGAGCGGGCTCGGCGGGGCGAAGGTCCGACTCTGATCGAAGCGAAGATGATGCGCATGAAGGGGCACGCTATTCATGATGCGGCGGAATATGTTCCTAAGCCGCTGTTCGAGTATTGGAGGCGGCGCGACCCGATTTTGCGGCTGGAAGATTATCTGCTCAAGAAGAAGTGGCTTAGTCCTGCGGAAAACGAAGAGCTGATTGCGGGCGTCGAGCGGCAATTGGAGGGCGATCGGGAGATTGCGGTGAATTCTCCGATGCCGTCGCCGGAGTCGGCTGTGGGCGGGGTGTATTGCGAGAGCGGATGCCACGAGATCAAGCCTAAATACGCCATGCCTGACTCTCGGGCGATTCGAGCGCGTGGCGGGAAGTCCTCTGGCCCGAAACAATCTGAGGCAGCGGTCCATCTGAAGTGAGCGCACGCTGGTGGCGCTTCCTGTGCAAGAGCTCTTCACTCCACACTAAGGTCAAAGGCCGCGGACAGGAATGTCCGCGCCACACGAGTCATCTCTGAAAAGTGAATCGTAGTCATAAAAGATTTTGATTGGACTTGAGATTGGACGCCGCCTAGAGTTCTTGGGGTGCCGCATCCCCGCACTCGAGCCCGAAGTTTCTTGAGACCCATGGCTGTGCCGGAATCTACCCGCGCGCTGTTGCGGCCACCATTCCGCAATTACCAGTTCGACTCCGCCTACGATGAAATGTTTGAGGGGCCGGGGCTGCCTCGTCCGCACTATCAGGCGCTTTTTCAGACACTTCTGGAGCTGCCTCCCGAGGAGATGCGCAAGAGCCAGCAGGCGGCGGACCTCTCGTTTCTGCATCAGGGAATCACCTTCACCGTGTACGGGAACGACGAGGGCACGGAGCGCGTCTTTCCTAACGACCTGCTGCCTCGGATCATTCCCAACCAGGAATGGCGAAAGATCGAAAGTGGACTCACGCAGCGAATCGCGGCGCTGAATCTGTTCCTGGAGGATGTTTACCACCGCGGAAGAATTCTGGCGGATGGCATCGTGCCGCGGGAACTGGTGTACAGCTGCCGGCACTTCCGGCGCGAGATGCGGAATCTGACGGTGCCGCGGGGGATTTACGTCAGCATCTGCGGCACTGACCTGGTCAGGCTTCCGGATGGAAGCTTTGCCGTGCTGGAAGACAATCTGCGGGTGCCGAGCGGCGTCTCCTACATGCTGGCGAACCGCAAGGTGCTGAAGAAAGTTTTCCCCACGCTGTTCCGCGACTACGGGGTTTGCTCGATCGATCATTACGCGCAGGCGCTGCTGGCCACGCTGAGGGCGCTGAGCCCGCTGACATCTTCGGGCAGCCGGCATGAGCCGACGGTGGTGCTACTGACTCCCGGAGTTTTTAATTCGGCATACTTCGAACACACTTTTCTGGCGCAGCAGATGGGCATTGAGCTGGTGGAAGGGCGGGATCTGCTGGTGCACGACAACGTGGTGTACATGCGCACCACGGCCGGGCTGAAGCGCGTGGACGTGATCTACCGGCGAGTGGATGACGATTTTCTTGATCCGCTGTGTTTCCGGCGCGATTCGAACCTGGGCGTGCCGGGATTGTTCAATGCGTATCGGGCGGGCAGCGTGGCGCTGGCGAACGCGGTGGGCACGGGCGTGGCCGACGACAAGGCGGTGTACGCTTACGTGCCGGCCATCATCCGCTACTATCTGGGCGAAGAACCGATCCTGGCGAACGTGCCGACTTATCTGATGACGGATCGCTCGCAACGGAGCTATGTGCTGGAAAATTTGGAGAAGCTGGTTGTAAAAGCGGTGGGTGAGTCGGGCGGTTACGGGATGTTGATCGGTCCGCATAGCACGGCGGAGCAGAGGGAAGAGTTCCGGCAGCGGATCCTGGCTGAGCCGCGGAATTATATTGCGCAGCCGACGTTGAGTCTTTCGCGGGCGCCGTGTTTTCTGGAAGGCGAGGCACAGGCTCGGCACGTCGATCTCCGTCCTTATATCCTGTATGGCGAAAACGTCACGCTGGTGCCGGGCGGGCTGACGCGAGTGGCGTTGCGGCGGGGATCGCTGGTAGTCAACTCGTCGCAAGGCGGTGGCAGCAAGGATACATGGGTGCTGCGCGCATGAGCGGACATAGGGGCGGACATCATGAGTAGGCAAACAACCATGCTCTCGCGCGTGGCCGACAGTTTGTATTGGATGAGCCGTTACCTGGAACGGGCCGAGCATACTGCTCGCCTGATTGATGTGGACTTTCAGTTGCGGCTGGACCAGTCGCCGGAGGCAGGTTCGGGCCGCTGGTGGCGGCTGCTTGAAGCGTTGCAGGCGCCTCGTCCTGAGGATGGGAAGATTGACGTCGCTACGCTCACGCACATTCTGACGCTCGACAAGAACAATTCCTCGTCCATCATTTCGTGTGTGGCGGCGGCGCGGGAGAATCTGCGCCAGGTGCGAGAGCAGTGCAGCACGGAAATGTGGGAGCAGCTGAATCGTCTTTATTTGCAGGTTAACAGCACCACTTCGAGTGAGGCTTGGCTGCTGCACTCGTACGTATTCTTTCGCGCGGTACAGGAGGGCGCACATCTATTTCAAGGCGTGACCGACTCGACGATGTCGCACGGCGAGGGTTGGCAATACATCCAGTTGGGACGATTTGTGGAACGGACGGACGCGGTGGCGCGGCTGATTGGGGCGTATTTCAGCCGGCTGCGCTATTCCACTGATCACTCAATCGATCAGACGGCGGAGAGTGAGGAGTATCTGGAGTGGGTGGGATTGCTGAAATCGTGCGCGGCGTTTGAAGCGTATTGCAAGAAGCACACGGCGGAATTGCGGCCACTGCGGGTGGCCGAGTTTCTGCTGTTGAACCCCGAGTTTCCGCACTCGGTGCGCTTCTCGGTCGACAAGGTTCATGCGGCGCTGCGCGCGATTGCCGAGTTGACGGAACGAAAGGCGGAGCAGCCGGTTCGTCTGGCGGGACGGCTGCGGGCTACGCTCAGCTTCAGCCAGATTGACGAGGTCATGGCCTCGGGGGCGCAGGCCTATGTGCAAAGTGTCCGCCAGCAGTGTAGTCAGGCGCATACGGCGATCCATCAGATTTACTTTGATTATCCGGTGGAAGCGGAACTGGCGTCGTGAGCCCGGCCCCTAAAGGGGCGTTCAATTTTGAGGCCTTTCGGCATCGCTAAAGCGATGCCCTGATACGAAGCTCCAGGTTTCTTGCAGCTTGTTAGTTTCCGCAGTCGTTATCCAGAGAGGACAGTTTTGATTTACTCGGTCCGACACATTACGACCTTCCGCTACGAGCCTGCGGTGCGCGAGAGCGTGATGGAGGTGCGCATGCAGCCTCGGAGCGAAGCGCACCAGCGCTGCCTCAGCTTCACGCTTGACGTGAGCCCTGCGACTAATATCACGCAGTACCGTGATTTCACTGGGAACACCGTGCATCATTTCGACATTGCGGGATCGCACACGGAGGTCAAAGTCACGGCCCAATCCACGGTGGAGGTCGAGGCGGTGGCGGCTCCGCGGCCCTCTGAAGCGGGGGACTGGGCGGACCTGGACGCCATGACCGCCACCGACGACTACTGGGAAACGATGTTGCCCAGCCAATTTTGCTATTCCGGCGACGCGCTGGACGAATTGGCGAAAGAACTGGACGTGGAGCGCCGCGACGGCCCGCTTGAAGTGTTGACGCAGTTGAATCAAGGCATCTACCGATCGTTCGCCTACGTGCCCAACAGCACCAAGGTGGATTCTCCGATTGAGGAGGCGCTGCTGAGCCGGCAGGGAGTGTGCCAGGATTTCGCGCACATCATGATTGCGCTGGTGCGGCCGCTACGCATCCCCTGCCGCTACGTCAGCGGCTATCTGTTTCACCGGGAAGAGAACGGACAGAAAGATCGCTCGCTGGAAGGAGCGTCGCACGCCTGGGTCGAGGCTCTGGTCCCACGCTTGGGCTGGACCGCATTCGACCCGACTAACAACCTGATCGGTGGAGATCGCCACATTCGCGTCGCGATCGGGCGCGACTATGCCGACGTCCCGCCGACTCGGGGCGTGCACAAGGGCGAAGCTAAGAGCGAGCTCAGCGTCGCGGTGACAGTGAGCCCGTCGGATGCTCCACCGCCGGAACTACCGGCTCCGAGCATCGTCATTCAATCACGGCCGGTGCTGGCGCGCATCAACTCGCGTGTCGAGCAGGAACAGCAACAACAACAGTAACGACAACAGTAGATCGGCGCGAGTTTCGTTGCGGCCCACGCGGGACTCATTGCATACTGTGAGCTGTGGGAACGGAAAACCTTCTGCTGTCAGGGCGGCACGTTCGTCTTGAACCGCTTGACCACCACCACGTCGACGGCCTGGTCGCTGCCGCGACCATTGACACTTCCCTCTACCAGTGGAGTCCTGTTCCGCAGAATAAGGCTGCCGCTATCCGCTACATCGACACCGCTCTGGCCTGGCGAGACGCGGGCACGGCGGTGCCGTTTGCTACTGTCCGAGTGGCGGATGGTGTGGTCATTGGATCTACGCGATTTTTCGACCTGGAGCGATGGGCCTGGCCGGCGGGCCACGCTCGGCACGGGCGGGATGTTGCCGACGTCTGTGAGATTGGCTACACGTGGCTGACGCGATCGGCAATCCGGACGGCAGCGAACACCGAGGCCAAGCTGCTGATGCTGACGCATGCTTTTGAAAGTTGGCAGATGCTCCGGGTCTGCCTGCATACGGATGCGCGCAACCAGCGTTCGCGGGCCGCGATCGAACGCATCGGCGGGAAGTTTGAAGGGATTCTCCGCTCGCATCGGATGGCCGCAGACTTTATCGCTCGCGATTCGGCTCGCTTTTCGATCGTGGCGGCGGAGTGGCCGGAGGTTAAGCTACGGCTGAACGGGATGCTCAATCGGGCGTGACCGGCGCTCGCGGTTGCCGAACTGATAAAATCAACCTTCGTTATGGCTGCCTCGTCCCAACTGATTCAGATCGAACTCGGTCCCGTTGTCCGTAGCCCCAAGCCTTCGTGGCTCAAGGCTAAGGCTCCGGTGGGGGATAATTTTCACAACCTGAAGAAGTTGGCGCGCGGGCTGGGGCTGCATACGGTGTGCGAGTCGGCGCAGTGTCCGAATATTGGAGAATGCTGGGACCATCACACCGCGACTTTCATGCTGCTGGGCGATATCTGCACGCGACGGTGCGGATTTTGCGCGGTGCCTAAGGGGCGTCCTGAGGCGATCGATTGGGACGAGCCGCGGCGCGTGGCGGAAGCTGTGGCTACGCTGGGGTTGCGTCATGCGGTGGTGACCAGCGTGAATCGCGACGACGATAACGTGGGCGGCGCTCGGATTTTTGCCGAGACGATCCGGCAGATTCGCGATCTGGTGCCGGAGTGCCGGGTGGAGGTGCTGATTCCTGACTTCCAGGGGTTGGAGGAGCCGCTGCGCATCGTGCTCGACGCCAAGCCCAACGTGCTGAATCACAATACCGAGACCGTGCCGCGGCTTTACCGCGCGGTGCGCTCGGGGGCTCGCTATAAGAGGACGCTCGATCTGCTGGCGAATGCCAAGAGGTGGGACCCGGCGACGGTTACCAAGAGCGGGGTGATGGTTGGAATCGGCGAGGAGACTGGCGAACTAGTCGAGGTCTTCCGCGATCTGGGCGAGCGCGGCGTGGATATTCTGACGATTGGGCAGTATCTGCGGCCGTCGAAGGATCATCTTCCGATGACTCGCTACTACACTCCCGCGGAGTTCGTTTCGCTTAAAGAAGAAGCGTTGAAGTTTGGGTTCAAGCATGTTGAGTCGGGGCCGCTGGTGCGGTCTAGTTATCATGCGCATGAGCAGGCGGAAGTGGCGGCGGGATAGATTGTTCCAGTCCTAAGAGTCCTGAGAGATCAGCGACGTCCCTTGCTGCACACTTCCGTGGAATCCCACCCTTGCGCACAGAACGCGCAAGGATGGGGCACCCGACGGTCCGGAGCGATCAAAGGAAAACCCTCAGCGGGACACGACTGTGGAGATTGCCGAGCTTCGCTCGGCCTGGACGGGCGAGGGCGCCCGTCCCCACACTAACATCCTCCCTACACTACCGTCCGTCCCCACACTAACTGTCTCCCTACCACACCCTGCATGCGTTCTGATTCACCATGGGCGCATTCGCTGGGCAGTGGTAGGCTTCGCGGAACTCCGGCATGTTGGAAAGAGCGCCGTTCACCCGGTACTTTGACGGGGAATGTGGATCGATTGTGACCAGCATGCGCGTCAGGGCATCGGTCTGGTTCTCACACCACACGTTGGCCCATCCCAGAAAAAAGCGCTGCTCAGCGGAGAGGCCGTCGATGGGCGCCGGTTCCTTGTCCTTGCCGGCAAATCTGTTCAGCAGGGCCATGTAGGCGATGCGCAGGCCGCCATTATCGGCCGTGTTCTCGCCCAGGGTGAGCTTGCCGTTCAGTTTGAGGTCATCGACGGCGACGAAGCTCGCGTACTGGTCTCTGATGCAGCCGGTGCGTTCCTCGAATTGCTTCTTGTCGCTCGCGGTCCACCAGTCGCGGAGATTGCCGTCGGCGTCGAACTGGCTGCCCTCATCGTCGAAGCCGTGGGTTAGTTCGTGACCGATCACGGCGCCGATTCCGCCGAAGTTCATGGCATCGTCGGCGTGGTTGTCATAAAACGGTGGCTGCAGAATTCCAGCCGGGAAGGTGATGTTGTTCTGGGTGGGATCGTAGTTCGCGTTCACCGTCATCGGCGGATATTCCCAGTCCCTTTTATCGAGCGGCTTCCCAACCTTGCTGAGCCGGCGCTGCAGGTCGTTTTGATTTGAGCGTTGCGAGTTGCCCACGGCGTCGCCGCGCACGATCTGAAGCGCGGAGTAGTCGCGCCACTTGTCGGTGTAGCCGATGCGGTTGGTGATGGCCTGCAGTTTCACCAGCGCCTGCGTCTTGGTGTCCGCGCCCATCCAAGGCGAACTCTTGATGTCTTCGCCGAGCGCCTTTTCGAGCGCGCCTACCATGGCCAACGTGCGCTCCTTACCTTCGGCGCCGAAGGTCTGCTGCACATAAACCTGGCCGACCAGATCGCCGAGGTCATTGTTCGTGTAACTCACGCAACGCTTCCAGCGGGGACGCAACTCCTTCGTCCCTTGCATCGTCCTGGCGAAGAAATCGAAGTTCTCGTTGACGAACGCCGTCGGCAATAAACGCGCGTTGTTGTGCAGCGTGTGCCAGCGCAGGTACGTCTTCCAATCGTCCAGCGAGTGCGCGCTTAATACTTCCTGCATGGTCTTGACGAACTCCGGCTCGGACACGTTGAGCGAATCGAACCGGGGAGCGCCGACGCCTTCGAAGTAGGTGGTCCAGTTGAACGCCGGACTCAGCGCGGCCAGCTCCTGATTGGTCAGCTTGTGGTAGATCTTCTGCGGATCGCGGCGGCTGGTCATGTCGAGCGCGCCTTTGGCCAGGCCGGTTTCAATCTCCATGACGATCTTGGCTTCCGCCCCGGCTTTGGT
This sequence comes from uncultured Acidobacteriaceae bacterium, assembly GCA_963773955.1. Classification (GTDB taxonomy): domain Bacteria; phylum Acidobacteriota; class Terriglobia; order Terriglobales; family Acidobacteriaceae; genus Acidiflorens. The sequence goes on along the minus strand of CAVZDM010000153.1, from coordinate 86,099 downwards.
TTCGTTGTCTCCCAGGAGGGTAAACATCTTGGCCACATGCTCGACGTATTTCTTTCGCAGTTCGGCGGATTTCGGATCGTCCTTGAAATAGTAATCGCGATCGGGCATGCCTAGACCGCCCTGGTCGATCTCGGCAATGATCTGGCTGGCGTTCTTGAAGTCGGACCCGGAGTCGAAGCCGAACAACACATCGGTGCCTTCGCGATGCAGGCGGACGACCTCTTTCGGAAGCTCTTCTCTCGACTTGATGGCCGCAATGCTCTGGAAATCCTTTTCCAGGGGCTTGGTGCCCGCTTTTTCTATGGCGCTCTCGTCCATGCAACTGGCGTAGTAATCGCCGATCTTCTGCTCATTGGAACTTCGGCCGGGGCGGTCGGCGGATGCCTTTTCGAGAATGTCGCGCACGATGTATTCGCCGCGTTGTTGCAATTCGTCGAAGCGACCCCAGGCGGGGCGGTCGGCGGGAACCGGGTTCTGCGCCTTCCACTTGCTGCACGCGTAGGCATAAAAATCGTTGCAGGGATCGATACTCTTATCGAGCAGGCCAGCGGAGAAGCGCACGTCGGCGGGCGGCTTTTCCTGGGTGGGCTTTTCCTGGGAAAGCAGGGCAGAAGTGAGCATGATGGAGACGGTCAACACTTTCAAGAGATTGCGCATGAGATCCTCGAAATCAAGATGTGGAACGAGTGGTAGGCACCGAACACACTCAGCCATGGTATTGGACGAAAGAGGCTGAAAACGGTCAACGGAAAATTCGCTTGCATGTAGTCGTTGGTCGCCAGTCGTTGGGCGGTGGCAAATGCAGATCCCTCGCTTCGCTCGGGATGACAATCCAAAATGGTGTTTTGCTGACCAGTAACGACCAACGACTCATCCATCCACTCAGAATACTTTTACGTGGAAGGTCAGATATTTTTTGGGGTTCTCGCGGATCGACTTCACCAGTTCCCGCGTCTCCACCAGCATCTGGTTGCTGTTGTTGTAAAGGGCAGGATCCTTGAACAGCATTCCCGCCGTGCCCTCGCCTTTTTCCAGGCGTTCGGAGAGTTCCGACAGATTGCTCATCAGCGTCTGCAGTTTGGCGGCGAATTCCTGATCGTGCGTCATTTTGCCGATCGCGCCCTTGCCGGCATTGATGTCGTCGGTCAGCTCGCGTACGTTGGCGATCGCCTTGTTCGCGTTGTTGTAGAGCTCGGGATCCTTCAGCAGCTTGCCGGCTGTGCCTTTACCCTGCTGGATCTCATCCACGATCACATTGAGCTTGTCGATGGCGGCAATCACCTTCTTGTACGCCTCATCGCTGGTGAGCAGTGGGCCGAGCGATCCCTTCCCGCTCTGGATGTCATCCATCAGTCCCTTGGCCTCAATCACCGTCGCGTTGAGCTGGTCGTACAAGGCCGGACTGTAGATGACTTTGCCGATCGAGCCCTGGCCGCTTTCGATAAAGGCCACGATGCGATCCACCCGCTTGAGCAGCGCGTCCATGTTCTGGAGGGTGCCCTGGCTGGCGCGCACCACGTCCTCGATCTGGGGCTGCTCGCGGGCGGCAAGGGTGTCTCCGTCGGTTGCCGGCGGGCCCTTGGCCACCGTACTGTCGACGTCCACGAAGGTTTCGCCGAGAACCCCGGCAGTGCTCAACAAAGTTACGGAGTCTTTACGCAGATTGAACTTGTACTTGGTATTGACTTTCATGGTGACTTCGACGGGCGTGGCGGGCTTACCCTCCACGATCCGAATGCCGGTCACGTTGCCGATGTCCACACCCGCCAAACGCACGGGCGCGCCCTCGCGCAGGCCGCCTGCGTTATCAAGGAAGGATCGTAGGGTGATCTTGCTGGTGAACCATCCGCCGGTGCCGCTCATCACGAAAATCAGGACGGCGAGCGTGACGCTCGCGAACAGGACGGTGAGTCCAACGCGTAGTTGCGACCACTTGAGCTGCTTCTGGCTAGGCAAGGTAGTCAGTTAACGACAGAACATAATAGCAAACACTACGGAATTTCAGGGTTCGAGATTTCTTGAGGCTGAAAAGGGCGGAGCGGGAGGGCCAAGAACGAAGGCTCCCACTCTTCGCGTCGGGGCGCGTCTGGCCGCGTCTGGCGCGAGGAGTGGGAGCCTTTTCTTATCCGAAGATCGCCGGGTTAACGATGCTCTTCGTGTTCAGCTTTTGCCTGTTTCTCCGCTTTTTTCTGAGCCTGTTTCGCCTGCTTGTTGGGCTTGGGGTTGTCCCGGTTTTCTGCTTCTTGGTTCATGGGACGTGCCTCTTGCCCGGCTGCGCTAGCTCGCTCTACGTGTGGTCCGTTGAACTCGCCCGGCCTGGCGGTGGCCGCAATCGCCGGACGTCCGTGATTCTCGGATGCGAACAGCTGCCGGTTCTGGCTGGCGGCATGTTCGTGTTCGGTCTGCGCTGCAAGCGCCGCGGTATGCGGCTCGCGCCCATAGGCTTCCTCTTGCGGAGTGGGTCGCGCTTCGACGCCGCCGGCGCCGTTGAAGGCCACATGCGTGTTATTCACGATGACGGTGCGACTGTAGACGTTGGTCACATTGGTGACGTTCACGTTAACGACTGCGCGGTTGTAGAAGAAGGCGCCGCCTCTCCACTCGCCGCCCGCGAAGCCTACGCCGCCGTATCCGAAGCCGTAGTTAATTCCACCGTAGAAGCCGACGTGCGGTCCCCAATAGCCAGCGTGCCAGCCGTAGAAGCCACCAGCAAAGCCCCAGTAGCCGGGGGTCCAGAGCATGCCCACCGGCCCAACCACCCACGTGCCGGGAACCCAGTAGTATCCGCCGTCTTCATTCCAACCCCAGTAACCGGGGGTCCAGAGATAGCCCGGACCGGGACAGATGGGCTGCGCGTAGACAGGCAGCGCCGGCGGACCGATGCGAACCGAGATGCCAATCCCGATTTGCGCAGACGATGGCGTCGATAGCGACAACACTGAAACGGATAACATCAAAATTCCCAGTACCAACCCGGAAACCGATCTACGAACGGAGCGTTTCATTTTGATTGCCCTTTCTTTGGCTTAAGCATTTTGGCCCAAAATCGGTGACCTGGCCTCGTTACGTTCCGCCCATATAAACCCTGAACCTTTGCGCATGTTGCGAGGGGGCGGAAACTTATTTTGAATCAGGGGGTTAGTTCGCGGCAGCGGCTACGTCTGCCGAGCTTCGCTCGGCTGGACAGCCGGGGGCGGCTGTCCCTAAGGGGTTCGTGGCGATCGCTGAAGTCTTACGCTAATTTTCGAGGATCACGTGGGCCAGGGCTTCGTCGGAGGTGTGGGTGAGCGAGAGAGCTATGTTTTTCGTGCCGAGCTTGGCGGCGATGGCCGCTGCCTGACCGTGAAACTGAATGGTCGGACGCTGGCCTTTTGGGCGCACGACTTCGATATCGCGCCAGCGGACGCCGTGACTCCATCCGGTGCCCAGCGCCTTCATTCCAGCTTCCTTGGCGGCGAAGCGCGCGGCATAACTCTCAAAGCGGCGGGCTTTTCGTTCGCAGTAGCGGATTTCGCCGTCGGTGAAGACGCGATGAAGAAAGCGGTCCCCGAAGCGTTCGATGCTTTCGCGGATGCGAGGAACTTCGGCGATGTCCACTCCGGTGCCGAGGATCATGGAAACATTGTTAATCGGTAATTTGGAATTGGCAATTGGTCAGGTGTCAGGTCTCAGGTCTCAGGTTAGAGATGCCAGGACAGTGGCGAGGTTTGCATCCTGGTCGGGATGGACGGTGCGCAGGTCTAGCAGAACTCGACCTTCTTCTACTCGGGCGATTACGGGCGGAGTCGTGGCACGGAGGCGGGCGTTCAATTCGTCGGCGCTGTGATCGGCGTGGGTAAGCGCGATCAGGCGCGTGGGCAGAACGGCCGACGGGGCGGCGCCGCCGCCCAGGACCGATTCGCCATCGAGGAGCTCCAGCCTGAGGCGCTTGAGATGAGCCGATTCAACCTGGGAAACGATTCTTTCGGCCCGGCGCGTGATTTCGTCTTTCGACAGGCGCATCATGCGCAGCACGGGCACGGCGTCGTGGTCGCGCTTTACGTAGGCGAGCAGCGTGGCTTCGAGCGCGGCGTAGGTGAGCTTATCGACGCGCAGTGCGCGGAACAGCGAGTTCGAGCGCATGCGCGCGACCAGATCGGCGCGGCCGCTGATCAATCCGGCTTGCGGACCGCCGAGAAGTTTGTCGCCGCTGTAGGTGACGAGATCGATGCCGGCGCGCAGGTTGTCGAGTACGCCCGGTTCGCCGGTGATTCCGACCGAACGCAGATCGAAGAGCGCGCCGCTGCCCAGGTCTTCCATGAGCGGAAGCTTGCGGCGATGGGCCAGAGCGACCAGTTCGTCGAGCGCGGGCTGCTCGGTGAAGCCGGTGATTTCGAAGTTGGAACGATGCACGCGGAGCAGGAGGCGCGTGCGGTCGTTGATGGCGTGTTCGTAATCGGCAATGCGCGTGCGGTTGGTGGTGCCGACTTCGCGCAGCGTGGCATTCGACTTCGACATCACGTCGGGGATGCGGAATGAGCCACCGATTTCGACTAGTTCTCCGCGGGAGACGATGACTTCGCCGGCCTCGGCCAGCGAGTTCAACGCCAGCAGAACGGCGGCGGCGTTGTTGTTGACGACGATCGTCGAGATGGCGGAGACCGTCGCCGAGCTTTGCTCGGCTGGACAGCCGGGGGCGGCTGTCCCTACGTGTTCGTCGAGGAGTTTTTGGAACAGGCGATCTACGTGGGCGTCGCGCTTGCCGCGCTCGCCGGTGGATAGGTCGAATTCCAGATTGGAATAGGCGCTGGCGGTTGCGCGGACGTGATCGAGGGCCGCGGCGGCCAGGGGCGCTCGTCCTAGATTGGTGTGCAGGATCACGCCGGTGGCGTTGATTAGTGGAAGTAGCGAGTAACTCAGCGACTGGCGGAGTTGACGCTCGATGGCCGCGGACAGACCGCCGAGTGCGAGGTCGAGGGACCTATCATCGAGTTGGTGGTTGCTGATTTCCTGGCGGAGGCGCGCGAGCACAACGCGGATGCTTTCGGCGACGGCGGCGTGGCCCTCGCGTTCGATCAGGGCCTGAATACCGGGGTGGCGGAGTAGCTCGTCGGTTGAGGGGAGTTTTTGGAAGAGCGCGGATTGGTTGACGGTGGACACTCGGGGCGATTATGCCACAGCTTGCTGTCGCGGGGACATCACTCGCGGACGCTTCGCGCTTTAGGGGCTGTCGCGGGTGCGGCCTCGCTGCAGACCGTCACGCGGGCGAGGGCGCCCGCGCTACACATACGGGCTACAGTGTGTGCAGGTAGGCTAACAAATCTTTGATCTGCTGGTCGGTCATAACCTGGCCGAAGCCTTCCATTTTGGCTCGTCCAAACTTGATGATGTCGGTCAGGCGATCGTCGTTCGCGGGCAGTCCGCTGAGGGGCAGGTACTGCTGCTTGAACACGCCTTTCAGGCCCGGACCTTTCTTGCCGCGTGACGAGTAGGGCTCATGGCAGCGATCGCAATAGTTGTCGTAGAGCCGTCTACCTTCGGCTTGTTGCGGGCTGAGGCCGAGTTCGGCGTCGGATTTGCGGCGCTCGACATCGCAACCAGCGAGCGCCAGCAGAGCGATGATTACCACCGAGACGCGGAGACAGGGAGAAATCTGCATAAAGAATTTCATGATGATTGCGGCACGGCTGCAAGGCGGCGCCAGAGGTAGGATAATACGGGAAGGCATGGGCGTTGTGGTCAAACGCGTTTACGAGGCTGCCTCTGCTTCGGACGGAGTGCGTGTGCTGGTGGATCGTTTATGGCCGCGCGGGCTGACGAAAGAAGCCGCGGCGCTCAAGTTCTGGATGCGCGAAGTGGCCCCTTCGGACGAGTTGCGGCAGTGGTTTCATGCGAATCCGGAGGGGTGGAGCATATTCCGGAAACGCTATCTTAAAGAGTTGGTAAATGAGAAAGGTTCCGCGGCGGTGGAGAAGCTGCACCATCTGGCGGAGGGTAAGCGGCGAGTCACGCTGCTGTATGCGTCGCGAAACGTGGAGCGCAACAACGCGACCGTGCTGAAGGAATTGCTGGAAGGGATGAAGAAGCCTCCGTCAAGCGTGGGGCGCGGAGCGCTGGGGCGGGGACGGATTCGGAAGGCTAAGAAGCAGTAGCCAGTTGTCAGTTGTCAGGTCTCAGGTCTCAGGTCTCAGTTGTCATCCCGAGCGGAGCGAGGGATCTGCAGTTCGCCGCAAGATGCAGATCCCTCGCTTCGCTCGGGATGACAAACTCCAACAAATTATCGCAACTCCCCGCACTATAATTCCCCAGACATGTCCAGTTCCGCCATCGAGAAGAAAATCGAAGCTCTGCGCGAGAAGATTCGGCACCACGAATATCGCTATTACGTGCTCGATGCGCCCGAGATAGAAGACGCCGATTTCGACAAGCTGATGAACGAGCTCAAGCGGTTGGAGGCGCAGCATCCAAAGCTCATTACGCCGGACTCGCCTACGCAGCGCGTGGGAGGCAAGCCGCGTGAGGGGTTTGTTAAGGCTAAGCATTCTTCTCCGATGCTTTCGCTCGACAACGCTTACAGCGAAGAAGAACTGCGCGACTGGGAGCGGCGCGTGCATGAGCTTAGCGGGCGGACCGACCTCGAATACATGTGCGAATTGAAGCTGGATGGCATGTCGCTGGCGCTGGTCTACAACGATGGGCGCCTGGAATGCGGCATCACGCGCGGTGATGGCAGCATTGGCGAAGACGTGACTTTGAATGTGCGCACGGTGCGTTCCATCCCGCTGTCGATTTCGAAGGACAAGTTGAAGAAAGCCGGGATTCCCTCTGACTTTGAAGTCCGCGGCGAAATGCTCATGCCGCTTGCCGCCTTCCGCAAGTTGAATGAAGAGCGCGAACGGCAGGGGCTCGCGACCTTTGCGAATCCACGCAACTTTACGGCGGGAACGGTGCGGCAACTCGAACCTTCCATTACCGCGCAGCGCCGCATGGACTACTTCGCCTACTTCCTATTAAAGGATGGACAAACTTTTTTCGACCGGCAATCCAAGGCCATGGATGCGATGGAGGCGGCGGGGTTCAAAGTGAATCCGAACCGGAAGCTGGCGAAAAATCTAGGAGAAGTCTGGAAATTTATTCAAAGCTGGGAAGCGAAGCGCGAATCGCTGCCTTACGAGATTGACGGGATCGTCGTCAAAGTCGACCGGACGGCGTGGCAGCGGGAACTGGGGTTCACTGGGAAGGCTCCGCGGTGGGCTATTGCTTACAAATTCGCGGCTCGCGGAGCGGTGACGCAGATCGAGGACATCGTCCCCAACGTTGGGCGCACCGGCAAACTGACACCGGTGGCGTGGCTCAAGCCGGTTCCGATCGGCGGAACTACCGTGTCGCGCGCTACTTTGCACAACATGGATTTTATCGAGCAACTCGGCGTGAAGATCGGCGACTGGGTCGAGGTCGAGCGCGGCGGCGATGTGATTCCGAAAGTGGTAAAGGTGGTCGAAGATAAAGATCACCCGCGTGGCCACAAGCAGTTCGAAATGCCCGAGCATTGTCCGGTGTGCGGCGGCAATGTGGTGCGCACGCCGGGCGAAGCGGACCATCGCTGCGTGAATGCGAATTGTCCGGCGAAATTGCAGGGGACGATTTTGCATTTTGCTTCACGGCACGTGATGAATATCGATGGACTGGGCGAGGTGCTGGTGAATCAGCTCGCCGAACGCGGCCTGGTGAAGAACGTTGCTGATCTTTACAAGCTGACGAAAGATGATCTGCTCCAACTCGACCGCATGGGCGAGAAATCGGCGGAGAACGTGCTGGCGGAGATCGATGCTTCGAAGAAGCTGCCGCTGGAGCGCGTGATTTATGGCCTGGGAATACGGTTTGTGGGCGAGCGCACGGCGCAGTTTCTGGCGGAGCACTTCGGATCGCTGGACGCGATTATGAAGGCGAGCGCGGAGGAACTGGAGGAAGTGAACGAAGTGGGGCCGCGGATCGCGGAGAGCATCGTGGAATTTTTCGGCGATGAACATAATCGCAAGCTGGTGAGCGATCTGCGAAAGGCGGGGCTGACGTTCACTGGACAGAGGAAAGAAAAAGGAACGAAGCTGGCGGGAAAGACTTTTGTGTTGACAGGCACGCTGGCGCGCCATACGCGGGACGAAGCGAAGAAGATGATTGAGGATGCGGGCGGGCGTGTTTCGGGATCGGTGAGTAAGAAAACGGACTATGTGGTGGCGGGGAGCGATGCGGGATCGAAGCTGGATAAGGCTCGGGAGTTGGGAGTTAGCGTGATTGGAGAGGAGGAGTTGGAAGAGCTGGTCGGGTAGGCGGTCCGTTTCACCTGCGAGATGTTTTATGCGGCACGCAAGGGCCGAGTTGCGCTCGGCTTGGACGGGCGAGGGCGCCCGTCCCCACACGAGCTAATCACACTTCATTTCTTTGCGGTCGGCGGCAATATCCCGTTCTGGCGCAGATACATTGCGGCTTCGGCGTAGTGGTCGGCCCAACTGCTGGCGAGAACCAGGCTGGCCCAGGCGCGCGAACCCTGGTGTCCGTGGAAGATCTCCAAAGTCTCGCCTAATTTTGAGTCATCCATTTTCGAGAGCGCGTCGGCGCAAAAATCGAATGACGCCTTGAGCGCGGAGACGAGTTTATCTTTCGCATCCGTGTCTTTCACTTCCTCTGCCTTGGGAACGGGGACATCGGCGGCTTTGCTGCACAACGCGTTATTCGCTTCCACCATGTGCGCGACGAGGTGGCCGAACGTCATCTGGTCGGGGGTGGGCTTGTAATTGAATTTGTCGGCCGGCATGGCTTCTATGGCCGCGATGGTATTTTTCTGGCGGCCGGGCAGGATGTCTCGAAGCGCGCTGCTGACGGGGTTCTTCGTTGGCGCGGGTGCGGTTTGAGCGGACATTGTTTGGGCGGGCATTGTTTGGGCGGGCATTGTTTGGGCGGGCGCTGACGCGGCTAGTAACAGCAAGGCTGGAATCAAGAGAGTCTTCTTCACGTTGTCCTCCGGGTGCGGTGAGAAGGATAGCGCGGGTAGGCGGGGTTGCGCCACTGAACTTGGGCAACGGGCGTGGAGCTGCTTGCGGTGGCCGAGCTGCGCTCGGCTTGGACAGCCGAGGGCGGCTGTCCCTACGCGGACGGGCGAGGCGCCCGTCCCCACACGAGCTTGCTTGCGCTATCCTAGTGACATGCACTCGCACGCGGGACACGGACATTCGCATGGGACGGGGCGGGTGCTGCGCATTTCGCTGGCCGTCACCATGGTTTACGTCGTCCTGCTGGTGTTTGCCGGTATCCGCTCGCACTCTTTGGCCTTGCTTTCCGAGGCGGGACATAACCTCTCTGACTTTCTGGCGTTGCTGTTGTCGCTGGTCGCGGTTTTTCTGGAAGGGCGGCCGCCGAGCGCGACCAAGACCTACGGATACCGGCGCGCGGGAGTGCTGGCGGCTTTGGTCAATTCGCTGTCGTTGGTGGTGGTTTCGTTCGTCATTTTCTACGAGGCGTTTCAGCGGATCCAGCATCCCGAGCAAGTGCGCGCCCGGGTGATGATCGGCGTGGCGGCGGCGGGCGTGGTGATGAATGGAGTGATCGCGCTGCTGTTGTGGCGTTCGGGGCGAGACGTGAATGTCCGCAGCGCGCTGCTGCACGAGGTGGGCGACACGCTCTCAACCGCGGCCGTGATTGTGGGTGGGTTTGCCATCCTGTGGACGGGACAATACTGGATCGACGCGGCGCTATCGTTTGGGATCGGCGCGCTGATTTTGTGGTCGAGCATCGGCATTGTGCGCGAGACGCTGAATATTCTGCTGGAGGGTACGCCGCGCGGCATGAGTCTGGAGGCGGTGGAATCGGCAATGCGGACGATCGCGGGCGTCAGCGACGTCCATGATTTGCATCTGTGGAGCATTGGCTCAGAGAACCACGCGCTCTCGGCGCATGTGAAGATCGCGGACATGGCGACTTCGGAGAGCGACGCGATTCTGCGCGAGATCAACGAGAAACTGGGGCAGGGGTTTGGCATCCACCATACGACGATCCAATTGGAACACGTGGTGTGCGAGACGGCCCATAGTTGCGTGATCGCGGTGCGGGAGGAAGAACACGGCGAGCACGATGGCTCCCGGCACGACCACGCTCACTGAGTCTGGGCTTCCCTATCCGATTGAAAAACAACCAGTTGCTTGATTTGTCGGTGGGTGCGGGCGACTATGATATTCTGTTCAACTGGAGTCGTTCCTCCCTTAGTATCATCCAATGCCTATGCGACGTTGGCGGCAAATCTTGCGGTTTTTGGCGGCGGTGCAACTGCTGCCGGCTCTGGAGAGCGGAGAGGAAACGCTCGTCGGAGGGCAGGCGGTGTTAGAGGGCGTGATGATGCGTTCGCCGCATGCCTGGGGCATTGCCGTGCGCAAGCCGTCGGGCGAGATTGTGACTCACAGCGAGCCGTTGGAGCGGCCTTCCGAACAGCATAAGTGGATGGGCTGGCCGGTGGTGCGTGGCGTAATGACGCTGGGGCACGCGATGACGCTGGGCTTCCGCGCGCTGAACTTCTCGGCCAATGCGGCGCTGGAAGGATTATCCGACGGCGATGCTCCGAATAACGATACCGCGAATAAAAATCAGAGCAAGAAGTTTGAAATTAGCGGCTGGATGGCGGGACTGAATATCGCTTTCTCCGTCGCCTTTTTCATCTTTATGTATAAGTACCTGCCCCTGCTCGCAACTACAGAACTGAAGAAGGTGGATCCGGTTTTCGGGCAGCAGATTGTGTTTAACCTGGTAGACGGGCTGATTCGGATTGGGATGTTTCTGCTTTTTGTGTGGGGCATCTCGCTGTGGAAAGACATTCGGCGGGTGTACGAGTATCACGGAGCCGAGCACAAAACGGTGTTTGCGTTTGAGAACGGCGATTCGCTCGAGACCGCGACGGTGCAGAAATATTCGACGTATCATCCACGCTGCGGAACCAGCTTCCTGATGACGGTGATGATCATCTCGATGCTGGTGTACATGGCGATTCCGGTGCATACGTTCTGGGCTCGATTCGGCATTCGCATCGCGTTGCTCCCGGTGATTGCGGGCGTTTCCTACGAGATCATTCGGTTTGCCGCTAAGCATCGGGGCTCGCTGTTTGCGCTGATGACGGCGCCGGGATTGTGGCTGCAACGGATTACGACTCAGCCGCCGGATGATCGCGAAGTAGAATGCGCCATCCTGGCGCTGGATGAAGCCATGAAGCTCGAAAAACAGCGTGGCGGCGAATTGGTAATTGCCTAGCGGTGCCCACCGCATCGTTTAGTTCCCAGTCCTCGGTTCTTCGTAAAACCCCTACAATGACTATCAAAGGTGTCTTATGAGAACGGTTTTGTTGCTGTTGTTCGCGATCGCCACGGTTCGCGGTCTTCCGCAGACAGCAAATTCAGAGTGTCCTCCGACAGGCACACAAGGTCAGTGGTCCTCCGAAGCAACCCGTCTCTGCCCGCAATACAAGGGGCGGGATTACACGCGTGAAATGCGACTTGAGTCCCCCGACCAGGGAGCGGTCCTGCGAGTCGGCTATGACACTTGGTCGCTAGAGATTGGGGGCAAAAGGTCTGCGCTTTCCTCAGGAAAAGATCGTGTGGCTGAGAACGCTGAGTTAGGATGGGGCCCCGATGGCAGGGAATTTTATCTGACTCAGAGCGAAAATCGCGCCGGAGTTCAAGGCTTTCACACCGAGGCCTACCGGATCAACGGTCGTCGAATTGAGCGTATGGCAGATATCAACGAGATAGTCCAGCATGAGTTCAATCGTCACCACAAGTGCGAAACTTGGGACGCAAATAACAAGCGCTACGTGGAGGAAGCCGACATCGGCGCTGTCAAATGGGTGGATAGCGGTCAGCTTTTGGTGGTCGCCGAAGTTACCTATGACAGTTCTTGCGATCGTGGATACTTCGCGGGCTATTTGGTCTCCTTGTCCGAGCGAAAAGTTGTTCAACGCTACAGTGCGAGGGAGCTTACAGCGCGCTGGGAGACGGTGCTGGGGAGCCGACTGAAAGCGGACTTTCAAGATCTAACGGCGAAACAGAAAGATGCCTTACCATGAATGAACGAATCGCCTAAAGCGAGAACTGTCAACCTATGTTTGAACGCTTGGACCAAATCGAAATCCGCTACGAAGAGCTGACACAAGCGCTCTTGTCGCCGGACATTACGAATGATTCGGCGAAATACCAGAAGACTGCCAAGGCGCACAGCGAAGTCGCCGGGATCGTCGAGAGGTATCGCGAGTACAAGGATCTGAAGCGCGGCATCGCCGAGAGCCGAGCTGTGCTTGTGGATGAAACCGATCCCGAGATGCGAGCCTATGCCGAAGAGGAGCTCGCCAAGCTCGACGCGCGCATCGTGGCCGTTGAGGAAGAGCTGAAGGTTCTGCTGCTGCCGAAGGATCCGAACGACGAGAAGAACGTGGTCCTCGAAATTCGCGCCGGAACGGGCGGCGACGAAGCGACGTTGTTTGTGGCGGAAGTCTTCCGCATGTACAACCGCTATGCCGAGACGCAGAAGTGGAAGGTGGAAGTGCTCTCCACGTCGGAGTCGGGCGTGGGCGGGCTGAAAGAAGTGATCGCGCTGATTGAGGGCGACCGTGTCTATTCGCGCCTGAAATACGAGAGCGGCGTGCATCGCGTGCAGCGCGTGCCTGCGACCGAGCAGCAAGGACGAGTGCACACTTCGGCGATCACGGTGGCGGTGCTGCCGGAAGCGGAAGAAGTGGACGTCAAGATCGAGGCTAAAGACCTGCGCATCGATACGTTCTGTTCGTCGGGACCGGGCGGACAATCGGTTAACACGACGTATTCGGCGGTGCGGATCACGCATATTCCGACGGGCACGGTGGTCAGCTGTCAGGATGAGAAGTCGCAGATCAAGAACCGCGAAAAAGGCATGCGCGTGCTGCGCTCGCGGCTGTATGAAGTCGAGATGCAGAAACAGCAGGACGCGCTGGCCAAAGAACGCAAGCAGATGGTCGGATCGGGCGACCGCTCGGAGAAGATCCGGACCTACAACTTTCCCCAGAACCGGCTTACGGATCATCGCATCGGCTTCACCATTCACCAGCTTGAGCAGGTGATGGATGGGAAGCTGCAACCGGTGATTGACGCGCTCACTACGCACTATCAGGCGGAGAAGCTTAAGCAGGAAACGGCGGGCGTGGTTTGAGGTAGTCGTTGGTCGTTCGTCGTTGGTCGTTTGCGCGACCGTGGCGGTTTTAGAGCTTATATGTCCCTTTGATTCTCTTTTCGTTTTTCCTATCGGTTGTTTTTCTCTGTGTCTCTGTGTCTCTGTGGTGAAATAAGGTTGTGCAACTTCGCCAGGCTCTGAATGCGGCTGTTGAACGGCTGACCTCTTCTTGTGTTCCTTCTCCGCGCATGAATGCGGAACTCCTCATCATGTTTACGCTTGGCTGCGACCGCGCTTATCTCTATGCGCATCCGGAGCGGGAACTTACTGCTGACGAAATCTTGCGCTATGACGTTGCTCTCGCTCGCCGCGCTGATGGCGTTCCGGCGCAGTACATCACTGGGCATCAGGAGTTCTGGGGGCTGGATTTGATCGTGTCTCCTGCGGTGCTGATTCCTCGTCCGGAGACGGAGCATGTGGTCGAGGCGGTGCTGGAGTTGGGCTTGGACGCTGATTTGAGGCAAAAGCAAAAACAAGAACAAGATCAACGGCCGCGGACAGGAATGTCCGCGCCACACGAGTTGCGCGTCGTTGATGTGGGGACTGGATCGGGGGCGATTGCGCTGGCTCTGGCTTCGGAACTGGCTGCGGCTGAAATCCACGCTACTGACATTTCTGCTGAGGCGCTGGACGTTGCTCGGGCTAATGCGGCTCGGCTTGAGCTTACTTCTCGGATCGAGTTTCATCGGGGAGATTTGCTGGACGGATTTTCTCCGGCTGCTTTTGATTTTGTGGTTTCTAATCCTCCTTACGTGGGCGAAGCGGAAGAAGATTCGGTGCAGCTTGAAGTCCGCAAATTCGAGCCGCGCAATGCGGTGTTTGCTGGACCAACTGGGCTCGAAGTGATCGAGCGACTGATTCCACAGGCTCAGATTGTGCTCAAGCCTGGTGGTTGGCTGATCTTCGAAATCAGCGGGACGATTGCTGCGGGCGTTCGGCGTCTTTTGGCTGGTTGGTCTGACGTTCGACTTACTGACGATCTGCAAGGGATTGCGCGAGTCGCGGCTGCTCGGAAACTTCCGGCGTGATTCCTGTCTTGTTACTCGTATATCATTCCGACGACTATGGGGACTCTTGATCCGGGAGCTGGAGAATTTCTTCGCATGGCCGAGCGCTATCGGCGGATGAGTGATGAGGAACTCCTTGTCCTCTTGCCGCAAAGCTCCGAATTGACGCCCTTTGCCCAGGAGGCTCTGGCGAACGAGGTCCGGTCGCGCGGACTTAAGGCTGAGGTGGCGGACGAGGAGAAATCTGGTCCGTCGCCGTCGCAGATTCAGGCTTCGCTGGTTAATGCGCCGCAGTTCGAGTCGCAGTTCGATAAGACGGCTGCTTTCAAACGCGAACCGCTGAAATTTCGCGATGGGGTTTACGATCTCGAACCCGATTCGGCTTATGACGAAGACCGCAAACTGGTTGAGCTTTGCACCGTATGGAGCGAGCGCGACGCGCTTCAGTTGCAGACCATTCTTGATGGAGCGGGAATTCCATTTTTCATGGGAAAAGAAAAAGCTACGGGCGTGGACAAGGTGACCTCGAATTTCTCCAGCGGGGTCGGCGTGCAAATCATGCAGATCGGTATGCCTTGGGCTCGGTCGGCAATGTCGCACTACGAGCCTGAGGACGATCCGACTCCGAAAGTGGAAGAGGAGCTTGACGAGGTTGCGGTGCGCTGTCCCAAGTGCCATTCCACGGAAGTCGTCTTTGTGGGCCGAACCTCGGAGCTGGCAGATGCTAAGGATGAGTCCTCGCAAAAATTCGAATGGTCTTGCGATTCGTGCGGCCACCATTGGGTCGATGACGGCGTTGAGAAAGAGGAGTGAGGGCTCAAATCCTGGGCACGCGGCCGATCAGGCGCCCCATGCTGCCGTGGTTCCCACCCTTGCGCAAAGAACGCGCAAGAATGGGGCACCCCCAGTTGGGTGATGCGGACGAAAACCATAGAACCGCTCAAGGGTGGGCCACCCGCCTCCTACAACGAGGTTGCGGGGAGACTAGCCTCTTTTTCGGGTACATATAGCTGGCCGTTTACCTGTACTTTAAACACCCCTCGCCTCGTCAACTCCGTTATTGCTTCAGCCATTGTGCTCGGGTTTAGCCCCAGCTGCCGACCGACGGATTTGCCTGTGCCGCTCGGCCAAGGTTGGGGAGGCATGGCAGCGGTCACCTGTTGCAAGAGCTCCTCATTGACAGAGCGGTTCACTTGCGCCGAAACCCCGGCGGCACTCTTCACGGTAATTCCGGACGATGTACGGGTGACTGCCAGCGTAGCGTCACACCGAGAGCATGCGACAGTTTGGTGGCTGCCAGGTACCGGATTTACCAGTGCTGCCGTCCGCTGCGAGCAAGCCGGACACGTAAACGGCATTTCCTGATCCGCCCATACTTGCAGTGAGAATTCTCCATTCGAGTAGCGAGAGAATAGCTTGGCTCCGCAGTTTTTGCACTTTAGGTATTTGAAGCTTTCCGGCTTAGGTCTCTGCTGATAGTTCACCGTTTTTTGACAGGCAGGACACTCCTTTTGTATTTTCTGGCGCTGCTCCTTCGTTGCGCTTCGCACTGGTACGCCGCCTACTTGTGTAGCTAAGACCCTGAGGTCCTTTCTGATTGACTCAACCTCTGAACGCAGGCCTGCTGTCTCGTCTTCCTGTTGCGGCGTATCCTCTTCTCGTTGGCTGGGCAAGGATTCCACCCGCTCAATCAGCTCTCTGAGATGCTCCTCTCGTTGCTCCTGTACTTCGCGCTGCGCAGAGATTTCGTCCCCGATCACGCCTTGCCAATCACTCAAGGACCTATCATTAACAGACTTAAGTGTATTGATTATGTGAATTGCAGCTTCAATTCTCGCGTCCCGGTGAAGCAGTTCTTCGCGCGGTGAATCGTATTCGGTGGACTCCAGCTCCTGTTGTAGAAAAGCTGACAGCCGCGCTAGCTCGTTAGATAGGTTTGTGACCTTTTCGGCTGCCTTCAATGCGAAGACACGTAGGTTCTCGTCATAAGAGTAGTTGGCATAGTAACTAGCTGCTATCCACGAAATTACGATTGAAACAATCGTCAAAATTACACTTAACAACAAGGCTTCGGTCTGCGTTCCAACACCGCGCGTAATCCGCCACAAGCAGAGGAGGATGGCTCCGAACAGGCCCAAGGTGACAGTTACGGTGAAGCCTTTGGTTTTCACAGTGACCTCCAAAATAGCCGAGTTCTCATAAGGCTGGCAAAAATAAAATAGGGCATGGCGTTCGCCATGCCCTCCTCACAGCTGGACGTCTTCAACCTCTCACGACTTGTTAACCTCAGCGGCTAAAGCCGTCGAGGTTTGGTTCTTGTTTGGCACGGCTGAAGCCGTGCCCTACCCAAAATCCATGCCCTACACAAAAGCCCTGCGGGGCTTTGCTCCGCGGACAGCCGATGATGGCGGCTGTCCCTACGCGAGCTGATCAACTGCAGCCGCTGGTGCTGCCGCAGCTCATGCATTTGTAGCAACTGCCGTTGCGCACCATGATGGAGCCGCAGACGTGGCAGCTGGGAGCGTCTCCCATGTCGACAAAGGCGGCGAGAGCGTCCGCAGCGTGGACTTTGCCCTGAGCGGGCGGGTTTTGGGAATCCGCGCTGGCCCAGGGAATCTCTCCTTTGCTTGGATCGTATGGCTCCGGAGCCGACCAGGACTTGGGTCGCAGGTTGTCGAACAGTAGCTGCTGCTGTCCAGTCAGAAAGCGCAGCTGCAGCCAGCGAAAAATGTAGTCCATGATCGACTTCGAAAAGCCGATGTCGGGATTGCTCGACCAGCCGCTCGGGTCAAAGCGAGTGTGCGCGAACTTCTCACAAAGCAGGCGCAGTGGTACGCCGTGCTGTAGGGCGATCGAGATAGCGCACGAGAAGCTGTCCATGAGACCGGAAACAGTCGAACCTTCCTTCGCCATCTTGATAAAGATCTCGCCTGGGTCGCCGCTCGGGTACAGACCCACGGTGAGATAGCCTTCGTGGTCAGCGACGCTAAACTTGTGCGTGACGGACATGCGCTCACCTTTCAGCTTGTGGCGCCGTGCGCGGGGCGGTGCGTTCAGGTCGTCGTCCTGGGCTAGCGCCATGGCCGCGGCATTACGGGCGGCATCGTCTTTGGTGGAGTTCGCGGTTTTGCTGCCGGCCGCGGAGAGTGGCTGCGATTGCTTGCAGCCATCGCGATAGACGGCTACGGCTTTCAGGCCTAGCTTCCAGGCCTGGATGTAGGCTTCGGAAATATCGTCTACGGTCGCGGCGTTGGGCAGGTTGACGGTTTTTGAGATTGCTCCGGAGATGAAGGGCTGGGCGGCGGCCATCATCTTCAGGTGTCCCATGTAATGGATGGAGCGCGTGCCTTTGGCGGGCTTGAAGGAGCAATCGAAGACCGCCAGGTGCTCGTCTTTTACGTGCGGGGCGCCTTCGATGGTGCCGGTCGCGTCTATGTAGCTCACGATTGCGTCGGTCTGCTCGTGGGTGTATCCGAGCTTGAAGAGGGCGCTGGGGACGGTGTTGTTTACGATCTTGATCATGCCTCCGCCTACCAGTTTTTTGTACTTGATGAGAGCCAGGTCGGGCTCGATGCCGGTGGTGTCGCAATCCATCATGAAGCCTATGGTGCCGGTGGGGGCCAGGACGGTTACTTGGGAGTTGCGGTAGCCGTGCTTTTCTCCGTGGGATAGGGCTTCGTCCCAGCATTGCTTGCTGGCTTCTACTAACTCGGGCAGTTGGGTGGCTGCCGAGCTTCGCTCGGCTGGACGGGCAGGAATGCCCGTCCCCACACTAGTTCCTATGTTGTTTACGCTGGCCCTGTGCATTCTTATTACATCTAAGAATGGCTCGCGGTTTATGTACCAGCCGGGGCAGGCGGCTCCGGGCATGTTATCGGCGGTGGTTACTCCTAGCCTGGTTTGTACGGTGTCGGTGATGGGAGTTAGTGGCTCGCATTGCTCGGCTATTCGTGATGATTGGAGATAGGCCTCGCCGCACATTATGGCGGTTACACAGGCGGCGTAGTCTCTTCCGGCGTCTGAGTCGTAGGGCAGGCCGGCGGCCATTAGTAAGGCTCCGAGGTTGGCGTAGCCCAGGCCTAGCGGGCGATAGTCGTGCGAGTTCTTGCCTATGATTTCGGTGGGGTAGCCGGCGTTGTCTACCAGAATTTCCTGGGCGGTGATTACTACGTCCACGGCATGGCGGTAGGCTTCTACGTCGAAGGTGCCGTTGGGTGCGAACTTCAGCAGGTTCAGGCTGGCCAGGTTGCAGGCGGAGTCGTCCAGAAACATGTACTCGCTGCAGGGGTTCGAGGCGTTGATTCTGGCTGTGTTCTTCGAGGTGTGCCAGCGGTTGACGGTGGAATCGTATTGCATTCCGGGATCGCCGCATTGCCAGGTGGCTTCGGAAATTTTCTGCATCAGGTCTTTGGCTTTGTAGGTGTTGACTACGCGGCCGTCGACTATGGCTTTGGTGGAGAAATCGGTGTCGCGCATTACGGCTACCATGAAGTCGTCGGTTACGCGGACGGAGTTATTCGCGTTCTGGAAGAAGATGCTGCTGTAGGCGTCGGAGTCGGGATGGGAGCCGTCGTATCCCTGGGCTACCAGCGCGTGGGCTTTGGCTTCTTCTTTGCTTTTGCAGTTGATGAAGTCGACTATGTCGGGATGGTCGATGTTCAGGATGACCATCTTGGCGGCGCGGCGGGTCTTGCCTCCGGACTTGATTACTCCGGCGAAGGCGTCGAAACCTTTCATGAAGCTTAGCGGGCCGCTGGCAGTGCCGCCTCCGCTTAGAACTTCGGTGGAGGAGCGCAGCGGGGAGAGATTAGTGCCGGTGCCGGATCCCCACTTGAAGAGCATGCCTTCGGTCTTGGCCAGGGTGAGGATGGAATCGAGCGAGTCTTTGATTGAATTGATGAAGCAGGCGGAACATTGCGGGCGGGTGTATCCGGTAACGCCGAATTCTACCTGCTGGGTGGTGAAGTTCCAGTGCCAGTTGGTGGCGTCGGACTTGGGCTCTACGCGCTCGCAGCCTACGTTGAACCAGACGGGGGAGTTGAAGGCCACGTGCTGGCGGACTAAGAGGTGGACTAGTTCGTCGTGGAAGGTGGCGGCGTCTTCGGAGCTGCGGAAGTATCCGTCTTTCATGCCCCAGTCGCGAATGGTCTCGGCTACACGGGCTACTAGCTGGCGCACGCCGGTCTCGCGCTCATCGGTGCCGATCTGTCCGTGAAGATATTTCGAGGCTACTATGTTGGTCGCGGTCATGGACCAGTCTTTGGGGACTTCGACGTTTTTCTGCTCGAAGATTATGCCTCCCTGGGAGTCGGTAATCTGAGCGTTGCGAAGTTCCCACTCGACTTCGTTGTATGGGGAGACGCCGGGCTTGGTGAAGAAGCGGCGGAAGGTCAGGCCTTGAGCCTTCTTTTTATTCGTGGTGCTGGCGGCGGTTTGAGTTTTGACTTGGTCGCGCACTTCGGGCATTTCCTTCTCCTAATTAGATGATGGCAAAAAACAGTTGATCTTGCATTGGACGCGCATTTTATGAATGCCTAACGGCGGCGCGGCCTTCTGCGGCTCGTCGCCCGGCCCCTAAAGGGGCGTTTGATTTCTAAGAACTCCCGGCATCGCTAAAGCGATGCCCTGATACGAACCTCAGCCACTCATTATGGAGCCGGATCGCCTTGCAAACCTTTTCGGTAATCGCGCTCTGGGAGCGCGGTGGTAAGGGTCGGCTCAGCGGGGCTCGCCTGGACTGAGTTCGGACGGGGCAGCTGAAGATCGCCAGTCGGGCATTCGACGCCATGGCGAGCAAAACAGGCGGCAACTAGTTCGATCAAACCTTCCATCGGGGCTCCTGGATGTTACGGAGACGGGGCAAGCCCCGTCTGTACACGAGCGGGCTGCAGCAGTGCTGGGTCCGCTCTCAATTTTGTTGATGAATCCCCCCGGAGGGGATGCCGGGCTTGGGCAAACCGGGGGAAATCACCGCTAGTTCATCTGCTTTTCCATCCACTCCGGAGGGATGGTTTCCCGTGAAGGGGAAGACGCGAAGTCACCTCAACTTTGAGTCTCGCCCCGGTGTTTATGATCATTGCCTCCTTCACGGAGGTCTGCTAAAAAGTGCTCTGGGATGCTTAACGTACTCCCGTATATGGTGCCTGTCAAGAGGGAAACGCAACATCTTGTGGCCCGAAAGTTGTAAGGGTACCGAGTTGGGAAAGTGGAGCCAGGTTTCAAGGTTTCAGAGTTTCAGGGTTTCAGGGTTTCAGGGTTTGAGCACTATTTTGGGCACTATGCGGTGGCGCGGGTGCGATCTTCTGGCGAAGCGCGGGTCACAGGACGGGCGAGCATGGCGGGGGCTCCGTCGGCGGGAACTGCGGGAGCCGACAACCGAAGCGACGCGGGCGCCAGAGGCACGTAGACGTCTTCAAAGATGGCTTGGGTGGTGATTCGTCTTATGCCGTCGGAGGACTCGACGAGGTAGTCTCCGGGACGGCCGGATTGTTCGCGGCCGAGAGCGTCGGTAAAGAGGAGCGGTTCGGTGAGTTGACGGGCGCGCACCAGAAAACGGGTGCGGTAGACGGTCCATTGGTTTTCAGGATTCATGTGGCGCTTTCTTTCACCCTTTGGCAGGGCGGTGTTGGTTTCTGGCTTTCGAGTTACGCTTTCAACGAGCAGGGTCGCCGCTTGGCGGAGTGCTCGCTTGCAAGTGGGGTGACTGTACGCGCACGACGAAGGAGGGTCAATACCATAAGAATTGTGCAACGGTGGAATTCCCGGGCGCGGATTGGAGGTCAGAAATACGGATGAAGCATGGGTCGAGGGCAGGTGCGTTTGGCATACGAACGGCGGGGTTTGAGGGGTGCGCGGAAGATTACGTTGGACGACGTCGCGCTAGGCGACCGGAATTTGCACAAGGGGCGCACAGGATAGGAACAGTTGCGGTTTACTAATGCGAAGGTTCGATTGCGGATTGCGGAAGTCAAGAGCTTAACCACAGGGGGCACGGGGAAACACAGGGGACAGCGGGGCAGGGGGAGGCGCTATGTTCAGGACACGATTTGCTCGCGATATTGTTACGGAATTTTTGCCTCCGGCTCGTGCTGGGAAGGTTCAACGGGCGATTATTCTTTGCGATGGGATGCCTTCGATTCCTCGCAAGCAACCACTGGCTGAATTTCTTTCGTCTAAGGGATACTGGGTGTTTTATCCGCGCTACCGGGGAGCCTGGGAGAGTGGCGGGGAGTTTCTGGTGCGGTCGCCGCACATGGATGTTCTGGACGTGGTTGGCGGACTCTCAGAAGAGTTTCGAGAGTTGGCGTTTGGACGGCGATTTCGCGTGCGGGTGGATGAAGTGTTTGTGATTGGGGGGAGTTTTGGCGGGGCGGCGGCTATTCTTTCTTCGCTTGATTCACGAGTGAAGAAGGCGGTGGCTAATTGTCCGGTGGTGGATTGGGGGATTCTTTCGCGCGAGCAGAAGAAAGAGACTTCGAATCCTAGCTACGCCGCTTATATCCGGGCGGCGTTTGGGAATGGGTACCGGCTGTCGGACAAGAACTGGAAGAAGCTCGGTGGCGGGAAGTTCTATAACCCTGTTCATCATGCCTCGGAAATTGTTCCATCGAAGATCATGATGTTTCATGCGCAGGATGATCCTTATGTGCCTTATCAGTCGGTCAAGAAGTTTGCTCTGCTTACGGGCGCAAGACTGAAATTGCTTCGGCGGGGCGGGCATTTGAGCACGGACTTGATTGTTCGGAAGTATTGGGCGCGGATCAACGAGTTTTTTGAGGGTAAATGAATCCCATTCTGATTGGGGCACACTCTACCGCCGCAGTCTCACCGCAGCGGCTAAAGCCGACTCTGACAATAATCCGGTTATCGCAGCGGTGAACCGCTGCGCCACCCAAAGGCAAGCACAACGCCGGTGAACCGCTGCGCCACCCAACATCAAAGGCAACATCGTTATCGCAACGGTGAACCGCTGCGCCACCCAACATTAAGTGCAACACCGACTTCTTCCGCAGCCGCTAGTTGGACGGCTTCTGGTCGGCGGGTGGTTGCTTTCTCGCCAGGTATCGAACGTAGTTGACCAGATCCCAGATTCGCTCGGGCTTGGCACGATCGCCTTCGGGAGGCATGTCGCCGTGGCCATTCTTGAGGATATAGAAGAGTTCGCCGTCGGTGCGATCTTTTTGAAGCGTGGGATCGGTGAGGTCGGGGATCTTCAGGTCTTTGGCAATATCTGTCTTGCCGTCGCCGCTGATGCCGTGACACGTAGCGCAGTCGTAGGTATAGATCTTCTTGCCTTCCGCGATGGACTCGGGCGTGGGCTTTACCGGGTTGAGCTCTCGGGCAGCTTTGACGGGAACCGGGCTAATGGCCGTCTTGGGAGCTGGCTTGGTTTCTTGCGCTGCGGAAAAGAATGAAACCAGGACGAACAGGATAAGAGCTAACGCGGGGTTGCGCATGGCCGCCTCCGAATAATGCAACAGCGAATATCTGCAATCTATCTTACGCTGCGCGGCAAACGGGCGCGGTGAGGGCCGAGCTGTGCTCGGCTGGACGGGCGAGGGCGCCCGTCCCCACACGAGCGTCCCCACACGAGCTAGCGTTACTTCTTCAGAGACGATTGGTAGCGCTTGTTGATTTCTTCCCAGTTGACTACCTGCCACCAGGCTTGCAGGTATTCGGGGCGGCGGTTGTTGTATTTGAGATAGTAGGCGTGCTCCCAGACGTCGTTGCCGAAGATGGGATGCAGGCCTTGGGACAGCGGACTGTCCTGATTGGGCGTGCTTAGGATTTTTACTTCACCTTTGGAGTCTCCGGCCAGCCAGACCCATCCGCTGCCGAATTGGCCTACACCGGCGGCGTTGAATTTTTCCTGGAAGGTTTTGAAGTCGCCGAAAGTCTTCTTGATTACTTCGGCTATGGGGCCGGAGGGATCGCCTCCGCCTTTGGGCTTCATGATTTGCCAGAACATGGTGTGGTTGACGTGGCCTCCGCCGTTGTTGCGGACGGCGCCTCGGATGTCTTCGGGGATCGCGTTCAGGTCGCGGATCAGATCTTCCGCGGTTTTCTTGTGCAGTTCGGGATGCTTGTCGAGAGCCGCGTTCAGGTTCTTGACGTAGGCGGCGTGATGCATGTCGTGATGCAGGTGCATCGTCTTTTCGTCGATGGTGGGTTCGAGCGCCGTGTACTCGTACGGCAGGGGGGGTAGTTCGTGCGCCATTTTCTTCTCCTCTAAAACTTGCGACATTTTCTTCTCCTCCAAAGCATTAATGATGACGGAGTGCGGTTGGAGGATTCATGCGGGGCGGAGTCGGTTGTCCTGTTGGCCCCTTATATTTGTAACATTTTGGAGGGAAGAATGAAGTGCCGATGCGAAGAGTGTGGCCTCAGCGGCTAAAGCCGCATTCAAGTCAATGCAGTTACCGCAGCGCTGAAGCGCTGCGCCACCCAAAAACTGAGACTGCGGGCCCTTCGCACCCAGCCCCTAAAGGGGCGTCTGATTCGAGGAAGTTGCGGTATCGCTAAAGCGATACCCTGATACGAAACTCCCACCCTTATAATTCTCTTTGATCATTTTTGCTTGGAGTTCCGGGAGGGTCTTTGAAGGTTTTATTGCTGGAGAATATTAGTGGGGTCGCGGCTTCTCAGTTTGAAGAGGCGGGATTTGAGGTCCAGTCGCTTAAGGGCGCGCTGGATGAGCGCGAACTGATTGAGAAGGTGCGTGGGACTTCAATTCTGGGGGTTCGATCCAAGACTCGGATTACGGCGGCGGTTTTGGATGCGGCTCCGGAGCTGGTTTCGGTGGGAGCGTTTTGCATTGGCGTCGATAAGATCGATCGGGCGGCTTCGAGCGAGCGGGGGATTGGGGTGTTTAACGATCCGCACTCGAACTCGCGGTCGGTGGCTGAGCTGGCTATGGGGGAGATCATCCTGCTCCTGCGGCGGACTTTTGAGGCTAGCACGCGGCTCCACGGCGGGGCTTGGAATAAATCTTCGGAGGGATCGCATGAGGTACGCGGACTGACTTTGGGGATTGTGGGTTATGGAAAGATCGGGTCGCAGGTGTCGGATCTCGCCGAGGCTATGGGCATGCGCGTCGTGTTTCATGATGTCGCGCATGTTCTGGCTCGCGGGAACGCGCGGCCGGTCAGCTTTCGCGAATTGCTGGAAACTGCGGACGTGATTACTTTGCACGTCGACGGGAAGGCGCAGAACCAGGGGCTGTTTGGCGAAGATGAGATCCGCGGGATGAAGGATGGGGCTTGCCTGATTAATCTTAGCCGCGGGTTTGTGGTGGATCACGAGAGTCTGGCCCGACATTTGAAGAGCGGGAAGCTGGCGGGGGCGGCGGTGGATGTGTTTCCGTCGGAACCGGAGACGGGCGGGGCGTTTTCGAGTCCGCTGCGGGGGCTGGCTAATGTGATTCTGACTCCTCATATTGGGGGCAGCACGGAGGAGGCGCAGCAGAATATCGGGCAGTTTGTTTCGGCGCGGATGATCGATTATTTCGCCAGCGGGAATTCTCAGCTGAGCGTGAATCTGCCGCATTGTCATCTGGACTTTGATCCGAACTCGGAGCCGCGATCGTACCGGCTGATGCATATCCACAATAACGTGCCCGGAATCTTGCGGGCGATTAACGATATTCTGGCGGATCGGGGGATCAATATCGATCGGCAGGTGCTGGATACTCGCGGGCAGTTGGGGTACGCAATTTACGACATTAATCGGGATTGCGATGCGGCGCTGCTGGCTAAGCTGCGGGCGGTTCCGCAGACGATTCGAGTGCGCGTGCCGGGGATTGCTCGCGGGTAGATTCGCGACTGGCGGGCGATCGCGGCTTAGAGCTTCACCACAGGGGACACGGGGGCTCACAGGGAAACACAGGGGAAGGCGGCATAACGCATTCAGTCGGTGGCGGAGGCGGAGGAGGTCTTGGGGGGAGTTGCGGGTTGGGCGGGTGCGGAGATTTCGTCGAACTGCGGGCCTTCGGTGGTTACCGGGGAGGCGGGGATTCCGTTGATGTAGATGGTGGAGGCGACGGTGCCGCCGCGCACGGTTTCGCCGGCGGGCAGGAGACCAACCGCCCGATTTTTTCCCGAGCCCTTGCCCTGGTAGAGCGCATAGTCGGCTAACACTAGCACCTGCTCGTGAGACACGAGCTTGGGGTCCGTCTCCAGCCACGGAAAAGCCGCCCACCCGATCGAACAGGTAACGCGCAGTTGCGCGTTGGTGGCTTCTACACGATAAGGCCGATATCCGACAGAATCTAGAATGCGGGTGGCGAGAATGTGGGCCTCTTTGCGGTCGGTGTAGCGTGACAGGAGGAGAAATTCTTCGCCGCCCCAGCGGATCACGGCATCGGAAAGGCGGGCGGCAGAGTTGATTCGCCGCGCGACCTCGGCCAGCACCTGATCTCCGATCTTGTGCCCGAACTGGTCGTTGACGCTCTTGAAGTTGTCGATATCGATCAGATAGAAAACCAGATCACGATTGCGAAGCTCAGGGGAGGGATAGCTCACAAAGGAGCGCAGGATCTGCTGCACGTCGGCGTCGATTGAATTGGCGAAGAACCGCCGGTTGCGAACGCCGGTGAGCGGGTCGGTGAGGGAAGCGTCGAGCAACTCATGATTGGCATTGGCCAGCTCTTTTTCGAGGCGGGCTTGCTTGACAATGCCGATAAAAGCGAACACTACAACCGCGGCCAGTGAGAGCACAATGCGGAATGTCCACACCGAGGCCGGCAGGGTGCGGTCGAGGAACGACCAGGCCACCAGCAAGGGCAGGATCAGGGTAACGGGAGCGGCCAGGCGAGACGCCCATCGCCAGTAGCGTTCGCTGTCGAGATTGCCGTGTTCCGACACGGGTTCGAGACCGTGCGTCATCAGCGCCGCGAGAGTCATGCCGGCGAGACAGGCTGCGGTGGTGGAATCGTACCAACCGCCGCTGAAGTAGACGCCGGAATCAGCGAGCGTATCGACGACGTATTCCATGACGGTGTCGCAGGCGATGATGGCCATGAGCAGGGCGTAGAAATGTCGCCATCGGCCGGAACTGTGCCGCCAGCCGAGTATGACGATGGCTAACAGGATCACGTCCTGGGACAGGGCTAGGTATTTGTAGGCCGCACCGTAGGACTGGATATCGGGAGCCAGGTACTGCCATGGGACGACTAGAAACAGGTACAGGTACAAGCCGGTCAACAACAGTAAGAGGAGATCAAGGGTGCCGAGGCGCTGATGCTGAGGGGTCGGCTCCACATGAGGCCGCAGAGCGAAGGCTAGAATAAGGACCGTCCAGGCTAGAAAAACCAAGGCATCAGCCAAGCTCAGCGTGGGCGTTTGTTTCCGCACCAACTCCCAGTACATCCCCAAGATCTGGCTGCTGACTTCGATGGCGTAACCGCCGGCCAGAAGGATCCACACCAGGCGTTGCTGGCGGTTGCTGCTGAAGGCGTTCCTAGCAAAAGCAACCGAGATGGAGACCATCAGGACGACGGTGATCCAATCGGTAATCGCAGTGAGCAGGTAGGATTTCGGAAGAAGCAGGGACACGACCACCTGTGCGATCACCAGGCAGACAACGGCCGAGGCCCATATCTTCGAGCTAAATCGAAGACGCACTAATCCCCCTATTATAAAAATTAGAGTCTTTTAGTCACAAAAACCCAAGTGACAGAAGTAACGTCTTTGGAAGGGAGCGTGTTTCCGAGACACTTCTCAGGAATTCGAGCCAGCGCGACGGAGGCGATCATGGATAGCCTCCCACTCGGGCGTGCTGGGCGGGAGATCGACGGCAATCCAGTTGTAGTCTCCGGCGTCCGCCTGATGGAGAACGTCGTAGAGCACGACGGCGTAGTCGGCGGCGGATTCGGGCATCTGGTGGATAGTAATGTTGGCGCGGCTGGGTGGATGGCGGTGCTGCAGATAGATTCCTTGTCGTTCTTCTTGTTCTTGTCCCGGGTCGGGGAGTTTTCCATTGGGCGCTAGATATAAGGTCGTCCGGGGGCTGTAGTGGCGGGGGTGCAGGCCGGGAGAGGGATGGGGTCCAGCCTGAACTTCCGGCGCGGATGCAACTGGGCCGATGATCGCTTCCAGTTGGGGGCGCGAAATTCCTCCGGGGCGGAGCAGGGTCGGAATGGTCTCGGCTAGCGAGAGTACGGTCGATTCGATGCCGACCTGACAGGGTCCACCGTCGAGGATCAGGTCTACTTCTGAGCCGAGGCTGTGGCGGACGTGATCGGCGGTGGTGGGAGAAAGTTCGGTGAAGCGGTTGGCGCTGGGGGCGGCGAGTGGAACGCGGGCGGCGCGGATGAGGGCTTGAGCGATGGGATGCGCGGGCATGCGCACGGCGACGGTGGACAAGCCGGCGGTGACGATGTCGGGAATCTTCGATTGCTTTTTGACGACTAGTGTTAACGGGCCGGGCCAGAAAACGCGGGCTAGGCGCTCGGCGGCTTCGGGCCAGACTGCTACCAGGGACTGGGTCATTTCTGTCGACGCTACATGGACTATGAGGGGGCTGGTGAGGGGTCTGCGTTTGACGGCGTAGATGCGGGCTACGGCTTCGGCGTCGAGGGCGTTGGCGCCTAGACCGTAGACGGTTTCGGTGGGGAAGGCGACGAGGCGGCCGGCGCGGAGGAGTTGGGCGGCTTGGTCGATCTCGCCGGGATCGGCGGTTTGGGGCATAGCTGATTGTAGATTGCTGGAGTTGAGTTTTGCGGATGGTAGAAACGCGCTGCTCAACCTTCATCTCCGTCCTGGGCATCCGGAGTGGCTCCGACTATTTGCAGCCTGCCGAGCTGCGCTCGGCTTGGACGGGCGAGGGCGCCCGTCCCCACACGAGCACCGCTGAATTCCTACTGCTTCTTCTTATCTTGTTCCTCGACTAACAGGTTGTTGGTCACTGAGAATGCGCCGTGGACGCTGTTGGCTTGCATGCCGGCGATTTGCTTGTCCATCTGGCGGGCCACTACGCCTTCGAGGGTGATGTGTCCGTTGTTGACGATGATGTGGATGGGCGGAACGGCGCGGAGCTGGTACTGGCTCAGGACGCTGTTGCCGTAGATGGCACGGTAGGCAGCGCGGCGGATTCGGTCGTCGTTCAAGGAGGTGGGCAGGACCTCGATGTTGTTGACCACTTTTTCGACGCCTTCAATGCGCTTGACCACGTTTTCGGCGTCGGACTTGAGCGTGGGACGCGCGACCTGGCCGAGCAGGGTCACGGTGCCATCGGGATCGACTTTGTAGGAGAGGTTATCGAACACTCCGTAGTAGGGGAGCATCACGAGTTCGTGACGGACTTCCTTGACGATGCGATCGATGCTCTTTTGAGGGAGCACGTTGGCTGGTGGGTTGTCCTGGATGGCGGGACTGGCGAGGGCCGGCCTCGAGAGAATCGTTATTGAGAGGATCGTTACTGAGAGGGCGAGAACTGCGAGCAGTGATTTCTTCATTGGTTTGACCTCACGCTGGATTCCTGGGACTGTGAGAGTCCCTGAAACTCTTCGCACTTTTCTGACGCTGGAGAGAGGCAAGAAGTTGCTTTTTCTTGCGGCCGGAGAATTGGCGCGTGACGCTCATTCCATCGCAAATCCAAGAGCTGCATTGAGCGCTGGCAGCTGCCGAGCTGCGCTCGGCTTGGACGGGCGGGGCGCCCGTCCCCACACAAACTACACACTTGCTTCGGCGGGTTTGGCTTGGCGGCGCTCTCGGAAGCCTTCTATCAATAGATAGAGGACGGGGATGAAGAACAGGTTCAGGATCGTGCTCATGATCATGCCGCCGAAGACGGTGGTGCCTACGGAGTGGCGTCCGTTTTCTCCGGCTCCGCTGGCGGTGACTAAGGGCACAACACCGAGGATGAAGGCAAAGGACGTCATCAGGATGGGACGGAGGCGGATGCGGGCGGATTCGACGGCGGCTTCGAGGATGGTCATGCCGCGTTCGCGCAACTGCTCGGCGAATTCCACGATCAGGATGGCGTTCTTGGAGGCGAGGCCGACGAGCATGACGAGTCCTACCTGGCAGAAGACGTCATTTTGCTGGCCTCGGAGCCATTGGGCGGAGAGCGCGCCGAGCAACGCCATGGGGACGGCTAGCAGAATGATGAAGGGGAGCACGAAACTTTCATACTGCGCCGAGAGGGTCAGATAGACGACCAGCGTTCCGAGGCCGAAGAGGATTAGCGTGGTCGATCCCGAGGCTAACTCTTCTAACGAAATTCCCGACCATTCATAGGTGTAGCCCTGGGGCAAATTTTTTGCGGAGAGTTGCTGCATGGCTTGGATGGCTTGTCCGGAGCTGAAGCCGGGGGCGGCGGAGCCGTTGATTTCGGCGGAGCGGAAAAGGTTGTAGTGACTGATGACCTGGGGCGCGATGCTCTGGCTGATACTGACCAGATTCTCGAGGGGGATCATGGCGCCGGAATCGGAACGCACGTAGTACTGCTTCATGTCCTGTGGATGGGAGCGGAATTGTTTGTCAGCCTGCACATAAACACGATAAGAACGGTTATTGAAATCGAAATCGTTGATGTAGGCCGAACCCATGTAGACGCTGAGAGTGTCGGTGATCTGGCTGAGCGGGATGTGCAGGCTCTTGGCTTTTTCGCGATCAATGGTAATCACATACTGCGGGTCGCTGGCGGTGTAGGTGGTGAAAAGACCGGCTAGATCTTTTTCCTTGCGCTCGGCGCCGGCGCGAGTGAGGTCGTGAGTGGTTTTGTCGAGATCCTGAAGGGTGTGATTGCCCTGATCGAGGACTTCGAATTGGAATCCGCCGAACTCGCCGAGACCTTGCACGGCGGGCGGTTCGAATGGGATGACGAGGGCGTCGGAAATTCCTGACAAGGGGCCGCGCAGCCGATTAATGACGGCGGTGGCGGTGTGGTCGCGTCCCTTGCGCTTCTCGTAGGAGTCGAGGGTGAGGAAGACCAGGCCGGCGTTGGGAGAACTGCCTCCGAAGCTGAAGCCGGCGACGGAGAAAGTACCTTTGATTTCAGGAAAGTTCTTGGTGATGGCGCTTATCTGAGCGCCGACGTTGCGCGTGTATTCGAGCGACGCTCCGGTGGGAGCCTGGATGGCGACGATGAGGTATCCCTGATCCTCGGTGGGGACGAAGCCTTGGGGCACGTGCAGGAAGACGAAGTACGCGAGACCGAGTCCGGCGGCAAACAGCATTAGAGCGACGGCTTCGAAACGGAGGAAAACGCGGAGGGTGTGAACGTAGCCATTGGTGGTCGCGCTCAGGACGCGGTCAACGATCTTGAAGAACCAATTCTTTTCGCCGTGCTCGCGACCGAGCAGGAGCGCGGAGAGCGAAGGAGTAAGAGTCAGCGCATTGAAGGCGGAGATGGCGATGGAGAAGGCAATGGTCAGCGCGAACTGGCGGAACAGAATTCCGGTGGTGCCAGGAAAGAAGGCGACCGGGACGAAGACAGCAACCAGGACGAGGGAGGTGGCGATGACGGCGCCGGTAACTTCCTTCATGGCGTCGGAGGAGGCCACGACGGGATCGGACTCGCCTTCCTGCAGATGGCGCTCGATGTTTTCGATGACGACGATGGCGTCGTCGACCACCAGGCCGGTGGCGAGCGTGATGCCGAACAGGGTCAGAGTGTTGATGGAGAAACCGAGCAGCTTGACGAAAGCGAACGTGCCGATGAGCGAAACCGGGATGGTGACGGCGGGAATGATGGTGGAGCGCCAGTCTTCCAGAAAAACAAAGATGACCAGGATGACCAGGAAGATGGCCGTACCGAGAGTTGAAACCACGTCGCGGATGGATTCGCTAACCGCGTCGGTGGTATCGAAGGCGACCTCATACTTCATGCCGGGTGGAAAGCGCTGGGAAAGGCGCGCGAGTTCGGCGAGGCAGCGGCGGTGGACGTCGAGGGCGTTGGCGGTGGAGAGCTGGGTGACGCCGAGGCCAACGGAGTCGTGTCCGTTGTAATCGAGGGTGGAGCTGTAGTCTTCGGCGCCGAGTTCGGCGCGGCCTACGTCGCGGAGGCGGACTAGAGTGCCATCGGCGTTGCTTTTGAGGATGATGTTATCGAACTGAGAGGATTCAGAAAGACGGCCGACGGCGCGAACGCTGATCTGGAACTGTTGGCCGGGAAGCGAGGGCTGGGAACCTACTTGTCCGGCGGCGACTTCGACGTTCTGTTCCTGGAGAGCGCTGACCACATCGTCGGCGGTAAGAGAGCGGCTGGCCATGCGAACGGGATCGAGCCACAGGCGCATGGAAAATTTGCGTTCGCCGAAGATGAGAACGTCGGCCACGCCGGGAACACGCTTCAGGGTGTCGCGGACATAGACATCGAGGTAATTGCTCATGAAGAGCGTGGAATAGCGGCCGTCGGGCGAGAAGACGCCGGCACCGAAGACAAAGTTCTCCGAGGTCTTGGCGACGATAACTCCGACTTGCTTGACCGCGTTGGGGAGACGTCCTTGAGCGGTGTTGACGCGGTTCTGGATGTCGACGGAGGCCAGGTCGGGATCGCGGGTGATGTCGAAAGTGGCGGTGACGGAGCTGACGCCATCGTTGCCGCTGGAGGAGGTAATGTACTTCATGCCCTCAGCGCCGTTGATCTGCTGCTCGAGAACGGTGGTGACGGCGGATTCGACGGTTTGGGCGCTGGCTCCGGTGTAGACGGCGCTGACACCGACCTGGGGCGGCGCGAGATTGGGGAATTGCGCGATGGGCAGCGTGGGAATGCAGACGGCGCCGGCAAGAATAATCATCAGGGCGCAGACGGTGGAGAATACGGGACGATGAATAAAGAAGTCGACCATTGAAAAAAGTTCTCAGTTCTCGGTTCTCAGTTCTCAGTTTTTAGCGCTTGCTGCTGGGCACTTGTCTGAGTTGGTTTTGAGAACGCTGCTTTGGATCTGGACTTTTAACTGGTGCTGCTTTCTTGCGGGACTACGGGTACTCCATCGATTAGGAACTGCGTGCCGGAGACTACTACCTTGTCTCCGGGCTTTACGCCTTCGAGGACTACATAGTCGTTGCCTACAATTTGGCCGATCTGGATCGGCTTTTGGTGGACTACGTATCCACCTTTCTGGTCAGACTCGGCGACGAACGCGAAGTAGAGGCCGCTGATCCGCGAGACGGCCACGACGGGAACCACTGGCTTCTCCTGGCTGCCCCAGACCACACGGGCGCGGATGAACTGGGCGGTGCGCAGGCTGTCGTTTGAGTTGGCGATGGTCGCTTTTGCGAGCACGGTTTGCGTGGTCGTATCCACCTGGGGCGAAATGAACGTGATGCGGCTGGCGGCTAGCGAATTTCCTGAACCGTCAACGATCTGGACGGGGAGATTGATTTTCAGCTGGGCAGATTTCTCGATGGGCACATAGATGTATGCTTCCAGGCTGCCGGGACGGTCGACCGTGGTGAGCGTGGTGGTAGTGACGACGCGGTCGCCGACACGTACGGGAACATCACCGACGATGCCGGCGCGCGGCGCGACGACCAGGTAGTAATGCAACTGGACCTGCTGCTCGCTGACCTGAGCATCGAGCGAGTGCAGTTGCGCCTGGGCAGCGTCGAGCGTGGCGCGCGCCTGGTCGAGATCCTGCTTACTGACTACTCCGGCATTCGCGAGACCGCTTACGCGATCGTAATTTTGCTGCGCCCATTTGACCTGCGCAAGCTGAGCGGCGGTGGCACTCTCCTGGCTCTTGACCGTGGCCTGCTGCTTGGCGGGATCGATCTGCATCATGGGAGCGCCGGAGGCGACGCGCTCGCCGGAGTGGACGAATATCTGCGTGATGATGCCTTCGACCTGGGGCATGACTACGGCGGAGTCGCGGGACTTCAAGGTGGCGACATAGTCCGTCGTGTCATCGACTTTTTGGGACTTCGCGGTTTGGACTTTGACCGGCATGGCTTGCGGGGCGTCGGCTTTGGCTGCTGTGCTGTTGCCGCAGGCAGTGGTGAATAGGAGCGCAGCCAAGAGGCTGGCGGGCAGAATCAGCGGTGACGTTCTTGCTAAGAATCGAGACATATTGCTCTTAATAAAACCCCTAAGTCTGATCGTATTGCACGCTGCGGCTGCCCTCAGCGGCTAAAGCCGTCGGAATTTGGCGCCTAAATCGCAGCGGTAAACCGCTGCGCCACCCAAAAAGCAAGATCAAGTTCTTCCGCCGCTTGCGGCTACCCAGCTTTGGTGCGGCAACCCGACCGCTGCAATATTAGATCAATTAATAGATTCATGGTAATGGCAGGAAGCTCCGAAGAATTTTCGGTTCTGCTAAATTGTTGTGTCATGAAACCGAGCCGAAGTTTTGCGAGCGACAACAATGCGGTGGTGCATCCCGAGGTGCTGGAGGCAATACGGCGCGCTAACGAGGGGCATGTGGTGGGGTATGGGGATGATCCGCACACGGAATCGGCCGTGGGGAAATTCAAGGAGCATTTTGGAGCCGACGTGGCGGTCTTTTTTGTTTTTAATGGGACTGCGGCTAACGTGTTGGGTTTGCAGGCGCTGACGCGGCCGTTTCATGCGGTGCTGTGTCCGGAGCTGTCTCATATTTATACGGATGAATGCGGGGCGCCGGAAAAGTTTACGGGCTGCAAACTGGTGCCCCTGGCGGCTCCGGACGGGAAGCTGACGGTGGAAACGGTGGCGCATGAGTATCACGGAATTGGGGACCAGCATCATGTGCAACCGCGGGTGATTTCGATTACGCAGTCGACCGAAATGGGGACGGTTTACAAGCCGGCGGAAATCGAGGCACTGACGCGGTTTGCGCACGAGCGGAAAATGTTCTTGCACATGGATGGGGCGCGGATTTCGAACGCGGTGGCGGCACTGGGGCTCAACCTGGGGCAGGCGACACGCGATTTGGGAGTCGATGTGCTTTCGTTCGGCGGGACGAAGAATGGGTTGATGGGCGTAGAGGCGGTGGTGTTTTTTCGTCCGGAACTGGCGGAAGATTTCTTGTTTGTGCGCAAGCAGGGGATGCAGCTGGCATCGAAAATGCGCTTCATGGCGGTGCAGATGGAGGCGCTGCTGACGAACGATCTTTGGCGGCGGAATGCGGAGCACGCGAACGGGATGGCGCGACTGCTGGAACAGGAAGTGAAGAAGATTCCGCGAGTCCGAATTGTGTATCCGGTGGAGGCAAACGGCGTGTTCGCGCAAGTTCCCCGGGAGGCAATTGAGAAGATACGGGAGCGCTACTTCTTCTACGTGTGGAGCGAAGAAGAATCCGTGGTGCGGTGGATGTGTTCGTTTGACACGACCGAAACGGACGTTCGGGAGTTCGCGGAGTTTGTGGGGGCGGTGGTTAGGGAGATACCGAGGTGAAGCGGCCATCCGATTTCCGTTACGACACGCAGAGATGGAGTTACTTCTTGCCTGCCCTGATTCTCGCCCATCGTGCCCTCTGCGCGGCGGCGATTCTCCTGCGCCCGGCCGGCGACATGGTTCGTTTCTTGCGGGTTGAGTGCTTGCGTCCCTGCAGGTAGACTTTCCCGAAGGTAGTTAGGGCAGCTGTTACACGGCGGAGTTCATATTCAAGTCGTGCGCGTTCCTGCTCGAGTTGATTTACTACGGATTCAATTAGTGTCTTTGCCATAGTGCAATTCTATCACTTGTAAGTTGGGCGCCACAACAGTTTCTGCGGGAGGCCGCGCGGCGGTTGGACAGGATCCACGTCGGATGAGATCAAGCCATGGACAAGGAGTTCCAGACCGAAGGCCTCAGCTTACAAGGCAGCAAATGCTTTTACTAGCCTAGGTTGGACCCGCGATTGGACTCGTTTTATGAGTTACTTGTCCCGCCTAGGTGGTTGCGCTTCTTATTAGGCCATGACTAGAAAACCAATGCAGATATTCATAGGAGGAAGACAAGAACAAGGCCGCAGCGCGGATGTGGCTTGTCGCAATCTTAAGGTGGTAGTATCGCCTACTGACAACATGACAACGATTCGTTTGCCCCAGGCATCAAGTCGCGATGCGCGGATGTTTCTCGTAGGCGCGGCCGTTTGGCTGATCTCAGCCGTGTTGGCTGCAAATCCAGAAATTGGCCAGGCTCAGACGACGGCAGGCAAAGGATTCCGGCCACCCAGTACCCTTCCGCTGACGAGTTTTTATGACACTCCGCATCCGCTGCCCGCGGGCAAACCTGGAGAACTGATACGGTCGGAAACGATCGACCAGTACAACCTTCCTTATGAATTATCGGCGTTGCGGATTCTTTATCACTCCCGGACCGTGAACGGAGAGGATGTGGCCGTCTCGGCGGTGGTGCTGATTCCGGATGGCACGCCTCCGGCAAGCGGATGGCCGGTGATTGCGTGGGCGCACGAGTTCAGAGGCGCGGCGAGACAATGTGCTCCCTCGGTGAAGAAAAATCTGGGCGCGGGGCCGATTCTCGCGATGTACGCCAATCTCGGCTACGCGGTGGTGGCGACCGACTATTCCGGATTGGGCGCCGATTCCGGAAAACCGGTGGCGGACATGGAGTCGAACGCATTTGACGTCATGTATTCGGTGACGGCGGCGCGCGCGGCTGTACCACAGATCGGACCTAAGTGGATCGCCGTGGGATCTTTTCAGGGAAGTCTGGCCGCGGTGGGTGTGGCGGAGAGCGAAGTACGCGATCCTGGCTATCTGGGCAGCGTCATTACTTCGGGGGTGGCGGATGCGCAGGAGGCTTACGAGCGTTTCGCGCGGGGTTCGTCTTCGTCTAATCGCATGATGTTAGTGCTGGCGTCGACCGTTAAGGCGCTTTATTTGGAGTTTCGGGTGAGCGACATGCTGAAAGACGAGGCGCTGTCTGCCTACCAGCGCGTCGCGGAGACCTGCGGAGGAGAAACGGAACCGGAATTTAAGAGCGGGATGCTCAAACCGGAGTGGGAGAGCAATCAGTTCGTAAAAGAATTTTTCCGCAGGAATACTCCCGGTGAAAAGCGACCCCACGGCCCGCTGCTGGTGATCAGTGGCGAGGTAGACCCGGCTGTTCCGGTGGATATGTCGGAACGAATCGTGGCTCGCATGTGCAAGCAAGGAAGCCGAGTTCTTTTTTTGAAGTATCCGAATCTGGATGCCAGCGGGGTGATGGGAGCGTCGGCCGCGGACCAGATCAGTTGGATCAAGGCACGGTTTGCCGGGCATGCGGCGCCGGGCAACTGTCGTTGAGCAACCTCAGCGGCTGAAGCCGTCGTCGAGGAGCGCAGTTACCGCAGCGCTAAAGCGCTGCGCCACCCAAAATCAACTACCAATTGCGATCAGAGTCGGGCGCGTCATCGTCAGGCACATCATCGGCCCGTCTGAACTGATGGCGTTTGCGATACACAATGAAAATCATGGCAACCGACATGAACGTGGGAGGGACGATGAGAATCAGAATCCCACTGCGCAAGGCCTGAATCATTCGAGCGCCGGCGGAGGCCGCCTGCGTATAACAGAGCGCACAACTCTGGGAGAAGGCCGGGAGCGGGGCAGCGAGCATGACCAGTGCTACCAGCGCAATACTAATCACCAGGAACGGTCTGTCGATCCTCAGCTTGCTTCTTGACATCTCATTTCCCTCAACTTGCGGCTCAGTTCGCGGCTGTCGGCCGCATCAGTCATTTTGAAAATGGCGCGGATCCGACCAGCATGCGGAAGCTGTCGGTCCAGCCATATTGCATCCCGAGCAGGACAGAAACGGTAAAGATGACGACAAAGAGGAGAAAGGTGCGCTTTTCCGACCAAAGATGCATGAAGAACAATTCGGCCAGGCCGGCTTCGACGCATGCGACGGCGAGCATGCGGGTGAACATTTGCGAAGTGTC
This sequence comes from uncultured Acidobacteriaceae bacterium, assembly GCA_963773955.1. Lineage (GTDB taxonomy): Bacteria > Acidobacteriota > Terriglobia > Terriglobales > Acidobacteriaceae > Acidiflorens. The sequence goes on along the minus strand of CAVZDM010000153.1, from coordinate 49,088 downwards.
GATGTTCTGATAGGCAATGACGAATTGCAAGCCTGCGAGAGCGAGCAGGCAAACATAGACGATCAGATCTTTTCCGATTCCACCGCTACTGTGCGCTTCCGGTGTTGTGGCTGTCATATTAGTTTGCTCCGTAGTTTGCTCCAGTTATTGGTCTAGTGGCTGAGGTTCAAAAGATAGACTAGGGGTACGACGAACATCCAGACCAGATCCACGAAGTGCCAGTACAGGCCGAGAACCTCGATGTCGTCTGCGTTGTAGCGGCCGCCCTTGTAGCGCACTCCGACGGCGATTAGAGCGATTACGCCGCTGGTAACGTGGGTGAGGTGCAAGCCGGTGATGCTGAAAAATGACGCCCCGAACAGACCCGTGCCCCAGGGGTTCTTAAACATGAGCATGCCTTCGTCGATGAGCCCCATCCATTCACGAATGTGGAGCAGAGCGAAAACAATACCCAGAGCGGCGGTAATCATGATCCAGCGGAAGGCTCCGGCTTTGTCGCCCGCGCGCGCTGAGCGCAGTCCGATGAGCATGGTCAGGCTGCTGGTGAGAAGAATGAAGGTCATGATCGCGACATTGGTGATGCTGTGGAAGGGTCGGGGCCAGTTGGGAGTTCCATTGCGCAGGAATCCATAGGCTACGAGGCACGCGGCAAAAGTCATGGTGTCCGCGATAATGAACAGCCACATGGCCAGCTTTTTTGTAGGAATCGAAAAAGCGGGTCCTACGGTCAGGCCTGCCGAGTGTCCTTCCATGGTCAAATCCGCTTGGCTCACGTCGCCTCCTAATAGTTCGAGTCGGTTACAGTTTCATCCACAGCAGGCAAAGCAGGTACAGCCAAAGAAGGTCCATGAAATGCCAGTAGCGCGCGGTCGCATCGAGCGTGCTACGCCGCAAGGCTGACTTCCTTAGCTTACGAATGACGTAGATCAGGCCGACCAGACCTCCCAGCACATGCAGCGCATGGGTGGCGGTAAGTACATAGAAGAAGGAACTACTTGGATTCGTGGCTAGATACAGGCCTTCGGTCCTTAACTGGGACCACGCGAAGTACTGGCCAGCCACAAAGAGCAGGCCGAGAGACAAGGTTATGTAGAGCCAGCGCGTCGGGCTCTCATCCTGACTTTTGAGGCCGCCCATGAAAGTGGCGACGCGGCGACGCGCTACTTCGAGAGTAGCGCTGCTGGCGAGGAGGATCAGGGTGTTGATATAGAGGATCGAGGGGAGCGAGAAGGTCTGCCAGTCCAGCGATGAACCTTTGCGAACGATCAGAGCGCTGCTGAACGCGGCAAACATCATGGTAATGGCGAAAAGCACTACGTAGATGCCGGTCGAGGACGGAGGAGGCGAGTGGCGGAGCGCCACGCGAAGGTCACCATTGGGCGGAACGAGGTCGCGCCAGCCGCCGTTCCCCGAGTGCCCTTGTTCGGGCAAACGGTGCGGATCGATTTGCGGCGGTTCAGGTAATGTCGTTGCCATCTGTGTCGAGCCTTTTCTTTCGCCCCTTCGGGGCTGGGTCTGGTTTCGCCTTCCACCCACGGCTTGCGCCGTGGGCTGCGTTCTTACGCCGCTTCGCGGCTAATACAGCATCTGACCCGTCGCTGAAGTTACTTCTCTTCTTCCTCTGTCTTAACTTGCTCGGGCGACGCCTGCATGACGTAGTCACCGACCGAACTCTGCACGTTGTATTGATAGGGATCGTGATAAACGACCGGATGTTTGCCGCCAAAATTATCATGGGGCGGCGGCGTGGCGGTGCTCCACTCCAGCGAAGTGGCCTCCCACGGATTATCGGTTGCGGGCTTGCCCCAGAAACGGCTGTGAATCAGGTTGTAGAGGAAGACAAACTGGGCCGCACCGGTAATAAGAGCAGCGACGGTGATGAAGCGATGCACCGGGATGAGTGGCTGCAGGAAGTCATCCGGGAACGACGAGTAGCGGCGGACGTTCCCGGCCATGCCCAGGTAATGGAAGGGCATAAAGATGCAATAGGCGCCTACGAAGCTGAGCCAGAAATGGATTTTCCCCAGAGTCTCGTTCATCATTCGCCCAACCATCTTGGGGAACCAGAAGTAAGTTCCACCGAAGATGCCAAACATGGCGGCGACACCCATCACGAGATGGAAATGGCCGACCACGAAATAGGTCGCGTGGAGCATGATATCGATTGAGGGTTGGGCGAGGAAGAAACCGCTGACGCCGCCGCTCACGAACATCGAAATAAAGCCCAGTGCAAACAGCGAAGCGGAGTTGATCCGCAGTTTGGACCCATACAGACTGAAGGTCCAGATCAGCACCACGATGGTGGAGGGGATGGTTATGACCAAGGTGGGGAAAGAGAATGCCAGGGAGGAGAACGGGTTCATCCCGCTGACAAACATGTGATGGCCGTAGACCATATAGCTGAGGACGGCCAGCGCTCCCATGGAATAGATAAGGACTCTGTGGCTGAGCATGGGCCGGCGCATGTTGGTGATCAGAATGTGGGAAACGATGCCGATACCGGGCACGATGGCGATGTAGACCTCAGGATGTCCGAAGAACCAGAACAGGTGCTGCCAGAGGAGAGTTGATCCTCCGGAGTGCGGGATGAGCTGGTCATTCATGACCAGACCCGACGGGACAAAGAAGCTGGTTCCGGCTACGTGATCGAGAATGACGAGGATGCATGCCGGCATCAGCACGGCAAATGCGGTCAGGCCCATGCACGAGGTAATGAACCATCCCCAGGCGCTGAGTGGCAGACGCATGAGGCTCATGCCTTTGACGCGGAGATCGAGGGTGGTGGTGATGAAGTTCAAGGAGCCCAACAACTGGCCAACACAGAACAGCCCAATGGACGCTGCCCAAAGGACGACACCCGCACCTTGGCCTGGACCCCCAATCGAACCCACGGCATTGAGCGGCGCGTATTGGGTCCAGCCACCGAGGGTTGGTCCGTCGCCCACGAAGAATGACGCCATGAGGACGATGAAGGCGGAAAAGGTGACCCAGAACGACATCATGTTGAAGCGCGGGAAGGGCATATCCTCGGCGCCGACCTGGATGGGCAGGAAGAAATTACCGAAGGCGGCGAAAGGCGCGGTGGTAAGGACAAAGAAGACCATGATGGTGCCATGCATGGTCATTAGTTGGAGGTAGTAATCCGGCGTCATCACCCCGCCGGGAGCGCCCGTCTTCGAAAGCAACTGCAGGCCGGGGATGGCGGCGTTGGTCCACGCGAGGTGGATGCGCATCATCCAGGAAAGACCCATTCCGACAAAGGCGGCGAGCAGGGCCAGCGCGTAATACTGCTTGCCGATGACCTTATGGTCGAGACTGAAGACGTGCTTCCGAATGAAACTTGTCGGAGCGTGGTGTTGCAGCGCGTGCGCTGACATGTCGTGCATTTGCCCTCACCTCAAAAGAGATGTCTCGGTCCGACCGCGCATGAATGCGGGCGGGAAGAGAGTTACTGCATTGCCTGTTCCTTCTTCAGCCAATCATCGAAATCCTGCTGGGACATTACCTCGAGGTAGGCCTTCATGTTGTAGTGTCCCAGGCCACAAAGCTGGGTGCAGACAATTTCGTACTTGCCGACCTTGGTTGCGGTGAAGTGCAGAGAAACATCCAAGCCGGGGACGAAATCCTGTTGCACGCGCAACTCGCGCACAAAAAAGGAATGCCCAACATCCTTGGCATGCATGAGCAGATGAATTTCCTTGTTCACGGGGATGGCCATTTCGGCGGTCACGATGTCGTCTCTGGCATCGACGTCGTGCTCGGGGTCGAGACCAAAGAAATTCTGCGATCCCTCATTAATGAGTTCCGGGTGAATGGGGGCGAAGGTTCGATCAGGGCCGGGGTAGCGGAAATAGAAAGCGAACTGGCCGGCTTGGACTTGGATGGGCATGGCGTCGGCAGAGGGCGGGGTGAGATATACGTTGGCCCATGCCTTGACTCCGAAGATTCCGAGGGCCATGACTTCTATGCCTACGACCAGGAAGGCAGCAACCACCAAGCCTTTGGCGCCACCGGGGAATTTCTTAATCTTCGCATTGGGGCCGGGGTTGGAGAACATCCAGATGAAAATAGCCAAAACGAACTGTGCGGCGAGAAACGAGATTCCAGCCTCGGCCATAGTTTCCGACATCTGCTCATCGATCAGAGCTCCATGAGTCGAGATGTCTTCGGGTGCGTCCCAGGTATGTCGCAGAATGGGAATCGCGGAAAGGATCGCGATTACGATGATGGTGACCGCAAAGAATTTCGCCATGCTGTCTCGCTCCCCGCCGGCTTTCGGACCCGGCCTGATCGCCTTCCTCCCCAGTCGCTTTGACACCGACTAACGAGTGGGGCGTGCGAATGGTAACTGAAGAACCTGAACGCTACCTGAACGCTTCATGAACATTTGTTCATTTTCATCACTCAAACGTTTGGGCTGACCAACACTGGCCAGCCCAAGTTTCGAAAACAAACTGCAGCGGTAACCGTCAATACGTTAAGCCACCGCCTGGGATGGGCCGCCAAAGGACTGGATCGCGCTCGACTCATCCTTTTGAATATCGAAAACGGCGGACAACCGGGTCATCTCAAGCAAATCATGTATTCGCTTATTCAGATTGGCGAGCTTCAGATGCCCCCCCTGGCCTCGAACCGTGGTGTGAGCTTTGACCAGTTCCCCGACTCCGGAACTGTCAATGTAATTAACCTCGCCCAGGTTCAGCACGATCGCTTTGTTGCCTTTTTCCGCCAGATCACGAACAATCTCGCGGAGAATGACATTTCCTTCTCCCAGCGTGATTCTTCCGCTGATGTCGACGACGGTTACTCCGCCGACTTGACGGATAGCGGTTTGCATTTTCACCGGGGTGGAACCTTGCATTCCGATTCCCAGGCGGTCAAGCACCGCGCATGCGGAGGCCGCAAGTTCCTTTGATTCGGTGCGAACCACGATCAGGGAACGTCCTTCTTTGAGGACTTCGCGGAAGAACGCGACGTCTTCAGAGGACTTCTCAGGGGCTGTCGGTTGGGGCTCGTCCGCCTCGTGTGTTGCCGCCGATCCTAGGGCGGAACCCGCACCCGCTCCGGCACCCGCGCCCGTGAGCAGAGCGGCGGCGCCGATCCCCAGCGCGAATACCGTCCCGATCCCGGGAAGAAGCAGGGTTGCCGCTACGACGCCGGTGGTGACGCCGGCGGCTCCTCCCATGAAACCTCCCACAAATGCGCCGAGCTCTTTCGCGATGGTTTTGGCTTCGCTTTCCGAGCGCGTCAGGAAAACGATGGATTGTTCCGGCACACCCCGTTCGCGCAACTCCTTGACCGCGCCCTCAGCGTGATCACGAGACGCAAATACTCCGATTGCAGTTTCCATATACCCTCCCTGTCCCCGGCTATGATTTGGCATTCAAGGTGGTCTACCGTCAGCCCGCTGAACGCCAAGCTGGGCAGGCTATCTGCGCTGACCAGTCTTTCTGGCGCAGAACTCTGTCCCGGGGGTGAAAATTTGTCAAGTCAATAATTCGCCCTGCCGCAGCGTGCGGGTTGAGCCCTGAATCCATGTCTCTCCTAATTGCTGGTCACCGCTTCCCCAGTCAGGTAGGCACGCGGCGGAGAGGTTCAGCTCCGCCGCTGGTGCGTCAGTAGGCCTTCGCCTTGAAGGTGAAGTTCTGTTCCTTGGTTTCGTTGCCGGTGATGGTTACGTCGGCAGTCTGGGTGCCGTAGGACTCGTGCCAGGCGGTGATGGTGTACTTGCCGGGAGGCAGGTTCGGCAGCTTGAAGTCTCCGCCGTCCTTGCTCACATCGAAGTGCGATGTCTTGAGCACCACGAACCAGCCGTGCATCCAGGGATGGATATTGCACTTCACCTCGATGAATTCGGGCTTGTCGTACTTCTCTTTGATCGGAGGGGTACCCGGGGGCTGGGATTTGTTCCACTCAATGTTCACGTGAGGCAGCGGGTGAATGTTGTGCGAGGTCTGGTCGGCGTTGATGATATCGAATTCCTGGTCGACGTGCATGGCCAGAACGTGCGGAATATACTGGCAGCCTTTTTGGGTGTAGGTGATGGCCTGGGTCGGGACCTGGCCGTCGTCGGGAGCTCCGGAGGAGACGTAGACCACCACGTTATCCAACGAGCTGTTGGCGCCGCTCACAACCGTTTCGACATTTATGGGTGTGGCATGCTGCTTGGCACAGCTGGGTTCTTTGGACATGTCGATGGGTTTCATGTGGGCGGGCGTGCCCGTGAAGGTCACCTTGCCGCTAACGGTTCCAGCGAACATCAGGGACGGGCATACGAGCAACGTCACAAGAGCTAGCAGCGTTTGTTTGGTGCGCATACGAGTACTCCTTCTGGGGTCGTTGTTCGATAGATCGAGGTTCAATACATCGGGCATCATTTGCTTACTGGCCACCACCGGGCGCCTTGGTGTCGGCCGGAGCGGCTGCGGGCGCGGGGGTCTTATCCACGTACGGGGGGATAACTCCGTGCGCCGCCGACAGAACTTCGTTTTCCTTACTGTGACGGTTGACCTGCAAGGTGCGCAGGAAGTGGACGAGATCCCAAGCGTCGTTCGGCTGAATGACATCAGCGAAGGAAGGCATGGGCGTGCCGTCAACGCCGGTCATGAAAATCTTGTAGATATCCTGGTTGGTGTTGCCGCACTTGAAGCGGGAATCGTTCTTACCCAAAGCGAAGTTGTAGGGACGAATCGGATTGTCCTTGCTGTCGGTGAGGGTTGAAGCCGATGGACCGTCACCTTCGCCGTGCGTACCGTGACACTTCCAGCACTCTAACTTCGTGAAGAGCGCTTTGCCGTGGGAAATGCTATCGAGCGTGATCGCGGGCTCGGCGGGAACGGTGATGGGCGTTCCGGCTTTTTCTTTGTCCCAACGGGGCGAGAAGATCTTGATGTAGGCCACCAAGTCGGCTTTCTGCTGCTTGGTGAAAGTATTCCAGACCGGCATGTTGGAGTTGGTAAGGCCGCGTCCGAGGGTGTTGAAGAGATCTTCATCGGTGGGCAGCGTGCCGGTGAGGGTGGAGCGGCACTTGAAAGTGGCGATGGTGAAGTCGCGCGGCTTGGGATCAAGCCAGACGGCGTTCTCGCCGTTGGCATCCCCGTAGTCACCGTGACAGCCGGCACAATAGCGGCGGTAGTCGGATTTTCCGTCCGCGGAGTGGCCGGTGATACTGCCGATGTGGCTCTCCCTGGACACGACCGCGACCGTAGGCTTGGGGCCTACGTCGGGGGCATCCTGGGCGAAGGCCCGGGGGGTGGACCCGGCGGCGAGGACCAGTCCTAGAATTGCGGAACCAAGAATCGCAGAAGCGAGAATCGCAGTGCAAGGGATCGCGGTGAAACGCATTGGCTTCAAGCTGTTCATAGTCGGCACCCTTCAACCGAAGTCAGCGCTGGCGAAACGAGTTCGCCAGCGGATTCATCCTCATCCAGAAATCGAAATCAGAAGTCAAAGTCAATTCCGAAGAGCAATTCACTGGTGTTTAGATTGGTGGCATGATTAGACGAGGTAACAGGCCCCACAGCGTTCTGGAACAAGTTGAACTCGCCGAAATAGGCAAAGCCGGCCCGGCTGGTCATAAACGGGTTGTAGCGGTAGCCGATCGAATAGTTTGTGATGTTTCCCAGATTAGAAGGGGAGGGGGTGGCCGATCCCGACCCGTTGGCTTGTTGCGACATTCGTTCCGCCTCATAGACGGCCTTGAAGATCAGGGTTGGGCTATAGACGTAGCGCGCTTCGAAGGTATAGCCGTTCCAGGTGGGCGCCTGCGATCCCGGCGCAAGAACTGTCCCGGGCGTATTGTTCGGAGGGCAACCGGTGGGGGTCGTGCAGGTGGCAGTTCCATTGCCATCTGAGGCTATTGCGCTGCCATAACCCTGTCCGAAATATACGTTATCCGACCCGTGCTGAGTGACCACGTTCAAGTCAAAGTGGGGGCCGAGGTAGAACTGGCCGTAAAAGCCCACACGACTGAATCCCTTGTTGCCAATTCCCGAACCGGGGATCGGCACCCCGCCAGAAGTCAGATAGTAGGTTGCTGCCTCTCCTACAAAGGCGTATGCCCCCAGACGCTCCGTGCCCAACTTGCCCGCATCAAGGCCCTGGTCGAAGGTAAAGAATCCGCTATAGGAGTTGGCGCCGGTAATCAGGCCCACGCTGCCATCGTTCGAACTGAGCAGGGCGGCGGAAATGCGCGTCCGGTCGTCCACCGAGTGTCCCATGTACTCCACGCCGAGCTGGTTGTCCCCCATTTGGCCGAAGGTGTTTCCATCACCGGCTGGGATAAAGTGATAGGTCTGATAAACGCCGCCGTTACCGGTGAGCCATAAGGTTCGCTTTTCAGACAGCAGGTTGTTGAGCTCGAATTTACCGAGTCTGATGTTGAGCCAGGGGCTGCCACCGATGTTATCGATGCGCGCATTGACGCTTTCAAAGTGAAACGCCCCAGTTGCGTCGGACGACGGCAGCACATAGAAGGAGAAGTTCTTCTCCAGGGTTCCGCCGGTGTGGAAGTCGAGTCCGCTCAAGTCAAAGCCGGTCGAGTTGATGCGTTGGGTCGTCGAGCCGGTAATCTCTCCGGTCGTGGAGTCATAGGTGTCAACCTGGTTAAGGCTGCTCACCCGGTGCCAGATCGGAGTGATACGGAAAGTGACCGGCCAGTAGCCGGGATTCTGCCAGATGGGAGAATCGCGATCGTTCATCAGCTGATAGCCGTTGTCTCTGAACTTCAGCCCGAAGTTGTTCAAGGCGGGCCACGACTCGTGGCAGGCCGAGCAACGAAGCCCATACTTCCGGGCAAAGGCGGGCAGGGCGCTCGCCGACTGGCTGGCGCCCAGAATCAGAAAAGTCAACGCGAAAGCAGCGGCGAGGACGGAATTTACCCGCTGCGGCTTCTGACAGAGATGAGATTGCGTCCACATACGCATGCTGCACTCCTCAGACCAGTTCATAGATTTTGCAAAAACCCAACTCCCCACAATGCGCGAACAGCAGCAGCCAGGCTAACGATCAAGCGTGCAGACCGTATGCCGGGCTCATGTATTCGAGCAGGAACTGCAAAGTTTTTGCGGTTGAGTGGTCCAACCACCCCACAGGCGCCGAATAGTACTACCAGTGATTGTCAAAGTGCAAGGGGGTTTACAAATTTTTTTTACAAATTGTTTACATCGTCAGGAGGGTGACCCGGGGACAGCGCTCGGGGGCGCGAGTTGACAGCGGTCAATCCGGCGTATAAGACTCTTGCAACTGGGATGCTGGAGCGGGTTGTGATCAGGGACAAGAGTTTTCTCGGTAGGGGGCTGACTGGAGGGGTGGCGTGGCATCGACTTGTGCTTGATCTCCCGCTTGGTCTGCATCTACATCTACATCACCTACGGGTGGCCGCAGTTTTTCTTCTGCTGACAGCGGCGGCGATCCCATTGCAAGGCCGCGAAAAAAAAGACGCTATCGATTACGGTACAGGCCTGATCATCAATATCCCGCTAGCGGAGGGCGAAGTGGCGCGGGTGGTGGAAGATGTGGCGGGGAACACGATTATCCGGGGAACCAAGGAATACGACAAAGATCAATACGTGACGGGAGCGGTGGCGGCCACGTCGACTCCGGTTTTTCCGGCATGGACGGAGGGCGGCAAGGTTTTCTACAAGGTGCGGCTGCACGCGATCGATCCGCGCAATTTCAAAAACGGCGGCGATGTTGGGACGCTGGCCGTGCGCTATGTGGTGCAAGGACAAGGCTTCGGGAATGCCGTGCTGCGTATAGACGCGGTGTTTGTGGAGGATTTGCGGCACACCGTCCATCCATCGAACGGCTCGGTGGAAGGTAGCGAGTACCAAGACATCCACGACCACCTGGAAGCGATCGAACTGATTAAAAAGGAAACCGCCGAGGCTTTACAAGCGAAACAGGAGCGCTTGGCGAAGCAGAACTTCGGCATGGGAGATGACACGATCGTGCTGAGCACTCCGCCCGCGGAGAAGTCCACCGAAAACACCGACGGCGAGGAGAAGAGCGACCAAGCGGCGCCGCATGAGCAGCCCGCTGAAACGCTGGAGCAACACGTCGCTGAGCTGCGCCGTCAGGTGGAGCGGCTGGTCAAGAAGCCTGGGGCTCCGCTCCAGTCCGCTCCGTTCCACACCGCGAGCACGCTGAAATCCCTGGAGCCCGGGGCCGAAGTCCTGATTCAGATTGCAACGCCCTACTGGTACGGGGTTGAAACCCACGACGGAGAGCACGGATGGATTCGACGCGACCAGTTGGAGCTGGTGCCATGAGGCGTGGAGTCTTTCCGTTTCTGTTGGTCGTGCTTTTGGCCACTGCGGCACAGAGCGGGCGGGCGCAAGCAAGTCCGCAAACAGGGCCGTACGAGCGCACTTACCGCCAGTCAAGAGGCGCGGTGGAGAAGGCGCTGAAGGAGTTGCAACCCTCCATGCGTGGACGGCTGCCGGCGCTGGAGGGATTCGCGTTGCCGGGCGATCATCCGTTAAACCAGTACCAGCGGGCTTATTACCAATCAGCCGTGCAGGTGAGTTCGACTGCGTCGGGCGACGTGGTGGTGCGGGTGAACACGAAGGTGACGGCCTGGCACGTGGATTCCACTCCGTCTCGGTCGGGATACCAACTGCTGACTTCGAACGGCCGACTCGAATCTGACCTGCTGGACCAGTTAACAGATCTGCTTGCGAGCAGCTCTGGTGCGGCGAGTTCGGCTGGGAGTTCTAACGGGAGTTCCGGCGGAAGCCTTCCGGCGATTGCTTCGGCGGCGCCAGCTAAGCAGCCGGCAACAGCGAGAAAAGGAGGCGCGGACCAGGGCACAGCGGAACCTGCCATCTCGGCGCCGATGCCACAAGTGCCGGAAACCGGGCGCGCGTTCTCGTCTTCGTCGGGACAAGGCCTGTCGGGTCAGCAACTGGCGGAGACGAAGAATTCGCAGAACAAAGCTACCGATCGGGCAGCGGCCAGCTTGCAGGCGGAGGCGGCGAGTTTGGAGGAGGTGCTTAAGAATCAGGCGCATCCGAAGAACCTGGTGGCAATAAAGAAAACAGGAACACCGGTAGTCGCGTCTCCGAGTTTGAATGCCAAGCCGTTGTTTCTGGCGAGCGCGCACGATGAGTTTGAGATGTTGGATTTTAATGCGGACTGGGTTCATGTGCGGATTTCGGGTCTGTCGAGGGGATGGATCTGGCGCACAAGTCTGGAGATGCCGGACGGTTTTTCGGACGTTCCGCTGGTGGGCACGAAGGCCGCACCGGTCGCTGCCGATCTGTTTCTGGTGACGCGCGAGGAAGTTGCGCAGTTCCCGGGGGATTGGGAGCCACTGCGGGGCAAGAGCGTGAAAATCGTTTCGGTGCAAAAGGCTCAGGAAGACGAGAAGAACAGCGGCGCGTCAGCCAAGCTGGAATACGCCAAATCATTGCTCGAGAAGAACTACGCGGAACTGGAGAAAAGATCGCAGGAACTGGCCGGAGTGGTGCTGATGTTCGATTCGGTCGATGGCGGCATGATCGCCATAACGTTGCCGACGGTTCAGCAATGGAAGGCGGGCAAGCTGACGGATGCGGCGCTTTGGCATCGGTGTTATTTTGATCCGCCCGAGACATTCAATGTTGCGAGTCCGGCAGGCGTTCACTAATTGCCTGGGACCGTGCTATGGTGCAAGCATCCGATCGCAAGACGCGGGTTCGCTTTAAATTTTGACTTGACATTGAGCAGTGGGCGCGGTACGAATGCTGTCTTTCGGGGTCGTGTGTTCCGTGGGGAATTTGTTTTCGTGACTGCTGGTTTGAGCTAAACCGCCGGATGGGGGCGGGAGGGTCAAACGGGCGAGTGTGGGGTCCATGTTGCAAAAATCTGTTTCTCTGCTGCGCGACTACGCCGAACTTACTAAGGCGCGCATTACGACTCTGATTGTCCTTACGGCGTGGTGCGGCTACTTTTTTGGCGCGCACCGGATGGGCGTATCGTCGTGGTCGCTGGGCTTGTTGCATGCCCTGTTGGGGGTGGCGCTGGTTTCGAGCGGAACGGCGGCGCTGAACGAAGTGCTCGAATCGAGCGTGGATGCGCGGATGCGGCGCACGGCGCTGCGTCCCCTGCCTTCGGGACGAATGAGCCGGGCGCACGCGGCTATAGTAGGTCTGGCGCTAACTCTGGGTGGTTCGGCTTATCTCGTGATCTATGCCAACTTACTAACTGGGTTATTAGTGTTCCTGACTTCCCTGGTGTATCTGGCGGCATACACTCCACTGAAAAAAGTTTCTCCGGTGTGCACCTTTGTGGGCGCTTTTCCGGGAGCGATGCCGGTGGTTCTGGGTTGGACGGCGGTGCGCGGAAAACTGGAAGTTGAGACTTTGATCCTTTTTGCCATCATGTTCGTCTGGCAGTTTCCGCATTTTCTTTCGATCGCATGGCTTTATCGCGAGGACTATGCGCAAGGCGAGATTCGCATGTTGCCGGTGGTCGATTCCGATGGGAAGTCCACCGTGTGGCGGATTCTGGCCTATTCGGGAGCACTGATTCCGGTAAGCCTTATGCCGGTTGCGCTGGGAATGGCGGGACGCGTGTATCTGGTTGGAGCGATCCTGATGGGCGCGGCGCTGTTCCGTGTGTCGATGGGAATGGCATATCCGCAATTGCCGGCTACGGCTGCGGCATCGAAGCCGCCGGCTCGGCGGTTGCTGCAGGCTACGATCATCTATCTGCCAGCGCTGTTCGCGTTAATGATGGCTAACGCTGGCAGTTAGTATCGAGTAATCAGGAAGAACCCACCTTGGCTGCGGATTTTCCCACCTCAGGTCTCACTGTGCCGACGGTCCCGCCGCGCTATTTGAGTTAGTGTCGCGAGTCCCAAGGCCGATCACCATGGCCATGTCTTTCGGATAGACCACATCGCGTCCTCGCGCCAGGAAGTGGTAATAAATCGACATCGCCGCTCCATACGATCCGAATCCGGCCGACACTACGCGCGAATGTGCGGCCAATCCCACAATCATTCCCACAAACCGAAATCCGGACGCTCCGTTTGCCGCGCTGCCTCCGGCTTCTCCGCCGCTTTGCCCGCCCCGGCCGGCATCTCGATCCGGGGCAGCTTGCGTGGCTGCGAGCATTACTGCGATCCCCGTGGTCAAATATCGCGTCCTCGGCGTGGTCACCTGAGCTCCACCTTCGGCGTCCAGCTTCAGGTGCTCGTCCTTGGCGACGGCGACGCCTTCGAGATTCGTCTCAACCTTCTGGTCCAGCCCGTTCGGCGGCGCAACCTGACGGAACAGGATGCGCAACTGCCCGTTGCGTCCCATCCGGCGCGCCGCCTGTACCTCGGCGACTGAGCCTTTAATCACGCTGCCCTCGGGCAAAATCAGATGATCCGAAACCACCAGCGGCTCGGTTATCAGCGCCTCCACCGGATCTCCCTTCTGGGCCGTCGAAGAACTCAGCGGCGTCACCAAGCGCGCATGCACCACGCTTCCGTTCGGAGGCGCGGATCCTATGTTGGTAAGCGCCTCCGGATTCACCGCCTCCGTTCCAAAATCCAAAGGTTGCAGTAAGTCCGCGTTGAAACTCGTACCCGCGTCGATGTACTGCGGATGCACGGGGAGCTGCGCCAGGGCGATCCGTTTCAGCTTGTGCATCTTGCCCGGCTCGTGGATCTGCTTCTGCAAGTCGGTCCACTGCTGGTGGATCGCCTGCCGCGTCGCACTGACTTTTGTGGACGCCGCATCTTGCACTTTATTTTTCTTTTCCGTCTTCTCATTCGCGGACACAAACCGCAAAATTCCGTCGGGGGCCGGAGACGCCACTGTCTGCAGCGCAAGATGCCGCCCGTCCGCCATTACGAGTTCGTCAAACTGCACGTGAACATGCCGCGACGGAGAGAAATTCCCGTCCGTCGCATCGAGCGCTCGCCGCTTCCCCGGCACACTATCGATGGCCGAAACTTTCCCGTTAACTACGGTGCCTGCCGGAATCAGCAGCTTGTCGAAGGCATACACCGGCTCGGTTGTCTTGCCATGAATCGCCTGTCCCACTTGGCGGACCCGCACCTCGGCATCCAGCGCTATCTTCAGAGGAGCACCGGGCGGAACTGTCAAGGGAATGGAACTGACCGATGCTGGCAAGGGAACGGAATCTGATGGTTGTGGAGTGATTTCTGCTGGTCTGGTCCTAAGGGTCTGACCCCAAAGCCACGCAGTGCAGACGGTCATCAGGACGGTCATCAGGAAGACCACCTGACTCACTTGACGAATGTATTTCACTTTAGCACCTCAACTCTTGGCGGCAACCTTTACGAAATCATAGTCGCAGTTGGGAGAGGAAATACGCGGACCGTTGATTCATGAACAAATTGTCATCTCCCGGAAAAGGCACGGTAATGTTGCGGACATATCGTAGTCCTTGTAACCCTCTAACCACACGAGGTCATAGCACCATAGGAAAGGGTGGGGTGAAGGATGTTGAGGAAGATCTTTCGCAACCGACATAGTGGTGTCCCTGGCCTCGTTTTTTTGGCTTGTCTGTCCGTTGCGTTCGCGCCGCCTCTGATCGCTCAGACGGCTGGAATGGGAGCGTTGACGGGCAGGGTTACCGATGCGTCCGGTAACACGGTTGCGAATGCCACCGTGACGGCGACCAGTACAGACAACGGACAAATACGGAGCGCGACCACGGGGACAGATGGCACTTATAAGTTTGACAGCTTGCCTCCGGGTAACTACAGGCTGAAGTTTGAGGCTGCCGGTTTCAAGACGTTGGAGATTTCCTCTGTAACAGTTAATGGGACCGCAACGGCGGTGCTGGACGAAAAGCTGGATGCGGGGGAACCGATCAGCGCAAAGCCAGCGTCGCAGGACGATTTGCCGAATGCGCCGTCCAGCACCAAGGCTGCACTTTCGCTCTCCGATCTTGGCCTTTCTGCGGAGCAGACTCAGGGAAATCCACGGGAGCAGGCGTTGCTCGATAAACGAACCCACATGCTAAAGATCCATCAACGGATGGGTTTGATCACGACGATTCCGCTGATTGCCACGGTTGCCACCTCGCTCAACGCCGGAGGTAAGAACACGAGCACGGCCTCGCGCGATCTGCATACGGCTCTTGGTGGGCTGACGGGCGATTTGTATTTCATGACCGCGTACTATGCGATTCGCGCCCCGAAGGTGCCTGGAACCGAAACCCGCGGTCCGATCCGTTTCCACAAGGCCATGGTCTGGATACATGGGCCGGGAATGATCCTGACGCCCATTCTGGGGATTATGGCTTTCGACGAAAAGAACAAAGGGGAAAAGGTTCATGGCATCGCCTCCGCGCATGGACCAGTCGCTATCGTGACGGCCGGCGCCTTTGGGGCCGCTCTTCTTTCGGTATCGGTGAAATTCTAGACACAGTTTATGAACAAGAAAATGCTGATTGCCTTCCTGCTTCTGGCCCTGCCCGCGTTTGGCGGGTCGGATAGCCAGTGGGTGCTGGAACAAAGTAGTCTGACGTACCACGTGTCGCACCCACTGCATGAGTCGGAGGGAGTGAGCCATGCGGCGCGAGGCAAGGGCGTTTGCCACGCGGGAGAGTGCGATTTCCTGATCGCGGTAGCGGTGAAGTCGTTTGATTCGGGCGACAGCAACCGCGACCTGCATATGATTCAGGTCACGCGCGGCGCGGAATTTCCCATAGTTACGGTACGCACCCACCTGCCCGAGTCGGCTGCCGCATCGGCGACGGTCAACGCCGATTTGGAGATTCAGTTCGCTGGCCAGACTGCCCAGTATAAGCAGGTTCCCTTTAAACTGGAGACGCAAGGCGGCAAGACTCACATCACGGGGACAGTTCCGGCTACCCTCTCCGATTTCAAAATCGACCCGCCATCGCTCCTGACGATGCGAGTCAAGAACGAAATGCCAGTGCGCGTGGACATGACCTGGCATCCGCAGTGAATGGGCGTTAGCGGTTTGCGGGAATTTCCTGGCGCCCTATTTCCTGCATCCCACCTGGAGGTGTAAAGTCGTGGACGGGCAGGGAGTTCCTATGCGATTGCTGGTGGTAGAAGATGATGAACCCATTCAGCAGTTCCTGAAACGCGCGCTGGAAGAGGCCGGATACCAGGTGGATACGGCCAGCACGGCCAAGGCTGGGGAGAGCATGGCCCTGGAAGGTATTCACGATGCCTTCATCATCGACCTTGGCCTTCCGGACATGGACGGATTGGATTTGATTGCCCGGTGCCGAGCTCAAGGAAGTTCGGCGCCGGTTTTGATCCTGTCGGCACGGCGTTCTGTGGGCGAGCGGGTGCGGGGACTGGAGCAGGGCGGAGACGATTACCTCACCAAGCCATTCGCCCTGCCGGAACTGCTGGCTAGACTGAGAAATCTTCTGCGCCGGTCCACGGTTCCACAGAAAGAATCGGTGCGTTTGCAGGCTGCCGACTTGCAGCTTGACCTGGTGCGTCGTGAAGCACGACGGGGCGATCACTTGCTGCAACTAACTCCACAAGAGTTTTCACTGCTGGAATATCTTTGCCGGAATGAAGGTCGTGTGGTAACTCGCACGATGATTTTGGACCATGTCTGGCGGATGCGGATCGATCCCGCGACTAACGTGGTGGACGTCCATATCTATCGTCTGCGCAGTAAAGTGGACCATGACACGCCGCGGCCGCTGATCCACACAATTCGTGGGGTTGGCTATGTTCTCAAGAATGCCTAAGAATTTGCGCGCTACCGCCGCCTGGCGGATTTCGATTTGGACAACGCTGGCGTTCGCGCTGGGAACCGCGGTGGCGTTCTCCATCGTTTATTTCCTGGTGGCTCAGGGCATCCGCGAGCGCAGTGATACCTGGCTTACCGGTGAAAGTGAGGTTCTGGCGCGGGTGTCGGTTGATACGCCCAGCGATCACCTGTACAAGCGGATCGTGGGAGAGGTGGCCGAGCTTGCTACTCAGGAAGTGCCGGACGAGCGAAATGCCCGGGGGGAAAGGCTGAATTCCGTTTTCTTTTTGGCCACAGATCCCAATAACAATGAAGGCCCGTTGTGGGTAGGGCCGAGCTCCAAGGATGCCTTTGTCACAGCGATTCAACGGGCGAAACTGGTTCCGGGTGTTCCCCAATCCATCGCAGTGGAAGGATGGCGCCAAACGTTTCGAGTCGTGGTCCAGGTGCGAAACGGAAGAACTGTTTATCTAGGACTTTCAGACCGCGGCGCTAAGCATCTGTTACACACGTTGGGTGATCGTTTTCTTACGGTGTGGGGCGGCATGTTTCTGCTCGGCTTCGTGATCTCCTACTGGAGCGCCCGTCGTACTTTGCTGCGGGTAGAGAGCATTACGGAAACGGTCGCGCGCATTGGCACCGAGGACTTGGAAGAACGATTGCCTGAGCCAGTAAATTCCGATGAGATCTCGCGGTTGGCGAAGACTTTTAATCGCATGCTAGACCGGCTTCAGTCTTCGGTGAATCAGCTTCGCACGGTCACGGGCGCGGTCGCGCATGATTTGAAAAGCCCGGTGACTTTGATTCGTGGGACGCTCGAATCCGCATTATGTAATGAAGGAAACGAGAAGTGGCGGGACTCGGTTGGAGAAGCGATCGAAGGCCTGGATAAGCTGTTGCAGTTGCTGAACACCACGCTGGATCTTGCCGAGGCAGAAGCCGGCGCGCTGCACATGGATCGCAGCCCGGTTGACTTCTCCGATGTGGTGAGACAACTGGTTGATATTTACCAGCCGGCTATGGCTGAACGCCATCACGAAGTGACGAGTGACCTCGAAGACCACGTGGTCGTAGATGCTGACTTGCCTCTGCTGAATCGGGTCGTCAGCAATTTGCTGGAAAACGAATTGACTCACTTGCCGGCGGGATGCCGGGTAAACATTCGGCTCCATTCGAATCAAGGGTCAGCGGAACTGGTGATCGAAGACAATGGCCCGGGATTCCCTCCCGATATCGGCAGCCAGGCTTTCAAGCGCTTCGTGAAGGGGAAGGATTCTCACGGACACGGGCTCGGACTTGCGTTTGTGGATGCGGTCGTCCAGGCTCACGGCGGCATGGCCAGGATTTCCGATCGCTCGGGAGGCGGTGCGGTTATAACTTTGTCGCTGCCGGTCAGCATGCTTCAGGCGGCATGAATGCGACGAAGTTGTGGATGCTCAGACGGCGGGGTTATGCGCTGGCTTCGCCGGGGACATCGGGCGCCGCTACACCTTCAAACGCCTCTTCATCTTGCGGGTGGGGACTTGTTGGCCGCGCTCGGCGGCCGAAAAGAGCTTCTTTCAGCAGCTTGAAGATTGTCCGCCGATTTTGCGCGACTACCTTTAGCCACGCCAGTCGTCCCATCATGGGGAAATAGATGCCACGGAAACAAAGACGCGCAATGAAGATATTGAGGCGATAACCGAGGCGCTCGTCATCCAGCGCGTCCACGGCTTGAGCCAGCGCGTCTGGGCTGTAAGCGTGGGCCCAGCCGTAATTTACCTCGGCATGAGCTTCTGGAATGGTCATCTTCAGGGGCGTGTGGGCCATGGCAAACGGGATGAACTCCTGCCAATGCCTGGGGCGCGTAAGGCGTCCGGCAGTTTCCAGCCGTTGGTAGAGCGGGGTTGCGGGGAGGGGAGTCAGCAGCCCAAAGATGGGCAGGCCCGGTGGCCAGGTCCGAACTTGCGCGAGGGTGCGCTCGGCCACGCCGACCGTGTCGTTGTCCATCCCAAAAATGAAAGACGTAATCGCATAGACATTGCGTTGCGCCAACCGTTCCAAAACTGCCGCGTACTCACCGGGCTTGTTGAATCCTTTGTTCACGTCTTTCAGATTGGCCGGGTCGATGGACTCCATCCCGATAAAGACCCACTTGCCTCCGGAGGCCGCGATCAGGTCCACCAGTTCTTCGTCGCGCAATAAATTGGCGCTAATCTGTGCTACCCAATGCACCTGCGCGTTGGCCGCGATAATATCGCGCAGCAGCGACTTGGTGCGTTTGATGTTGATGGCGAAATTGTCGTCGATGAAAAAGACGGCAATCTGCCCTTTCTCGCTGCGGGCGCGGGTTTTCAGCAACAGGAGCTCGTTGACCACGCTCTCGTTGGTACGAAAACGAATGGAGTCACCAAAGAATCCGGTCACGGTGCAAAATTCGCAGCCGTAAGGGCAACCGCGGCCTGACTCGACGGGAATGATACGAAACGAGCCCCAGCCGGATCCGACCCGGTTAAGCAGCGGGGCAACGACCTTGGGCACGAGATTGAACTGGGTGAGGTTGATCGACTGCCAGGGAATGACTGGGTATCCCTTGAGAGAGGGCTTCTTGTCTTTGCCGGCTGCATCCACCGGTGCGTAGATGTCTTTGAGCTGGCCGCGAACGGCGTCGTTCACAATCTGCGGCCAGGTCTCATCGGCTTCACCGAGAGCGACCGCGTCGGCGTGGCGCGGCCCGCCATCTCGACCGAGGGCTTCGTCGGCCAACTCGGTGACGTGCGGGCCACCCATGACGACGGGCACTCCGGTGGCGCGAACCGCGTCCGCCATGCGATAGGCCTTGGCGACCATGCGGGTCATGGCGCCGATGCCGACGAGTCCAATGTCGTTTTCGCGGACGAATTGCGCGATGCCGGCTTCATCCATCGGCTGGGCGTTGCCATCAATCAGCAGGATTTCATGGCCCGGCGGCGTGAGTGCCTGGAGGAGAAACATCCACAGATGAGGCATGAAATTACGAGTTACACCGTTGTCCGGGTTGTAGAGCAGAATTCTCACGAGCGCTTTTTAGAAATTACCAGCAGAGAATGAATTGACCGTGTCAAGTGAATGACAAGTTGTTCATGTTCCCTAACAGTCACACCAAGGTGCATCCAATTCCACAATGCGCAGCGTACTACCGCTTTCATTTATTGCTGTGGTCTGCCGTGGGCTGGTCTTTCTTAGTCTTGGTCTAGATCTACTGCTTGGAAGTGTTGCGGCGATCGGTCAGCAAACGTCAACGCTGCCGGATGCGCCGCAGCCAAGTCAGACTCAATCGAGTCAATCAAGCCGTGAACAGGACGGCCAACGACATCAACCGAGCAAGAATCACATCTTCTGGGTGATCCCCAACTATCGATCGGACGAAGACCCGGCGGAAATCAAACCGTTGACACCAGGCGCGAAGATGAAAGTTGCATTGGATGATTCTCTCGATCCCTCGGCGTTTCTAGTGGCCGGCGTCTTTGCCGGGGTAGCTATGGCGCAGCGCCAGTACGGTTCGTTCGGTTCCGGAGCGCAGGGGTTTGGGAAATATTACGGAGGGGCATTCGCCGATCAAGCAATTGGAAACATCATGAGTGAAGGGCTATTTCCGGTCGTCCTCCACCAAGATCCCCGTTATTTTGTGAAAGGAAAGGGCGGATTTTGGAAGCGGACCGGATACGCGATAAGCCGGGAAGTTATCACCCGTGGTGACGACGGCCGCAACCACTTCAACACATCAGAGCTGGCCGGAAATGCCCTGGCAGCGGGTATTTCGAACGCCTACTATCCGGCAGTGGATCGATCATTCGGAAATACCTCGAATAAGTGGGGACAACAAATAGCCCTGGATACGTTCTTCAATGTAGCAAAGGAGTTCTGGCCTGACGTGCGCAAGAAATTCTTTGGGCAGTAACGGGCGTAAAGCCAACGACTTGGTTAAGGTTGAAGCGCAAACGCGATATTGTCTTCTCGCTCTTGGGTTACTAAAAGGTGGCGAAAACGTTCACCAGCGACGGGTCCGTCGAAAAGGAACAAAAGATGTCCTGGTTCGGTGTTAAGAGGAATTGCCTCACTGGTCGTGACCAAGCGTCGGTATTTGAGGTCGTGGCGTGCTTCCGAGATGAGCGGGCCCTCTTGTTTCGGCTCGCCTTGCTGATTGCTGGAGACAAAGCAACGGCAGAACAGTCCGTCGTGAATGCCTGCAACATGACTGTTCAGGGGCACAGTCCGTTTCGCGATTGGCTGACGGAGTGGGCGAAGTCGTCGACCATCATGAGTGCAATATCCAAAACTGCCGATGCTATACGCGGCTGCGAGCCAGCGTACAAAGATCTGCGTTGCCTGCATAGCGAACACAGAGGACTAGGCAACGATGGCGAGCGCCGCATGAGTTTTCTCTTCGGGATCGATCCCAGCATCATCATCGCCGAACTCGACCCGCTGGCCAGGTCAGTTCTCGTGCTAAGAACGGCCGTTGGGGCGTCAATCCAGGATTGCGCTTTGCGATTGAACGTCTCGCGGAGCACCGTGCTTGCCGCCAATTGCCGGGCCATGAGCTGGCTTCGCGACCTACAACTACGGCGCCATCCAGAGTGCGGATAGATGGATAGAATGGGTCGCCGACTTTGCATGCTGACTGGGTCTTCCACGCGATCTCGTGCTTTCGGGCGCCGTTTTGACGGTTGCCTCCTTCGGCTCGCGTTGCTGACGGTCATCTTGTCTGCAGCCCGCTTACGCGCCCAAGACAACTACGAAATCCAGGTGTATGGATCGGACCTGGTCGATCCCGGACACACCATGGTTGAGCTCCATAGCAACTTCACGATCGACGGCTCCAAGGCGATGGTGGACGGTGTTTATCCCACGAATCACGCCGAGCATGAGACGGTGGAGATCACGCATGGCTTCAATGACTGGTTCGAGTGCGGCTTCTACATCTTCACGTCCATAACCGAGGGCCAGGGATGGCAGTGGGTGGGAGATCACATCCGGCCGCGCGTTGCTGTGCCGAAGAAATGGCACTGGCCGGTAGGAGTAAGCATCTCAAATGAAATCGGCTACCAGAGGCGGCGATATTCCGTGGACACATGGACGTGGGAAATTCGCCCGATCGTAGACCAAAAAGTCGGGCGATGGTATTGGTCATTGAACCCTACGCTTGACCGGTCCTTCCACGGTGCGAGCGCTAATCAAGGCGTTGTCTTTTCGCCGAATTTTAAGTTCAGCTACGATTTAACTCCGAAGGTCGCTGGAGGTCTGGAATATTACGGATCGGTCGGCCCAGTGACGGGATTCGATGCGGTCTCGCAGCAGCAGCACCAGATTTTTCCTGCGATTGATTTGAATATCGCTCCGCAGTGGGAGATCAACTTCGGCCTCGGCGTCGGTGTTACCGGCGCGACCGACCACCTGATTGCCAAAATGATTCTGGGCTATCGCTTTAATTTCTGAGTTGGGAGCGGGAGATATTTCTGGCCGCAGCGTCTCTGCCGGGCGTTTTTTCCAGTTACTCTAACGCCAATTCGATCTTCTTTGTCGCCGGGTCAAGCTTGGCGATTCGAAATTTTCGAATCTGCCCTGTGCGCAGGGCTTCCGGCTTAGCCTCGGCGGCGGGAGCACCGCTTTTCCAGCGTGTCTGCAGCATGGAACCTAGAGAGGAAAGATCGGGCTTTGATGACGAGGAAGATGACGGCGCTGCGGCGCGTTTGTCTTCTTGCGCTGGGCGCTCGGCGGGGATTCTGAACGTCGCCACGACGCCTTCGCCGAGCTCCACACGCGCGCTTCCTCCGGAAACTTCGACCATGCGGCCGGTGACGATGTCTCCTTCTTTGTGTTCGGCGAGGTATTCATCGAGGCCGGATGGAACCAGCTGTTTCATGCTCAGGCGTATGAGGCGTTTTTCGGGGTCGAGCGCCAGCACCTGCGCTTTTACTACTTGCCCCGTCCTCAGCACTTCCTGGGGGTGATTGATGCGCTTTTCCGCGCTGATTTCGCTGATGTGAATCATGCCTTCAACACCTTCGGTAAGCTGCACGAAGGCGCCGAACTTCGTCAGACTAGTTACGGGACCTTCGATCACCGTGCCCGGCGCAAATTTTTGCGCCACCCCGGCCCAGGGATCGCCCAGCGCCTGCTTCAGGCCTAGTGAGATGCGGCGTTCGGCTGGGTTCACGCCGAGAATCACGGCTTCAACGGTCTCGCCGGGCTTTACTACGTCAGCCGCGGTTCTTACTCGCTTGGCCCACGACATTTCGGAAATATGGATCAGGCCTTCGATGCCGGGCTCGATTTCAACAAATGCGCCGAAATCCATGAGCCGGGTGACCGTGCCTCGCACTCTTTCACCGGCTTTGTATTTTTCCGCGACGGCATCCCACGGATGCGGCTGCAGTTGCTTCATGCTAATCGCGATGCGGCGCTTGTCGGAATCGATCTTGATGATCCTGGCTTCGATCTGCTGGCCGGTGGAAAGCACGTCCGAGGGCTTGTTGACGCGACGCCAGGAAATTTCTCCGACGTGGAGCAGGGCGTCCGCGCCTCCGATATCGACGAAGGCTCCGTAATCGGTGAGACTGCGGACTTCTCCGTGCACGGTGTCGCCTTCTTTGAGTTCGGAGTAGCGGCGCTGTTTGCCGGCGCGTTCTTCGTCTTCGGCAATAGCTCGGCGATCGACTACAACGTCTTCATCTTCCACGTCGAGCTTGATGATGCGGCAGCGGATTTCCTGCTCGACCAGCTTCTCGAGTTCGGAGGCGTCGTGGGTGCCACTGCGCGACGCGGGCATGAAGGCTCGCACTCCGATATCGACGCTCAGGCCGCCTTTTACCACGCCGGTTACGGTTCCGATGATGGTCGACTTCTCGGCGAAAGCTTTTTCCAGTGAGGCCCAGTCGGTGGGATGCTCGACCTTGCCGCGGGTCAGTTCGTAGTAGCCTTCGGGATCGCGCCCTTTGATGGTGACTTGCACTTTGTCGCCGGGCTTCGGCGGCTTGTCCGGTGGGAATGCGGTGAGGGGAAGAACGCCTTCCGTCTTGAATCCGACATCGAGGACGATGGAATCGGCGGTCACGGCAATCACCGTGCCTTCGCGGCCCTGAGCGCCGGGTTCCTTCTTGCGGGAATGACTCTTTTCGTATTGGGAAAAAATATCTTTGAATGATTCGGCGGGCTCGGCAGGCGGCGTGGATTCCGAAGTGGCCGGGTTGGATGCGTTTGGTTCGGATGCGCTCGAATCGGACGTCATTGGATCGGACATGAAGAGAGTAGAGCCCCTGCGGCGTGATCTTGGTTAGGATAACATCGCTGAGGGTTGATCCGGAGGCTGAGAAGTGCGCGGTGCACGCGAGGACTGGGTCGTCCCTCCGGGGCTTGAGGTATTTTTTCAGTTTTCCCTGAAGCGCTGGGCTAAGCTGGTTCGCCCCTCCGGGGCTGGATTCCGGCGTGTGTCAGCCCGGGGTGTAAACTATTTTGCGTTTCCGAAGTCTAAAGAGATTGGACGGAGATTTGTGTGGATGTGCGCCATCTGGGGCTAAAGCCCCAGATTTAAGTGGCTCGAAACGGCGCGGCTGAAGCCGCGCCCCTTTAAACAAACATTTATGAACGCGCTCTAGAGAGCTGGGTTCGGAGGATTAGGAATGCGGACGGAATTTGTAGTTTTGCTTGTGGTGCTGGCAGTGGTGACGACCGGATCGGCACAGACGACGGCAAAAGAGATTGATATTCCGTATGAGCGCTTTGTGCTCGCCAACGGCCTTACCGTGATCGTACATGAGGACCACAAGGCGCCGATCGTGGCCATCAATACGTGGTACCACGTGGGGTCAAAGAATGAGAGGCCGGGCAAGACCGGGTTCGCACATTTGTTCGAACATCTGATGTTTGGCGGCAGCGAGCACGTGCCGGGGCGGTACATCGACTCCATGGAAAGAGTTGGCGCGACGGATTTGAACGGCACCACCAATCCGGATCGGACAAACTATTTTCAGAACGTTCCCACATCAGCGGTGGATTTAACGTTGTGGATGGAATCGGATCGCATGGGGCATCTGCTGGGTTCGCTGGATCAGAAGACGCTCGACTTGCAGCGGGGCGTGGTGCAGAACGAGAAACGGCAGGGCGAGAATCAGCCGTACGGGGTGACCCGGCAACTGCTGACACAGAATACGTATCCGGCGGGGCATCCTTATTCGTGGACGACGATTGGAGACATGGCGGACCTGGATGCGGCTTCGATGAAGGATGTGCAGGAGTGGTTCAAGACGTATTACGGGCCGTCGAATGTGGTGCTGGTAATCGCGGGCGACATCGACGTAAGGACGGCACGAGAAAAAGTCACAAAGTATTACGGGGACATTCCGTCGGGGCCGCCGGTGGCGCACCAGCAAGTGTGGATTGCAAAGATGACGGGAACGCATCGGCAAGTGGTGCAGGACCGCGTGCCGCAGGCGCGGATCTACAAAGTGTGGAATGTTCCGGAATATGGCAGCGCGGACGCGGACTATCTCGACCTGGTGACCGATTGTTTGAGTGCGGGAAAATCGTCGCGCTTTTACAAGCGTCTGGTATACGAGGATCAGATTGCGACAGAAGCGTTAGCCTACACGGACTTGCGGGAGATTGGCGGACAGTTCTATGTGCGAGCAACGGTGCGGCCGGGGCAGAGCGTTGCGCAGGCGGAGAAAGAACTGGATGAAGAACTGGCGCGCTTTCTGAAAAATGGACCGACGGCCGAAGAGATGCAGCGGGTCAAGGTGCAGTACGAGGCGGAATTCATCCGCGGGATCGAGCGCATTGGAGGGTTTGGCGGAAAGTCTGACCGGCTGGCGATGAGCCAGGTGTATCGCGGAAGCCCGGACGCTTACAAGATTTCGCTCAAGCGCGTACAGGCGGCAACGGCGGAGGATTTGAGGGCGGCGGCGCAGCGGTGGCTTTCGGACGGCGTGTACATCCTCGAAGTCGATCCGTTCCCGGACTACAAGACGGCGTCAACATGCGCGGATCGGAGCAAGGCACCGGATACCGGCACGCCGCCTGAGTTGAGGCTGCCGAAGCTGCAGCGGGCGACGCTGTCGAATGGATTGAAAGTAATTCTGGCCGAGCGTCACGAAGTTCCGCTGGTGAATTTCACTTTGGCCAGCGACGCCGGATTCGCGTCCGACGCATCGACGATACCGGGAACTGCGAACCTGGCGATGCAGGTGCTGACGGACGGGACGCGCACGCGCAATGCGCTGCAGATCAGCGATGAGCTGGAGTTACTCGGAGCGACGTTGCGCGGATATTCAAACCTCGATTTTTCATTCGTTTACCTTTCGGCATTGAGTTCGAAACTCGATCCGTCGCTTGACCTGTTTGCGGACGTGGTGTTGCATCCGTCGTATCCGGAAAACGAAGTCAAGCGAGAGCAAAAGCTGGTGCTCGCCGCCATCGAGCGCGAACAAAACACGCCGGTGACGCTGGCAACGCGAATATTGCCGGCGCTGTTGTACGGAGCGGGGCACCCTTACGGCAATCCGGGGACAGGCTCTGGGACAAAGGAAAGCGTGGCGAAACTGACGAGAGAGGATCTGGTGAAGTTTCATGACACATGGATCGGTCCCAACAACTCGACGTTAGTCGTGGTAGGCGACACGACGCTGAAGGAAGTGACGCCGAAGCTGGAGAAGCTTTTTGCGGGATGGAAGAGTGCAAGCGCTCCGGCCAAGGACGTGAAGACAGTTCCGATTGCGGCGAAGTCGGCCGTGTACTTGATCGACAAACCTGGGGCGCTGCAATCGGTGATCATTGCGGGAGTGGTGGCGCCGCCTCGGGCGAATCCGCAGGAAATCGCGATTGAAGCGATGAACGACAGTCTGGGCGGCACATTTGGCGCGCGGCTGAATATGAATCTGCGGGAAGACAAGCACTGGTCGTACGGAGTGCGCAGCGTTCTTATCGACGCCCGATCGCAGCGGCCGTTCTTCGCGGTCGCGCCCGTGCAAACCGACAAGACGAAAGAGTCGCTGGTGGAGATGAACAAGGAGTTCCACGGAATCACCGGCGACCATCCCATCAGCGCCGACGAACTCGCGAAAATTCAGGCGAACGAAACGCTTAAGCTTCCGGGGTCGCGAGAGACGCTGGACGCTCTGGGACACTCCATCGTGGACCTGGTGTGGTTCGGACTCCCCGATGACTACTACGAGACCTACGGGGGGAAAGTGCGCGCACTCAAGACTAGTGATTTAAACCAGGCGGCAAGAGAAGTGGTGCGGCCGGATAACCTGATCTGGATCGTGGTCGGCGATCGGGCGAAGATCGAAGCCGGTGTGCGCGAGCTGAACCTTGGCGAGTTCCGGCTGATGGACACGGACGGGAAGGTGCAGTAGCGGGGCTAAAGGCCTGCTTTTTTTGCACGGCTGACACGGCCCTGAAGGGCCGCTCTTCCACGGGAGTTCGCGAGTTTGTGATTTTCTGGAGGCTGCGGGAGACGCGGCAAGCCGCGTCTCTACGAATGCTCTGATTTGGAAGCTTTCTGTATGGCTGAGATACTGCCCGCTATATTTTTCGGACATGGCAATCCGATGAACGCCGTGCGGGAGAACAGCTACACCGCGGGATGGCGGCGACTGGGAAAGCATTTGCCAAAGCCAAAAGCCATTCTGTCGATTTCCGCGCATTGGTTTGTTCCTGGAACCGGCGTCACCATCAGCACGTCCCCGAGAACAATTCACGATTTTGGTGGCTTTCCGCCGGAGCTCTATCAGGTGGAGTACCCGGCTCCGGGAGATTCAGAACTCGCGCATCGAGTGCACGAAATGTTAAAACCCCTGCCGGTGAAACTCGACAGCTCATGGGGGCTCGATCATGGGACATGGTCTGTGCTCCGGCATGTATATCCCGATGCGGACGTTCCTGTCGTGCAACTTAGCATCGACGAAGCGCAACCAGCGTCATTCCACTTTGAGATTGGCAAGAGGCTCGCGCCCTTGCGAGGCGAACGCATCCTTATTGTGGGCAGCGGGAATCTGGTCCACAATCTTCATGCTTACGCTTGGGGACGACAGATGCCGGAACCTTACGATTGGGCGATCCGCTTCGAGAAAGAAGCGAAGGAGATGATGGTCGCCGGCGAATACAAGCCCCTCATCGATTACGAGAACCTTGGGCCGGAGGCTATGCTCTCAATTCCAACACCTGACCACTACCTCCCGATGCTATACGTTCTGGCCAGCAGGCAGCAGGGCGATGTCATCACTTTTCCGATCGAAGGCGTCGACGGAGGATCCATATCGATGTTGTCGGTGCAGGTCGGATAGCTGGTTTTTCAGTTTCCCGGAAGTTCTGCGGCAACGCCGGCTCTGTCGGCTTCGCGAGTAACGATTGCCTGAAAGTTTTGCAGCACATCTTCCGGGAGAGCTGGCTTCCGATACTTGCTGACCAGATCGTCGACTCGGGTACGGGCGCGGGTGAAGACGTCGCTGGGCGGGCCCGAGCCGCGGGCGCTGCGATCAATGACTGGGGAGGGGAGATACTGCTCCTGCCGAAAGAGCGCGCGCGTTTCCTTGAGCTGGAGAAATTCTCCGGAGAGGCCGGTTTGCGCGAACATGGCGGTGGCCAGGGTTTGGCCACGAACGTCCGCGCCGCGAACTTCATCACTACGCACGTCATCACAACGAACTTCGATGCCTCTCGCCAGGCGATACGCCGAGGCGATTGACTCGGCATCGATGACCAGCTTTTCGACGCTGAAACAGGCTAGTGATTCGAGCATGCCCGCTCCCGAGATCATGTTGATGCCGGCGAGCGCTCCCAGCATGGCCGAGCGGGCACTCTCGGCGCCGGCCTGGGCATCCACAAACTTCGAATCGGTCGCGACCAGGTAGCCGTGGGTGGGCAGGCCGAGATGCTTGCCGACTTCGGCGCACGCCATGTTGAGCATGGCGGTTTCGACGGCGCCCATGGGCGCGCCTCCGGTGCGCATGTCGAAGATGGCGGGAGCGCCGCCCCAGACTATAGGCGAACCCGGCCGCGCGAGTTGATGCAGCGTGATGCCCGCCAACACTTCGGCAGCATGCTGCGTCACCGAACCCGCCAGCGTCACGGGAGCCGTGCCTCCGGCCAGCGGCATGGCAACGATTTCCGCAGGCACACCGGCGCGGGCTAGATCGAGCAGGTTGTGCGATCCGAACTCCGACCAGTTCAAGGGCGGTGAGGGACAGACGTCGAAAACTGCACGCGGTTGCTGGCGCAGCTTCTCTGCATTGCCGCTGTCAGCGACTAGCAAATCGATCATCCCTTGCAGGCCGGCGGCGGAGAACGATCCGGTCACGACGGGCTTGTCAGAATGCTGAAGGACTATGAACAGGCGGTAGAGATCGCCGATCGCGCTGGGGGCGTCTTTATCACTGCATACGACGGCGGTGGATTGCGCGGCGAACTGCGGCAGCATCTCCGTGACTTGGACGATGCGCACCAGGTCGCGCGTCTCGGACGGCCGTGCTTCCAGCGTGTCGGGATCGAGCATCTGCACGCAACAGGAGCCGGGGTCGAAGTGCACATCGTCGCCGCCGTAGTGTACGGCTTTCTCTCCCTGGCGGTTGTACAGATGGAAGTCCCGGGGAGCGGATGCGAGGCACTGTCGCACCAGCGGTTCGGGAATACGCGCCACTCCTTCATTGGCCGCAACTCCGACCTCAACTCCTGCCGAGCGCAATAGCTCGACCGCCGCCGAGCCCACGCGAACTCCGGGGCTCATCAGCAGTTCGAATGCTTCGCGCAGAATGCGGCCGATGAGTTCAGGACTTAGGAGTTGAATTCTGGGTCTCATGCCTGGGTGGTTCCCTGGTTCATATCTTTGCTCATATCTTTGCTTATATCTTTGCTCATCACTGTGCCCATCAGATTCCTGGCCAGTTCGAGAGCATCCATGGCATTGCGAGAATAGCCGTCGGCGCCGATTTCAGCGGCCCACTTCGCAGTGACGGCGGCGCCTCCAATGATCGCTTTGACCCGTGGCCGCAAGCCATTTCGATCGAGCGCTTCGATCACGGATTTCTGGCCGGCCATGGTCGTCGTCAGCAAGGCGGAGACGCCGACGATGTCGGCATCGACTTCTTTGGCTTTGGCAACGAACTGCTCGGGAGTCACGCTGGTGCCGAGATCGAAGATCTGGAATCCGCTGGCGGAAAGGATGGTGGCAACCAGGTTCTTGCCAATGTCGTGAATATCGCCTCGGGCGGTGCCGAGGACGATCTTGCCCAGAGCCTTACGCTGGGAGCCGCGCTTCAGCATTTCAGGCTCAAGGATATTAATGGCAGCCTTCATCGCCTCGGCCGAAGCGAGCAGGTCGGGCAGAAACATTTCGCCGCAGCCGAATTGATCGCCGGCGAATTTGATCCCGACCGCAAATCCAAGATTGACCGCATCGAGCGGATCGATGCCGTCGGTGAGCGCCTGCTGCGCCAACTCCTTGGCTTTTTCAGGCGAACCGTCGATGATGCTTTGGAGCATCGCTCCGAAGAGTGGATGCGACACCGAGCCTCCCACCGAGATCGGCCTTGGGATCAGCCGATCCAAGCCGGGATTGTACTCTGGCGGGGAGTCACCAGACTGTGATCCGCCGCACATCCACGAAGGTTCTGAAAGAAAGGTGGCCCTGACATTCGCGACGTTGCGTTCAGGCCTTCCGGGCGGCAATCATCCCAAGAACGATAGGCAGATAGATAACGGAGGCATGCAAGACGCGACTGGCCAGGACCTTCGAGCTCGATCTCGCCAGTTGAGTGGCGTGATACAGCAAGAAGACACCCGTCAGAAACATGCCACCCAGATAAATCGGGCCGCCGTGATCGACCAGCGGTAGCATCGTCGTGACTACCAGGATCACGGTGAAGGCAATGATCTCGGCGCGCGTAAAGCGCGAATCGAGATCGAACCGGGGCAGCATCTTGTAGCCAGCCCGGGTGTAGTCCTCACGGTACATCAAGGCAATTGCCAGGAAATGCGGGAACTGCCACAAGAAAAGAATGGCGAACAGAAACCAGGCGTGCCGTTCAATACTTGCCGCGGCACCCGCCCACCCGATCAGCGCGGGCATGGCTCCGGGAAAAGCGCCGAGCAGGGTGCACAGCGGCGTCTTCCGTTTCAGCGGAGTATAGATAAGCAGATACGAAAGCAGGGTGAAGATCGCGAGGCAGGCCGCCAGGCCGTTCACCGCGACCGCCAGATACAGGCCCCCGGCGATGCTCAGCAGGGTCCCAAACAGAAGCGCTTCGCGCGCACTCAGCCTGCCCGAAGGCAGGGGCCGGCTTGCGGTGCGGCGCATCTGACCGTCCCACACCCGTTCCATCCACTGATTCAGGGTTGCAGTGCCGCTGGCGACGAGGAGCGTGCCCACGAGCGTGTTCATCAGGCCGGCAATCCTGAAAGGTCCGCGGGAGGCAAGATAATAACCCGCCGACGTGGTCATAAGAATCAGCAGGTTCACTTCCGGCTTGGTCAGGGTGTAATAGTCGCGGAGCTTGGAAGCGAAGCGATCCGTCGGGTTCAGCTGCACCGTACTTTGAGTAGTCGCCATGCTCTCCTGGTAGCAATCGCGGCAGATTCAAAACTGTAATCGTCGTACTTGAATGCAGCCCCTAAAGGGGCTTCTGAATTTCGAGAACTTACGGCATCGCTAAAGCGATGCCCTGATACGAAGCGCGGATTGATTAACACCATATTTTGATAAGAAACACGAGCTCTTCGGCGACCCATTAGAGCTTGATCCAAAGAACCCAAAGCAGATACAGCCAAAGAACGTCCATAAAATGCCAGTATTGCGCGGCCGCGGCAAACGTGGTCTGCCGCAGGATGGAGCGATTGAGTTTGCTCATGACGTAAATCAATCCATACAGACCGCCCAGCACGTGCAAACCGTGCACGGCCGTGAAGACATAGAAAAAAGAGCTGTTTGGGTTGGTGGCGAGATACAGTCCCGCGCCCTTCAATTGCAGCCAGGCCACGTACTGCCCGGCAACGAAGAGAAGGCCGAGGCCCAAGGTGATTGCCAGCCAGCGCATCGGCACCGCCATCTGCCTTTCGATCCCGCGAGCGTAACGCGACATCCGGCGGCGCGCCAGCTCCAGGGTGACGCTGCTGGCGAGCAGCACCAGCGTGTTGGCATAAAGAATAGGAGGCAGAGTAAAGTGCTGCCAGTCCATTCCCGAGCCCTGACGAACGAACAGGGCGCTAGTGAGTGCGGCGAACGACATCGTGATCGCCGCCAGCGCAACCCATATGCCGGTTTTGGCCGGTTCCGGTGAGCGGTCTTCGACCGCACGCAAATCGCCCTCAGTTGGAACCAGATTCCACCCGCCGCCATTTCCAGAGTGACTTTCATCGGGCGAGCGTCGAGGTTCGATTTGCGGCGGTTCGTGGACCGTGGTTGCCATAACTTCAGACTCCTTGAATGTTCCCCCAACCGTTTGTCAAACTTTGTGGTGTTCCACGACTTCATCGTTAAACAAGTTGCGTCTGCGGTATACGAAGCGCGCAAAAGCGCCCGTCATGAGCAGCGGCGGAATAATAATGACCACAATGCCGCTCTTCAGAGCGTGAATGAAACGGGCGCCCGAGGCGGCCGCGCTCTGGTAGCACATGACGCAGCCCTGCGCGTGCAGGTCGATGGGACTGATCAGGAGCAGGAACGCCAGTCCGACAAGCCCGAGCTTGAGATAGTGCACGCTCTTCTGTTTTGCCGAGTTCACTTCATCTCCTTCCGACCTCATTGGCAGGGGCGCGACGGACCCGACTGCTTCATTTCCCGAGACCCATCCTCGCCATGCGGTACGCGTCCGGCCATACGTAGTTCAGGAGCACCAACACGAAGAGCGTGGATGGAAATATCGTCCAGAACAGAAGCGGACTCTCGTACCTCACGTGCATCAGGTACATGATGCCCACGAACGCCTCCACTGACGCCAGGCAGAGTAAGGAGAAGAGCAAGGTTCGCACCGGCAAGTGCTGATAAGTCAGAATTACCTCAATCGCTACGATGATCATCAGCCCAATTACGATTCCCACGTAAGAACCCATTCCCGGCTCTCGATTCGATGACATGACGGCTTCTCCTTATTCGTCCTTGCTCGAAGTTCGCCTCAACGGGCGTTCATCAAATACATCATTGGAAAAACGAACATCCAGACCAAATCGACAAAGTGCCAGTACAGGCCCGCGGTTTCGACGTGACTGGAATCGTAGCGTCCGCGGTTGTATCCCCTCGTGATAATCAGGAGCGCAATGACGCCGCTGATGACGTGGGCCAAATGCAAGCCCGTGACGCTGAAGAAGCACGCGCCGAACTGCGTTGTGCCGCCGGTGGGATTGGAGAACAGCCCCCAGCCTTCGCCGAACATCTTGAACCATTCCCGCAGGTGGAGGATGGCGAACACCGTACCCAAGAGCATGGTAAAGCCCAGCCATTTGATGGCCGACGCTTTCTGTCCGGCCTGCGTGGCCCGAACCGCCGCCAGCATGGTAAGGCTGCTGGAAAGCAGAACGAAGGTCATGATGATCCCGTTCAAGATAGACCCAAACTCGAAGGGCGTCCCCCAATTCGGGCTGCCCACGCGCATGTAGCCATAGCCAAACAGAAACGTGGCGAACGTGCATGCGTCGGAGACGATAAAGAACCACATCCCCAGCTTCTTTTTTTCAATGTGGTACGGAGAAGCTTCCATCAGTACTTCATGTCCGGTTGCTATGGCCAGTTCGGTTTCGCTCACGATGCCTCCCTCCGAGTTGTTGGATCCCGATGTTGTGATGAGCCGCCAGGTTCGACTAGCTGGCTTACGTGCCCGCGATGGACTTCTCCGGCGAAGTCTGCATCACGCTGGCATCTGCGTCATACTCCATCGGACCGTGGTGGATGATCATTTGCCGGCCGCCGAAGTTGTCGAATGGCGGTGGCGATGTCGTATCCCATTCCAGCGTGGTCGCTCCCCACGGATTGTCTGGAGCCTTCGGTCCCTTGAAGCGGCTCCAAATCGCGTTGTAGAGGAAGATGAACTGCGCGGCACCCAGCAGCAAGGCGGCGACGGTAATGAGCCGGTTGGTGGGAGTCAGCGGGACCATGAAGTCGTCGACATACGACGAGTAACGGCGCACCGCACCGGTGAGACCCATCAAATGCATGGTCATGAAAACAACGTAGACGAGGACGAAGCTCAGCCAGAAATGTACTTTGCCGAGCGTCTCGTTCATCATGCGGCCCCACATTTTCGGGAACCAATAGTAGAAGCCGGCAAACGTCGCAAATATGGCGGAGAGGCCCATGGTGAAGTGGAAATGTCCTACCACGAAGCTGGTGGCGTGCAAATAGGAATCGACCGCCGGCTGCGCCAGAAAGAATCCACCGATTCCCCCGCTGATGAAAAGCGAAATGAAACCGAGGCAGAACAACATCGGAGTCGTAAAGCGGATGTTGGCGCCGTAAAGCGAGAACGCGAACACCAGCACGGCAATGACGGACGGAATGGTGATGAACAGCGTCGGCACCGAGAACACCATCGCCATACTCGGGCTCATTCCGCTCACGAACATATGATGTCCCCAAACGACGAAACTAAGGCTGCCGATGGCGATCATGGCAAAGGTGATCACCTTCCAGCCCCCTACGAGCGGCTTCCGCGTAAAGGTTGGCATGACGTGCGCGACGATCCCAAACGCCGGCAAAATGATGATGTAGACCTCCGGATGTCCGAAGAACCAGAACAGGTGCTGGAACAAGAGTGGCGAGCCGCCGGAGTGCGGCAGCACCTTGTCATTGACCACCAGTCCGCCAGGAATAAAGAAACTGGTTCCTCCGAGGCGGTCGAGCACCAGCAGCAGGCAAGTGGGCAACAGGACGGCGAAAGCCAGCAAGCTCACCCAAGCGTTAATAAACCACGCCCAAGTCGAGAGCGGCAGCCGCGACAGCGTCATGCCCTTGGTGCGGAGATCGATGGTGGTCACGATGAAGTTCAGAGCCCCGAGCAGTGACGCAACACAGAAAACGGCGATCGAAAGTCCCCAGAGGTTTTGGCCCCAGCCCTGACCGGGACCCGCAACCGGGCCCACGGCGCTTAGCGGCGCGTACGCAGTCCAGCCGGAGATGGGTGGGCCGTCGGGGATAATAAAGGTTGCGCAGGCGAGAACGAAACCAACGAACGTGACCCAGAACGACGCCATGTTCAGTCGAGGAAACGCCATGTCCGCCGCGCCTACCTGGATCGGCAGCATAAAGTTGCCGTACCCGGCCATCGGCGCCGCAGTGAGTACGAAGAACGCCATGATCGTGCCGTGCATGGTCATCAACGACAAGTAGTACTCGGGCGTGGGGACGCCGCCCGGCGCGCCATTCGGAGAGAGCGTAGCCAGAAGAGGAATGCTCGCCGACGGCCAGCCCAGGTGGATACGCATAACCCATGAAAGCGCCATCCCCATGAACGCCGCCACCAGGCTCAAGGTCGTGTACTGGATCCCGATTACCTTGTGATCGACGCTGAAGACGTACTTGCGAATGAAGCCGCTGGGCGGTGCATGGTGCGTAGCCGCGTGCGCTGACATGTCGTGCATGTGATCTCACCCCACGAGAGATGTTTTTCGTCCGCCCCGTATTTTGGAAGCGGACGCAACTCAGTTCCGCAATACTCTTGCTGTTACTGCATGGCCGCTTGCTGCTTCAGCCAGTTGTCGTAGTCTGCCTGGGTCATGACCTCGAGATATGCCTTCATGTTGTAATGCCCCAGACCGCAGAGCTGCGTACACACAATTTCGAACTTGCCCGTCTGCAGCGCTGTGAAGTGGATCGGAATCACGATCCCGGGCACAAAGTCTTGCTGAATGCGGAGCTCGCGCACGTCGAAGGAGTGCCCCATATCCTTGGAGTGCAGCGTGAGCAGCACGGGCTTATTCACCGGTATTGCCAGCCCCGCGGTGACGATGTCGTCCTTTGAATCCGCATCGTGGTCTGGATCGAGACCAAAGTAATTCTGGCTTCCCTCATTAATCAGCTCGGGGTGAAGCGGCCCGAACTTGCCATCCGGTCCGGGATAGCGGAAGTAAAACGCGAACTGGCCCGCTTGCACATCGACGCGCAGCGAATCGGGATCGGGTGGGGTGAAGTAGACCGAGGCCCAGGCCTTGGAACCGATGAACGAGAGCACCAGGATTTCGACGCCTACCACGACACAGGCGAAGATGATGAGCGATTTCGCGCCACCCGGAAACGCTTTCATCTTGCGCGTGCCCTTGCTGTCGCCGTAGAGAAAGGCAAATGACGCCAGCACCAGTTGTCCGGCAATAAACAGAATGCCTGCGCCGAATACGGTTTCGTCGATCTGGTGATCGATCCTGGGACCGTGAGCGGAAATATCCACCGGCATCCACCACACGTGAGCTATCACGCAATAAGCGATGACCAGCGTAATAATCGCCACTACGACCGCAAACGCTTTACCGGGCATGAGATTCCTCGCTTTAAGCGGCCGCCGCAGTCTGGGCTACGACGGCCGCGAGTTTGGTTCGGTTCTCTACTTGGCCTTGAAGGTGAAACTGACGGTGGCTGGCTTTCCGGCAGCAACCGTTACCGTTTGAGTCTGAATTCCGTAAGTTTCATGCCAGGCCGTGAGGGTGTAAGACCCCGGTGCTACGTTGTCGAGCTTGAAAGAGCCGCTGTCGTCGCTCACCCCGTAAGGGCCCTTCACCACCACAATGTAGGCGTGCATCCAGGGATGAACGTTGCACTTGACGGGTATGGCGACTTCTTCGTTGTTCCAAGCCACGTCGAGAGGCGCGGTTCCCGGAGGCTGCGACTTGTTCCACGCGGGATTTTTTGCGGATTGCGAGAAAATGTTGTGCGAAGTCTGGTCGCTATTCACTATCTTCACGTGCTGACCCACATCGACGGCCACCACATGCGGAAGGTACTGGCAACCTTTTTGGTTAATTTGAACCGATTGCGTGGAAACGGGCTCGTTACCGGTCAGGCCCTGGGAGATATAGACGACAACGTTCTCCAGCCCTCCGTTCGCACCCGCAACTACGCTTTCTGTGGTGACCGGTTTGTCCTTGTGAACCGCGGCGCAGCTTGGTTCCTTCGCCATGTCAATCGGCTTCTGGTGTGGGACTGCGCCATCAAGCTTGACGCTACCTGTGATCTGGCCTGCAACGGCCGCATTTACACTTCCTCCCGAATACAACAACCCGAATGCGACAACCAATATTGCTGCGCACAACCCTACGACTTTGTATCTCGCTTTCATTGAATTCCTCTCCTCGTTATCATGATTTCGATTTTTCTGAGTACGCAAACTGAGTCTCCGCCCGAGACGCAGACTCATTACTGGCCATCCGGAATGGTCATGGAAGTCTTGTACAGGTTCTGGTCTGTGCCACAGCACCGGGAAGGCGTGCTGTCGCGGATGTTGAAAGGAGTGATGACATTCGGCGGGCAGGATAATATGACATTCGTCACAATGTGTCTGTGATAATTCTCACAGACCGTTGTGATTTCAATCACTTTTCCATGGGGTGGGAGCGGGCCGCCGTTTGGCCACCGATGTGCCGTTTGATCTCAACCGGATCGTGGAAACGTGCCTCAGGAAGGATCCGGGCGGGCGTTTCCAGTCGATGCGGGAAGTACAGGCGGCGCTGGCCTCGCTGAAGCGCCAGTCGGAATCCGGCGCGCTCTACGACTCGCCAACGGCCAGAACGATTATGCCTGCGCCAGTCAAGCCGCATGCTTCGAAGGCGCCGGCAGTTGTCTTGGCCTCCGTTCTTCTCGCTGCCGTCGCGGTGGGCGGCGGTTACTGGTGGACTTGGCACGGGGCGCTGCCGCCACCGACTGCGGCATCGCCACTATCGGAAGGAACCCTTAACAACGACAGCATCGTCGATATGACCGCGGCCAGGGTCGCGCCTGCCGTGATCCTCAGCCAGATCCGGGCTTCGAAGACGAATTTCAATCTGTCCGCCGCGGAAGTGATCCGGCTCAGCAAAGCCGGAGTGCCCGCCGCTGTCATCGAGGCGATGCGTAACCCGCATCCTGCCGCTTCAGAGGCGCCGAAAGCCGCCGGCGCCGGTAACCACAACAGTCGTCCTCGGCGATGCTCTGCCCATCCGCCTGATTCTGTCGGAAGATATCCCGAGCGATGCCGCGGAAGGAGATGCCGTGCGGTTCCGGGCCGCGCACGATGTGCGCGTGGGGGAAACCGTGATCATCCCCAAAGGCGCACCACGGAGGCGATTGGCGTCATTGTCGATGGCGCGAAGAAGAGAATCTCTCGGCATCGGGGGCAGAATCACTTCCGTCTCGAAAGCGTCGATGCCGTGGATGGTCAGAAGGTGACCATACGGGCGACACCAGCCCGACGCCGCGGCGGAATATCCAAACGCCCCGTGAACGCCGGCTCGGTCCCCGGCGCAGAGTATCTCGGTTACATCGATGGCGCGAATACCGTGATGGTGAAAAAGTAGTTTTACTCCGGCCCAAACGCCAGCAGCACGTCCCGCTACATCAGCGCGTCGCGCGTTTTTCTCCAAAATGCCGGTCTCGGAGCAAGCAACGTACAACAATATCGGCAATGCGCCAGCTTTATTTCCTGTGGCGCTTCGGGATTTCCCGTGACGCTTCTGGCAATTTACCTTTTGCTGTTCGCGTGGAATATCCTGAACGTGAGGTTTGTATGAGAGTCATCGCTCTGCTTGTGTTCCTCGTCACGTTTGCCCTCGTTCAGCCGCTCACCGCCCAAACCGCGGCAAGCTGTGCGCCGGCAGGAAACATCCAGTTCGTCTGTGGGCAGGAGGCGCCGGAAGATCTGCTTCATTTGCCCGGCAGCGACTGGGTGATCGCGTCCTCTATGGCCGGCAACGGAGGCATCCGGTTGATCAGCGTTCGGGGCAAGACATCCACGCTCCTCTACCCGTCCTCCAGCGCAAAAGAGCAGTTGGACAGGAAGACCTATGATACATGTCCCGGCGCGCCAGAGCCCGACGACAAGGCAAAGTTCACTACGCACGGTCTGGCCATGCGGGCCGTCCGGAATTCGATCTATACGCTATACGCGGTCCACCATGGAAAAAGAGAATCCATCGAAGTGTTCCAGGTCGATGCCCGCGGCAAGACCCCGGCTTTGACCTGGATCGGATGCGCAATCGCCCCGGACCCGATTGGACTGAACTCTGTCGTTCCGCTGCCGGGCGGCGGCTTTGTCGCGACCAATTTTCTAGAGCGCGGAGCGAATGCGAGCGCTGCCCGCACCAGAATGATGGCCGGCGAAAACAATGGCGAACTCTGGGAATGGCACACCGGAAAAGGCTGGCGCAAAGTGCCGGGCAGTGAAGCCGCGGGGGCTAACGGCGTTGAGGTTTCCAAGGATGGGAAGTGGCTGTATGTCGCCGCGTGGGGAAGCCAATCCTTCTTACGGCTGTCGCGCGGTCAAACTCCTGTAAAGCGGGATACGGTTCCATTGGGTTTTCGCGTAGACAACATCCGATTTGCTCCGGATGGCTCCATTTTGGCAGCAGGCCAGGGACAACAGACGACAAACGTGGTGAGGGTCGATCCCGAAACACTGAAGATAACAGAGCTCATCAATCAGCCGAATACCGAATCCTTCGCATCGGGCACCGTGGCAATCCCGATCGGCAATGACCTTTGGGTAGGGTCCTTCCGGGGCGACCGCATCGCCATATTTCCGGCTTCCAAATAGCTTTACCTCGATTCAATTATCCGTTGCACCTCCATGGCGGGCATCGGGAACGCAAGTTTCAGAACTTCCGTTGCACCTCCTTGGGGCATCGGGAACGCAAGTTTCAGAACAGTGCGCTTTTTCGCCCTTGGGGCCCCGAAGGCACATCCGCGGATAGGGCGTTACACGGCTCAGTGGAGTTCTGGGATGCGCCACTTCACCGAGGATTTCGCGGATTCGTGGACCTACACTCCCCCTACGAAGCGGTTCGAAAAAAAAGATAACTTCCGAGTATCGCCGTCATCCGGGAGGTATCCATCCGCAGATGGTGCTATGTGCTGGGCAAACCTTATACACCGATCCCCCCGCAGGCCAAGTGCACATCGTTGTCAGCGCTCGCTTCGGCTTAATTTACTGCGGTCAGCCAATCACGTCGAGACGGTAACACCGCGCCGCCGAGCCGGCGAACAGATCGGCCTTCTCGGTACTGCTGGCGCCTTTTGCCATCAGCTTGCAGGCGTTCCAGAATACGTGATAACTGTACGAGATTTTGTCGACGGGGAAGTTGCTCTCAAACATACAGCGCGACGTCCCAAACGCTGCGATGCATGTTTCGATGTAGGGGCGGAATCGAGCGGCCACCATCTCGGACGATGGCGGTTCGGCGTCCTCGTCGAAGCGCAAGCTAGTGTAGCTCTGACCCAGTCCGCCGAGCTTGACGAATACGTTGGGCCGAGCAGCCAGGGCCTTGATCGAGGATGACCAGCGGGCAAACACTTCATCGCGCTTGCTGCGATAGGAGCCCAGTCCGAGAACGCCGCCGACGTGATTGAGGACGATTCGGGTATTGGGCAAAGCGCTCGCGAGATCGGCAACTTCGCTGATCTGGGTATGATAGAGCGACACATCGTAGGAAAGGCCAAGACGGCCGACCACCGCGACGCCTTCCCGGAACTTCTTGTCGGCCAGCATCCCCGCGCGGGTACTCGGATTAGGTCTAAGGGTGGCAGCCTCGGCCTCCCATGACACACCATGGCGGATCCCGCGAAAGCGATCGCCGCCCGCGCGCATCAGCGCGGTCAAAACCGGCTCGACACGGCTGCCCAACATCATATCCGCGTGTCCGACAATGCCGGCGGCGACCCTGGTTTTGCCAAAGACGCCGCTGTCGCACATAGCCGCGACGCCATTGGCGAACTCGACCTCGCCGACAGGCCGCATTTCCTCGGGGCCCCGATCGCGATACATCGAACTCGCCTCCATGTACACCGTGGCAACAATATTGTGACCGCTGCCGGTATCCAGCAGCAGGTCATCGAGCAAATACCGCCATCCAGGGCGCTGCCACAAGTGATGGTGCGGATCGATGATCGGCAGTTCCGGTTCGAGAATCGGCTCCTTGCGCCGGTCGAGCCAATCTCGGCGAATCGGGCTAGATGGCGCGGCTTGCTGTTGCGCATACGCGCGCTGTGACCAAAGGGCCGCCGCACCGCCGAGAAGATTGGAAAATTCGCGTCGGTTCATTGACTCACCTCCGTTAACGAACGGGATCGGGAAACTCCTTTACCCTACCGTAAATCAAGACGGCGAGGTGATCGCGGGGATGGTCGCCATCCTGGCGCCCCGGAGGCTGCAATTCACAAGTTCTGTCCGGATGCGCCGTTACTCAGGCGGAATCCCCGAACGCGCTGGTGGCTTAGCCGAAAGGGGCGTTCCGGGCTAATTTCGGGGGATATAAGTCGGGCGTGGGAGCTGGCTGCATGGACACAAGCCAGGAACCAAGCCTCGCTGCATTTGGCAAGCCCTGGAAGTAGAATTAACGAAGGAAGAAAACACATATGACCCTTTCCCCATCCTCGCGCTGGTGGGTCGCGATTCTGCTCGCGGGCTCGCCGTCCTTCATCGCGTATGCTCAATCGAAGCTCCCCGCCGACCTTGATCCGCAATCGCGGGCCCGCCTGCCATATCTGAAGAAGTCCGATATGGACGCGAAGGGCCAGAAGATTTTCGACACCTTACCGGGCGCCGGTAAGGATGACATCCTGCGCGGTCCTCTCGCCTTCTCCGCCTATAACCCTGCCGTCGCGCAGGCCCTGCACGATCTCCATGATGCTGCCGTGCCCGGCGGAACGCTCGATCCGCACACGCGTGAACTCGCGATTCTGGTCGCCTGCCGCGAAACCAACTACAACCTTGAGTGGAACGGGCATGAGGCCAGCGGTCTCAAGGCCGGACTCGACGCCAAGTTGATCGACGTCGTTCGATACAACCGCCCGCTCGCCGGTTTGACTGAAAAAGACGCCACCGTCATCCGTTTCGGCCGCCAGATGTTCCACGACAGGAAAGTCGATTCCGCCACCTTCGCGAAGGCCGTCGAATTGTGGGGTAAGCGCGGCACGATGGACATGGT
Source organism: uncultured Acidobacteriaceae bacterium (assembly GCA_963773955.1). Lineage (GTDB taxonomy): Bacteria > Acidobacteriota > Terriglobia > Terriglobales > Acidobacteriaceae > Acidiflorens. Next base: position 7,293 of record CAVZDM010000153.1, on the reverse strand, counting down.
GGCCGTCATGAGCGCCTACGCGGTGAGCGGCTATTTTGCCATCGCCGTCGATGAGCGCTCTCCCGAAGGCAAGCCCGAACTTCCGCCAGTAAAGTAAATACCAAGCGGCCGGGCAGGCTGCGGTTCCGTGGTAAGAAGGAGGTTATGCATGCGAAAGTTCGGCGTAATGCTGCTAATGGTGTCCGTTGGCGTCGGGATCGGATTGATGATCTCAGGCCGTTTGGTGCCCGTCTCGGCACGGACTAAGCCGGGAACCGGATACGCGGCGGTGCCGGGAGCCGTAGGAGCCGAGGATATCAGCGGTCCTTACGATGTGGTCAAGAATTGGCCGCAGGATGTCAGCAGTCTTCCCGGCAATGAAAAATGGACCTACGGCGCAGGGGAAAGCGTCTACGCGGAAAGCCCGGATCGCATCTACATGCTGTTCCGGGGCGAGCTGCCGAAGATGAATCCTCCGAAGGCGGTTTTGCTGCCGCAGGTTGGACCCAGCCTCAGCTTCCCGGTGTCGAGTTTCTGGCGCGATGCAACCGTTTCCTCGCTGCCCGGAACCGGCGGCACGGACAACGATATGAGCGAATGGTTGACGGCTTGGGAAGGCAAGTCGAAGAAGCTCGGTATCCCCGGACCTCCCTACCGTCAGCTGGGCGTCGACGCCAAGTGGGAGAACTGCCTGGTCGTGGTGAATCGCGAAGGCAAGATCATCGAGACGTGGAAGCAGTGGGATCACTTGTTCCGTCGCCCTCACTCGATCTACATCAGCCCCTACGATCCGGAAAAGAACGTCTGGGTCGTGGACGACAACATGCAAGTCATCTACAAGTTCACCCACGATGGCAGCAAGCTGTTGCAGACCATCGGCACTCCGGGCGAGTCCGGCGCGGACGCGACGCACTTCAACCGCCCGACTTACATGGACTGGCTCCCCGACGGCAGTTTTTTCGTCGCCGATGGGTACACCGGCACGCGCGTGGCGAAGTTCGACAAAAGCGGTAAATTCATTATGGATTGGGGCAAGCTCGGCGGACCGCCGCGCGGTCCGATTGATACTCGTCCGGGCTACTTCAGCAACGTACACGGAGTGGCGGTGGATCCCAAGACCCACCACGTCTTTGTGAACGATCGCAACAACCACCGCATTCAGGTTTTCGACGAAAATGGCAAGTACCTGTATGAATGGAAGATCGATGCCGACCCATCGAGCCTGCACTTGCTCTACATCGGCGCCTGGCAAGACCATCTGGTCGTTCGACCGTACCACCAACAAGATGCTGCAATGGGACCTGGAAGGGCATCTGCTGTACTCATGGGGCACGATGGGCGAGTTCGCCGGTGGTCTGTGGGGCGTGCACGGCATGAGCGTCGATCAGGAAGGCAATCTGTACGTTGCTGAAGTCGACGCTGGCCGCGTGCAGAAGTTCAAACCCAAGGCTGGCGCCAACCCCGACTTCATCGTGGCGAAGCCCGTCTATTCGGCTTGGAAGTGAATATCGCCGTAGCTCAGTTTTTATCCATCAGTTTTTATCGAGGTGAACGCGGTCCTTTTCGCCTTCCGCGCAAATGGACTCCAGCACATCCGTATCGGGCAGCAGCCGCAGCCCCGCTTTGACGGTGAACGCGCGCGTGTAGTGAACCGGATCGTTGAACGTCACCTCCAGATCCATGTGGCCAAAGTCGCGCCGATGAAAGCGCTCGATGATGTGCATCGATTCGCTGCGGGGGTGCCCCGCCGAATCAATCCAGCTTCTTTCCTGAAAGCCGATGGTATCTACCACCAACGTCTCGCCGTCCCAGTTGCCCGACGAGTATCCCATCCACGAAGGCTCGGGATCTTTTGGAAGCGGCCGGCCGTCGATGTAGATCTGCCTCGGCGGATTGTTATCCTCCAGCAGCATCACAATCTCGAACGGCGTCTGGATCATCTTGAACGGTGCGATCAGGCTTGAGAAGGGCACGCCTCCGGGAAGGCAATGCGATGTGGGACTGTCCTTACCCTGCGTCCGTGCGTGCTCGCGCACCAACGCCGCCGCTGGGGGCCTCATTGGAACTTCCTCGGGCTTGAGATCCGCAAAGACATTCAGCGCGTACTTGGAAATGAACTGCAAATCCGCATTAAACGTCTCGCCGCCGAAGGAGCTATTCACGCTTGCAGGTGCACCTTCGGCCGCCCAGACTCCGGAAAGGTCCGGCTTGCCGTCGGCTGCGCGCGGAGCCGGCGCAGTCAGGTTGGGTTTGCCGCCGGGCGTGCGTGGCGTTCTCGGGTCGGGATAGTTCAACCATTGACCGTTGGCTGACAGAATCAGGCCGGTCAAAACGATCGCGAAAGCAATTCGATTCCTCATCTCAGTTCCCCAGGCCGAGCGCGGGGCTACCTGCCGGGCGTTGTATGCCTCGGCATGTTCCGTTTCCCGTTCACCACGGGCGGGAAGTCCTTGACCTCGTCGTACACTTCCGTGATGAACCGGTCCTTGCTCTGCTTGGTTTCGCCCGCGGTCGTGGCATCATATGGGGCGGTCAGGTTTGCGGCCAGCACATCTTCCAGCGACTTGCCCTGATCGCGCAGCTTCTGTACCTTTGCCAGGATGTCGACGATCATGGCCCGGTAGCCCAGCAGGTCTTTCTTTCTGATGAGCGTTCCATGACCGGGGATGAGAGTCGTGTCGGGGCCGGCAATCTTCCCGATGAGGTCGACCGCCTCGATCATGCCCTTGATTGAACCCCCGTTGGCCTGATCGGCGAAGGGGTAGCCGAAGTTGCGGTAGAAATCCTCGATATAAATCGCATTGGCCTTGTTGAAGCGAACGATCGTATCGCCGGCGGTATGGGACGGCATCATCGGTATGAAGTCCACCGTCTCGCCATTCATGTGAATCGTAACCGCGGGAACGCCCGGCGCGCTGTACCGGTAAGTCGAAGTCGGAATGCCGGCCGAATCGAGCGCGGGAGCGCTACGGCCCGGCGGGCTTATCATTTCCTCGCGCAGATTCTCCTGCGAGAAGATCACCGCCCCCTGCTTCCCGAAGAATGCATTGCCCCCGGTGTGGTCGGGGTGAATATGCGAATTGACGACGATCTTAATCGGTCCGCTGGTGAATGTCCGGATCGTTTCCAGCGTCTTCGCGGCTAGCTGTGGATCCTCGGTATCCACCATCAGCACGCCGTCCGAACCGAACAACACTGCGACCTTGCCTCCGGCCGCGTCTGGGTGTGCCGGGTCAAGGCCCGCTGAACCGTGCAAAGAATAGAGATTCGGAGCCAGCTTTTCCGTCACCAGCATCTCGATTTTGTCCCACGGCGTTTGGTACCCCGGCGGAAACTCGTACGGCCCTTTTCCCGGTGGAACGAGCGTGATGGGAAACGCACGTTCTTGTGCCCATGCGCCCGCGCTAACAACGGTCATCATCGCCAGTACGCACGGTAATCGCAGTGTTTGTTTCATAAGCTTTTCCTTCCAAGTCCTGAGCTGGATGTTCGCTCTGCGGCATGCGCGTTACGGCATGAGAGAGGCCGTGTACGCTACGATATCCATCATGTCGTCGGTCGTCAGGTTGGCGACCACGGGTTTCACCAACTCGGTCCAGGTTCCTTTACGGAGTCCTTGCAGCATATCAAACATTTGGCGCATCAAGTAGCTGGGCGAGCGGCCGGCAAGACCGGGCACGGGACCTAGGCCTTTTAGGTCGGCGCCGTGGCAACTGCCGCAGGCGATTGTCTTGCCGCCGCCCTTGGTGACCAGGACCTCCCCCTTCTTCACTGCGCCAACAGGCACGTAGGCGGTGAAGCCGGAATGCGGATCGCGTAGGACTTCGGTGGCTTCGGCATTAACCGGCGTTTCCAGAATGCGGTTGCCAAGCGGCTCCATCTCATGGCCTTCGACCAGGAACAGACCGTTCGACGGCTTGGCCTTGGGCGCCGTTTTCGCTTCGACAACCTTGATCCAGGGAGTCCACTTCATGGACCCGAAGTATTCGGCGGCCGCTTTGATCTCGTCGTCCGGCATATTCTTCGCGAATTGGATCATGAGGTTCGTGTTGTTCTTCCGAGGGTCGGCGCTCTTGCGGTTGCCGTTCTTGAAGTCGTTCATCGTGTGGATGAAGTATTCCGTCGAAAGGCCGCTGACTCCCGCATTTTCCGCGCGTCCTTTGCGGTTCGGGTAGTGGCACAAGCCGCACGCCCAAACGTTCGGTTGTTTACCGCGAGCGACCACCTCGGGCATCTGCGGGTGATCGCCCGAAAACCAGTCGGCAGGACCGAAACGGTTAGCGATCTGCGCACGGGAGAATTTCGCGGTGACACCCGGCAGGCTGTACATGGTCTGATCTGTATTGGCCGGAGCCGGTGGCGTGGGTGTAGCCCCCCCCTTGGGGCGGGCCCTCGAAGCCGTAGGCCCATGGTGGCGGATCGGCGGCAAATAATGCGCCGGCGCTGACCACGAACGCGAGCGCGAATGTCCCACTACTGAAGTATTTCATGGTGCCTCCTTTGGGCTACAAGTATGGCGAAGCTCAGCCAGCGGTTTAAGACCGCTATCGAATTAGCGTACAACGGCGACGGAAGGTGTGGGGGGGCAGAATCTCTGGTCCTACGAAGAGACGCGGTGATTCACATACAATTCACATACAATGAGGTCCACGGCGGTCCAAGACCGCCGCGAAGGAGGGGTGCCGTGCGCGCTCAAATCAACAGAGCCGGGGTCATGTTCGTGGGCGTCCTGCTCTGCGCGAACGCACAGTGGCTGAAATTATCCCGCGCCGGGGACTCCCCGCTCGCATGACGGCAAACCGAACCTCTCCGCAAAAGCGCCTCGAGCCTCCAATGGAAAGCCCGATCTTTCCGGAGTTTGGAGGACCGAGTTTGCACCTCCTGGAGAAAACGAGCGCCTGTTCGGCAATTCGGTGAACTACGCCGCCGTTCCGGGAGACGCCCCCGGCACTTTTTCCAAGTATGTAATGAACATCTTGTCGGATTTCAAGCCCGAAGAATCGCCCATGCGCCCCGAGACGGCCGAATTATTCCGGCGCAACACGGAGAGACGTGGAACGACCGGTGAGTCGAATGCCGCGGCCCTGTGCATGTCGCAGGGCCTGCCGCGCGCCGACCTGTTCAATTACGCACCGTTCAAGATCATCCAAACCCCGGGTGTAATTGCGGTGTTGTACGAGGTGGACAACACCTTCCGCCAAATATACACGGACGGCCGCAGACTTCCGGCTGATCCCCAGCCGGCCTGGATAGGCTACTCGGTTGGTCACTGGGAAGGTGACACGCTGGTGGTGGATGCGGCGGGATTCAATGATAAGACCTGGCTCGATCTGTCAGGCCATCCGCACAGTGAGGACCTGCACGTTCAGGAGCGCTTCCATCGCCGCGACTTCGGTCGCATGGACCTGAGCGTGACCATCGAGGATCCCAAGCTGTACACTATGCCGTTTACCGTGAACGTCACCGAGGTCTTGATTCCGGACAGTGACGTCCTGGAGTCCATCGTATCCATCACATGAACCCCACTATCCAAACTGCGGCAGGTTCGGCAAAGTGGAGGAGTGAACAAAGCAGAGCAACGTCGTAAGCTGTGGCGTCAGAGGATCGCACAGCAGGAAAAGAGTGGCCCCTCGGTGAGTGCGTTCTGTCGCGAGCAGGGCTTGAGCGAGCCCACCTTTTACGCCTGGCGTCAACGGCTGCGGAAACAGATGCGGAAACAGAACACACCCGTCCGCTTCGCGCTGGTAGAGACGAAGCCCGCAGAGGAAACAGTTCCACCCATCGAGCTGATGCTGGCCAGCGGCGACCGGCTTCGGATTCCCCACGATGCCGCGACGCTCAAACTGGTGCTGGCGGTGCTCCGGGAACAGGCGTGATCCATCTGCCGGCGAGCGTTCGCGTGTACTTGTGCACTTCGCCGTGCGACATGCGGCGCAGCTTCGACGGTCTGCACGCTCTGGTCACCAGCGCGATGAAGCTGGATGCCTTCGCCGGGCATCTGTTCGTGTTTGCGAACCGGCGCAAGGACCGGGTGAAGATTCTGTATTGGGATCGCGACGGGTTCGCGGTGTGGGCCAAGCGGCTGGAGGAAGGCACCTACGCGATGCCGTTCGGCGGCGAAGACGAACCCCAGCGCGAGATCGCCGCGCAGGAGTTGGGGGCCGTGTTGAGCGGCATCGATCTGAGCGTTGCCAAGCGCCGGAAGCGCTATCGGCGCAAGCACACGGAAGCCGCATCAATATTGGCTCCGGATGCATTTTGTGCTTGGCCGTAAGGAGTGTTCGCTTTATAATTCCGGTAGTGCCAATCGACCGCAACAGCCTGCCGAAAGATCCGGAGATCTTACAGCAAATGCTGGTGGATCTGACACAGCAACTGGACCAAACACAGCGGCTGTTGCGGCAGTTGCTCGCCGCCAAGAGCGGCACCCGGAGCGAACAGTTGAGCGCCGATCAGTTGCGGTTGTTCGCGCAGGAACTCAGCGCCGAGCTTCCCGCCGCCGCGAAAGCGGAGAACTCATCCCCAGACGACGATCTTCCACCGGGCTCAGACTCCAGCAGCGGCGATGAGAAAGAAGTCCGTCCGCGAGGACGGCGGGCCTTGCCATCGCACTTGAAACGCGAACGGATCGAGCACGATCTGACCGAAGAAGAAAAACACTGCTCCTCCTGCAGCCAGGATTTGCGCCCCATCGGCGAAGAAACCAGCGAGCGCTACGAATACATTCCCGCGCAGTTGCTGGCGATCGAGGACGTCTGCAAAAAGTACGCTTGCGAGTGCACGGTGAAGACGGCGACCAAGCCCCCTCAACCCATCGAGAAGAGCGCAGCAGGCGCGTCGTTATTGGCGCAGGTGATCGTCAGCAAAATAGCCGATCACTTGCCCGTGCATCGGCAGGCGAAGATCTTCAGCCGCTTTGGCGTGGACATTCCAGACCAGACCATGTGTGGCTGGATGCGGCAATCGGCGGAGTTGCTCGATCCTCTGTATGTTCGCCTGAAGCAGTTCGTGCTGAGATCCAAGGTGGTGGGCACCGATGATACGCCGGTGAAAGTGCTGGACCGCAACTTGAAGCGGGCAACGCGAAAGGGGCGATTCTGGCCGTACCTCGGGGATCGCAACCATGCGGCGGCGGTGTTCGACTACACGCCGACACGAGAACGCGCCGGGCCCGAACAGTTTCTGAAAACCTATCGCGGATATCTACAAGCCGATGCCTATGTGGCTTACGACAGCTTCTTCACCAATCCGGAACGCGGCTTGGTGGAGGTGGCCTGTTGGGCCCACACCAGGCGTCACTTCCATCAAGCGTTA
>CAVZDM010000152.1:0-99315 GCA_963773955.1 uncultured Acidobacteriaceae bacterium | reverse complement strand
ATCCCAAACGTAAACGCCCTCGCCCCGCACCGCGATGGGATACGGCTTCTGAAAAGACCGGCGCAGCACCGGAGTGCGGAGTGGTTGCTGGGTGAAGACAGGTTCATTCACAGGCGGATTATAGCAACGCGAATCGTACGGCGCGGGCACTCCTCACTCGAGAAGCCCCGGCCAAGTCCCGATAAACGGTTAGTTCATGCACCGCCCGACTTCCGGGCGGGTTCCTTTGCGTGTGGAAAGCTGGTCAGAACATAACTCGGGGGTTAGTGACTTGGCGATGTGTCGCCAATAACATATGGACCCCGGGACGTGATTCCCGTTTCGTGCTCGATCTGTCGCGTGATTGCGTACTCCGCGTCGTTGGCCACAACGAATTTGTCGGCGCGGAGAACCCTCAGGACGCGATCGTCTGTGCCTTCCTTCAGGGCGAGAAGCGCGCTGGCAAATCTTTCTCGCTCAGCCTCGGGCACATCCTTGCGAGCCACCCACACGTAATCGACATAGGGTTCAGATGTATAGAAAACGCGGACTTTCCTGCCGTCCAGTTGCCCGCCCCTGATCAGGAAGTCGAAAACGGTTTTATCGATAGCTCCGGCGTCGACCGCTCCGTTTGCCACCAGCGCGGCGGTTGCTAGATGGCTCCCGCTATAACGATACTTGAGATCGGTTTCGGGATTGATTCCCGCCTGCTTGAGTTCGAGATAGGGCAGCAGATGAGCGCTGGTCGAGTCGATATCGCCAAATGCGAACTGCTTTCCCTTCAGATCGCGTAGCGAATGAATCGACGAGCGGGTGCCAGTGATGAAGACCGAGTGATAATGCAAGTCAGTGGCGCGCTGCACAAGCGGGATCACTCCGTACTTGCCGTGAGCGCGGATATACACCAGCGCCCCGAGACACGCAAAATCGTATGATCCATCTGCCAGGGCGGCAACGGTGTCGCCGTACGTGTCGGGAGATGCAATCATCACCGGCCGCCCCATTGCCTTCGTGAGATAAACTTGCAGAGGCGCTCTGTCTTCGCGATTCGACCCATCTATGACCACGCCGATGGTGATCGGCCTGTCGGCTCCATAAAGCGATGTCCCGGCCAGAATACAAATTGCGACCAACACTACGGCGGTCCTGCTTCCCACAAGCATAGTTATGCCCTCATCCTCGATGTGCACTTCGGGTTCCATATACTCGGGGGCTTGAAGTTATTGATCCTTCACGAAGTTGAACGCCGATGATGGAGTCAGTGATGCCTCCCAATGGGACGATTGTCCCGAAATTGAACAGCCATCCGTCGCCCGACGAACTTTCAGTTGATGCAAACGGGCGGCTGCCCTGATTGAGGATTGTCAGTGTTATGGGGGTGCATCGCCAGTAATCCGGGGTACCTGCATGAAGACAATTCCAGAATCCGCTCCCGCGTGCAGTCTGGTGACGAACGTCACAGCGTCATGTACGACTCTTCACCTATATTTTGTTTGCAGGACCAATCTCATGGCATCGCCATCTCGCCCCGCGATTCCGGGCACTTTCCGATTTACGTTCGACGCAGTGAACAAAATCCTGCTGGGCCGATTCGAGGGGCGGATCACGGACGAATCGGCAGCAGAGTTTTACCAGGCGATTCGGAAGTATTCGACCGCGACCGATGCCAGCGCGGGTATTTGGGACTTCTCATCCGTTACCGAGTTTGCAGTGTCCTGCGAATTCGTACGCGAGCTGGCAAGGCGTGAACCAGCCATGCCAAACGCGACCCAGCGCCCTCGCTTTATCGTGGCCACGGACACGTTTGGATTTGGCCTGATGCGTATGTTTCAGATCCGGGGGGAGCGGACACGGCCGGCCCTGAAAGTCGTACGTACCCTGGACGAGGCGTTCGCGGAACTCGGCATTCAATCCGCCCACTTCGAGCCTTTAGAGTAACTCGCCAGTGGACGCAGACGGGATGCGAAGATGGAGAATTTCATCCACTTTTCTCATCAGGTCGCTGCGTGATACCGGCTTCTGCAGCAGGATGGCTCCTGCCTTAGTGATTTTCTGAGCCACGGAGCCTTCCGCGTAGCCAGAAACAAATAAAACCCTTGTTTCGGGATGCAACGCTTGCACCGCCTCGACCGCTGACGGTCCACTTATGTCCGGCAGTACCACGTCGCTAAGTATCAGGTGGATTGGCCGCTTGGATTGCTGAGCCAATTCGATGGCCTGGTCACCTCGGCCGGCCTGCAAAACGCTGTAGCCGCCCGCGGTGAGCATCTCGCAGGTCACTTCCCGCAGAGATTCTTCGTCTTCCAACAGCAGAATGGTTTCCGTGCCTTTGGGATATTCGCTGCGCACTTCCAGTCCGCCAACCAGGGTAGACCCTGCTTCGTCCACATGCGGCAGATAGATGTCAAAGGTAGTACCCGCCCCCAATTCGCTGTGAATCCAGACATAGCCGCCACTCTGCTTGACGATTCCATAGACCGTTGCCAATCCCAGTCCGGTGCCACGGCCCTGTGGTTTCGTGGTGAAGAAAGGCTCAAAAGCATGGGATTGTACCTCTGGGCTCATTCCCAGCCCCGTGTCGCTTGCCGAGAGGCGAACGTAACGTCCCGGTTGAACGTAGGGATAGCGGGCCACATCGGCCGGCCCGAGCTCGGCATTGTCAGTTCGGATGGTGAACATTCCACCGTTCGGCATGGCGTCCCGCGCGTTGGTGGCCAGGTTCATCAGGATTTGCTCAACCTGTCCGGGATCAGCCCAAACCGAGTCCAGATTCGTCTTGCCTTCCACCACAATCTGCACGTCCTCGCCGATGAGGTGTCGGAGGATCTTAGCGACCTCGCCCACCACGGCATTCAGGTCGAGGAGCGCTGGACGCAGCACTTGTTTGCGGCTGAAGGCCAGCAGTTGCCGCGTCAATTGCGTTGCACGCTTGGCCGCTTTCTTGATCTCTTCCGCGTAGTGCTGCGGCCTGCCCGATTCCACTTTTTCGAGCAACAGATCGGCGTTTCCGAGGATTACGTTCAGGAGGTTATTGAAGTCGTGCGAAATTCCTCCCGCCAGTAGTCCCACCGCCTCCATCTTATTTGCTTGACGGAGTTGCTCCTCCAGGCTTCGTCGCTCCGTGGTGTCTTCCACGATGCCCTCGAAGTGGTCGACTTGCCCATCCTTTCCGCGCACCTGTCGTCCGCTTGTCCGCACGGAAATCGTCTTACCGTCTTTGCGCTTCCAGTTGACATCAGCCCGGTCGACCCGCCCGCGCGTTTCAAATATCGAAAGGATTGAGACGCGGTCGGCTGGATTCTCGTAGATGTCGCTGTCCAGGTTGCGCGTCATCAGTTCCGCTTTCGAGCTGTAACCCAACATGGCTACCAATGCCCGATTCACGTCCAGGAAGTCTCCTGTCCGGTTCGATCGAAAAATTCCGTAAGTCGCATTCTCGATCAGCTCCCGGTATTTCTCTTCGGACTCTCGCAGCGCTTGTTCCGCCCGCTTCCGCTCCGAGATGTCCTCCACCAGACTCATGTGCCATCGGCTGGTTTCTCCTTTACCCCACATCGGCACCGCCAAAATCCTTACCCAGCGCACCGACCCATCCGGGCGCAGATACCTCTTTTCCGTTTCGTAGCTGGCCAGCTTTTCCTCGCTCAGTTGCTGCAGGAGTTCGCCGGTCTGCCCAATATCTTGGGGGTGGGTAATGCTCTCCCCGTCGATCCGCAGCAGTTCTTCTTTGCTGCGCCCCGTGATTTCGCAGAACTTCGGATTGACTCGCAGAAATTGCCCGCTGCGCGAATCCGCCAAAGCAATGCCAATCGGAGACCGCTCGTACACTGCCCGGAATCGCAGCTCACTTTCCCGCAACGCTGTCTCTGCCTGCTTCAGTTCGGTCAGGTCGATCGATACTCCCACCGCTCCCCGCGGCTGGCCTGCCTCATCCAGCAGCGGAACCGCACTCGCTACCTCTTCCCGCTTGGTCCCATCCGCAAATACCACGGTCATCTCGCGTCCGTACACCGGCTTTCCGGTAGCCGCCGCTCGTTGCATCGGTAGCGTATCCGCCGGAATTTCCACCCCATTCTGCATTTGCCGAAATGCAGGACGCTCCCCGGACGCAGCGCTCAGCGAGAAGTTCTCGCCCGCCGCCACCCGCAACTGTTCGGATGCCGCCCGGTTCCCGGTTATCCGCCGGCACGCGACGTCATGCGCGATAAGAACCGGCACGGGAACCGCTTCCAGTACCGTCTCCAGTTCGGTTGCCCTTGCTCCTTCTCGCGCTTCACTGCTCCGCAACGCTTCCTCGGCCCGCTTGCGCTCGGTGATGTCGGCTGTCATGCCGACCAGTCGGACCATCTTTCCGCCCCGGTCAAATGTCGCGCAGCCACTCTCCTCCAGCCATAGCAGCGCACCGTCTGAACGATACCTGCGGTACTGGGTTCGGTATACCGGGTCTCCTGGCGTCAAACAGTCGACCAGTGTCCACAGCGCGGCTCGATCATCAGGGTGGACAAAACTGAAATAATCCTTCGCAATGTTCTCTCCGGCAGGGTCGCTCAAGCCGAGAATGTCCGCGTATTCCGCCGATCGCAGTACTGAGTCCGTGGCGGGGTCCCACTCCCAGGCGTACATCTTGCCGACCTCGGCGGCGATGCGCAGCCGCTCTTCACTTTCGCGTAAAGCTCGCTCGGCTTGTTTCTGTTCTTCCACGAGAACTGCGAGAACCATGAAAGTTGTTGCTGCGACAAACAGGAATAGCTGCAGCGATATCACATCGTTGAGTGGTTCCGCTCCGGTGAAGGGACCACGGCCGCGAACTGCACCCCAAATTGACAGAAAGGCAACTACCATCATCGACGTACTGATTCCCGCCATTCCAAAACGCAGAGCGGACCATAGCAGAAATGGCAGAAGTGAATAAAGCAGCACCGGCAGGCTGCTGCGCGCATGAGCCACGAAAGCGACATAACCCAGGAGAGTCAACCCGGCGATCAGCGTGGCTCCCTCAAAATAGAAAGCGCGCGACTTCCGGATCCATGCCTGTCTAGTGCTCGCCCAGCTCAATATGGATGGCGTGACAGTGAGAAGGGCCAGCGCCTCCGTAAAGTAACCAATCCTCCAACGAACCCAGTAGTTTCCGCCGAAAGCGGCCGTGGCGATAAAAGTTCCCGCCAGCGGGGAGAGGATGACCGCAAAGAATGAATACTTGGCCAGCGCCTTTATGTTATCCAGATGAAGCGGACCATCGAAAGCGTAGCTAAGCCCAAGAACGGCGATGAGAACTTCGAGCGTATCGCCCAGTAGGAGTAAAGCGATGGAACGAAGCGTTAAGCCCGCCTGCAGGTCGTAGAGGACAAATCCTGCCAAGCCTGCTGCGATCAGTATCGGCCAGATCCTGCGCGACACTAACAGCAAAACCGCAACCAGAAACGCACAACCGGGCCAAAGCGGCCAGAGCATTTCGGGCCGCAACACCAGCGCCCCTCCCAGCTTGGCTGCGAGGAAGGAGAGCACAGCCACGACACCTGCCATGATCCCGGCGTGGAGCCGAGAAACCGGATTCGCTGTTCTCCACGATAGGCGACTGTGGATCTCCTGTGTCATGCAGAGCCTCACTACTCTTATCGCCCAAATAATCCCACTATTGAGGATAGTCGAGAACAGCTGTTTGCACCAACGAGGGATACCTCGCAGCCTTTGCTGCCGAAACCGAGATTGCCATTCCCGATTCCGCGCCGCCGATAACTCTCCCACCAACCGCCAGATGGTTTAATCTGCAGATGCGTCATTTCGCAAATCATGCGTCTGCTGCGTTTCTTCCGCCCATCGCACCAGCACACGGCGTTTTCGGCGACGCTGCTGCTGATGACGACCATCACGCTCTCGCGCGTGATCGGATACATCCGCGAGGCCTACATCGCCTACGCTTTCGGTGCCGGACAGCAGACCGACGCCTACGTCGCCGCCTTCACCCTGCCTGACTGGCTCAACTACATCGTTGCCGGCGGCACCGCTTCGATCACTTTCATCTCCATCTACACCCGTTTTCTGGCCGAGAAGCGCAAGCAGGATGCGCAGAAAACTTTTTCCATCATCATTACCGTGATGACCACGGTGCTCATCGCCGGCACCATCATGGCCGAAATCTTCACACCGCAGTTTGCCGGTTGGATGTTCCACGGCTTCTCGGCCGAACAGATGCGGCTCTGTGTGCATCTCACCCGCATCCTGCTACCCGCACAGATTTTCTTTTATGTTGGAGGAGTTGTTTCAGCGGTCTTGCTCTCGCACCGCCTGTTCCTGTTGCCTGCATTCGGCCCGCTGATCTACAACGTCTGTATCATCGCCGGCGGAGTAATCGGCGGCCGCCGGATGGGCATCGCGTCCCTCGCCTACGGCGCGCTCGCCGGCATGATTGCCGGGCCATTCCTGATCAGCGTCATCGGCGCGGCCAAAATCGGCACCGGATACCGCCCGTCGTTCGATGTGAAGAATCCCGCGTTTCGCGAATGGGTGCGGCTGTCGATTCCGCTGATGCTGGGCGTTTCGCTGGTTACCGCCGACGACTGGATTCTCCGCTACTTTGCCTCCAGCGGAATCGGCGACATCGCCCGCCTCAACTACGCCAAGCGTCTCTTCGGCGTGCCCATCGCCATTCTCGGACAGGCCGTTGGTCAGGCGTCGCTGCCTTTTTTCTCGCGCCTCTTCGGAGAGAAAAAATTCGCGGAATTCGCCGCCACCGTGAACGGTTCGGTCTATCGCATTACGGCTGCGTCGCTGCTGATCACCGGCTGGATGATGGCCATTGCCGTCCCGCTGATCGATCTGGTCTATCGCCGCGGACGCTTCACCTTTGCCGATTCCGAATCGACCGCCCTCTACTTCTTCGTGTTCTCGCTGTCGCTGGCTTTGTGGTCGAGTCAGGCGCTCTACGCGCGCGCGTTTTATGCCTCGGGCAACACGCTGACTCCGATGATCGCCACCACCATCATCACCGCCGCTTCCATACCCATGTACGCGTTCTTTTTTCGGACGCTGTCGGTCACCGGACTCGCCATCGCTTCCGATGTGGGCATCGCCGCGAATGCGGTCGCCATCGCCGCGCTGCTGCATATCCGCGGCATGGTGCCGCTCGGCGGGATGAACTGGAAAGAATTAGCGAAATCGGCGCTGGTGGGCGTCATTTCCGGCGGATTGAGTTATGAAGTCATGCGCACGGTCGCGCTCGATGGCAGCCGCCGCGCCGATCTTCTCGCCCTCGCACTGGGCTCCTTAACCTGGGCCGCAGCCGTAGCCGCAGGACTCTGGCTGCTACGCTCGGCATTGCCGGCAGATTTGCGCAGAAAGAAGCCGTCAGCCTTTCCGCGAGTTGCCGAAGGTGGTAGTGCGGAAACTATGGCCAGCAGCAAAGAACCCTAGGGGCTTTCGAACAAAAACATCGGTAGAGACGCGGCTTGCCGCGTCTCTGCATAGAAGCATTTCCGCGAATACTCTCCAAAAACAAAAGGCATCCTCAAAACGAGCATGCCCTTTCTCTTTAACTCGACTCGGCCCGAGAGCCGCTTCTATGCTCGTGCCGCAATCGCCGGTTCCGGCGTAATCGAAAGACTCTTGTCACTTCTTCCGGCTTCGTTCCCGCTTTGCGAATGTCGATGCCGCCCTTGAAGAAGGCGCCGTCTTCAATCGAAATGCGCGCCGCCACCACATCGCCGGTCAGCGAACCGTCACTACGGATATCCACCCGGTCGCTCGCCGTCAGGTTGCCCCGCACCTTGCCGAGCACCACGATTTCGCGCGCGTTGATGTTGGCCGAGACCACTCCATTGCGGCCGATAGTGACGCGATTGCCGGAGAGGTTGATCGATCCCTCCACCCGGCCGTCAATATATAAAGATTCGGAACCAGTCACTTCGCCTTTAATCACCAGCGACTTGCCAATCGTGGCTTGGTCCGAAGTGGTGGTAGTAACCGGACGCGGCACAGCCGCAGGCTCGCTCGCGCTCAGATTTGCGCTCGGTGCCGTCGTCGTGGTCGTGCTCGGACGCTCCGGCTCTGCCGGCCGGCCAGGTGTCGCAGGTTGATTCGTGGGCTTCCACATTGTCGTCGAAATCCTTTCCTTTATTAAGGGATTTTGAACTATAGCCGCATTTCGGCTGCCAAAGCGAATTGTACTCCCGAGTAAACGCCCCGAGTTGTGGAAATCCAGCTTTTCCAACGGATTTTCATAGTTCCACTCGTGGTTCCCTGCCCGGCGTTCGCACTATCGGTCGTGCCTCCCATCGTGTAAGCCCTGCCCGCCCTGCGGTAATTCTTCTATCGACAGACTTCCATCCGATACTATGTAGCCGTGGGGCATGTCCCCTGGTGCCATGCCAAGGAGGTATCTATGACTTCGACTTCATCTGAGACGACTCTAACCGCGACTGCCTCTCTCCGGCCCCAGCCCGGAGAATACGCTCCCTACTACGATCGCTACATCTCGCTGGTCGATAGCAACGACATTGTCGCCGCCTTCGAAGACCAGCGCCGCCAGACGCTTCTGTTGCTCTGCGGACGATCCGAGGCCGACGGCGACTCCGCTACGCGCCCGACAAGTGGACCCTGAAGGAAGTTCTCGGCCACCTCAACGATACCGAGCGCATCATGAGCTACCGCGCCCTGCGCATTGCGCGCGGAGACCAGACTCCCATCGAAGGCTACGAGCAAGACGACTACGTCCGCAATGGTCCATTCGCGCGCCTTCCGCTGGCCGATTTGATCGATGACTACATTGCCGTCCGCCGCGCCACGATCTCGCTGTTCCGCAATCTGGACGAGGCCGCCTGGAGCCGACGAGGCGTGGCCAACAAGAACGAGATAACGGTGCGCGCCCTCGCCTACGTCATCGCCGGACACGAACTGCACCATCGGAGAATTCTGGAAGAGAAGTACTTGAAATAGGTGTCAGGTCTCAGGCGTCAGGCCTCAGGAAATGCTGGATTTCAAAACCTGACACCTGAGACCTGACACCTGAGACCTGATGCTTTCCGACTCCGCCATCCTCCGCCACATCGCCCGCCAGCCCAAGCAGACGGCGAGCCACAAGCAGCTCTTGCGCGAACTCGGCGTAAAAGGAGAAGCGCGCCGCGAACTAACCGACCGCCTGCACGCGCTCGTCAGCAAAGGCGAACTGCTGCAAGTCGACTCCGACCGCTACGCCATTCCGCAGGCCACCAAGGGACGCAACCTGCTGGTCGGCCGCCTGACCATGCATCGCGACGGCTTCGGCTTCGTGATTCCCGAAGCCACGTCGCTCGATGCCAGCCTGAAGGCCCGCCTGGCCGGCGATGTCTTCATTCCTCCGCACGCCACCGCATCCTCCATGCACGGCGACCGCGTCCTGGTCGAAGTCGGCGCCGTCCGCCCCGACGGACGCGCCGAAGGCCGCATCATCCGCTCGCTGTCGCGCGCTCATCCCACCGTGGTCGGCATCTTCCACTACGGACACCGCCACAACTACGTCAAGCCCATCGACGAAAAAGTGACGCAGGAAATCCTGATTCCGCCGGGACTGGAGAATCCGCCGTCCCCTGTGTCCTCTGTGCCCCCTGTGGTTGCTCTTGAAGTTGACGTAGCAACCCAACCACAGAGAACACAGAGGCCACAGAGGAAAAAGTCCCAAGACCGAGTAATAGGCGAAGAAGCCACAGTCCACACCGACTGGCAGGATCTGGAAGGCGTAGTAGTAGACGTAGAAATCACCGACTGGCCCAGCGCCACGCAGCAGCCGCGCGGCCGCGTCATAGAAATTCTCGGCGAAGAAAGCGACTTCGGAGTCGACGTCGAGATCATGATCCGCAAGTTTCACCTGCCCCACCGCTTCCCGCCCGAGGTAATCGAAGAAGCGCAAGCCATCGAAAACATCATCCCCGCCGAAGAATTGCGCCATCGCCGTGACTACCGCGACCTCCCCATCGTCACCATCGACGGCGAAACCGCGCGCGATTTCGACGACGCCGTCCACGTCCGCCAACTGGCAAACGGCAACTACGAACTGCAAGTCCACATCGCCGACGTAGCGCAGTACGTTACGCCAAATTCGCCGCTCGACCAGGAAGCTCGCCTGCGCGGCACCAGCGTCTATTTCCCCGACCGCGCTGTCCCTATGCTGCCTCTCGAACTCTCGACCGACATTTGCAGTCTGCGCCCGCAAGTTGACCGCCTCGTGCTCTCCTGCACCATGGAGATCGACCACCAGGGAGAAATCGCCGGCTATGAAATCAATGAAGGCGTGATCCGCAGCGCGAACCGCATGACCTACACCGCCGTGAACGCCGTCATCGAAGGCGACCCCGCAGAGCGAAACGAATACGCTGCCCAAGTCGAGCACTTCGAACGCATGCGCGACTTGGCGATGATCCTGAACCGCAAGCGCAAACGCCGAGGATCGATCGACTTCGATCTCCCCGAACCCGTCATCGAGTTCGACGAACTAGGAATGATGAAGAGCATCACCCGATCCGAGCGCAACATCGCCCACCGCCTGATCGAAGAATTCATGCTCTCGGCGAACGAAAGCGTCGCCCACTATCTGGAAAACAAACGCATCGCCTCGCTCTACCGCATTCACGAAAAGCCCGACGCCAAACGTGTCTACGACTTCGAAGTAATCGCCGCCACCTTCGGATACTCCCTGGGAGTAGGCGCGCTGCCCATTCAACGGGTGCAATTAAAAGCCGACCGTCGCGACGCTCGCGGCACCGGCAAGCGCGTGCGCGAAATCGAAGTCCCCAAGGAAGTTCACATCACCCCGCGCATGTATCAGAAACTCACCGAGAAGATCGCCGGCAAGCCGGAAGAAAGAATCCTGAGCTTCCTGATGCTGCGCTCGCTGAAGCAAGCTCGGTACTCCGAAGAAAATCGCGGACACTTCGCGCTGGCCGCCACCACCTACACGCATTTCACCTCGCCCATCCGCCGCTATCCCGACCTGATCGTGCACCGGATACTAAAAGATGTGCTGCGCGACTCGCCCGAAAAGATGGATGGTGATGTCCCTGTAGGCATCTCCGCTGCGACAGTTCACGCTGAAACAGCCGCGGAGCGGCGTGAGAACGCAGCCCACGGCGCAAGCCGTGGGTTTGCGACGGATCAAGAGCGAGCCCCGGAGGGGCGAAAGAAAAATCGCGACGCGGAGGCATCAACCCCGCCCCCATCCCCCTGGTCGAAGCGCCGCGACCACGACGCCCATCAGCACGCGCTCGAACCTCTGGGCGGCCCCATCCCGCTCGAAGAACTCCACAACATCGCCGACGAATCCAGCCAATCCGAACGCCGCGCCGACGAAGCCGAGCGCGGCCTGATGGAATGGAAGAAAATGAAATTCATGGAGCGCCGCATCGGAGAAGACTTCGACGGCCTGATCATCAGCGTAACCAAATTCGGATTCTTCGTGGAGCTAACCGACCTCTTCGTAGAGGGCCTAGTCCCGCTAAACACGCTAAGCGATGGCGATAAGAATGACCGCTACACCTACCACGAGGACACCCGCCAGATCATCGGCCAGCGCTCGCGCAAAACCTACGGCCTGGGCAATCGAGTGCGCGTGCTGGTAGATCGCATCGATCCGGTGGAGAAGAAGATACAATTCGCCCTGCTGGAAGAGCAGCCCTCAAAACCGCGTCGTCGGAAGTGAAGGCTCGTGTGGGGACGGGCGCCCTCGCCCGTCCAAGCCGAGCGCAGCTCGGCTATGCCACAGAGGCCGGACAAGTGGCACAACTTGGAGTATTGAAGACCCCGCGGCAAAGCCATCCCGTATAAAATGAGAAGAACAGGGAAGCAGGACCACGCCCATGCCAACGGAACCCAAGCCCGGACAAAATCACGACGAGGCGGCAGAGCACGTCGCCAGCGCTCACAAGATTCTGATGGAACTACAGAAGAAGGTAGGAAATCATCCCGAACTCGGCGAAGCCATCACCAAACTGGAAATGGCGCTCAGCACCTTGGCGATAAAGACCGGCGGGCTGCTATAGCTCCGACCTGCTAAAATTCTCCGTCACCACTCTTGGCGCCTGCCCGGGAAGTCAATCCAATGTCCAGCACTCCAACTCCACGCACCCGCGTAGTGCGCGAACCGCAACGCGCCATCTACGACCGCGCCACCGTCAACCAGATCCTCGATGAAGCATTCCTGTGCCACGTCGGCTTCGCAGTCAATTCCGAAGCTCAGCCCTACGTCATCCCCACGTCCTACGGACGCAACGGAGACGTGCTCTACATCCACGGATCAGTCGCCAGCCGCATGCTGCGCAATCTCGATCAAGGCGTCCCGGTCTGCATCACGGTCACGCTGCTCGATGGGTTAGTCGTGGCCCGCTCCGTCTTCAATCACTCGATGAACTACCGCTCGGTGGTAATTCTGGGCACGGCAACGCTGGTCGACGATCCGGCGGAAAAACTCGCGGCCCTGCGCGCGCTGAGCGAGCACATCATCCCCGGACGCTGGGACGACGCGCGCCAGCCCAACGAAAAAGAGCTGAAGCAAACGTCCGTCCTGCGTCTTCCGATCAATGAATTTTCCGCGAAAGTCCGAGTAGGCCCGGCGGTGGACGACGAAGAAGATTACGCGTTCCCCACCTGGGCAGGAGTAATTCCGCTAGAGATGACGGTAGGCGCCGCGATTCGTGATGACCGCTGCGAACGAGAGTTGCCCGCGTACCTGAAGAACTACTCACGCAAGCCCACACCTTAGCGCAGCGTGTCTCACGGGCTGTCCCCATTTAAGAATTGTCATCCTGAGCGAAGCGAAGGACCTGCTTTTGCGGCCGTCGAAAAGAAGCAGGTCCTTCGCTTCGCTCAGGATGACAAATGGTGATGACATGCAGTGAACGAGCGCCAAATCACGGCAGCAGCAACAACTTCCCCGTAGTCTTCCGCCCTTCCAAATCCCGATGCGCCCGCTGCACTTCCGCCAGCGGATACACATGCTCAATCCGCAACTTAAGCTTCCCGTCACGAATCATGCCAAAGACCGCCCCAGCGCGCGCCTGCAACTCCTGCGCGGTGATGACGTAGCTCCCAAGCGAAGGCCGCGTCAAAAAGATTGATCCCTTCTGCGTTAGCACCAGCGGATCAATGGGCGCAACCGCCCCGCTCGACCCGCCATAAAGCACCATCATCCCCCGCGGACGCAGCAGGTTCAGCCCCTTGTCGAACGTCGTCTTCCCCACCGAGTCATACACCACATCGACACCTTTACCGCTAGTCAGCCGTTTCGTCTCCGCCTCAAAATCCGCCTGCGTATAAAGAATGACGTCGTCCGCTCCCGCCCCACGCGCCAGCGCCGCTTTTTCCTCGGTAGAAACCGTAGCAATCACCCGCGCGCCGATGTTGTGCGCCATCTGTACCAGCAGCAATCCCACGCCGCCGGCCGCCGCATGAATCAGCGCCGTCTCGCCCTTCTTCAGCGGATAAGTGTCATAAGCCAGATAGTGCGCCGTCATCCCCTGCAGCAGAACGGCCGCCGCCTCGCGCTCTCCCACTCCCGCCGGAATCTTCACCAACCGGTCAGCCGGCACCGCCGCGTACTCGGCATAGCTCCCCAGCGCCATGGTGTAAGCGACGCGATCGCCAACCGCCACCTCACGCACGCCGGACCCGACCGCCGAAACCACGCCCGCCGCTTCCTGCCCCAGAACCAGCGGCAGCGGAGCCTTATAACGCCCTTCGCGGTTGTAGACATCGATAAAGTTGACGCCCGCGGCCGCGATCTTCACCACGGCTTCGTTCGCTTTCGGCTGCGGAACCGGCAACTCGGCCAGTTCCATGACTTCCGGCCCGCCTGTTTGCTTGATTTGTATGGCTTTCATATTCGTTTTCGATGACTCCTGCGCGGCCAAAGACTCGTCAGCCGAGCAGCCTATTCTACGCAAAATCATCCGCGAAAATCAGGTCTCAGGTGGCAGGTTTCAGGTCTCAGGTCTCGGAACCCGCTTTTCCCGAGACCTGAGACCTGAAACCTGCCACCTGAAGCATTGCCATTCCCCGCAAGCCTGGGGTAACATGCCGACCGGTTCCCAAAGTAACGGAGGTTAGGTCTCTTCAGTGGCGTTGACCCAACGAATTTTGCGATAGTACCATCTCATAGGTATGGAGGCTGCGCAGTTCCCGGGAACCGTTGCGGTAACTTTCTGAAAATATGAGGCCTTCTTCTCATCCGTATTTGGAGATCCTCCTCTGCGCCCCACTGGCCGTGACGCTAGCCTGCCAGACCGCCCAGAAGACCGCCTTCATGCCTCCCGCGCAGGCCCAGGCCCCATCCCTGATGGCGGCTGGCGGCCCGCCAGATCCGCGCCAGAAGCCCGCCGCAGCCGCCGCCGAGCCCCAAGCGAAGCCGCAGCCGCCGCAGGCCCTCCAGGCCGATCCCGTAGCCGACCTGATCGCCAAAGTAGAAAAGGAATACCAGGCAGGCCAGGATAACTATCAGGCCGGCCACCTCGAAGCCGCGAAGCAGAATTTCGACTCCGCCTTCAACCAGCTCCTGGGCAGCGGATTCGACCTCCGCAGCAGCAACAACGGAGACGATCGCCTGGAGAAGGAACTAGACCGCATTCTAGACGGCATCAACGCCCTCGAAGTAGCCGCCCTGCAGCAAGGCGACGGATTCGCCGAGCAAAAGTCCGAGCCCGCGCCCATCGACGAAGCCAACGAGCTGACGCCCGCCGTCGACCAGAACGTCAAAGCCAAAGCCGAAGCCGAGATCAAATCCACCCGCTCCGGCCTGCCGCTGATGATGACCGACCAGGTAGCCGGCTACATCAACTATTTCTCCAATCGCGGACGCCCCACCGTCGAGCGCGCCCTAGCCCGCTCCGGCCGCTACGAAGACATGATCCGCCGCGTCCTGCAAGAAGAAGGAGTTCCCGAGGAACTCATCTACCTAGCCCAAGCCGAGTCCGGATTCCATCCGCTAGCCGTCTCCCGCGCCGGCGCCCGAGGCATGTGGCAATTCATGGGCAGCCGCGCCAAAGGCTACGGCCTGGAGCGCAACTGGTGGGTCGATGACCGCCAGGATCCCGAAAAAGCCACCCGAGCCGCCGCCCACCACCTGCATGATCTCTACAACGAATTCGGAGACTGGTACCTGGCCATGGCCGCCTACAACTCCGGCCCCGGCACGGTGCAAAGCGCCGTCAAGCGCACCGGTTACGCCGATTTCTGGGAGCTCTACCGCCGCAACGTGTTGCCCAGGGAAACCCGCAACTACGTTCCCATCATCGTGGCCGTAACCATCATGGCCAAGAATCCCGCCCAGTACGGGTTGGATTCAATCACAAAAGACAAGCCGGTTCCCTACGACACGGTAAAAATCAACTATCCCATCGATCTTCGATTAGCCGCCGAATGCGTTGATGCCACCACCGCCGACCTGCTCGACCTGAACCCCAGCCTGCTGCGTCTGACTACGCCAAAAGACACGGGAAAAGGCCGACCGTTCGAGCTCCACCTGCCCGCCGGAACCGCCGACAAATTTGAAACCGCCGTAGCCGCGATCCCCGCCGACAAGCGCGTCTGGTGGCGATATCACAAGGTGCAAGCCGGAGAAACTCTGGCCGCAATCGCCCGCACCTATCACACCACGCCGAAAGCGATCGCCGAAGCCAACGACCTCGACGCGTCGACCACGAGTTCGCAAGAAAGTTCGCAAAAAAGTTCACAAAAAAGTACGCAAAATCGAAACGAAGCGCTGGAGCCCGAAACCCGTCTGATCATCCCCATCGCTCCGGGCAAGCAGTCGGACACCAGCACCTACGCCCGCGCCACCACGCACTACCGAGTCCGCAAAGGCGATACGGTGGAGTCGGTGGCCGAAAATTTCGGAGTCTCCCCGAAAATGCTGCGCGTCTGGAACCGCCTGAAAGGCGACAGCCTGGCCGGACGAAGAGTCCTGTATCTCCACCTGCCCGTGACGCGCGAGCCGGGCGCGGTGCAGGCATCGACCAAGCGGCCCACCACGGCACATCACCCAGCCGCAACTCAAGCTGCGGCATCGACGGCGACATCAATGAAGACGGCGACGCCGGCATCAACCGAAACGTCAACATCAGCGTCCGCATCCGCGTCCGTGCCCGGCGCAGTAGTCGTTGTCCATCACAAAGTCAAGCCGGGCGAGACGCTGTATTCAATCGCCAATTCCTACCACACCACCGTAAGCGCTCTCCAGCAGGACAACCGCGACGTAGCCACCCTGCGTCCCGGCATGATTCTGGTAGTCCACAATTCCCGCTAGTTGTGCTCGTGTGGGAGACGGGCTGTTCGTGTGGGGACGGGCGCCTCGCCCGTCCAAGCGGAGCGAAGCTCCGCTACCATCCGTAAAAGCCGGGGGTGCCCCACGCCTCGCGTTTTTCGAAAGCCTGCCCTGAGCCCAGCCGAAGGGTGGGGATTCCACGCCCGTCGCCAGCTAAGGCGTTTGACCTTGGTTTTCCTCAGTCGCGGACAAATCCCTCCACCCCCCAACCCAACCAGCATCAAATTGGACTCTGTATCTTTAGTCGAGACTGGTAGATAATGATCCCGACCGAGGGGGTCATGGGGAAACCCATGGCCCTTTTTCCATTGAGAGATGCCGGTGGAGAGACGGGCGTCCTCGCCCGTCCAGGCCAACTGAAGCGAGGCCAAATAAATCTGTCATCCTGAGCGGAGTAGCCGCTTCGCGAAGCGAAGCAGCTACGCAGTCGAAGGACCCCAACAAAGCCGCGAACGTCACCGACACCGCAAGGCATTCTCCCGGCGGCCCGTACAGGAGGTTGTGAGTGCACACCGGGGGTGCCCCACTTCTCGCGCTTTTCGAGAAGTGGGATTCCACGCCCGTCGCCAGCTAAGGCGTTTGACCTTGGTTTTCCTCAGTCGCGGACAAATCCCTCCACCCCCCAACCCAGCCAGCACCAACTTGGACTCTGTATCTTTAGTCGAGACTGGTAGATAATGATCCCGACCGAGGGGGTCATGGGGAAACCCATGGCCCCTTTTTTGTTTCAAGTGCGCCGGGGAAGGGGGCGGGCCACTCCCGGCCTAGGTCCTTAATGTTGGAGGTATCTATGGAACTTATTTTGCTCAAACTTGGCCTAGCCCTGCTAGTCGCCAACTGCGTCCTCCTCATCGTCCTAATTGTCCGACGAAACTCCGGTCAGTCCATCAACACGCTGCTGGCGAACTTGCGGGATGGGCAGGCGGACCAAGAACGGCTATTCCGTGATGAGCTCGGGCGAAGCCGCTTGGAGAGCGCCACAATTGCGCGTGAACACAGGCAGGAAATAAATGCTTCGTTTCAGTCCCTATCCGATGCGGTGCGGGGCCAGTTGGCGGAACTCGGCCAATCACACACCACAAAACTGGACAGTTTTTCAGGGCAGATCGGGAACATCGCCGAGGAAATGGGCCGGAAACTCGATTCTAGCCGTGAGACCGTTGACGAAGTGCTGAGGTCTGTTGCCGTCGATACCAGGCAGCTGCAAACAGAGTTTCGGACAGAGACCACAAATGCGTTTGCCGCACTGGCGCAAACCTTGGACAGCAGGGCCGCCCAGGGAATGAGGGACCAGAAAGCCCAATCGGAGTCCACATCATCAGCCCTGACTCACGCGCTTGCCGTGTCGAGTAAGAGTAACTCCGACGCCATCGAGCAACTCCGAGCTGCTGTGGGGACAGAACTCCTCGCCATCCAGAGCGATAATTCCACCAAGCTTGAATTGATCAGGAACAACGTTGAGCGAAAGCTATCGGAGGCAACAACAAACCTCACGAGCTCGATCGACGCTCTGTCCCGAAGAACTACGGAGGCAGCGGAGGGTCTGAAGGGCAGTGTCGACCTCAGATTGGCTTCTATTCAGAACGACAACAGCTTGAAACTGGAGGAAATGCGAAGGACTGTAGACGAAAAGCTGCAGTCGACCCTGGAGCAGCGGTTGGGAGAGAGCTTTCGCATCGTCAGCGAGCGTTTGGAACAGGTGCACGCGGGACTTGGCGAAATGAGGACGCTCGCGTCGGGCGTCGGCGACCTGAAAAAAGTTCTAATGAACATCCGGGCGCGCGGAAACTGGGGTGAGGTGCAAGTGGGTACCTTGCTGGAACAGATGCTCACCCCGGATCAATATTCGATGAACGTACGGCCAAATCCCGACTCGAACGAGCGGGTGGAGTACGCCATCAAGCTCCCAGGCAAAGACTCTGCGGGAGACCCTGTCTGGCTTCCGATCGATTCGAAGTTCCCTCACCAGGACTACGAGCGGCTTATCGCGTCAGCTGAGAGCGGCGATGCGGAAGGCGTTATCGCGCACGCGACAGCGCTGGAGGAAAATGTGTGTGCAGAAGCAAAGAAAATACGTGAGAAGTACGTCAATCCGCCCCACACGACAGACTTCGCAATTCTCTTTCTTCCGACAGAAGGTCTTTTCGCAGAGATTTTGCGCCGCCCGGGCATTGTAGATCGAACTCTGCGCGAGCGGATCGTTTTAGCCGGTCCCACAACATTAGCGGCATTACTAAGCAGCCTGCAAATGGGATTTCGATCGGTCGCGATTGAGAAGCGCTCGGCCGAGGTCTGGGATGTACTTGGGGCTGTAAAAACCGAATTCAGCAAGTTCGGCAATGCCCTGGCAACAGTGGAAAAGAAACTGCACGAAGCCAGCAATAAACTCGGGGATGTTCGTACTCGCTCCCGCGTGCTTACACGGAAGCTGAGAGATGTGCAGGACCTGCCCGGTGCGGATTCGGAACGACTTCTGCAGCTGGGCTCGGTATCAATGGCTGCCGTCGCGGACGAGGAGATCCAGGGTCCGGAAGATGTAGATGGCGGGGCCTCAAGCATGCCTTAAGCAGCGGAGGGCGGAAAGAGCGGTGGACCGCCGCCTCGAAAGGGTCGTCGTAGCTGCGAAGAGAAGGTACTTCGATCCCCGCATCGGCAATCGAAAATGTCCACGATGCAGAGGTTGGTTGAAAGTGGAGGGGTGCCCGGTGCGGGGAAGTGACGCCTTGCAAGGAAATAGTGCGACACGGTCAAACCCCTATTAGGCTCGGGCGCAAGAGAATAAGAATAGCGAGGGCACAATGAAGCCCGGTTACACAGAACACAAGATCCTGATTTGGGGTAAGACTTATCCCGAGCTCAGCAAGAAGTATATTGAAACCGTTTGCACCGCCGGCGTACTTGAGTCGGGCAAACCCGTCAGGCTCTACCCAATCACCTACAGATATCTAAACGAAGAGCAGTTCAGGCTTTATCAATGGATTACCGCGGGACTCGTAAAGAACCCTAATGACGCCCGCCCCGAGAGCTACAAGATCGACTGCGAATCTATAATCCTTGGCGAGGCGCTGCCCACAACCGACGACGAATGGGGCAAACGCGGCGAGTTCATGTTTAAGGACAAAACCTGGCAGTTCGAGTCTGTGGACGATCTACAGCAAGCACAGAAGAAGGACCGAACCTCAATCGGCATCGTCACCCCTCGAGAAATCGTGAGGGTTGAAGCAGCTGATCGATCGGAAGACGATGCACGGAGTTTCGACGAGAAATTCGACGACCTCAAGAGGACCGTAGAAGCGCAACGAGCCCAGATACAGATGTTCGAGGACGCAATTCCACCTGAGATGAAAAAGTTGGAGTTCCTAAGGTCCCGCGTCATGGTTTCGTGGCTGTGCAAGGCCAAGGACTGCTCCGGCCATAGGATGCAAGTGCTCGACTGGGGACTCTGTGAGCTCCAGAGGCGCGAGGGCAGCGAAGCAGCCGTAAAGCGGATGAAGGAGCTGTGCAACCTGAACAAGCATGACCTCAAGTTCTTCTTGGGCAATCTCTTTCAGTACCCCACGAGCTTCTTGATCGTTGGGATGTGGTACCCGAAGCGAAGAGAGGATATGTTTCGCTGGTAGCGCCTCACAGGTGCACAGCGCTTATTCTGATCCGCCTTCTCATCGCGCTAACGAGGATGGACCGATGGCAGTCCTTCACGTCCTTCTCAAAACAGGTCAGGCAAACTGTCCGGTTTTGCAACGCGGCCGCGCGAACTACGCTAACGAGATCAACCACGCCCGTCGGGTCCGCCTCAAGATACTGCTTGTACCGCCTAAGGCACTCCGCCAAATCTGGCGCAGTTCGACGATTTTCTTTGGGATTGCCCGCGGACTTTACGTGGACGTAGTCGATGCCAGCTTTTGACAATTCGCAGATGAGGGCATTCTTGCAAAATCCGGGCTTGTGGCTCCATGGCGTTTCCCGTACATCGGCGACAATGCCGACGCCAGCCGCCTTCAGCTTCCGGACATACGTGTTTACGTCGACTCCCTGGTAACCGAGTGTGTACAAGTCCAATGGAAGCGAGACGCAGGAACCCCCAGAGCGTGGGTGATCCGCCATATGAAATGTAGCAATAGGCTGAGGCACCGTACAGTCTACAACGAGGTGCGTTCGGCAGAACCAGAAACCGACCTCGCTATGGAAGCGATAGGACGCCTACCTTTGCTCGGCAAGGAGCACCCCTCAGGCCCCAAAGCGCGGACACATCTCAGCGACTTAACGGCACGACTAACCTCGTGCCCTCCCCGTTCGTGGAGGGGGCGGAAAGCGGCGGTGGAATCCCACCCTTCGGCTAGGCTCAGGGCAGGCTTTCGAAAAGCGCGAAAGGTGGGGGCCCCGTCGCCCACCCTCACCAGAAGAACGACTCTTGTAAGAATTACAGAGTAATAAATGCCCGCTTGTGTCCGATTAACCGCAATCGTCCCCCAGCATTATCAATGACCTGCAACCCCTCCCCGCGTCCCCGCCTCGGCCGGAAGATTTTATACGGTCCGCAATCGTACATTTATGTATGTACGAATATGCAAGAACAAAATGTTCCACGTGGAACACTTTGTACATACAATCGAGGATTGGGCACGCGGGAGATCAAAGTCAACACCAAGGGCAAGGGCGGGCGGACAGGAATGTCCGCCCCACACACAACTAGCCCATCAGCAGACCACCATTCACGTTGAGCACATGTCCCGTGATGTAGGAGGCATCGTCCGAAGCGAGAAAGCAAACCGCGCTGGCAACATCGACCGGAGAACCCACGCGTCCCAGCGGAATCGTCTTCACCGCATTCTGCCGAAACTCTTCACTCAAAGCAGCAGTCATGCTGGTCTCAATAAATCCCGGAGCGACCGCATTACAAGTAATATTCCGCGAAGCGACCTCGCGAGCCATGGCCATGGTCAGGCCGATCAGCCCGGCTTTTGACGCTGCGTAGTTCGCTTGTCCAGCTTGTCCCATTTGTCCAAAAACGCTGGTGATATTGATAATCCGTCCCCAGCGCTGCTTGAGCATCGAACCAATCACCTGCTGAATGCACAGATACGCGGATGTCAGATTGGTATTGAGCACAGAGTCCCAGTCAGCGCGCTTCATGCGCATCACCAGCTGGTCGTGAGTGATGCCAGCGTTATTCACCAGGATGTCGATCTTGCCGAATTGTGCGAGCGCCGCTTTGATGCCGGATTTCACCTGCTCTTCGTCGCCCACGTCGATGACGAACGCAGCCGCTTTGCCGCCGGCAGCGACGATCTCGCCTACCAAGCCGTCGAGTTTCTGCCGATTGCGCGCCGCCACCGCTACGGTCGCACCTTGCCGCGCCAGCGCCAGAGCGCAGGTATGACCGATGCCTTGCGACGCTCCTGTGACCAGCGCGACTCGCCCTGCGAGTTTCATAGTGCTCCTTGGGAAGCCAACTTACGAACTGAAGTTATGAATGGAGGATTATAAACGTCGCAGCGGGCAACTGGGGGCAAAGGCTTGGCGGTGCGGGAAGTCACAACCAGAATCGTAACCACAGGGGACACGGGGGAACACAGGGAAACACAGGGAACATAAGAAACAGTTAGCCGGCTTGCGTCGCTGGACACGCTTGCAGCTCTGCTCCGAGGATCTTTTCGACCTTCTCGACCAGCATTCGCCGCGAATATGGCTTCGCCAGAAAATATGTGTGCAACTTGGTCGCTTTCGTCTCGAACTGTGTCTCGAACTCGGTCTCGAACTCGGGATTGCTGTAACCGGACGTTACCAGCACCAAGACCTCCGGAGATTGCTGCCGCAGATCTTCCCCGAGTTGTAGGCCTGACCGTCCCGGAAGCACCATATCGGTCATCACCAGATCAATTTGCCGTGTACGCTCGACGTAAATCCTCAGCGCATCTTGCGCATTCTCAGCTCGCAGAACCTCAAAGCCCGCGCTCTCCAGAATGCTGCAAGTCGCCTCCCGCACAAACGGTTCATCCTCCACCAGAAGAATGGTGCGCCGCCGGGGCTGATCGTTCGGGAATGCATAGGGCTGAAGAGTCATACTGTCCTCCGATTTAATGCCTGTTGACTCGTCCCCTGCAATCGCATGGCCTCGCCGTCGCGCACCATCATCGCAGGCATTTACTAACGCCTCTGATTCCTGGGAATTACTTTGGCGCGCTAAGAATCGTCTGCTTCGGATCGAGCACAATCTTGTGCACGTCGCTCGGCGCGATCAGCCGAAACCCGGTCTCCGCGCCGTCCGCCAGCACCTCGCCTAGAAAGACCAGCGTGTTTCCCGAAGTCGCGCCATACACCGGAATCGCCGTGACCAGATTGTCGGGTGCGTCCTTTTGTACGATCATGCCTGTAACCGTGGTCACTCCAGCTTTCTCCGTGATGTGAATCTCCCGCGCTTCCAGCTCCGGTATGGCCGTCCCTTCGATCCAACCTTCCAGGAACCAATCCAATTTGGGACGTTTCTCGTACCAAAGTGGGCGCGGCAGGTCCTCTTCGAAAGCTTGTACCAGTTCCTGCGTACTTAGGCTTTTTCCGGCATACCGGTCTCTGATCTTTCGCAGAGTGCGGAAGAACGGCTCCTCCGGATTGGTCCGCCCTTTCCGGGAGTGGGTTGCCGCCTCGGAATCGCGCAGCATGGATCGGAGCATGTGAAACAGCCATGTCCCTCTTTCGTAGCTGATCGCCTCGTATCCGCGGGGAAAATGCGACGAATCCAGGCGCTGCCCCAGCGTTACCGGTCCAGCGTCTCGCAGCCGCTCTCCATCCTTGTTCTTGCTCAACAGATCGCGGCGATACTTTTCCAGAACCTGGCGGAATTGCGCAGGGTTCTTTTGCTCCAGGATCATCAGCGAGGCATAGTTCGCCAGACCCTCCGCGAGCCACTGATCCCGATAACTCTTCCACAGCACCAGATCGCCCCACCATTGATGTGCCGTCTCGTGCACGAGAACCTGGCTGTAAATCTCGCGGGTCACCGGGTCAAGACGCAGATCCGTCTGCTCCTGCGGGCTGAGAAACGCGAAACTCGACAGGAACACCAACCCGGGCCATCCCTGGCTCAAATTCCCGGGCATCTGCGTCAGCGCCAGAGAACTATACGGATACGGCCCAAACCATTGCGAGAAACTGGCAATGGCCTTCGCCGCTCTCTCCGCCACCGCCTGCACATCGTGCGCCGGCGACGGCGGCGGCGGAGTCACCACTACCGGACCCATCGATCTCGACATATGCCCGGGAGCAAGGGGGAAAGTCGGCTGCTCAATCAATTCCGACTGCGCCTTGGGAAACGATTTCTCTACGCCCTTGGTGCCGTAGGCTTCCACCAGAATGTTGCCCGCCTTGGCCTCGGCTCGAACGTACTTGCCCAGGTTGAACCCGGCCACCGGGATCGGCTGCTCTGAGCTCCAGCGGGAAACCGTCACTTGCTCGCCGGTTCGAACTTCCTCGCTGCCCGCTGGCGAGGTCTGTTTTCCCGTCGCCACTAGCGTCCAGTTCGCGGGATAGTGAAACTCCATCTCGAACTGCGCCGGGCTCAAGCCGAAATTCGGATACCACGTACCGCGCTCGCCCACATACAGCAATCCGTTCCCCGCCTCCGACAGAACCTCGCCCGCATAGCTGAAGCGCAGTTTCAATTCCTGTCCGGGAACGAGGGGGGCAGGGAACACGACTGCCACCAGATCGTTCCCTTTTCGCTGCAGCTCGGTTCCCTCAATCGCCTGGTTCTGCAGAAAGTCCACCGGCCGCCCATCCGCATCGACAGCATCCACCTTCAGATAACGTGACAACTCGAAGAGCAGCGTCCTTTCTCCTCCGCTGCGGACGCGAACATTCATCTCCGTCGATGCACGCAGCATGGTTGGAGGCTCGACCGACGCCCGAATCCGAAAGCTAGTGATCGAGGCGTCGCCAGCCAGGGGGGCTGCTCCTGCGCCTGCCACACCGGGTGCAAATGAGGTCCAGACATTGAAGAAAAGGATGCCCTCCTTTAGCTGGGGCTGACCCGCCCACAACGGCTCACTGGCGGCCGCATCCCAGAACACATCGAAAGCGCCTAGTTGCTTGCCCAGTAAATGAGCGTGCAGCAGGGACGGGAATTTTTGGTTCGGATCGTTTTGACCCGGCGCCGGAAGGAAATGACTGAAGTCGAGCAGCAGGCGCAGCGCGTCGAACTCGGCCAGCGTGCGGCTCATGTCGCTCCATTGTTTTATGAAATCCTGTTTTGTGAAATCCGCGCCTTCGGTCGCCGGCGAAAGAAAGGGTTTCAGAACCGCTGCCGTGTCATCGTTGAAGCGCAGATATCCCGAGGTGAACTGCTCTTCGAGAATCGCCATGCCGGTGAACAGCGCCAGCGACCCGCGCTCCGCTCGGTTTGGCGGCCGCAGGCGTACCTCGCCCTCACCCTCGAAGAACGCGCCCGTGATCCGTCCGCAAATGTCTTCGGTAAAGGCCAGCGTGCCGTCGTCCAAATCAAGGTGGAGATTCGGCCGGTCAATCGAGGCGTCGCGAATGTGGTACACGCGCTGCGGATCGAGTTCCACCGAGCGAATGCGCGCGTAAAGACCGGTGGTCGTTTGCGGACATTCGGGGCTCGGTGCTGCGGCCTGCGCGCCAGCGGTGGCGGAGAGCAGAGGCCACGCCAACGCGATCATCCGCCACGATCGAACCAGCACCTTGGTCACCTTACAGGCCCTCCGGTCCATTGCTAAAATCGGGCGAGTGCGAGCCCTTTTCCTCATTCTAGTGCTTCTGGCGGCGCTTCTCGCGCCCGCCGACGTCATTCATCTTAAGAATGGACGCACCATTTGGGCCGACCAGGTCCGCGAAAACAAAGACCGGGTCGAGTATGACCTTGGCGAAGATACCTACGCGATCCCGAAATCCTCGGTCGAACGCATCGAGGCCGGGGGCGTGCCCGTCCACGCCGGTTCCGGACCAGCTTCAAACGCGCCCGATATCACCCCGCCCGCGCCCTCGTTCAATCACGAAGCAGACGTCGCCGAAAAAGTCATTCGCGACGGAAAGGTGGATACCGACGCCGTCGCCAGCTTTGCGCAAACCGGCAATCCCGAACTCGCCGCCACCGCTTACTTCCTCGCCGGCAAGCACGAATCCGATCACGGCAACTTCCCGAAGGCCAAGGGCTACTACGAATCCGCGCTCCGTTACCAGCCGGACAACTCCACCCTGCTGATCTACTACGCTGCCACCCTGATGCGCACCGGCCATGCCGCAGAGGCTCTCTCCTACGCGCAACATGCTGCCAGCATTGCTCCCGACTCGCCTGATGCCATTGCGATGCTGGGCTTCGTGCAATTCGCCAGCGATCATACGCCCGACGCCATTCGCTCGTGGAAGAAGTCGCTGGCACTGCGTCCCGATGCCACCGTCAGCCAGTATCTGGCGCGCGCCGAGCGCGAAGCGACGGCGGAATCCGATTTCTCGCAACGCGAGAGCAGCCACTTCAATCTCCACTTCGAAGGCAACGCCACCTCCGAGAGCTTCCGCCACGATCTGCTCGCGACTCTCGACTCCGAGTATGACGACCTGGTGCGCGATCTCGGCTACTCACCCCGAAACAACATCGCCGTCACGCTCTACACGCAGCAGGCGTTCTTTGACGTGACCCAGGCGCCCTCCTGGAGCGGCGCCATCAACGATGGCAAGCTGCGCATCCCGATCAGCGGCGTGCAGAGCGTTACGCCTGAGCTTGCCCGCGTCCTCAAACATGAACTGACGCATTCTTTCGTCTCGCAGATGTCGAGCAACCGCTGCCCCACATGGCTGAATGAAGGCATCGCGCAGATCGAAGAAGGCAAGTCGTCCGCGCAGTACGGGCGCCAATTGGCGCAGATATTCTCGACCGGAGATGAGATCCCCTTCAATGTGCTTGAAGGCAGCTTCATGAGCTTCTCCGGTCCCGTGGCCACCGCCGCCTACGCCGAATCTCTCGCCGCCACCGAATACATTCGCGACGCCTACGGCATGAGCGAAATCACGCGCATCCTCGAACTCCTCTCCCAAGGCAGCTCCAGCGAAGCCGCCCTACGCGCTACCGTCCACTGCGACTACCGCCAGCTCCGCGACGAAATGGCCCGCACGCTGAAAGACAAATACGGCCAATAGGTCGTGTGGCGTGGACACCCTGTCCGCGTAGTCCCCACCTCCGTCCGGGAAACAGCCCCCGGCGGCAGCCCGTTCAGGCACGCGGCCCCGTTACTCCTCGTCTGCTTCTAACACCACGGTTGCTGATTCACCATTCCCACTCTCGGTTGTGGTGATGGCCTCTGACAGTTCCAGCAAAATCGACTGGAGGCGTACTATGCTTCTTCTGACGGGATTAATCTTCCACCGAACGAGGTCCACCGAGGTGAAGCAACCGGCGAAAGTAAAGACAAGGCACAGAGCGATGAAATACCTCCCCGGAGCGCGGGCGAGGCGTAGAGCGCGGTTAACCCCGCCAACCCGCACCCTAAGAAGGTTCTCATCACCATTATTGCCTCTTGGAATCCTTTCACCGGCTTCCCGAGCACCGAATACCACACGCCCAATTCGCCCTCATCGAATTGCCCGCTATAGATCTTGTCTATCCCGTATCGCACTTTGAGCAATCGTTGCACCGCAACGTGCAAACATCTCAAAACCGGCCGGGCCTCCGATGAAAACCCGCGCCCCCGCGCCCAGAAAATCACACGACTCAGCAAGCGAATAAAAATGTTTCGCTTGGGCGGAATGCCTTGTAGCTTTGCGAAGAGGCGATAAAGCCATTGAGAGCCGAACGTGATTCGAATTGCATAGCGCCACAGCGCAAATGTGGAAATAATCGGTAGCTCCGTGATCCAACCCATGGTGATGAATACTTGGCCGATCAACAGACCCGATGCGAGGAATAAAGCGAGCAGAGCATAAGACCCGAACGGGTAGACCTCCCGTACTCGGGAAATCGCGGACGCGGCGAAATGCGTGTTCGCGATTGCAATGCTCGATTCAAAGAACAAGCCCGGAACTATCCCGAGTAGATAAACACCCAAACGCGGCGAAATCGCTTTTGAGAGATCAATTTTTATCATTCTCTGCCCGCCAACAATGATTGTAGCGAATGGGGGGCAGCCACGCTCCGAAGGATCGTCCCGAAGATGGCGAGGTGGCAAGCCCACTATCCAGCAGCGATTGATCTCGAAAAAGTACAGCCATGGGCTATTGCTAATAATGTATTTATATCTGCCAGGTAGAACTGGAGAAGGAGCACTTTTTCCAAAGCGCCACCGACGGCTGCTACCACCACTTCCCGGCCATTGCCCGCTCCCATCGTTTGTGTTAAATTTCGCCCCTCATGGCAGGCTTGCTCGCAAAGCTCAGGTTCAACTCACCGACGGAGGATGCTCCCGAGATCGTCGAAGGGGAAAGCGCCGCGCTCTGGGGCGCTAACATGTCGGTCGCGTATTTTTCCTCGCGCTCCGGAGGCGATTTCCACGATTTTCTGCGGGTCAGCCCGAACCGTTTCCTTTTCGGATTGCTCGATGTGGCCGGCAAACGCGAGACTGGCGCCCCCGTGTTGCAAGCCGCGCAGGCTTGCTTCCGCACGGCGGGCGAACAGCTCTTCGCCGTCGCCGAACTGAACGAATCGGACGCCATGATCGAATTGTCGCGCCGTTTGAATCTCGAGATCATGCGGGCGGCCGGAGGCGTGCGCAGTTGCCCCGCTTTCGCCGGCCTCTACAACGAAGAACTGGGCACGGTCTGCTACGTGAATGCGGGCCATACACCTGGCTTGCTGCGCGATGATAAGAGCGTGGTTGAATTGCCCGCGACCGGACTGCCGCTGGGGCTGTTTTCGCTCGCTCCCACGGATGCTCGCATCGTCGGCCTGGGACCAAAAAGCTCGCTGGCGGTGGTTTCCCGCGGAGTGGTGGAGGCCGAGTCGAAGCACGCAGAATTTGGCCTGGATGGGGTCAAGAGCGTGATGCAGGCGGAACCTTCTTCCGCCAAAGATCTTTCCCGGAACATCCTGCAACGTGTGCAGGACTTCATGCACATGCCTCCGAAGCATAACGACGTGACTGCGCTGACGCTCACGAGGGGGAATTAGGCGGGAATCAGCGACTTCACCACAGAGACACAGAGGCACAGAGAGAACTCTCAAACCTGTACAAACCTTAAGGCTTTCCAAACCTCTAAACTCCTCTGTGACTCGGTGTCTCTGTGGTGGGTGTTGCTCAGGTGAGGATCGCTGACGATCCAAAGGCTTACCCAATTGGCCTCTAACTCGCTGGCGGCGTAAAATAGAAAAACAATTTTCTCGGGTGTACCCCAGGTTTCAAGAGAGCCGTTTCGAGAGAGCCCTAATGAAAAAAACCGGACTTCCCCTGCTATTGGCAATTGGATGCGCGCTGTTGCTCCCATCGGTTTCGCCGGCCGATACCGTGGTCGAGGAGATCATCGCCCGGGTAAACAACGAAATCGTGACGCGCTCGGAATACGTCCGCAGCCGCGATCAGCTCAAGCAGGAGATTCAGCAACAGGATGCCGCCAACGCCGACCGCGCGTTTGCCGATAGGCAGCGCGACGTTCTGCGCGATCTGATTGACCAGCAACTCCTGCTGCAAAAAGCCAAGGATCTCGGCATCACGGGCGACACCGAACTCATCAAGAAGCTCGATGAAATGCGCAAACAGATGAACCTCGAATCCATGGAAGAGCTGGAGAAGGCGGCGGAGGCGCAGGGCGCTTCCTATGAGGACTTCAAGCAGAACCTGCGCAACCAGATCGTGACGCAGCGGGTGATTGGGCAGGAAGTGGGTTCGAAACTGGCGATGAACAAGGAAGAGGAAAAAAAATTCTACGACGAGCACAAAGCGGAGATGGAGCAGCCCGAGCAAGTGCGGCTGAGTGAGATTCTGATTGCGCCAAAAGCGCCCGCGAAACCGGCTGCCGGCGCGGACGCCGCAAAACCCGAGCCGCCGCTGGCGCCAGAGGCTGATACGGAGGCCGCGCTCGAAGCCGCCAAGGCCAAGGCGCAGGATCTGCTTGACCAGATTCACAAGGGCGCGAAGTTTGCGGACTTGGCGAAGAAGTACTCCGATGGACCGTCGGCGAAGGAGGGCGGCGACCTCGGTCCTTTCAAGCGCGGCACACTCGCGAAAGAACTGGAGGATAGGGTCTTTGCGCTGAAGACCGGTGAAATCACAGATGTGATTCGCACCAAGCAGGGTTACGTGATTCTGCAGGCGGTGGAACATCAGATGGCGGGCATTCCCACCATGAAGGAAGTTGAGCCGCGGATTCAGGACGCGTTGTATATGCAGAAACTGCAGCCGGCGCTGCGTACGTACCTGACCACGCTGCGTGAAGAGGCCTTCATTGACATCAAGACGGGTTACCTCGACACGGGCGCGAGCGCAAAGCAAACCAAGCCCGTCGAGACCACGGCGAAGGAAGAAAAGGCTAAGAAACTGAAAAAGAAGAAGAAGCTTGGCGTGTTCTAGGGCTCACTGTTCCCTGAGATTGCTGTGGGGGTTGCGACAAAGGGCAAAGGCCTAACCACAGGGGGCACAGAGGATCACAGGGTAAAACCGATTTCGCGGAGGCTCATGAAAGAGTTTTTTATCTCCGAGTGTTCCCAGCAGGAAAACAAGACCATCACCTCCGGCTTCGTGGTGGCTTCGAAGCAGGTGAAGGCCAAGAAGAATGGCGAGCCTTATCTGGCGTTGGTCCTGGCGGATCGCACTGGCCAGATCGAAGCCAAGATGTGGGATAACGTCGACGAATTCATCGACGCCTTCGAGCAGGACGACTTTCTCAAGATCAAGGGGCTCGTCAACAAGTACAAGAATCGTTTTCAGCTCACGATTCACAAGCTGCGGCGCATGGAAGAAGCTGAGATCGACTTCACTGACTACCTGCCCAAAACCACCAAGGACATCGGCGAACTCTGGCGAACGCTGACCGAGTTTGTCGCCACTTTCCAGAATCCACACCTGAAGTCGCTGGTGGAACTGTTCATGGCGGACGCGGAGATTGCCGAGCGTTACCGCAATGCCCCGGCGGCCAAGACACTGCATCATGCCTACATCGGCGGACTGCTTGATCACGTCGTGTCGCTGTTTCGCTCCTGCGATTTGCTCTCGCGGAACTATCCGCAGGTTAACCGCGACCTGCTGTTGACGGGAGCGTTTCTGCACGACATCGGGAAGATTGCGGAACTGACCTACAACCGTGCGTTTTCCTACACCACGCGCGGGCAACTGCTCGGGCACATGATCATCGAACTGGAGATGCTGCAGGCTAAGCTCGCGAAGTTGCCGGACTTTCCGGCGGAACTGAAAACTCTGCTCGAACATATGATCATCAGCCATCACGGGCAGTACGATTTTGGATCGCCCAAGCTGCCGATGTTTCCCGAGGCGCTCATGCTGCACTATCTTGACGATCTGGATTCCAAGATGGAGGCGATGCGCGCGCACTTCGAGCGCGAGGCTGAACTCGAAGGGCCTTGGACCAGCTACAACGCGTCGCTCGGGCGGCCGCTGCTCGATTCCCGGAAATTCATGCAAGGGGAGAAAGCGGCGGCGGCGAAAACCGCTGCGGACGATTCCGGAGCGCCGCCAGCAGCGCCCGCGACTGCGGAGAGCGTGACTTCCTCTGCGCCCGCGCTTGACCTGTTCAGCGAACAGAAAGCATAAAAAGTTCTCAGGTCCCGGTTCTCAGTTCTCAGAAAAAACATGGCTCACTGAGACTGGAGAACGGAGAGCTGTTTGTGTTGCCTATGGATTTCTCACGTTTCACTACCATCAGCTTTGACTGCTACGGCACTCTGATTGATTGGGAGTCGGGCATTCTGCCTGCCCTGCGCTCCGTTCTCGCCAACCATGGTCAAAGTCTTCCCAACGCTGCGATTCTCGAACTCTACGGTGAATTTGAGGCGGAGGCGGAAGGCGGCCCGTACCAAAGCTATCGGGACGTGCTGCAATCGGTGGTGCGGGCGTTTGCCGAACGCCTCCATTTCGAAGCCACTGCCGCTGAAATCCGTTCGCTACATGAATCCGTTCATGCCTGGCCGCCGTTTCCGGATACGGTGTCTGCGTTGCGCGAACTGCAGAAGCGCTACCAGCTGGTGGTGATTTCAAACATTGACGACGATCTATTTGCGGAGACGCGGAAACATCTGGGCAATGAAATTGAATTCGACGGCACAATCACGGCGCAACAGGCCAGGAGCTATAAGCCTTCCGTCAACAATTTTCAGATCGCGTTGCGCGCGCTTGCGATTTCTCCGGATCGACTGCTGCACGCCGCACAGAGCATCTATCACGATGTTGTGCCGGCGCGGTCACTGGGGATCTCAACGGTATGGGTAAACCGGAAGTCGGCTCGTCCGGGGATTGGCGCGGTTCGAGCCTCAACGGCACTCGCCTCTGAGAAGCGGCCCGACCTGGAGGTTCCCGATCTAGCGAGCCTCGCCGCAGCCGCGCGTCAGACCAACTTGGCAGAGCGCTAGTTCGTCGGGACCGGCAACGGAAGAATTTTCTTCTGGATGGCGACCGTAACCAGTTGGGCTTTGTTGTGGATGTCGAGTTTGCGCATCAAGTTGAATTTGTGCGCTTCCACCGTTTTGGCGCTGACGCCGAGAACCGCTGCCGCTTTCTTCACGGTATTGCCCTCGGCGAGCAACTTCATCACTTCGCGCTCGCGCAGAGTCAAAGTATTTCTCCGCAGGGGCACCCGGGCCGCCTGGTTCCGCAGGGCTGCGTCGTCTTTTAGTCTGGTCTGGATCTGCGGACTCAACGACCGTTCGCCACGATGCACTTCGCGGAGCGCCTGCAACAAAAGCGGCGCTGGCGTGTCTTTCACCAGATACCCGCTGGCGCCCGAGCGCAAGGCCTGCTGCACATATTCCCGATCCTCGTGCATGGTCAGATAGACGATGCGCGTGCCGCTGCAGTGTTCCTCGATGAGGCGTCCGGCTTCGAACGACGACATGCCGGGCATGCTGATGTCGAGCAACACCAGGTCGGGACGGTGCTCCAGGACCAACTTGAGCGCCTCGGCGGCATCGCCCGCTTCGCCCACCACGGCAAAATCGGGAGCATCTTCCAGCAGGCGGCGCACGCCATAGCGCAGCATTTCGTGATCGTCGGCGATCACGCAACGAATGCGCTCAGCTACGCCTGGATGAAACGGACCAGCATTCGCGGTCAGCATGAGAACAATCCTCGCGTATTCTGACGAAGTGGCGTGACTGAGTTTGGAACACTTAGTCTGGAGCCCGGGTCGTCCGGCGACTACCGGCACAAAGTGCCTTAATTGTACCTGCACAGGACACGCCTCAGGCGCAAAAAAAGACTGAGAGAAATCAACGAGAGCCGAACCTTTCCTCTTCATTTACAATGCCTTTTCCACATGCTGCGCTACTTTACTTCCGGAGAATCTCACGGCGAGGCCCTGGTTGCGTTTCTATCGGGGCTACCTGCGGGATTGGCGGTGGATCAGGCGTTTGTGGATCACGAACTCTGGCGGCGCCAGCAGGGCTTTGGACGCGGCGGGCGCATGAAGATCGAAACCGACAAGGCACACTTTCTTTCGGGAGTGCATCACGGCAAAACGATCGGGTCGCCCATCGCGGTGATGCTTGAAAATCGCGACTGGCAGAACTGGAGAGAAGCGCTGCCGGTGGAAACGGGCGATCCGGCTAAGCACAAGCGGGTGGCGTCGCCGCGTCCGGGTCATGCCGATCTTGCGGGGGCCTTGAAGTACGATTTCACGGAAGCGCGCTATGTGCTGGAGCGCGCCTCGGCTCGGGAATCGGCGGCGCGGGTGGCGATTGGCGCGCTTGCCAAGCTGCTGCTGCGCGAGTTAGGCGTGGAAGTTCTGAGTCATGTGATTGCGGTGGGCGGGGTTTCGATTGCCGATCGGGAGATCGCGTGGGAGCAAATCGAGCCACTGGCGCGCAAGAGCGAGGTGCTGCTTTCTTGCGCCGACGCCGATGCCGAACAGCGCATGAAGGAAGAAGTCGACAAAGTCTTGCGAACAGGCGATTCGGTAGGCGGAGTATTCGAAGTCGTTGCGCACAATGTCCCTCCGGGTCTCGGCAGCTACGTGCAATGGGACGAGAGGCTGGATGCGCTGCTGGCGGCGGCGGTCATGTCGCTGCAGGCGGTGAAGGCGGTGGAAATTGGAAGCGGGATTCAGGCGGCGCATTCGCCGGGGTCGGCCGTGCATGACGAGATCGGGTATCAGAGCGACACGGGATTTTCGGGTTTCACGCGCACACGCAACAACGCCGGCGGTTTGGAGGGCGGCGTCTCGAACGGGCAGGAGATTCGCGTGCGTGGCTATCTGAAACCGATCTCCACGCTGCGGCGGCCATTGCAGTCGGTGGATTTTTCGACGCGCGAGCCGGTGAAAGCGGCTTATGAGCGGTCGGATGTATGCGTGGTGCCCGCCGCCGGCGTTGGCGCCGAGGCCATGGTCGCACTCACGCTGGCGCGCTGTGCGCTCGAGAAATTTGGCGGCGACTCGATGAAGGAAACCAAACGAAATTTCGAGGGGTATCTGGAGCAGCTGAAGAACTATTAATCCGAAAGTGAAGTCGTCATCGGAGAGAAGCGAATGATCTGCATTTTGCGGCGAACAGCAGGTCCTTCCCCTTCGACAAGCTCAGGGTCAGGATGACAACTCAAAAGAGAATGATTTATCCAATTGTGAAATTCGGCGACCCGGTCCTGGACACACCCGCAGCCGAGGTGACCAGCTTCGACGACGAGATCAAGAAGCTGGTGGAAGACATGTTCGAGTCAATGTACGCGGCTCGCGGCGTCGGACTGGCGGCTCCGCAGATCGGCATTTCGAAACGAATCGCCGTGGTGGATGTGACTTTTAAGGAAGATCCCGGCGCCAAGCTGGTTCTGATTAATCCGGTTATTGTGAGTAAAGAAGGGCGGCAGCGGAGCAGCGAAGGCTGCCTGAGCATTCCCGAATTTCGCGAGGAAGTCACGCGCGCGAAAACCGTGACCATACGCGCGCAGGACCTGAGCGGCAAGTTTTTCGAGCACACTGGAGAAGACCTGCTGGCGCGGGCCTTCCTGCATGAAACTGATCACTTGAATGGCAAGCTCTACATCTCACATATCAGCGCCCTGAAACGCGACCTCATCAAGCGCAAGATAAAGAAGATGGTGAAGGCGGGAGAGTGGTAGAAAGGCAGGTCTCAGGTGTCAGGTCTCAGGTGTCAGGAAAGCTGCTGCCGTGTTCGTTTTGAGAAGTCCTGACTGACACTGATGCAACCGGACTGCACCGGCTCGCGCGGGAGGTGATTATGACTCATCGGACCTCGAGTGTTTGCGTTTTGGCGATGTCAGTGTTCCTGGGTGCGGTCGCCGCCGGCCATGCTCAGCTGGCCGATAGCGAGGTTCGCCAGCGGGCCGATGCACTGCTTCAGCAGATGACGGTGGAGGAGAAAGCCGGACAGCTAAACCAGACCTCCGGCGTCGGCCTGAAGGGAGTGATCGAGAAGACTTCCGATGCAGACATTCAACAGGGCCACGTCGGCTCGATTCTTTGGCTGATCGATGTGAAGGAGATTAACCGCCTTCAGCACGTTGCTGTGGAGCAGTCTCGCCTGCATATTCCGTTGCTGGTGGGCTTTGATGTTATCCACGGCTACCGGACGGCGTTTCCGGTGCCGTTGGCTATGGCTTCGTCGTGGGATCCCACGGTGGAAGAGCAGGCGCAACGCGTCGCCGCTGAGGATTCCCGTGCGGCCGGTATTCAGTGGACTTTCGCTCCGATGGTGGATATCGCGCGGGATGCGCGCTGGGGCCGAATCGTGGAAGGCGCGGGCGAGGATCCGTACCTGGGATCGGCGATGGCGCGAGCTCAGGTGCGAGGTTTCCAAGGCGCGACGCTTGGTGCTGCCAGCGTTTTGGCGTGCGTGAAGCACTTTGCCGGCTACGGTGCTGCCGACGGGGGCCGCGACTACGACTCGTCCTACATTCCAGAGGTCCTTTTGCGCAACGTCTACCTGGAGCCTTTTCACGCGGCGGTGGAGCAAGGCGCAGGCAGTCTGATGAGCGCCTACATGGACCTGAACGACGTCCCGGCCACGGGCAACCGTTGGCTGTTGCATGACATTCTTCGGGACGAATGGGGATTCCGCGGCTTCGTGGTTTCCGATGCCAAGGCGGTCGGGAACCTGGTTACACATGGGTTTGCTCGCGACCGGGAAGATGCTGCCTACCGCGCCATAACCGCAGGGCTGAATATGGATATGGACAGTCTTGCGCTGATCGAGAATGTGCCCAAGCTGGTGGCTGCGGGGAAAATAACGTCGTCGCAGCTTGATGATGCCGTCCGGCCAATTCTCGAGGCGAAGATCCGGCTGGGGCTTTTCGAACACCCTTACGTCGACGAATCCAAAGTGGACTCGGTTCTTGATCGTCAGACAAGCCGCGATCTCGAACGCAAGCTGGCGGCGCGATCGATGGTGTTGTTGCGCAACCAGAACGCGACCTTGCCGCTGCCGAAGAGCGTCAGGAAGGTGGCCGTGATTGGTACCCTCGCTGGTGCGGCGCAAGCGAGGGAAGGTGGCTGGACAGTGGAAGGGCTTTTCGGCGACAGCAAGAGCCATCCAGTTTCGGTGGCGGATGGAATTCGGAACAAGCTGGGGCCAGGCGCGCAGATCGAAGTTGTTTCCGGACCACCCTTGCTGCGTAAATATCCTGACATGATCGATGCGATTCTGGGTAAGAAGCAGCCGCCGATTCCCAGCGCCGAGGAAGTAAAGCTATGGCAGGAAAAAGCAGTAGCGGCGGCCAGGCGCGCCGACTTGCTAATTGCGGTGATGGGCGAGGCCGCCAACATGAGCGGAGAAGCGGCTTCACGCGCGACACTTGACCTCCCGGGCAATCAGGAGCAGACGCTGGAAGCCGTCGCCGCCACGGGCAAACCAATCGTGCTGGTGCTGGTGAGTGGCAGGCCGCTCGATGTTGTCTGGGCCTCGGAACATGTGGCGGCGATTCTTCAGGCATGGTATCCGGGGACCGAAGGCGGGAATGCCGTAGCCGACGTGCTTTTTGGCGATGTGAACCCGGGCGGAAAGTTGCCGGTCTCGTGGCCGCGCACGGCCGGCCAGGAGCCTCTCTACTACAACCACAACCTTACCCACGAGCCCGAGGACAAACCCGAATTCAAGTCGCGCTACTGGGACCTTTCGACCAAGCCGCTTTTCCCGTTCGGTTATGGGTTGAGTTACTCCAGCTTCAAATTCAGCAATCTGCGGTTGAACAAGACCCGCGTGGTGGCGGGAGAAACCGCCGAAGTGTCGGTAGATGTGACCAACGGCAGCCAGACGGCAGGCGACACAGTCGCGCAGATTTACATTCATCAACGCGCGGGATCGGCCTCACGTCCGGTGCGCCTATTGAAGGGATTCCGGCGCGTTACGCTCGCCCCCGGCGCGACGCAAACGCTGACCTTCTCTCTGGGTCCCGATGAGCTTGGTTTCTGGAGTCCGCAGACCAAAACCTGGGGAGTGGAGCCGGGACGGTTTGATGTGTGGGCCGGAGAAGATTCGACTGCTCCACTACATGTGGAACTGGAGCTAGCGGCTCGCTGAATAACCGCCGCCTTGCTGAAGGGCGCGATAGCATCGGTCGGGATTGACGTTGTGCGCTGACGGCTGAGACTCGATATCTATATATATGCGTTTAGTTTTTTGCGGCACGCCTCGCTTTGCAGTGCCTACCCTTGAGAAGCTGGTCGAGGCCGGACATTCCGTGCCGCTGGTAGTGACGCAACCAGATCGGCCGCGGGGGCGCGGCATGGAAGTGGCCGTTTCTCCGGTGAAGGATGCGGCAATCCGCGTGGGCATTGCCGTGGTGCAACCGGCCACCATCAAGAACAACGCTGAGTTTCGCGACCAACTTGCGGCGATCGGCCCGGACGGGATTATCGTCGTCGGCTACGGCCGCATTATTCCGCAGTGGATGATTGATCTCCCCCGGCTAGGAAATTTGAATCTGCATGCTTCGCTGCTGCCCAAGTATCGCGGCGCGGCGCCGATCCAGTGGGCGATCGCCAACGGCGAATCCGTCACCGGAGTCACCACCATGCGCATTGACGCGGGGCTCGACACCGGCGACATCCTCATGCAGCGCGAAATGGCGATTGGTGCGGAAGATACGGCCGAGACATTGGGGCCGAAGCTGGCGGCCATTGGCGCGGACTTGATGGTCGAGACTCTACGCGGACTTGAGAGCGGTCGCGTTCGCCCGACTCCGCAAGATCATTCGCTAGCCACGCTTGCGCCGATTCTGAAAAAAGAAGATGGCCGCATGGACTTTGCTCGCAGCGCAACGGAGCTGTTCAACCGTCTGC
Organism: uncultured Acidobacteriaceae bacterium; assembly: GCA_963773955.1. GTDB lineage: Bacteria > Acidobacteriota > Terriglobia > Terriglobales > Acidobacteriaceae > Acidiflorens. The sequence goes on along the minus strand of CAVZDM010000152.1, from coordinate 61,661 downwards.
GCGGTTTTCAGCCGTGGCCCGGAGCGTTCACGACCTTTAAAGGTAAAACGCTGCAAATGCACCGCGCTCAGCCTGGGCAGCGTACGGTTAAGTTGACGCCGGGAGAAATCGCCGTCGAGGGAACGCGTCTGTTCGTCGGCTGCGGCCTGCATAATGGCACGACGCTGGAGATCGTCGAAGTTCAACCTGACGGCAAGCGGCGCATGAGCGCGCAAGAGTTCATCAGCGGCTACCGGCCCAAATCCGGCGACCATCTGGGACAATAGGTTGCAATGGCCGCTTCTCGTGCTCGATCTTCTTCCGCGCGGTCTTCTCTTGCTCGCTCTTCTCCCGCTCGAACTGCGGCTTTCGAAATTCTTTTGCGGGTGGAGCGCGAAGAATCCTATGCCGCCGAACTGCTCCACTCCGCTCCTCTTGCGAAACTTTCATCGCGCGATCACGGGCTCGCCACCGAGTTGGTGATGGGGGTTCTCCGCTGGCAGTCTCTGCTCGATCAGCGGCTGGCCGCGGCATCGTCGCAGAAGCTCGAGCGGCTGGATGGCGAAGTTCTGGCCGCATTGCGGCTGGGCGCGTATCAGTTGCAGTTTCTCTCCCGCGTGCCGGCGCGCGCGGCGATCTTCGAGAGTGTGGAGCTGGTCAAAGCGGCGCGAAAGCGTTCGGCTGCGTCGTTCGTGAATGCGGTTCTCCGAAAAATTGCCGGCACCATTGTCGACACTATTGCCCACACTAGCGCGGACGACATCTTCGCGGAAATCGACAAGTCGCCCGACTCGATCACGCTGGCTCGGAATGCGGCGCATCCCGCGTGGCTGGTGGAACGCTGGGTCGAGCGCTATGGACTGCAGACGGCGCGGCAGATCTGCGCACATGATCAGGCGGTGCCCGGCACGTCTATTTATATTCACAGCGATCTATCTAACCACTCCGAATCTGAAGCCGAACTTGTCGCGGCAGGCGTGCAACTCGCGCCGGGTCAATTGCTAACTGCTGCGCGGCGCGTTCTTGCAGGCGACGTGACTGGTACGCGTGCATACGCGGAGGGCCGCGTCAACATTCAGGATGAAGCTTCGCAGCTGGTGGCATTGCTGGTCGGCCGCGGAGAAGGAATTACTGATTGTAAGATTCTTGATTGTTGCGCCGCTCCCGGCAGCAAGACGGCCTTGATCGCCCGGCGTAACCCGCGCGCCAAAGTGTTTGCGACGGAACTGCATCCTCACCGCGCGCGCTTGCTGCAGAGCCTCAGTCGCTTGCCCAACGTACGCGTGATCGCGGCGGACGCGCGACGTTTGCCGTTCTCTTCCTCTTTCACGTTTGACCGCATTCTCGCCGACGTGCCTTGTTCCGGCACTGGTACTCTGGCGAGCAATCCGGAGATCAAGTGGCGGCTCAAGAGGCAGGATCTGCATGATCTTCAGTCGCGACAGGTGGCCATCCTGAAGTCCGCGCTAGCCCAGCTTGCGATCGGCGGACGACTCGTCTATTCCACGTGTTCGCTGGAGCGTGAGGAAAACGAAACGGTGATCGAAGCTGCCCTCGAGGGCGCGGTGGAATTCAAGGTCATCGACTGCAAGGGAGAGTTGGAGCAACTGCGGCAGTCGGGCGAAATGTGCTGGAAGGATGTCGAGTCCATGGTTGCTGGGCCGTATTTGAGAACAATTCCCGGAGTGCATCCTTGCGACGGCTTTTTCGGCGCGCTGATTGAACGGAGATAACCGGTGGAGGGACGGGCGTCTCGCCCGTCCAGTTGTGCGGTGGCCGGGCGAGGACGCCCGGCGCTCCACCAGCAAGCGTTTCTAGCGGACTTCGAAATTCACTGTGCTGCCGGCCGCAATCTTCTGTCCTGGCGCCGGAGTCTGGGTCACGATCATGCTCGCTGCACTGGGCTCGGAAGCCGCGGACGGCGCCACCGGCGCGGGTTGCGGCTCGCCTTGCGGCGACGGTGGCGGCAGCACGCTGACTTTCCCGACCTTGATGCCGGCGTCCTGTAAGGCCAGCATCGCGCTGCCGAGCGGTTGTCCCGTCAGGTTCGGCATTACATAGGTTGACGGCTCGGGGCCGTCGCTGACCAGCAAACTGATTTTTGGCGCGGACACGCCGCTGGCATTGGCGGGAGGGCTTTGCGATAGCACCTGATCCAGTGGCGCGTCACGCAGATTGACGCGCGCGATTGAACCCAGAGTGATCCCGCGGCGGCGTATGTTCAACTCGGCGACGCGTTCACTCCCTCCCGTCACGTCGGGAATCGCTACCCGTTGCGGCCCCAGACTCTGCGCCAGACGGACCGCCCAGCCTCGCCGTACCTTCGTTCCCGGCGGCGGCATCTGGGTCATGATTTTTCCTTCGGGAATGTCGGCGCTGTAGAACTGCCGCTCGACTGCAACTTGCAGACCCAAAGCCGCGCCCGCGCGCTCGGCTTCCAACGGGCTCATGCCCACCAGTTTCGGGATGGCCACCTCGCGCCCGTGGATGGCCAACTGCATGGCGGCGAGCGCCGAAATCAGCGCCACCGTCATCAGGACGAGACCCAAGAGCAGCATGCGGAAAAATTGTCGCATTGCTGCCGATTATAACTACCGCGGAACAATTCACCCACCGCCTTGCTCTTCCCACGCATGGCCGCAGGCATGACACGTCCATCCATGTTTGTACACCGGGAGGGGAACGCCAGCGTACGCCGTCAGATAGGCGACCGGCCTATTCAGTTCTTCGAAGCTGACCTCGAGCGAATGGCATTGCGGACACTTCGGCTGCTCGAAGTCTCCGACGCCTTCAACATCCAGTATCTCGGGAATGGGCTGGTTCAGAATTTCGCTGGCCGCCTCAGCGTCCTCGGGGCGAACGTTCAACTTAATTCCGCCGAGAAGATTGGAGATGAACCAATCCATGCGGATCATGTTGTCGTCGACCAGGTAGGCCTGAATCCCAGCCGACTCCAAACTGCCCTTCGCCAACAGCGCCTCGGGAAGATCGCGGAACTTGCGCATGGTGACGGTTTCATTGAACTCGTAGACGTCTTCGCCGCGCGGCGGCGCGATTTCCAGCTTGAGTCCACGTTTCGCGCCTTCCGCCCGCAACGCTTCCTGAGCGGAATCGCTCAATTCATCGCCACTTTCAGCGACCTGTCCAAGTTCTTCGTCGCTCATCGCGGAGTACACGCCGGCTATGCGTGCGCGTTCCTCTTCAGGCGTCGGCGCGGTCATAGGCGGACATCATACTCCGCTAATGACCTCGCTATCAGTTTTGATTTGGACTCGACAGTGACAATGATGCTTGCGCCTTCTGTTGTCCGACCCATTCGTGAATGCGCGTGCTCAGAACGTCCATCGGAAGCGCGCCGCCCGAAAGCACTTCATCGTGAAAGGCTCGCAGGTCGAACTTGTTGCCCAGTTGATCCTTGGAGTACTGGCGCAACTTCAGAATTTCGAGCTGTCCGATTTTGTAGCCGAGCGCCTGTGCCGGCCACGCCATGTAGCGGTCGGTCTCGCTCTGCACTTCGGCCTCGTCAATGGCAGAGTGATCGTGGAAGAAATCAACCACCTGCTGGCGCGTCCAGTGTTTGTAGTGGAAGCCGGTGTCGACGACCAGGCGGATGGCGCGCAACATGTCGTCCTGCAGGTGGCCGTAGTAGCTGTAAGGATCCTGAAAAAACCCGACTTCCTTGCCCAGTCTCTCGGAGTAGAGGGCCCATCCCTCGGTGTAGGCCGTATATTGTTCATGCTGGCGGAAGAGAGGTAGTTCGGGCAATTCCTGCGCGATAGAAATCTGCATGTGATGTCCGGGCACGCCTTCGTGATAGGCGGTGGTTTCAACGTCTACCGTGGTGCCATTCCGGAAGTTGCCGGTGTTGACCATGATATGACCGGGACGAGATCCATCCTGAGCTCCGTCAATGTATTCCGTGGAAGCCTCCTTTTCTCGGAATTCCTCGATGGGCCTGATTTCCAACTTCGCTTTGGGGAGACGTCCGAACATCGCCGGCAGCTTCACGTACATTTGATCGGTGTACTTTTGGTAGAGGTCGAGAATCTCCTGGCGGGAATGCACGTGCACTTTGGGATTGGTCTGGAGGGAGGCGCTGAAGCTTTTCAGATCCTTGTAGCCGAACTGGTTCACCACCGCGAGCATGCGGGCTTCAATCTCTTTCACCTGCTGCAAGCCGAGTTGATGGATTTCCTCGGGTGACAGACTTGTGGTCGTGCTCTCTTTTACTCGGAACGCATACCACGCGCTACCCTCCGGCAAAGACCATGCTCCGGGCTCGCTTCTGCCTTTGGGCGCATACTCGTCGCGCACGAATGCCGTGAACTTGACGTAGGCCGGAAGCACGGAATCCTTGACCGCAGCCAAGCCCGCCTCGCGGAGCCGCTTGCGATCGGCTTCGCTGATGGCATCGGGAAATTTCTCAAAAGGATGCGAGAACGGGCTTTGATCCGCGGGCGTCGAGGCGAGTCCGTTGGCTTGCGTCACAACTTTCTCCAGCAGAATCTTTGGCGGCATCAGCCCCGCCGCCATGCCTTTGCGCATCTGCTCGGTGGTCTGGTCGAATAAAACCGGAAGCAGCTTCAGTCGCGTGATGTAGTCCTCGTAATCCTTCACACTCTCGAATGAAAGAACGCTGACCAACTGCGGCGCGTCAATGTGAATCCCGCCGAATTGGTTCACAGGCATCTCCCACGGTTTGAAGCGCGCGCCTTCCAGGGTCATTGCCAGGTCTCGAACCATGAGCTGTTTATTCAGCACTTCCTGCTCGGGAAATCCGGTTGTGTCAATCGCTTCGAAGCGGTCGAGGAAGCGGCGGGTCTGCTCCAGATTGTCGTCGATGGCCTTGCTGGGAGAAGTCGTCGAGTTTGTCGTTATAGCGCTTGTCGCCCAGGATGGAAGCGTAGATCGGGTTGGTGCGCATGGTGTATTCCCACTGCTCGTGCAGCAGGTCGTTCAGCGCTTTGCGCCGCGCTTCGAGATCGGCAGGTTGATTAGCGGCGCGGCCACGGTGGCCGGAATCAGCATGGCGATGGTCAGCAGACAGATCAAAAATCGCATTGGGGGCTCCAAAGAAAAGTTTAGTAATGGTTTCGAGGCAGTCTTCAGCCACAGGTATGTCCTGTTAGACGAATACGCAAGTGTAAGGTTATCAGTTCCCTATGAAATTATTTGCGCGCGTTTGCATGGGCCAGCCGCAGTCCGGCGGCAACGCCTTGCCGCACTGCGCGGCCGTATCCGGCCGCATCCATTTTGGCGGCGGTCGCCGCGGCGATACCGCCGGGAGTGGTCGCCTCCTGAAGTAGCGACTCCAAGGAATGCTTCCCATCTCGCCAGGCGATGATCCCATCCGCCAACGCATGCGCGCTCGCCAGCAGCGCCGTACGTCGATCAAGGCCCGCGGCTTGCGCAGCTCGGGCCAGAGTTGTGAGCGCGTGATATCCATGGCTGCATGAGTAGGTCACGGTGAACGCGTCGAACTTCTGCTCTGGAATTTCGACGACCTGACCGAAGCTGGCGAAAAGATCGCGGACGCGTTTGCGATCCGCTCGCGACAAAGTCCGGGGAAAGGTTACCGCAGTGAGGCCGCGCCCGCTGCGGCAGAGAGGGCTCGGCATGGCACGAGCCCATTGCACGGGCGGGCCAATTTGCTTGCTCAGTGCGCGCAGGGGCACGCCCGCGGCCACGCTGACTGCGAGGGTCTTTCTTCCGGGCAATGCCCGGCTCACTTTCTCAAGGACTTTGCTGACGGATTGAAGAAGCTCGCGCGCCGAACCGGGGCGAACTGCGACGATCAGCAGGTCCGCCTGCTTAACTGCGCGATTCAGATCCGGCTCGACCGCAACCGCGTAGCGTTTTTTCAGACCGCGCAGCTTGCCCGGATTGCGATCATGCACGACCAAGCGATGTCTGGTTCTGCCCAGGCGCAGGCCGGCCAGCATCGCGGACGTGATCCGCCCTCCGCCGAGGAAGACGACGGTGGTCATGCGATTGATTTCCCGTTCGCAATCAGCGCGAGTTTTCCTGGAAGGTGCATGGCTACCGGCTGGCGAGTCCTCCCGCGGTTTCTCCGCCGTCGCAGGTGTAAACGTGGCCGGTGATGTTTTGCGCATCGTCGGAGGCGAGGAACGCGAACAGCGCCGCGATCTCTTCCGGCTGAGCATGCCGGCGCAAAGGAATCTTCCGGTTGACCTCGTCGATCATTTCATCGGTGTACTCGGCGCGCTGCATCGGCGTGAGCACGTATCCCGGAGCCACCGCGCACACCCTTACTTTCGGCGCCAGCTCGAGCGCCATCGACTTGGTCAACTCGATCACGCCCGCCTTGGTGGCGTTGTAATCCGCATAAAAGGGATATCCCATGACGCCGTTGGTCGACGCCGTTTGCAGAATCACGCCGCTGCCGCGCTCCATCATGTGCCGCGCCGCCGTCTGCGCGACGTAGAACACTCCGGTTAGATTCACCGCCATCACTTTGTCCCACTCTTCCGGCGTGATGTCGAGGAAGTTATGACGGATGCTGATGCCCGCGTTATTCACTAACACATCGACGCCGCCCATCAGGCGAATCGCTTCGGCGAACGCGGCCTGGACCTGCTTCAGGCTCGAAACGTCGGCATCGAGCGCTGCGACTAGACCGGGCAGTTCGCGCTGGATCTTTTGGCGTGCCTCGACGTCGCGATCGAGCACGCACACGACCGATCCTTCTTCAAGAAATCGCGCCGCCGTGGCTGCGCCTATGCCGCTGGCCCCGCCGGTGATCAGGACTCGCTTTGATTTCAGCCCGCGCACTTGCGCCTCCAGAAAATAAAATCGGGCAGATCAGGATACCTGTCTGCCCGTGAACGTGCCAACGGCGTGAAAGCTTACGTCAGCTAACCTGCCAAACCGTATCCAGCACCGTGCCATCGACCCACTTCACCACCGCGCAGGGACGGTCGCCCAACTTCGGCCGCGCTGGCTGGCCACAAATTTTCTCGACTTCCGCCTTGATGTCCTGAATCGGGCGAACCGGCAGCTTCGATCCCATGACCGCATGGAGTAGGTCCGTGCGCCGCGGATTGATGGCAATTCCGCGCTCGGTCACGACCACGTCAATCATCTCGCCCGGCCCCGTCATCGTCGTGACTTCGTCTACGATCACCGGAATGCGATCGCGAAACGATGGCAGCGCGAGAATCGTGCAGCCGGCAAACAGACAGTTCTGCCATCCGCCAATGCCGTGCAGCAAACGGCCATCGGAGTGCGTCACCACGTTGGCGTTGAAGTTCACGTCAACTTCGGTCGCGCCCAAGACCACGGCATCCACCAGCGAAGCAAAACTTCCCTTGCCGTGGTAGTTGTACGAAGTGAACGGCGAAGTCGCCACGTGCCGCGGATCGTTCGCGATGGACTTCACACCGTCGAGATCGAACGTCTGCCCATCCAGGATGTAATCCGTGAGCCCTTCCTGCAGCAATTCCACCAGGAACTTAGTTGATCCGCCGCGAACGAAGCGCGCCTTCACTCCATCCTCTTTCATCATCTGTTTCAGATATTCGACGAATGCCAGCGCGATCCCGCCTGCTCCTGCCTGAAACGAAAATCCGTTCTTCATGATTCCCGTTGCCCGAAGGAACTGCGCGACCAGTTCCGCGATCCGCAGCCGGTCGGGTGAACGCGTAATCTGCGTCGTGCCGGAAACAATCCTTGTCGGATCGCCAATCGATTCCACTTCCACCACAAAGTCCACGTTGTTGCCCTGAATCTGCCAGGGCACACACGGAAACGGCACAAGATTGTCGGTAACCACGATCACGCGATCAGCATAGGTCGAATCCGCCAGCGCAAAACCGAGCGAGCCACACGCCGACTTGCCATGCGAGCCATCCGCATTACCGAAAAAATCGGCGGTGGGCGCAGCAATCACCGCGACGTCAATGTGAACTTCTCCATCCTGGATCGCCTGGTAGCGGCCGCCATGCGAACGCAACACGCCCATGCCGCGCATCTTTCCCTGGGTGCAGTAGTCGCCCAACGGCCCGTTCATTGAGCCTTCGATGTGATGGATAACGCCTTTTTTCATCAGATCGATGGCGCCCTGCTGAGAAGGGAACGACGCGCTCGGGAACCACATCAGGTCTTTGACGCCGATCTTGGCCGCCGCTTCCAGCGCCATGAGCGCGACTTTATCGCCGTCGCGCAGATGATGGTGGTTCGAGATCACCATTCCGTCGCGCAGCCCGCAGTTGCGCAGAGCGGTCTCCAGATTGGCCACGCGCTTATCGCCGCTATCCGGATAATCTTTATTTGAGCAGATCGCCGGCGCCGCCTTCCGCCCGCGGGGCTGATATTTGCCCGCGCCCAGAAACGGAATCTGAGGCTTGCCGTTCACCATCGTCGGCACCGCCCGTCCCGCCGCGTTATGCGCCAGTTCTACTCTTTCCTTCGCACTTCCACTCACGAGATCACTCCCATCGCCTTCGCCCTTTCCACTACCTTCAACGCGCGCTGCACCACAGGCGGATCGATCATCTTCGAACCCAGACTCACCACGGCCAATCCCTTGCTCTGAGCTTCTTCAAAAGCGGCAACCACTTTCCGCGCCTTTTCGATCTCGATCGCGGTCGGTTGAAACGCCTCGTGGATTACTCGAATCTGCCCGGGATGGATGCAACCCATGCCTTCGAATCCCGCCGCCCGCGAGGCTTCTCCCCAGCGCCGCAAACCTTCCATGTCGGCGACATCGCTGAATACAGAGTCAATCGCCTGCACTCCCGCGGCGCGCGCCGCGTTCACCACGCGCGACCGCGCATATTGCGACTCACGCCCTTCCGTGGTCTTCACCACGCCCAGATCGGCGGTGTAATCCTCGAGCCCTATCGTCAGCGCTGCCACATTTTCGCTCGCCGTCGCGACGGCCAAGGCGTTCTCGATTCCCAGCGCCGATTCGATGATTGGCATGATCCAGATCGGCCGGATGATTCCGTGCCGCGCCTTGATCTCACCGATCATGCGATCCACTTCCCGCACCTGCTCGGACTCTTCGACTTTCGGAATCAAAATCAGGTCCGGACTCTCGCCCACCACTTCCGCCAGATCTTCGAGCCCCAGCGGCAATTGATTAATCCGCACCATGCGCTCGCACGATCCAAAATCGACCGCCCGCAGAGTGTTTCGGACGAGAATGCGAGCCGCATCTTTTTCCTCGCGATGCACGGAATCTTCCAAATCGAGAATCACCGCGTCCGGTCCATGGAGTCGGGCATTGATGTAGTACTTGGGCTCAGAGCCCGGCAGATACAGACGCGATCGACGCAGCCTGTCCTTTGGCGAAGGCGGCGGCAGCGGATACTGCTCCGGCAACGAGCGTTTGCCCAGCGCGATTCCCGCGCGCCTGGCGGCGGCCTCGATACGAGCCGCAATAACAAAGGTCAGCGCGCCTTCATCGTGAATCGCAACCCGCGCGTGCTTCACTCCGAGTTCGGCGAGGACGTCGCGCGTCTGTTCCATGATCGCCGAGCCGTAGAAAGGCGCAACGCGCGATTCCAGAGAGGTCTCGATCCCGCCGCTGTCGCGCGCCTCAAAGGCGACGTGCACGTCGGACCGAATTTCTTTGCCCCAATGGCCTGCCTCGGCAGAACGCGGGGAGGTAGTTTCGACAGCGCGGCTCATAATTGCCTCAAATTAGAATAAAAAAATCGGGCTCCTGTGATTCCCTGTGATCCTCAGTGTCCCCTGTGGTTATCGCACTTTCGCCAAAATTGCATCCGTCATCTGCACGGTCGAAGCCGCACCTTGACTGATCGCCTTCGGACCACCCGTAAAGCGCATCATATCGTAAGTCCGGACTTTCCCTTCGCGCACCACATCCGCGATGGACGTGCGGATGCGATTTGACTTCTGATTTTCGCCAACATGATCGAGCATCATTGCCGCCGAAAGAATCATGGCAATCGGATTCACGATGGGTGGATTCAGCTCGGCATACTTCGGCGCCGACCCGTGGGTCGGCTCAAAGACCGCGACGTCATCTCCAATATTGCCGGATGCCGCGAACCCCAGCCCACCTACCAGTCCCGCGAACGCGTCGGAAAGAATGTCGCCGAACAGGTTTGACGCCACGATTACGTTGTACTCCTCGGGATTCTTATTCAGCCACATCAGCTGCGCGTCGATATTCGTCGACCAAAGCGCAATCCCCGGATAATTCCTGGCCACCTCTTTCGCCACCTCTTCCATCATGCCCGAAGTCTCACGCACCACGTTCGGCTTCTCGCAAATCGTCACACCCTTGAAGCCGCGCCGCTTCGCATATTCGAAAGCCGCGGTCACGATGCGCTCGGCTGCCTTGCGCGTGATGATGCGGCAACTTACCGCGATCTCCGGGCCAGGCACGCCGGCAAAGGCTTTGAATCGGGGATGGCTGTTCAAGGCGGCGCGCACGATCTCCGGAGGATTCGTCCACTCCACGCCGGCGTACATGCCCTCTGTGCCCTGCCGGAAGACGGTGGTGTCGATGCGCGGCTCGTCGAAGCCGCCGTGGGTGTTTTTTCGAATGTAATTCAGCGGATTGCCGGTGAACCCAACGCACGGCCGCATGCAGATATCGAGATTAAACTTCTGCCGCATGGTCACGATCGGCGAGTAATAGACGTAACCCTTCCCTTGTAACTCCGGTTTAAGCTCCGCCTGCGCCGCCTTGTTTGGCTTCGAAGTAATCGCGCCGAACAACCCCAACTTATGTTTAGTCAGTAACTCGATTGTCCGGTCGGGCAACGCATTGCCCTGCGCGCACCAGCAATCCCATCCGATATCGGCATGAATGTACTCAGCGTCGAAGCCGACTGCGTTTAATACCCGCAGCGACTCCGGCAGAACCTGGTTCCCGATGCCGTCTCCCGGCATGGTAATGACTGTGTATTTCGCCATGAATGCTCCTTAAGAATGTCTACTGCCGAATATCTACCGCCGAGACGCCGAGTGCGCCGAGTAAATCTAAATAAAATTGTCATCCTGAGCGAAGCGAAGGACCTGCTTTTCTCCGCGCCCTCCGCCTCTCGACGGTGAAAGCACTAAGCCGCGCCCAACCGTTTCGCCACAAGATTCTCGACTCCCCCAGCAATCACCAGCGACTGCGGCACACTTCCCAGCGCCGGGAAAGAAAACTTCTCCCCGCGCCAGGAGATCGTGCTCGAAGTAAAGTCGATATCAATTTCGTCCCCCGGAATAATCGTCTTCTCCTTAGCCGCGATCTCTTCGGTAAACTGCGCTCGCACACGGGCCACAAAGTCCGGGACCTCGATACACAAGAAACCATTGTTGAACGCGTTCCGCAGATAAGTCTGCGAGAAGCTGGCCGCGATTACCAGCGGAATGCCTTTGGCCTTCAGGCACGTGACCGCTTGTTCGCGGCTGGAGCCGGTGCCAAAGTTGAATTGGCTGACAATTACGTCGCCCGCCTTTGTGCGCGTGGCGAACTGCGGATCGTAATTGTCCATCACTACCTTCGCCATCATCTTCGGAGTCATGTCGTCGCGATAGGTATAGTCCTTGCCGTAAATCGCGTCGGTGTTGACGTTATCCTGCGGCATGAACACCAGCCGCCCTCGCACACGCTGCGGAAAGCCAGCAAGGATTTCAACTTTCTCCGCCCCGCCCGCCGCCGACGCAAACTCGAAATATGCCCGCTGCGGCGCGCGATTCGCCGACTCATGCGGCCCGCGAATATAGCCGGCAACGGCCGACGCCGCTACCACCTCCGGACTCGCGAGGTAGCATTTCGCGTCGCGCGATCCCATGCGGCCCTTGAAGTTTCTATTTGTTGCCGAGATTCCGACTTCGCCCGCCTCTAGCAATCCCACGCCCAGCCCAATGCAGGGCCCGCAGCCGGACGGCAGCGGATGCGCGCCTGAATTCATCAGCGTCTGCCAGATGCCCCGCCGCTCAGCCTCTTCCTGCACCCATTTGCTCGCTGCGCTCAAGTAGAACTTCACGCCCGAGGCAATCTTTTTATCCTTGAGAACCGCGGCCGCCGCCGCGAGATCCTCCAGCCGCGAATTCACACATGAAATCAGATACGCCTTCTGGATCGCAACTTTCTTTTGCTCAATTTCAGCCAACGACTGCATCGCCTGCACCGTGTCGGGTCCGGACACATGCGGCGTCACTTGCGCGAGGTCGAGCGTGATCCGCGCCGCATAGGCCGCATCCGCATCCGGCGCGGGAGGATTCTTCTCCCAGTTGGCAATGTCGCTTTCTGTGAAACGCTGCACTCCCATCGCTTGGAGCCGCTGGTGAACGCCGCGTAAATACTGGATGGTGACCGCATCGACCGGAAACCAGCCCACCAGCGGGCCCCATTCCGTCGTCATATTCGAAATCGAAAGCCGGGCATCCATCGAGAGCGACGCCACCCCGGGGCCCGTGAACTCGACCGCCGCATTCAGGCATTCGTCCTGGTTATAGAGGCCGCACAAAGTAATGATGACGTCCTTGCCGGTGACGCCGTCCGGCAACTTGCCTTCCAGTACGACCTGGATCGACCGCGGAATCTGCCACCAGAATTCGCCCGTTGCCCACACTGCGGCGGCATCGGTGCGAACAATCGGAGTACCGATTGCTCCCAGCGCGCCATACATATTGGAATGTGAATCGGAAGCAACCACGAATGAGCCCGGGATCACATACCCGCGCTCCACCATGATCTGGTGCCCAATGCCCGAGCCGGCAGGATAGAAATCCACGCCCTGCTCTTTTGCGAACGCTTCAATGGCGCGGTACTTCTTCTGGTTCGACTCATCCTGATTCTGGATGTCATGATCGAGCGCGAACGTGAGTTGCTGCGAATCCTTTACCTTTTTCGCGCCAATGCCCTTGAACTTGCTCATCACCGCCGATGTGTTGTCGTGCGTCATGCAGCGATGTGGACGAATCGACAGGAAATCCCCGGCGCGAAGCGGCCGCGCCGGCCCTTCCGTCATGTGCTTCCGCGCGATTTTCTCAACGATGGTCTGACCCATTTAGAGCCTCTCCTGGCGCCGACACAAATCTCAGCCCTTCCGCTTCAACTCAAATCCCAGATACATCATCTGCCCAATATGGTGATGCAGATGTGTCGCGCACGACAAAACCATGCCCAATCGGTCGCGGGCATCCGCGCCCACCGCCGTGTATTCCTTTGACCAGTCGTCCGCGGACTGGCTTTTGATCGCGCCGAGTACCATCGCAATCGCCTGATCGAATTTCTTCAACGCCTCCGCCTTGGATGGCCGCGTTGCGTCGGAGAACTCCAGCGGACGATCGCGCACATAACCCGTACCCGCAATCTGTGCTCCGATGTAGTAATTCAAGTTGCCGGTGAGATGCAGCACGAGGTGTCCGAAGCTGTTGCCGAAGGCGAGGGGCTTGGCCCAAAACTGTTCGTCGCTCAGCGGGGCCGCCAGCTCGCGAACCACGCCCGCGAGTTTGGTGTAACGGGCCGTCAGGTCGGATGCAATCGTCGATTTCAGGTCGGTCATAAGGTATTCCCGAACAACATGGGCACAGCAGCACCGGCTGGTGTCAGAAGCCGGACTTCGTCCGGCCGGACAGCCGAGGGCGGCTGTCCCTACATTCTTGGCTAGCGGCGCTTCTTGACAACCTTCCTGGCTGCTTTTGCCTTCGTCTGTTTCTTTACATCTGCCTTCATCAGCGCCATCAGCTTCGTGACTGACGCGCACTTTTCCAGATTCCAAATCGCATCGATCAGCTGGTTTTGTGCCTTTGCCGACAAGACACCGTCGGCCAGCGCGCGGAATTTCTCTTCGATCTCCGCATCGCTCAGCGGATTTCGTGGGTCGCCCTTCGGATAGTCGAGCTGCTTCGAGAATTTCCGTGCATCGGTGGTTGTGATATTCACAATCACGCGCTGCAGGGCCGGGAAAACCTTCTCGATTTCGGGATCCGCCACAACCTCAACTTTCTTAAGTTGCGCGCGGATCGTCGGGTCCATGATCTTCTTCATCTCGAACTGCGCCGGCGTCACTTGCCGATCGACCAGCGCCGCTGCGATCACGTAGGGAAGCGAATGGTCCGCGGTCTCCTTGGTGCGCGGATCGTACTTGCTGGGGTCAGAAAGAATGTCGGCCGCGCGCGCCAGTGACCGGATCTGAATCTTCTGCACTTGGTCCGGATGCAGGTCGTTGTTCTTGACCAAATCGAGCACCGCCGAAATCGGAGCGTGGGTCAGCGCCTCGGTCGGAAAAAATTTCATTCCGCACTGGGTGATGCGCCACGAGTCGCCGAGTCCGTCGGTCAGCAGATTCTGCTTCCACTCTGGACCGTAGCAGTGCACCAGTCCTTCCTTGCCGTCGATAACGTGCTCGGGGCCGCTGTAGCCCTTCTCGGCCAGCAGCGCCGCCAGAACGCCGCTCTGCGTTGCCATGGGATCGACGGTATTTTTCATCATCGTCAGCTTGCCGGCGGTTACCGCGCCCATGGTGCAATGCCGCGAAGCGGAAATGCCGATCGCATGTTGAATCTGTTCCCAACTCAAACGCAGCGCGCGTCCCGCCACAATCGGCGAGACGAACGCCGTCAGCGTCGCATGATGCCAGCCGCGCTCGCGGATGCCGGGGAAAGCCGCCTCGCACAGGCGCATTTCGAACTCGTGGCCCAGCACGAATCCAACGATCAATTCCTGGCCATCGCTTTTGGCGCGCTCGCAACACGCCATCGCGGCGGGAAAAATATCCGAGGGATGCGATGGATCCTGCTTCCAGTAGATGTCGTTGTAATCCATGCAGCGGATCATCAAGGCATTCGCCAGCGATGCCGACACTGCGTCTATCTTTTCGCCGGTGCCGATCACGGTCGCCGGTCCGCGCCCGGCAATTTCTTTCAGCACTTCGAGCGCGATAATCACGTCATGCTGCTGATACCCGCCGAGTGCACAGCCCACCGAATCGAGCAGGAAGCGTTTGGCCTGATACACGGCATCCTGCGAGAGGTGTTTGTATTCAAGTCCCGCAGCCCAGCGGGACATGGTCGCGGTGATGGTTTCTTTGCTGGAGCCTTGCATGCCCGTGGACAATGGTTTCTCCTCAACCAATCAATTGAATTTGTCATCCTGAGCGAAGCGAAGGATCTGCTTTCGCCCAGTTCACCAGAAAAGCAGGTCCTTCGCTTCGCTCAGGATGACAAAGAATTGACGAATTCCATTCTTCAGTTGACCTTTACATTCTTAGGATTCTTGAACGGCAGAAACGCCATGAAATCGGCGTGATGCACGATGAACGCTTCGGTCGTCCGCTTTACCAGATCGCCTTCGGCCGCGTGTGCGGCGATGATGTGGCACACTGCGTCCGGGACGCCACACTCCATTGCCAGCGCGACCCCAGTAAACGGATGCCGCAGCGCTTCTCCGCGCTCACTTTGCCGGCTCTTACCGTCCGGACCAATCTCGTACTCCAGCAACTTGCCTACGTCCGCCAGAATCGCACCGGCAATTACCACGTCGGCGTCGATGGGCAGCGCCCGGCCCATGAAGTCGGTCATCGCTTTTGCGCTATCCCGCGCAATGTGTACTACGCAGCGCTTGTGCTCCATGAAAGTGATCGGACAATTCGGAACCAGCAGCGTAAAGGGAATCTTATTCAGGTCATCGGGCTTCAGCGGACTGCGCTCCAGGGCCTTGATCCAGGCTTGCGTCACCTGCTCCCGCAGCTTGGTATCGCTGATCCACTGAATTTCGGGCCACAATCGTTCGACAGCCTCCCGCATGGGCAGGACCTCCGTTACCAGACTCAGCCTTATAAGACTCAGCTTTACAAGACTCAATAGATTATCGGAGTCCATGCGCATGCGTCGAGGGGACGGAGCACGCGGCCGGGCACTTGCAATCGGAACTTGCGCGATTCCGCAACGCTTTCACATTGGCGTAACAATTCTTCCGTATAGTTTCGCTTCATTTGGGGTGGGTTCTTGGGACGAATCGTGAAACTTTTAGCGGACATTTTCGCGAACAGAGGAGATTCTTGAATATGGCCACAGCTGCGCCTGCGCTGGAAGCAAAGCTTAATCGAAGTCCGGGAAAGGTCGGGATGTTGGGCTTTGGGGTGGTGCTCCTTATCGGGATTATTTATTCGGCCTTTCATCTGCTCACGGACCTCTCCACCGTGCATAGCGGATCAGTCATGCCTTACGTTCTGTTGGGCATCGCACTGTTGGTGGCGCTGGGGTTCGAGTTCGTCAACGGATTTCACGACACGGCGAACGCGGTGGCTACGGTGATCTATACGCACTCTCTGGAACCGCATATTGCGGTGGTGTGGTCGGGGTTCTGGAATTTTCTGGGTGTGTTGACTTCGAGCGGGCTTGTGGCCTTCGGAATCATCTCTCTGTTGCCCGTCGAACTGATTCTGCAGGTCGGTAGCAAGGCTGGGTTCGCGATGGTTTTCGCGTTGCTGGTCGCGGCCATTATCTGGAATCTGGGGACGTGGTATTTCGGCTTGCCGGCTTCGAGTTCGCACACCTTGATCGGGTCGATCATCGGCGTGGGTATTGCAAATCAGTTGATGTCCCCGAAAACGGGCACCAGCGGCGTGGACTGGGGGCAAGCCACCAATATCGGGAAGTCGCTGCTGCTTTCGCCGTTGGTTGGATTTGTCTGTGCGTTTCTGTTGCTCTTCTTGATGAAGGCGGTGATCAAGAACCGCGCGCTGTATGAGGCTCCGGTAGGGACGGAACCGCCGCCGTTCTGGATTCGGTCGCTGCTGCTGCTGACCTGCACGGGAGTGAGTTTCGCGCATGGGTCGAATGACGGACAGAAGGGTATGGGGCTGATTATGTTGATCCTGGTGGGGACTGTGCCTACGGCATACGCTTTGAACCATGCGATCACGCACAAGCAGTCGGACGATTTTATTGCCGTTTCACAGCAGGCGGCCGGAATACTTTCCAAGTACGTCAGCCCGGACGCGGTTATCGCGGACGATCGGGAAGAGGTTACGGATTACATTCGCACCAAGGACTTTACTCCGAACACTATGCTGGCTCTGCGCCAGCTGGTGAGCGGTATCGGCAACGAGACGGCGCTGTTCGGGGAGATGGCAAAGATTCCTAACGACCGGGTGCGTAACTTCCGCAACGATATGTATGTGGCCAGCGAAGCGCTGCGCCTGATGAAAAAGACCGGGAAGCCGGCGATCGGCGCGGCAGATTGGGAAGGCTTGGACAACTACAAGAAGCACGTAGATGCGGCGACACGCTTCATTCCCGGATGGGTGAAAGTTGCGGTGGCCATGGCGCTTGGACTGGGCACGATGATCGGATGGAAGCGCATCGTGGTTACGGTCGGCGAGAAAATCGGCAAGGAGCACCTTACCTACGGACAGGGAGCGGCGGCGGAAATCACGGCCATGTTCACGATCGGGGCGGCGGATTGGTTCGGATTGCCGGTGAGTACGACGCACGTGCTGTCGTCGGGAATTGCGGGAACCATGGCCGCAAACCACTCCGGCCTGCAATGGTCTACGGTGCGCAACCTGGCGATGGCATGGGTGCTGACGCTGCCGGCTTCGATGATGCTGGCGGGTTTTCTGTTCTGGGGGTTCCGCAACGTCTTTTAAGTTCCGAACCTGCTTGCGCCCGGACGCTTGGCTCTTTTTCCGGAGTCGAGCCGCGCGCGTCGAGGGGGATGCGGCTGAGCACAAGAGTGGCTGATTATCTCACTTTGCCTACGATCCGAATGTGACTCGGATATTCGAAGATGGCCTTGGGTACAGTGAATCGTCCAGCTTTCAAGACCGGAGTCATATCGTCCATATCATGTGTTGCGGTAGAGACCACGCGAACATCGCGCAGGGGCGTCGGATACTCCCGGTTGGGATTTCGGTCGTTCTGCTTCCAAAATTGCACGTTCGTACCGTTATCGAAGCCGACACCTAGGATCTCGATTTCTGGCAAATCGCCCGTGTCTAGCAGTTCCTGATTGTGTTTGGCCGGAATATACATGGAACTGAAACCTACATCGTCTCCGCGAAACTGGGCGGCTTCATCAGGGGGAGGATCTCCCACTTTTTCTCCTCGCGGCCCGGGTTTGTAGTCATAGGCGGACTGACCCGAGTCGTTTTCCCAGAGGTCCCGATCCCATAACGAAGTTGGGACAGTACCGACGCTGAACCACATCATGTCATCAGGCAAGTTCTCTTCAGGCAATTTGTCTTCCCTTGGCGGCCAGTAGAAGCTGTGGGGAAGTGCCGTGATGTGTTTTCCAGCCGAAAGCTCGGGCAGAGGGTATTCCGCTTCCACTGTGAGCTTGTCGAAAACCTGCAATCTTCCTTCGGACAGACTCCTTCGTAGCTCATAAACAACTTCAATCGGGCAGTACTCCCTTCGGCCCGTCGGCCTATCAATGGGGCCTCCACAGACCGGGAAAACCATGATTTCTGCATCGTCGTCGTGCAACACCACTGCACCTTTTGCTTCCTGCGACTTCCCCGAAGCGTTTTCGTCGACCGCCTTGGGCGGGGCTGTTGGAGGCGTCTGTTGCTGTGGCTGCGTCCCTTGCAGATCGCATCCCCGAAACACGAGACTCAGCAACAAGATTGTCAGCGTTTTGGGCATGTGACGTTCCTGGAGTCGATCAACTACTTCGAACCTACAGTTGTTCCAGAAGACTCCTTCTCGATCGGTAGCAACTCAATGCTGCAACCTGAGCCGCCACAACTCAACCATCCCCGGCGAACGATCTTTACTGACGACACGTCCGGAAACCTTACCGGGAAATCTTTCTGGCGCAATTGCTCGCCAGCGGAACGAAGGTTTTCATCCCCGTCAACAAACTCAGCGCGTTCCGGACGCGGCGAGCTGTCGAATACAAGGTTGAAACGCGCCGAAACTGGCTTGCTTGTGATGGCATCGAGTCTTATCGTACGCACCTTCACCAGTTCCGCCGGAGCCTGTGCGGATTCTCTCTCCGCCGCACCGGCATCACCCGCCAGCTTCGCCAGTCGCGCCCGCGAATCCTGCGTTTCACCTCCCCCCGCCGCCACGGCGAGGGCATACATATGACGCGCCTTCTCCGCCTGCCCTTGTTTTTCGAGCACTTGTCCCAGCCGGTTAGCGACTGTTCCTGACTCGCTCAAAAGCCAGGCCGAGGTGAGAAACTGCATCGCCGCCAGATTTTCGCCGCGCTGAAATTTCGCCCACCCGATCCGCGCCCATGCCAGCGCCACCAGTCGCATCGACGAAAACGCCGAAGGCGCCAGCCGGTCCAACTCTCCCGAATCGAACTGTCCTCCAATGTCGTAGAGAACCTGCTGTGCATCATTCTCGGTTTGCGTGGGATCGATGTCATTTTTCATCTTTAATGCTGACGCGAAAATATCCTGACCGGAATCCGCGCTCACGCTGCCCGTCAGCCCCTTCATCAACTCTTGTGCCTGCGATTTTTCTCCTAATCGTGTGTATACCTGCGCCAACGCCATCTTCGTTTCCGGATCATCCGGAGGGATCGCGGCGGCTGCCTCCAGTTCCGTGCGCGCGTCGGCATCACGCCCCACCTGCGCCAGCAACATGCCAAGATTCTTTAGCGTTGTCTTCTCGTACGGAGCCATCTCCAACTGCTTGCGATAGGCCGCGATCGCTTCGTCAGTTTTGCCCGTTTGCTGCAGTTCCATCGCCAGGTCGCCATTCGCGTGCTTGTGATTCGGATCAAGCTCGATCTGCTTGCGGAACGCGGCGATCGCCTCCGCGTGATTATTCGCCCCGGCGTAGGCCAGTCCCAGGTCATACCAGCCGTCTTTCATGCCTGGATTCGCCAGGCCAGCATCCGCGTCCACCGCGCGTTTCAGCAGGTCGATCGCGGTGCGATAATCTTTGCTCTGCAGCGCTTTCACTCCCGCTTTATGCAGCTCCGTGGGAGTGCCTTCCATCTTCGAAGCCGCCTGCGCCCCTCGCCCCGACGGCGTCAGGATGGTGCACGACAAGAGCTGGTCTTGATCGCTTTGCGTGGCGTTGCGAAACGAATCGTAGTCGGCACGGCGCGCCGCCGCCACTTCATTTGTCTTCACCACAAGTTTACGTTCGCCTTCCAGAATCCCGCCGTTTTTGGAAACGTTCAGCGAATAGGTTGATGAATAGTCGCCGTAATCGCGCGACATTTTCACCGGGGTCGGAGCGTGCACCGTGTAGTTAGAGGGAAACTGCAAGCGCACCCGGTAGTCCATTTCACCAGCGGGGCCGATCTTCAAGGGTTGCGTGTTCTTTTCCGACGCTCGAATCGCCGGCATGCCGAGCGGCGGAATCGGACGAAAATTCACGCTCGCCGATGGCACTACAAAATACTCGTCCTGATGCAGGTGATACTTCAGATGAAAAGGCTTGCTCGTGTCCTCGATGGGATCGAGCTGAACGTCATCGACATCTCCCGGCAAGCCCCAACTCGCGGAAAGGGCTTTCACAAAGTCCTTCCACTGCGCTTGCGAAAATCGCCGAAAGCTTGAGCGCATCGGCCAATCGCGATCTCCCTGGGCTGTGACCTCAAGCGTTGCGTCGAGCGCTCCGAACTCGCTAAACTTGCCGTCGAGGGTGAAGTGCATGAACGTTCTGATGGGAGAATCCGCCGGCGTCCTCTGCAAGCCGCCCTCGCTGTCATCCGACGCCAGCACGGCTAATTTGTTTCGCAACTGGTAAAGAATCAGGCCAAACGGCGTCACTTCAGGAGTGGTATCCAGCCAGGTGAGTTCCGTTCCCGTTCCCAGTCGTGCCGCCGTGATCACGTGATCGAACTGCGCCGGCGAAGGAACGTCCACATCCAGCTGGCGCGAACTGTCGATCAGAACTGGATAACTCTGAATTCCCTCCGCCCGCAGCATCGCCGAGAACAATGTGTGCTTGTCCTTGCAGTCGCCGTAGCCATTCTGCAGAACGTCGGAAGCCGAGTGCGGCTGATAGCGGCCGACTCCGAGCGAGATGCTCACGTACCGCACATTCCGCGCCACGAAATCGTACAGTCGCCGCGCTTTCTCGGTGGGCGTGTCGGCTCCTTTGGTGACCTCAAGCGCTTTTTTTCGCACGCTGTCGTCCACCGTCATGCGCTCGCCTTGCAGCTTTGCGTACCAGCGCGCCACCTGTTCCCAGTCGGTGAAAGTCGTCAGCTGCACATCGGGACCGGTCTCGTCGTCCGCGTCGTCCTTATCTTTATCTTTATTTTTGTCGCGGTCCGGCTGGATATCCTTTACCACCCAGGTGTAAACGCGCCGGTCTCCGTTGTCTTGAATCTCCGGCTTCCGCTTCGGCGTTTTGAGCTTGACCTCGCGCGATTTTGGGATGTCAATCTCGAGCCGGTCTTCGGTAACAGCAACGCCCTTCGGAAATGTGTATTCGTACCAGAAGTTTCCCGCGGCCAGCGGCGTGAGGACCCGCGTCACGGTGCGGTATTCCAGCGTGCTCCCGGGTTGCAGCCCCGCCACGGAAATATGGCGCTGGCGGTAGTCGCTGTACATGGGAGCTTCTTTCAGCACATCGGGAGCGAAATCCTGCGCCGTCGACTCCGGCGTTACCACCACCTGCCCATCCGGCTTGCGCACGCGGACGTATTCGACTTCCAACTTCTCGGTCGCCGAGGAGTATCCGAAAACCATTTGGCCGAATTCTTCCACGCCTGCCTGGCTCTGAATCCGAACCACGGCTTCGGTCTCGCTCACCTCGGTCCCGTCGTTTTCAAAGTGGACGCGATTCAGGATTCGTTCGAAAACCGCCGCTTCGTCGGAGTTGGAGTTAGCGTTGGAGCCAGCGTTATTCGTTTTCTGCTGTGGAGAAGCGGAAGCCTGCGCCAGAGCGTCCGTCTTCACCAGGCATACGATTAAACAGACGAGTAAGAAGCCAGCCAAAGCGCGAGACAGACGATAGGACATGTTGCAGTTCTTTTACGCCGTGCCCAGCGTAAAATCAAACGAGCTGCCATGGATTTGAGCGAAATTGTTCGGCGCATTGCGATCCTGCTTTGTTTCTGCAGGCTGCTGGCCGCGCAGGCTCTCCCGCTCGCCGTGGTGGACGCGCCGCTACCCCCACTCGACGCTGGCGTGGAATTCCACAGTCTGCTCCATGCCACCGGCGGCGTTCCCCCGTACGTCTGGAGTGTGGCCGGTGGCGATCTTCCCGACGGAATTGCGTTTACCCCGGAAGGCCTTCTGGCTGGACGTCCCACCAAGCCGGGCACTTTCGCCCTGACCTTAAAAGTCGAAGACTCCGGGAATCCCGCGCACAGCATTAACAAAGAGTTTCAGGTTGTGGTCACTGCCTCTCTGTTGCTCGAATGGCTGCAGCCTCCCAAGGTTCACGACAACCGGATTGACGGGTCGCTGCAGGTATCCAATGGCACCAGGGACGCTTTCGATCTGACCGTAGTCATCGTGGCGGTCGCCGACAACGGGCGAGCAACGGCCATCGGTTACGAACATTTCCCGCTGAAAGCCGGCACCGCCAACTTTAAGATTCCGTTTGGCAACACACTACCGTTCGGTGGCTACGTGATTCATGCCGACGCCATTGCTGAAATCCCGACCCGGGGAGCTATCCTCCGCCAGAGACTCGAAACCCCGCATCCTCTGCAGGTCACGCAGGGTCCGTAGCGGCTCTTGCTGGTCAGGGTGCGAGTATATTGTCAGACAGTTTATGAATAGGCGCCGCTTCATATCCAGTTCCCTGCGTGCTGCGGCCATGGGCTCGCTGGCTGCCCGATCATCCGCCTTGGCAGACCGGGTGATGAGCCTTGGCGCAGCGAGTTTCGCGGATTCATACGCGGTTCCTCCATTGCGGCGGGAGCTGGACCTGAACCGCCACCGCTTCGGAGTGAACTACACTCCTTCGAAAAATTGGTGGTTTTGCTGGAATGAATGGGATGCGGACTCAATCAAGCGCGACCTGGACGGGATCGCGTCCCTGGGAGCGGACCATCTGCGCATCCTGCTGATCTGGCCGTACTTTCAACCCAATCCAAAATGGGTAAGCCCGCTTCACCTGGAACGCTTGGATCAACTGCTCACGCTCATGGGAGAGCGCCGCCTGGATGCTGTGGTCACCGTGTTCACCGGGCAGTTGAGCGGATGGTACTTTTTGCCGCCCTTTAACAAGTCTGGATCCGCCTTCTACACCGATGACGCTATCTGGAAAGCGCAGGAGATCCTCATCCGAGCAGTTGGCCCGCGTGATGAACGCAAAAGACAACATCATCGGCTTTGACGTCGGAAATGAGATCAATACGTGTTGGAGCACAGACCCGCCGGTTGGCGATGTCGTGGATGAAAAAGCTGTTCACGCTGATGGAGGAGGTTCATCCTCGAGGCGTTCACGTAAACGGAGTGGATGAGCTGCCGTGGTTCGAGTCGAACACGTTCTCGCCGCAAGCGCTGGCGTCCAGGCCCATGACGGTCATGCACTGCTATCCTTACTGGTCCGGGTCGCTCAAGTACGGCGGCCCCATGGACCCGCCCAGCACGAAGTTGATGGCGGCCATGGCAACTCTGATCCGGGCTTATGCTAGTGGTGGCGCTGGCGACCCACGAAAGCCGGTCTGGGCAGAGGAGTTCAACACCTGCATCGAAACGCTGACTGAAAAGCAGCAGGCAGAATGGCTGGAGAAGGCGGTCCTGGCGGCCATTGATTCAGGAGTCAGCTGGTTCAGCTATTGGGACAGCCATGACGTAGACCGGAAGTTCGACTTCAACTCGCTGGAATACAGCCTTGGGCTGCTCACCAATGACGGCAGGGTCAAGGAACAGGGCAAGGTATTCAAGCAACTCGCCGATGCTTATCGAGGGAAGCCAGTGGTTTTCCCCACCCACCCACTCCCGCCACCACCGGTCGATCTCAATCGTAGCCAAGACGCATCGTGGCGCTGGATGCTGGATTGGATGGCTTGGAAACCGCCGAACGCCGGGAAATAGAAGCCTCCAGTCGGCATCAGCGGCGGTTTCCTCTCGACCGAGGAGTGCGCAGGGGCTCAGTTTGGAAGACGCATTCCCCCAGCGGCTAAAGCCGCTCCTGATAATGCGGCCGTTACGGCACGACTGAAGTCGTGCCCTTTCAAACCAAATCGAAACTCATCTACTGCCGACGCGTCCGGGTACGCAAGTCACTTGCGGTCTGTGTGCTATCCTGATTATCTTGAGGCAGTTGCGCGGGATTTTGGGGATGCTGTCTTGTCTGCAGGACCTGGGCATTTTGTATGGAGCTTTTTCTTAATCTCTGTTGGCTCTCGCTGCTACTGCCCGCGTGGCTGCTGTGGCGGCGCAGGACTTCGTCAACCGGTTCAGGCAGTTCAGCAAAAGGTCCCGTGGTGCGTCCGCTCGTGTTCGTTTGCGCTCTGGGCTGCGCCTTGATTCTTCTGTTTCCCGTGATCTCGGCCAGCGACGACTTGCACGCCATGCGGCCCGAGATGGAAGAGTCGGAACGCGCGTTCCGACATCCCGGTCATTGCGCTTGCACAATTCATGCGCTGGCTCATTTTCCGCAGCCCGTCCTGCCCAGTTCCGCTTCTCTGATTCCCGCGTTCGAGCAGATGGGCACGGTTGTGGCGCTCCTGCCGCCGACGGTCAGAGCCTTCTCTGTCCCTGCACCCGCTGGCCGCGCTCCTCCCTCCGATCATCTAACTTGGCTGTAAATAGGTGTTTATTGGTGTTTCTGGGTCCGGAAAATCCAGAGGATTTTCGCATTTCCCGCGCATTGGGCGATCCAACTTTCCCGATGCGCACGGAGCGCAGGATGTTCAAGTTTCACCATTTCAATCTGGCCGCACGGCTATGGCTCTGCATCGCGATCGCAGCGGTCGCCAGTGCCTCGGCCCAGCAGGCGCTCACCTGGGAGCAGGTCCGCCTGCGTTTTGAGCAGCGCAACCCCACCCTGCTGGCGGGGAAGCTGAGCATTGACGAATCCAAGGCTGCGGAGATTACCGCACACTTGCGCCCCAATCCGATTTTGGCGTTCGATGTCGATCAAATCGATCCGTTCAACGGTGGCCCGCCCCACAGTACGTTCGGCACTCTGTTGACGACCGCGAACGCCAGTTACCTGCATGAGCGCCAGCATAAGCGCGAATTACGACTGGAAAGCGCGAAAGAGGGGACGGCTATCGCCGTATCCAGCCAGGATGACCTGGAAAGAAGTCTTCTGTTCAGCTTGCGCGGCGCATTCGTCGGAACCCTGCAGGCCAAGGCGGTTCTAAACGTGGCCAGGGAAAACCTGGCCTACTACGACCATGTGCTCGACATCAGCCGGGAACGGTTCAAGGCAGGCGATATTGCGCAAATTGATCTGGATCGTCTGGAATTGCAGCGGGTGCAGTTCGAATCAGATCTGCAAACCGCCGAGGTCAACCTCCGAACCGAAAAAATTCAGCTGCTGATGCTTCTAAACGACCGGACGCCCGTCGAACAACTTGACGTAGCTGGGCCATTCGACTTCAACGATCAAATCGCGCCGCTCGACGACTTCCGCAAGATTGCCGTGGACACGCGGCCTGACCTTCGGGCAGCGCTGCAGGCCGTCGATAAGGCCAAGACCGACCACAAACTCGCACTCGCCAATGGATCGACCGATCCGACATTCGGTTTTGACGTGGGCCGCAACCCTCCCATCGACCAATATATCGGCTTCAATGTGAGTATTCCGCTGCGGATCTTCGATAGGAACCAGGGGGAGAAGCTGCGCACACAATTGGACATCGATCGGAACCAGAAGCTTCTGGATGCCGCCCAGGCGCAAGTATTCAGCGATGTCGATTCCGCCTACGCGACACTGAACAGCAATCTGATTCTGCTGCGGCCCTATAAAGCGAAATACTTGCAGCAGGCGGTGCGTGTCCGCGAGACCATTACTTTTGCCTATCAGCATGGAGGCGCATCTTTGCTGGACTTTCTGAGCGCGGAGAACGACTACCGCAGCGTTCAACTCAATTATGTGAACCTGGTCGGCTCTTATTTGATATCCGCGAGTCAGTTGAATCTCGCGGTGGGGCGCGAGGTAATCCAATGACAATTACAACGCCAAACGCATTCGTTCGCCGGCGCTTATCGTTCTGCTGGGTGTTTTTCATAGAGGCCGTCTGTTGTGTTGCGTTAACGGTGCTCGCCGGCTGCGGCGAAAATAAAGCCGACTCGAAGGCCGAGGCGCCACCAGCGGCAACCGTGGAGCCCGACCTGGATGCCAACAACTTCAAGGTGGAGCATCCCGACAAGTTCCCATTGGTCACCGCGGTTGAGCATAAAGCGGCGCCGGCGCTGAATGTTACCGGTGTGGTACAGCCTGACATCGCGCGCGCCGTGCCCGTAATCTCATTAGCCGCGGGACGCGTCGTCGAAATTAAAGCCAGGCTGGGCGACACCGTGAAGAAGGGCCAGTTGTTGCTCAGGGTTCAAAGCAACGACGTTGCCGGAGCGTACCAGACGTACCGCAAGGCCGTGAATGACGAACTGCTGGCGCGACAGCAGCTCGACCGGCAGCAGATCCTTTACGACAAGGGCGCTGTCGCCAAAAGCGCTCTCGAACAGGCCCAAGACGCCGCCGACAACGCCAAAGCCGGCCTGGATGCCTCCATCGAGCAGTTGCGGCTTCTCGGCATTGATAAGGACCATCCCTCGGGAATCGTCGACATCTTCGCTCCCATCTCGGGCGTGATCACCGACCAGCAGGTTACCAACGCATCGGGCGTGCAGGGATTGGGTTCTCCGAATCCTTACACCATTTCTGACCTTTCCTATGTCTGGATCGTCTGCGATGTGTACGAAAACGATCTCGACGCCGTGCACCCTGGTGAGTACGCGGATATTCACTTGAGCGCCTATCCCAACCGGGTCTTCAAAGGCCGGGTCGACAACATCCTGCCCGTTCTCGATCCGACTATCCGGACTGCGAAGGTTCGGCTCGAGGTTCCGAACCCTGGAATGATGCGGGTGGGCATGTTCGTGACTGCCACTTTCTACGGGAAGGAGCCGGAAACCCGGGCCGCAGTTCCCGCAACCGCGATTCTGCACTTGCATGATCGCGAATGGGTTTACACGCCTGTACCGAAGAGCACGGACCACTTCAAACGCCTGGAAGTGACCACGGGAAACATGCTTCCCGGCAACCTGCAGGAAGTTGTTTCAGGCATCAAACCCGGAGATCGAGTGGTTTCGAATGCGTTGGTGCTGCAGAACACTTTGGAGCAATAAGGGAGCAATGAATGATTCGCCGAGTCGTTGATTTTGCTCTCGACAACCGCCTGCTCGTGCTGGGTTTTGCATTGCTGCTTTTCGCGGGCGGCATGATTGCATTCCATAACTTACCTATCGAGGCCTATCCTGACGTGGCGGATAACTACGTCGAGATCATTACGCAATGGCCGGGGATTTCGGCGGAACAGATCGAGCAGCAGGTCACGATTCCGCTTGAAATCGTGATGAACGGCATCCCGCACGTGGTGCATCTGCGTTCGTTCTCGCTCTTCGGACTCTCTGACATTAAGCTGATCTTCGACGATGAATCGGACAACGACTGGAACCGAGAACGCGTACTAGAGCGACTGAGCCAAGTCACGCTGCCGCCGGGCGTCAACCCGCAAATGGGTTCGGACTGGAGTCCGGTCGGCCAGATCTATTTCTTCACCCTGCACAGCACGAATCCGGCATACGACCCGATGGAGTTGAAGTCCATTGAAGACTGGGTCGTCGAGAAGAGTTTCAAATCTGTTCCCAACATAGTTGACGTGGCCAGCTTCGGCGGCCCCACCCGCGAATACCAGGTTCGCGTCAACCCCGACAAACTGGTCGCATATGGCCTGAGCCTGGCGCAGGTCGAGCAGCAACTCACCAACAACAACATCAACGCGGGCGGCAGCTTCATCCAGGAGGGTCTGCAGCAGATCAATGTACGTTCTGTGGGATTGGTCGACCGTGCCCAGGACATCGAACGCACGGTCATCGTAACCAAGAATGGCACGCCGTTGCGGGTCAAAGACATTGCCGTGGTTTCGCAAGGTCCCAAGATTCGGCTTGGTCAGTTTGCGCGAGCTTGCACTGCTTGTCCCTACGGTCCCGGCGGTGCAATCCAGCGCGAGGACGGGGCGATCGTCGATAACGACGACGTAGTCTCGGGCATCGTGTTGCTGCGCAAAGGCGCAACCGGCGAGAAGGCGCTCGCGGCCATCCATGAAAAAGTAAAAGAACTCAACGATCACATCCTGCCCAAGGGAGTCCAGATCGTCCCCTTCCTCGATCGCAGCCTTCTGGTTCATTACACAACTCACACCGTGCTGCACAATCTCACCGAAGGCATGATCCTGGTATCGATCATCCTGCTGCTATTTCTGGGTAATGTTCGGGGGGCGCTCATCGTCGCCGCGACCATTCCGTTTGCTTTGCTATTTGCGGCCATTTGTCTGAACTTGATGCGCATTCCGGCCAATCTGCTGTCGCTTGGAGCGCTCGACTTCGGTGTGATCGTGGAAGGCGCCATCGTGTTGATCGAAAACATCGTGCGCCATTTAAGCCACACCGATGGGATCAAGACTTCTACCGAACGAATCAGCTTTGCCTCGCATGAAGTGCAGCGGCCGGTGTTCTATGCCATCGTCATCACCATTACCGCTTTCTTGCCGATCTTTACGCTGCAACGCGTGGAAGGCAGACTCTTCCACCCCATGGCTTGGACCGTCGCCTTCGCGCTGCTCGGGGCCTTGCTCTTCTCGATCCTGGTCGCGCCCGTGCTGGCAAGTTTCGCGTTCGCCCATGGGGCGCGCGAATGGCGCAATCCGGTCATGAGCTATGTGAGCGAACGATATCGCGACGGCTTGCGCTGGGCGATTCGACGGCGCATGACTACAGTCGGGGTATGCGTTCTTCTGATGGCCTTTGGGGCGTACCTCGTTTTCAGCGGCAGTCATCGGTTCCGAATTTCTGCCTCACCTGGATGAAGGTGCACTCTGGGTACGCGGCACGCTGGCGCCCAGCACCGGGCCGGATGAGGGAATCCGGATCGCAAACCAGGCCCGCGTCGTCCTTTGCTCTTTCCCCGAAGTGCCGCAATGCACCAGCCAGGTGGGGCGTCCAGACGATGGAACCGATAACACCGGTTTCTTTAACACCGAGTACTTCGTGGACCTGAAGCCGAAAGAAGAGTGGCGGCCTGTCTTCCACGAGAGTAAAGACGAATTGATCGCGGCCATGAATCGCGAACTGGACAAAATCCCAGGCGTTGTCTGGGGCTTTTCCCAGCCCATCGAAGACAACATGGAAGAGGCGGTCAGCGGAGTGAAAGGCGCGCTGGCCACCAAGATCTACGGCGACGATTTGAAAGTTCTGGAGCAGAAGAGTGACGAAATCGTCGGCATCATGCGAAAAATCAATGGCGTCGAGGATCTCGGAGTTTTCCGTGTCCTCGGCCAGCCCAACCTTAACGTGACTGTTGACCGCGAGGCCGCCGCCCGTTACCAGATCAATGTTGCCGACGTGCAGGATGCGGTTCAGACCGCGGTGGGCGGCAATGCGCTTACCCAGGTTCTCCAAGGCGAAGCGCGCTACGACCTTACGCTGCGCTACCTGCCAAAATATCGCGATACGCAGCAAGCGATCGAGAACATTCGCCTGCTATCTCCCTCCGGGGAACGGGTATCGCTGGCGCAGCTCTGCAAGATCAGCGTGACCGATGGCGCGTCTGAGATTTATCGCGAGGGTAATCGGCGTTATGTAGCCATCAAATACAGCGTCCGCGGTCGTGATCTCGGCAGCACGGTGGAAGAAGCGATCAAGAAGGTGGGCGACCAGGTCAAACTGCCCACCGGATACACCATTGATTGGGAAGGCGAATACAAGAGCCAGAAGCGAGCCAACGCGCGTCTGCTGATCGTCCTCCCGATCACCATCCTCCTCATCTTTGTCATCCTTTACACGATGTTCAAGTCCTTCAAATGGGCGCTGCTGATTATGGCGACGGTTGCGATCGCACCCATTGGCGGTCTGCTGGCTCTCTGGATAACCGGCACCCATTTCAGTGTTTCCTCGGGCGTAGGCTTCCTGGCGCTGTTCGGCGTGTCGGTGCAAACGGGAGTGATCATGCTGGAATACATCAACCAGCTTCGAGCGCGGCGCTATTCCATCGAGGACGCTGCGGTTGAGGGGGCCGTCCTCAGGCTGCGACCCATCATGATGACCATGCTGGTGGCCACGCTCGGACTACTGCCGGCTGCTCTCTCGCATGCCATTGGTTCTGATTCTCAGCGTCCGTTTGCGATCGTTATCGTCGGAGGCCTGATCGCAGCCCTCATCATGAGCGTCTTCCTGCTACCGACCTTGTATGTCTGGATCGCGGGCGAACGCGACGTCCTGCCTCCATCCGAAGAAGGCTTCGAAGCGGGTGAGCATGTGGATTAGGAGATCGTCGGGTCATGTGCGGGTCATCCGAGCGTCGGGTGGTCGGGTCATTTCTTGCTTTTTGAGCGTGCTTCCGCTAGCTTTTATCTTTCCTGCGTTTGATAAGCGCGATTTGAGAAGCTCGATTTGACGAGCGTGATCTGACAGGCGGGCAGGGCGAAGCCCTGCCTCCAGGAGTGGTCGGTATGAAGCGGAGCTATATTGGGCTCGCCTTGGGCGCGCTGGTGGCACTGGGAGCGGTGTTAAGCCTGCCGAGTTGCGGACACGACCAGAAGCTGGTGAGCCTGGCGGTTCAGCCGGCGGCGCCAGGTTTTACTTTTCTGGTGCCCACTGCGGGAGCTACAGGACAGTTCACCGCGATCGGCACCTATATCCATCCTCCGGCGACGAAGGACGTCACAAGTCAAGCGACCTGGGCAGTTGACGATAATGTGGTTTCGATCAGTGCCGGTCTGGTGACTACTAACGGAAGCTGCGGTTCGGCGGATGTCTCGGCAACCATGCCGGAGGGCACGGGCGGAGCATCGAACATCGTAATCGGCTATTCGTTCGTAACCGTGGAGAACACGGCCGACCCGAACTGCCCCGGCGGCAGCGCGACCAACGGGGAACTGGTGGTAACGCCCGCGGGAACTGGAGTGGGAACAGTGACGAGTCAGCCCGGTGGGATCAGTTGCCCGGGAACAAGTTGCGGCGCCCAGTTTGCGACGGGGGACGTGGTCACATT
Organism: uncultured Acidobacteriaceae bacterium; assembly: GCA_963773955.1. Classification (GTDB taxonomy): domain Bacteria; phylum Acidobacteriota; class Terriglobia; order Terriglobales; family Acidobacteriaceae; genus Acidiflorens. The sequence continues at coordinate 30,587 of CAVZDM010000152.1, read as the reverse complement.
GACGGCAAATCCCGGCGCGAACTCGAGCTTCGGGGGTTGGACGGGATGCACGGCTGGTGCGGTCCCGAATCAATGTCCGGTAACAATAGTTGGGAATGGCATAGTGGGCGTCACCGCGACTTTCAATTAACCCTAAATCGCCCTCAGGTAGATTCACGCAGTCTCCCGAAATATCCTTGCGGCTAGCTCCCAGAGAAGTCTGAGCGTTGCGTGCTTACTCATCTGCGAGCAGTTTGCCCAGCGTGGGTTTGTGCCGCTCCGGCTTGCCCTTCTTTGCGCGGACGAGTTGGGACGGTTTAGGACTTCCGACGCGTTCGCGAGCCATTTCGCGAACCACCTGGGCGGCGGAGAAGGTCTTTTTCTTGCGCTTGCGCGGCATGGTCGTAATCCTCGCATCTTCGCACATTCAATTCGCAAAAGTGCAATAATCTGGAAGTGGCTTGGAGTCCCACTCATTCGCAAAAGGCGCGAATGAGTGGGGCACCCCCGCTTTATAGATCCGAGGGCCTGATATTTATGGACGAGCGCGAATTCTTTGATGAAAAATCAGACAAGAAGCCGGCAAATCTAAGTTGTCCGCACTGCCATCAGTCGGCGGAGTATGAGATCCAGTGGCTGGTGCGCATGAAGAAGAAGAGTCTGCCGCCGCGGGCGGACGATCGCGATCGGGCAAAGTTCGCCAAAGCACAGTCTTACATGCTGCGGCGGGACGACATGATGATGTGCAAGAACATGCGCTGCCGAAAGCGATTTGAGATTACGGGCGTGCAGAGCGTCGCGTTTCTGCAGTAGTGTTCGATCAGCAGCCACCCCCACCAATCGCATCACTGATAGAGAGATGGAGCGCCGGGCGTCCCCGCCCGGCCCGGCTGCGGCAGGGCATTCCTATGGCCGGGCGAGACGCCCGGCGCTCCACTATTGTGGCCTTGGGTACTAGCTCTTGGCGGAGGAGCGGTTGGCGACCAGCGTCGCTGCGAGGCGGCGGACACTGTGGAGCAACTGGCCCAGCGTTTCGGAGGCTGGAGTGGAAAGCGGCTTGGCTGGCGGAGCGTCGCTGAAGCCCTCCTCTTCCATTTGTTTTGCGGCGGCGGCGAACCGTCTGGAACTTGCATCGTCCATAGCCAGGAAACGGAAGGCTTGCGCGAGTGCCACACCATCGGCGCCAGTCTGAAGGAATTCGATATGGGCGCTGACTTTGCCGAAAACGGTGCTCAATGCCATTTCACCCATGGTTCCGTGGGAAATCGGACCTTTGGAGAGGACGGCGGAACCTCCGGTGAGAGAAAGGCGTTGCAGAACGCCAACGAAGCGGACACTATCGACGGTAAATACAGCGCGCTCACTATTGGGGACGCGGATGCGCGGAGCGCGTGGACTCTTGCTCTTCTGAGACTTCTTCACAACAGTCAGCATCGCAAGCGACAAGGGCGCGGTCAAGGTTACCGTGGTGTACCCCGCTCAATCGTGTACCCCTCCAAACGTTGCCCCGGACACGACGTTCCGGTGCGCTACTGACTCGGCAATGTCCGTGTTCCATCCCCTCGTTTATACTTACCAGTTTGGCCTGTGCCAGACGGTCGCTACGAGGGATGGGAGTTGATCCGTGAAGATTCTGGTTTGCCTGAAGCAGGTGCCGCAGAAAGACGCTCCGCTGAAGCTGAATGATGCGGGGACGTGGATCCGCGAAGATGTTTCCTACGAAGTGAATGAACCGGACGCATTTGCGCTTGAGACGGCGTTGCGGCAGAAGGAAAAGCACACCGGCGAGGTGGTAGTCATTACGGCCGGTCCGGCGCGGGCGTTGCAGGTATTGCGCGAGGCGCTGGCGAAAGGCGCGGACCGGGCGATCCATCTCGAAGACGATGCTTTTGTCGGGCTCGATGCCTACAACACGGCGCGAGCCATCGCCGCGGCCATCAAGGATGAGAAGTTCGACCTGATCTTTACCGGCTTGCAGTCGGACGACTACGGCTATGCGCAGACGGGCGTGATTCTGGCCGCAGATTCTGGGCTTGCCGCATGCGACCATCATCATGCAGATTGAAAAGCGCACTGACAGGATGATGGCGGCATCCGCGTGAAGCGGGAACTGGAAGCGGGATTCTTTCAGTATGTCGATATGCCTTTGCCGGCGGTGCTGACCATCCAGTCGGGGATTAACAAGCTGCGCTATGCGACGCTGATCGGGATCAAGCAGGCCAAGAACAAGCCCATGCGCAAGGTCACCATGGCCGAGGTGCAGTCGGCGGTGGGCGCAAATTTGCAGAAGATCGAGAAGCTGTACCTGCCCCAGAAGTCGAAGAATACGGAATTTCTGGAAGGCCCTCCGGCGGAAGTGGCGAAGAAGCTGGTGGAAAAGCTGAAGAATGAGATGCGGGTAATTTGAAAGCAAAGTTCTCAGTTCCCAGTTCTCAGTGAAGAACTGGGGCTTTTTCTCAGAACTGAGAACTGAGAACTGGGAACCGAGAACCGAGAACTGACTCTATGGCTGACACAATCCTGGTAATCGTTGAACAGCGCGAAGGGAAACTGAACCGTGTCTCGTGGGAGACGATTACCGCCGGGCAGGCGATTGCCGCTCAGACCGGATGGACGCTGGAAGCTGCGGTTGTCGGCTCGGGCGTAGCTGCCATCGCCAGCGAGATAGCGGAGAAGAAGGTTGCCAAAGTTTATGCCATCGAGTCGGCCAGGCTCGAGCCCTACACTCCCGACGCGTTCGCGCATGGGTTGCAGGAATTCTTGGGGAAGCATCCGGCGAAATTGGTGTTGATGCCGCACACCTACCAGGTGCGCGATTTTGTGCCGAAGCTGGCGACGGCCTTGCAGACCACCGCCATCAGCGACGTGATCGGCTTCAAGTATGAAGGCGGAAAACTGCTATTCACCCGGCAAATGTTTCAGGGAAAGTTCGTAGCCGACGTGAGTTTTGCGGGCTCCGGGCCGTGCTTTGTCACATTTCAGAATGGCTCATTCCGTGCCGACAAAGTCGAAGCGGGGGCAGCGCCGGCGCCGGTTGAGACGGTAAATGTCGATATTCCCGACGGCGTAGTGCGAAATAAGCCACAGGAAGTCTTCAAGGAAGCCAAACAGGCGGTCGACCTGACGCAGGCGGAGATTATTGTCTCGGTGGGGCGCGGGATCAAGGAAGAGAAGAACATCGCACTGGCGAAGCAGTTGGCGGATGCGCTGGGCGGCGAGCTCGCGGCGTCGCGTCCGATCTGCGATAACGGATGGTTGCCGATGGACCGCCAGGTCGGATCGTCGGGACAGACGGTCGCGCCGAAGCTGTATCTGGCGCTCGGAATCTCGGGCGCGATTCAGCATCTTGTCGGCATGAAGGGCTCGCGGAGCATCGTGGCCATCAACAAAGATTCCGAGGCGCCGATTTTTGAGATTGCGGACATTGCGGTCGTTGGAAATTTGTTTGATATCGTGCCGCCGCTGATTGAGGAAGTGAAGAAGGCGAAGGGGTAGTTCCCGTGGATGAGTGAGAGCGCTTTTCGGCCACTCCGCGAAACGAACTGTTCGGGAATCCAACCCGGAGGGGTCAACTAGCTTAGCCCAGCGCCTCAGTGCTGGGGAAAAACCTCTGCCACTACGCCGGAGAGACCTCAGGGGCCTTAGTTAACTGTGCCCGCCTTCGGATTCTCCACTGTGCGACTCGTGCTGCGACCATTGCTCCGCCGAGCACCGTCCAAATGCCCGATCCTGCGATCCAAAGCTTCACTGGGAATTCTTCATCAACACCCCCGTATAGGGGCAGGCAAACAGACGCGACTGCACAAAATAGACATAATGCTGCTCCAGCTACCGTCTCAGTCCAACTAATCCGAGGATGGACCAGCCGTCGTCGTGCCGCAATTAGTGCCTCGATGCCGCGGCCTGCACTCCACCAGAAGATAATTCCAACCAGCGGCCAACTGATCACACTCCATGTTCTGAAGTTCATCCCTCTCGGCATCCACTCCTGCTTCGCTGGGTTCAAGATTGCGTAGGGCAATTGCGCCAAGCCCGATGGCAAATTCAGCAGCATCGGGATCCATTTTCGTCTTTCAAGAGCTTCAAAAGCTCGGAGCTCCCGCGGATTCGGAAGGTCGAAGACCAATGTAGGGAACTGCTGGTTTTCAAGAGGATATGGCGGCGGAGTTTTCAGCGGTCGGTATGCGTGAATAGAATCCCTGACCTCCTGAATGATGACAGCGCGCAACGGCCACAATGCAACAATACAAAGCACGAGTTGGGTGACCGGCAGCAACCATCGAAAGGCAAGCGTTCGGCAAGCTTGAACCATGGCCAGCGAGAGTCTAACAGACAGGGATCCAATCAATGGCGAAATATCGCGATTACACTCGCCGCGGTTGTCAGTGTAATAGTCCTATTTACGGCAGCGCAAATGTGCTCGCAACTTTACGCGGACAAGAGTCTCCGCGCCACACGAACAGCAGGTCCTTCGCTTCGCTCAGGATGACAATTTTGTGTTAGGAAGTTTTTTGGGGAGGAGACTACTGCTTACGAGCCCGCCGCGAACCCGCCGACGCGTGCCACGGTGAGCCGCAGGTACTTGTAGGGATTTACCGGGGCGTCGTTGATGCGGACTTCGTAGTGGAGATGCGGGCCGGTGGAGCGTCCGCTCGAGCCTACGTAGCCGATGGTGTCGCCGCGATGGATGTATTGTCCGGCGGTGACGGCGAAGCTCGAAAGATGGCCGTAGCGGGTGGTGATGCCGTGTCCGTGGTCGACCATGATGGCGCGTCCGTAGCCGCCCAGGAAGTCGGCGAAAGTGACGGCGCCGTCCGCCGGAGCGACCACCGCCGAACCGACAACGGCGGAGATATCAACGCCGGAGTGGAAGGCGCCTTCTCCGTTAAACGGATCGATGCGCTCGCCGAACGAAGCAGTGATCTGGCCTTCGACCGGCCAGAGGTTCGGAGCCGAGTTGGCGCGGATCCAGTCGGCCGTAGTGGAGTTCTTGGTCAGGCCGAGTGAGATGCCGACGCTGGCTGCGCCGCTCAGGGCCGTGTGCTTCAACGCATAAAGCTGGTCGAGCGAAGAATTCACCTGCGCTGCCTGAATCTGCTCGCTCGAGGCGGACACCATCGCGGGATCGGACTTGAGTCCGTAAAGCGCGGAAACCTCGCTGGCCAGCGATCCGAGAGAAGCGACCTGAATGTCACGTTCCTTGGCGACCTGTTCCAGACGCGAATAGCTGTCCTTGAGCTGGGCTTGCTCGGTGCGGAGCTGGTTATAGTGCGCGACCTTCTGCAGCATCCGGGTATAAGAACTGGCAATTCCCGTGAGGCAGAGCGCGCCGATTGCCGCCCCGGCCAGAAGAACGTAGAGGTACTGGACGGGAATGGAGATCTTGCGAAGCTGTCCCGCTTCGTCCCTGGCTACGAAAAATATGTAGAAGCGTTTACGCAATATCCATCTTCCGCAAAGCAAATTTTTGCTTCGGAATCCTGCCAGAGCTGGAACTGTCATGCTCGGGCTCGGAATCCTGATTCCACCAGCCGCATCAGGAGCAGGCTGGCTCTTCCCTAAACCACGGAACCAGGCAAGCCGAAATCCAATATCGCTGCAACTGATTCAGGTTGCAGTACTTGGTTCGGCACAATGTTTGTGAACGGCGAATTAAAAGGTAGCAAACCTGATTCCCCATGTCAACCTCACTACGCCCTTTGGACGGTTACCAAGGCAGGTAATCGATGTGACCAACCGGCCAGATTACTCCCGTCAGGGGGGCAGGTGCCCGTTACCGATGGCACCGGGGGACACGTGACTAGAGATGCCGGGGTATAGTGATCGACGTGCCACTTAGCGAAAAGAAACTGATTGAGCGAATCCGCCGCTCTGCCCGCAGAGATGGAGATAAAGGCAAGTCGATGGTGACGGGCATCGGAGATGACTGCGCGGTGCTGCGCGTTCCTCCCGGACACGAGCTGCTGGTGACCACCGACTTCACCATCGAGAAGGTGCATTTCCGGCGGGATTGGCACCGTCCCGAGCTGGTCGGGCGGCGCTGCCTGACGCGCGGGCTGAGCGATATCGCGGCGATGGGTGGCGAGCCGCTGGCGGCATTTTTGTCGCTGGCGGTCCCCGGCGACGTTCCGCAGAAGTGGGTGGATCGCTTCTTGAAGGGACTGCTGGATCTGGCGGAAGAATTCAAGGTTTCGCTGGCGGGCGGCGACACAGCGCAGTCACCAGACGGGATTCTGGCGGACATCGTGGTATTGGGATCGGTGCCGAAGGGAAAAGCGGTGCTGCGGTCAGGGGCGAAGGCGCGCCAGCATATTTATGTGACCGGGGAGTTGGGCGGATCGGCGGCGGCGCTGGCGCAGCTGGCGGAATCGAAGACTGTGGGAACCGAGTCTTCGCGGCATTTTTCCAGGCACTCTCATCCGCTCGCGCGGGTCGCGGTCGGCCGGTGGCTGCGGCAGCGTGGCGTGGCATCGGCCATGATTGATTTGAGTGACGGGCTTTCCACTGACCTCGAACACATCTGCCAGGAAAGCCACGTGGGCGCGGAGATCGAGGCGGAGGCGATTCCGCGGGCGCAGGTGGGCGGAAAAAGCGGGTCGCGTCTCGAGTTGGCGCTGCACGGAGGCGACGACTATGAACTGCTGTTTACGTCCGCGGCGGCCGTCCCCTCCAAGGTCGCGGGAGTTCGAGTAACGCGGATCGGGCAGACCACGCAATCCGCGGGGATGCGGCTGATCGGGGCCGACGGGAAAGCGCGGGCGCTCAAGGCCGAGGGATGGGAGCACTTCAGGGGGAATCAAAAATCCTAACCACAGAGGGCACAGAGGGACACAGGGGAAACCCTTCTTCGATTCTCCCCTGTGAACCCCTGTGCTCTCTGTGGTTCAAGCTCTCGCTCGCCCCCGACCACGCCAGCAGGTGACTTTCGTTACCTGCCTTTGGTGACGGAGGGAGACTAGAGTAGGCTCATGAGAAAAGTATCTTTACTCCTGGCGTTCAGCGTCGCGCTGTTGATTCCAGCTTTCGGGCAGGGGCATCCGGCGGCGCGTAAAATCGATAACGATTTCGTGCATCAGCAGTTTGGCGACCAGTTCACGCTGGTGCCCGAGATGGGAGCCGGGTTCGGCGATCTGGACGGCGACGGCGTGGAAGACGTGATCATTGCGGCGCGCTGCAAGAATCCGATGATCGATCAGAGCGAGCACAATTACAGGGTGGTCGATCCCTACTACGAGTACTTTGGCTATGGCGACCCCAAGCTGACGACCACATTCAGCGAGGGCGATCCCACGCACCGCGGTCTGGTGGTGCTGATCATTTATGGCGTGGGGAAAGACGGCTGGCGCTCGGCAACTCCGAAGGCGAAGTACGTGATTGTGAATCTACCGTATAAGGCGCTCTCCATTAGAAAATTCAATCTGAAAAAGAAAACGGTCGAGGCAATCTACGTTGAAGAAGCGGGCGAAATGGGAGATAGCTCCGCCGTGTTCTTCGACGGCAAGAAGTTCAAATACGTGCCTATGGGCGGAGATATGCAGTAGGCGTGACCGAGTCCCACGATGGAGCGACAAAGTGATGGAGCGACGGGCGTGCTTGCCCGTCCTTGGGCAGCCCGGCCCCATCGGCAAGTTTGCCGCTGATATAGTAACCTTCCTTTCCTAATTGCCTCACAACCTGAAATACCGCGTTCTGCCGGAGCGCCTGGCGGTGTGCCGGCTTGCCTCCGATGCCCGCATTCCTGCCTGGGCGCAGGAGGGCGGATTTTTCTGCGTGATACGCACTCACGACGAGCTTTCGATTGTCTGCGCCGAAGATCGAGTGGCGGATGGCGCCACCGTTGAGCGCGGATGGGTGGCGCTGCAACTCGAAGGGCCGTTTCCGTTTTCGATGACCGGCGTGCTGGCTTCGTTTGTGCAACCGCTGGCGGAAGCGCAGATTCCGATCTTCGCGATTTCGACCTTTGATACCGATTATGTCTTGATCAAGCGCGAGAACCTGAAAGAGGCGACGCTGGCACTGAGCGCCGCGGGACACGAAAAGCCTGATGAAGGGGATTGCGGGTAAGTCCGAATTGCCATTTAACCGCGCTTTTCCACCGAATACTGGCCGAAATTGGACGGTGACCTCCCTGCAATGATTAAATCAAAATGATCTCTTATGGCTTCTCTAGTGAAAATGCGCCGCACCCTCAAGGCGGCGGAACGGAACGCTCATGGATTGTGGCAAATCCTGAAGGCCGTCGTATCGACCGACCATCCTCTGCTGGCGCATCTGATCCCGATCCGGCGCTGCAATCTGGCCTGTACTTACTGTAACGAGTTCGATGATTTTTCCAAGCCCGTGCCCGCCGATCAGATGCTGCGACGGGTGGATCTGCTGGGCGATCTCGGCACTTCCGTGATCACCATCAGCGGCGGCGAACCGATGCTGCATCCGCAACTGGATGACATTATTCACCGCATGCGGCAACGCCGAATCGTTTCGGGGCTGATCACGAATGGCTATCTGTTGACCGCCGACCGCATCCAGAAGCTGAACCACGCGGGCCTGGAGTGGCTGCAGATTTCGATTGATAACGTGAATCCCGACGAAGTTTCCAAGAAAAGCCTGAAAGTGCTTGACCGGAAGCTGCAACTGCTGGCCGAGCACGCGGAATTTCACGTGAATATCAATTCCGTGGTGGGCAGCGGAGTGAGCCATCCGCAAGACGCGCTCACCATCGGCAAGCGCGCGCTGGAGCTGGGGTTTAGTTCCACCATCGGCATAATTCACGACGGCTCGGGGCAACTGCAGCCATTGAACGACGAAGAACGGCGCGTGTACCACGAAATGAAGAACCTCGAGAAACGCAGCTTCACGCGCGTGAATGCCTTTCAGGACAACATTGCGCTGGGGCGCCCGAATCAGTGGCGCTGTCGAGCCGGGGCGCGCTACCTCTATATTTGCGAGGATGGGCTGGTGCACTATTGCTCGCAGCAGCGCGGATATCCTGCGATTCCACTGGAGAAGTACACGCTAGCCGATATACGGCGCGAGTTCCATACGGAGAAGCCATGCGCGCCGCATTGCACGGTATCGTGCGTGCATCAGGTATCGGTCCTGGATGGATGGCGTGCACCGCAACGACCGGCGCCGGCGTCCGAGCCTGCGAGCGGACTGGTGCATATCGAGTAGCGGTCAGATCTCAGCCATCAGTAAAAAACCTTTCACCGCCGAGAACGCAGAGTGCGCTGAGAAAAAGCTTTGACGAAAAACAACGAAGCAAGAGCCCGATCCTCTCCGCGATCTCGGCGTCCTCTGCGGTAAAAAGCCTTTGACGTTACTGAGAACTGATGGCTGAAGGCTGACAGCGGCCCTTAGAACGTTGTAGCCACGGTGAAGCGGAAAGTTTTTCTTGGTTCCAGAAGAGTGTAGTTCGAGCCCAGGGTCGAGCGTGTCAGGCCATAGGTATAGTTGCCTGCGGCCTCGTCCTGACAGTTAGTGGCCCCCGGGACCGGACACGGGAACATGCCGCGGTTGATCTGTATTGGAGGCGACGCGTTGCCGTCGAGGCGCATGGCATTGTAGGCATAGTAAATGCGGAAGGGCGCATTGACGACCGGAAGCATCATCTGCAATTCGATTCCGGTGGACATGCGCACCACCCAGTTAGTGCCAGGAACCGGCTGGAGGTACTGCGGGATGCCGCTGATTCTTTGTCCACCGGAACAGGCATAACCCGTGGACGGGCCCAGGTTCGGACAGCCGAACAGAGTGTTTACCAGGGTGTCGTACTGGGTCTGGTTAGTCTGCAACTGTGAGGTACGAAGAATCGGATCGGTGCCCATATCGACAAAGGGTGCGATGGCGACTGGCCCGGCGATGGTGATGCGGTATTCCATGTTGCCGTGCAGACTGAGGTCGCCTCCGGGAGTTACCAGTTGATAGTACGGAACCGGGATATTCCAGCAGTTACTGACGCATGATCCGTTGGCCCCTCCTTGCACTGGAAACGCGGGGTTGGCTGGGACAAACGATCCATCTTTGTTCCTGAGGGGCACGACCTGAGCGCTGGGCAGGTAGGCAATGGGCGAGACGGTGCGGATATCAAAGCCGCGCAGATCATTTTCGCCGCCCAGGTATGCCCGTTCAAATGGAGGAGCAACGATCCCGCCATAGCCGGTGATAAACGAAGCTTGCAAGTTGTAACCAAAGGCGTTGCGGCGCTTTTGCACTGGAAAGAACTGTTTGAACTGTATGATCGGCCGGATGGTGTGAACCGTGCCGCCCAGGCCAGCGAATTCCCCGCCGATGAACAAGCTCTTGCCGTGGTGGGGCGCGTACGGCGAATCGAGAGTATTCATGCTAAAGCTGGGCGTGATCTTACTGGTGATGATGCCGTTCAGCGCGTTCGGGCCGGTGATGCCGCGGAAGTTGAGATTCTCGAACAACAGCTTGGAAGCGTTGCTGACCGCGACCAGCGAAGAGCGGTCGAAGGAGTAGCTGATGCCAACCCGCTTGAAGGAGCGTTTCCCTCGCAACGGATAGCTTAAGCTCCCGCTGAATCCAGTACTCGACTGCGAATAGTTCTGCAGGTTCTGCAGGTAGGCTGAAGGCAGGTTCAGATTCTGTCCGGTGGCAATGGCATATTGCCGAGCCTGGTCATAGCTGGTCTTCCGGGCGTAAACGTTGAAGCCGGCCTGGATGGGCCGGTCAAACAAGTAGGGCTCGGTGAATCCGAACACGATGTCGCGCTGGCGGCTGCCCAGGCTGGCCTGCACCGAGAGCGTCTCGCCCAATCCAAGGAAGTTGTTGGTGGCGTAATTGAGCCCAACGAAGGCGCCGGCCAGACCGCTGACGCCGCCCTGCAATCCGATGCTGTTCTTGCCTTTTTCATGCACTTTCAAGGTGAGATCGACGGTGCCGGCCTTTTCGTCGAGGTGGCGTTCGGTCGTATTGGGGTCGTCGGGCTTGAGCTGGTCGAAATAGCCGAGCTGGTTCAGGCGCAGCAGGCTGAGCTCCCAGTAACGCGAGTTATAGATCTGGCCTTCTTCCAGCGCAACTTCGCGGCGGATCACTTTGTCGCGGGTGGTGGTGTTGCCCTGGAACTCGATGCGGCGCACGTTGAACTGCTTGCCTTCGTCCACGTCGATTTCCAGATTCACAATCTTTTTTTCGTCGTCGAACTTGGTGTCGGGAACCGAAGTGAAGTTAATGAAACCGGTCTCGCCATACGCTTTACGCAGGTTCTCCAGACCCTTGGCGACTTTCTCGCGGCTGAAAATTTCGCCGTCTTTCATGGCGAAAAGGCTGCGCAAGGCCGCCGTGTTGGCGATGGCTTTGTTGTTCTTGAAGGTGATCGTGCCCAGCCGATAGCGCTCGCCCTCTTCGATCGGCATCGTGATATCGACCGATTTCCCCAGTCCTCCCTGCACCCAGGGCACGTGGAAGCCCGTGTGTCCGGTGTCATGGATCTCGGTCTTAGGGTCGTCTACCAGTACCTTGAAGTAGCCGCGGTTCTGGAACTCGGCGCGGACCCGTTCGGTATCTTCTTCAAGCTTGGTGGCGTCGTAGGTCTTGGCGAAGATGTTCTCCAGGAAGATAGAGTGCGGGATGCCGATGGGCTTGAGATTCTTCATGGCGGCACGCAGCGTGCGGTCAGGAATGTGCTTGTTGCCCTTGAAACGAATGTGCCCAACCTTAACCTTGGGCCCCTCCTTGACGACGAAGGTGACGGCGACAGCATTGGGCGGGATCTCGCGCTTTTCCGTGCGGATGGTGGCGAACTGACGCCCGTGCTCGGAGAGCAATTCCTTCAGCACAACTTCGGCCTTCTTGATCTTCGTAGGATCGTATTGGCTCTCCACCGAGAGTCCGACTTTGCGCTCCTTGAACCGGTCGAGCACGTCGCTCGTGGAAACCGCATTCAACCCGGTGTAGTTGATCTCGCGGATTGTCGGTCGCTCTTTCAGGTAGATATGAAGAATCCAACCCTTGGCGCTCTGTTCGCGCTCAAAGCGGATGTCCTCAAAGTAGCCCGTGTTCCACAGGGCATTGAAGTCGCGCTCGATGGCGGCCTGGTCGTAGACGTCGCCGGCCTTGCTGAAGATGCGAGCTTTGACCGTGTCGGCGGGGATGCGGTGGTTGCCGTGCACCTGGATGCTGACAATGAGATCCTGCTGACCGACAACCGGGATCGCCAGCAGCAGAAGCGCCAACACCCCGAGGAGGCGATTCCAGACAGAGCTTCGCCTCCAAACTCTTGTGGGGGAATGAAGATGGAGACCAAGCGGAGTCTCTCTGCGGGCCCATGTCGTGGCCGAGAAGCGGGGCCCACACAGGGATAGCATGATGACGACGATGAATCGCAACTACCTCGAAAAACTAGAGTTAGGAAAACGGTAATTATACGGTAGAGAGTGAGAACCGTCCAAGGTAGAGACGAATTTCTTCCCCCGAGTCACGCCCGAAAAGCTTCTACCTCAACACAGACGGAATAGAACGTCGCCGCGTTGCCCATGTCAGTAAGTTTTTCTGAGGTTAGCACATTGATATTGCGCCCACCGGCGCTGAATCGCGACCAATCAAGACGGGCGGCGACGACTCCGGGAGGCACCGAACCGTCAACCCGGGCTCGGAGCACAATCTCTCCGCGGGGGTTGAAGGCGCGAATCCGGTCGCCGCTGCGGACGCCCCGGGCCTCCGCATCGGTCGGATGCATCTCGAGATCTCCGATCCAGGGTTCCATCTCGCGGACGGATGGGAGATTGGCGAATGACGAGTTGAGGTGGTTGTCGGGCTTGCGCGCGAGAAGTTCGAGGGGGAAGCCGGCGGTCTTCGATCCGTTTCGCGATTCGTCGGGCGGAGTGAAGGCTACGACCGGATCGAGTCCCTGCCGCTTCAGGGCTTCGCTGTAGAACTCAGCATTACCGCTGGGCGTCGGGAAGTTGCCCTCGGCGAATGGAAGGAAGGGTTTTTGGTTTTGGGTGACGCAGCGGTTCACCGCTGCGATAGATGAAGTGTCTTCAACGACGGCTTGAGCCGCTGAGGGCGACTCTGTCACACACGAAGAGTGTTCCACAAGATCCCTGCCCTCAAAGTTCAAACGCATGCGATGCTCGCGCTCCAGCCGATCACGCGTGATCCCTTTGAGTCGCGGATTTGGCGAATCCAGCGCGCGGTCGATCATGGAATCCACTGTTTCGCGGAAGCATTCGTCTTCAAAGCCCATACGTTCGGCGAGCGCGCGGAACATCTCGACATTGGACCGGCATTCGCCGAACGGATCCATCGCCTGATTGGAGACTTGGAGGTAGTAATGCCCGTAGGCCGCCTGCAGATCTTTGTGCTCGAAAAAAGTGGTGGCAGGCAGCACGATGTCGGCGTAGTCGGTAGTGTCGGTAAAGAACTGCTCGTGCACCACGGTAAAAAGGTCGGGGCGCTTTAATCCGCGGACGACTTCGTTGTGGTTGGGGCAGACCGCCGCCGGATTCGAGTTGTACACGAACAGCGCCTGGATGGGTGGCGCCAGCGTCGTTGAGTTGAGCACGCTGCCGAGTTGCACCATATTGACGACACGAGCCGGGCGTCCCAGCGCCTTCTGCATCAACTCGGGCATTTCGAGCGCTCCCTTATTCAAACCGAAGGAGCCGCTGAGCGAGAGCTGTAGTCCTCCACCGACCTCTTTCCACGACCCGATCAAACAAGGGAGCATGGTGACCGCGCGCATCGACATGCCTCCACGTTCGGAGCGCTGGATGCCGTAGTTGACGCGGATCACCGAGGGACGCTCGGTGGCATACTCGCGGGCGAGTGTGCGAATATCGTCGGCCGATATGCCAGTCCAGTGGGCAACTCTTTCAGGCGGATACAGTTCCGCGCGAGCCTTCAGGTCTTCGAAGCCGATGGTGTAGCGCGAGACATAGTCGGCGTCGAAAAGATTTTCCTTAATGATGACGTGCATCAGCCCGAGAGCGAGCGCGGCATCGGTGCCGGGATGAATCGGCAGGTACCAGTCGGCGCACTTCGCCGTGCGCGTGCGGTACGGATCGATGACGACCAGCTTCGCGCCTTTACGGCGAGCTTCTTCGATGAAGGGCCAGAGATGAACGTTGTTGCCGTGAATATTCGAGCCCCAGGCGATGATGTATCGCGAGTGCGCAAACTGTTCCGGCTCGGTACCGAGCTTGATGCCGATCACCGATTTCAGGCCTTCTTCGCCCGCCGTGGAGCAGATGCTGCGCTCCAGTTGCGAAGCGCCCAGGCGGTGGAAGAAACGGCGGTCCATGGAAGCGCCGTTGAGCGCGCCCAGCGTGCCTCCATAAGAGTAGGGCAGAATAGATTCAGAGCCGTATTCGGCAACGATCCGGCGCAAGCGATGCGCAATTTCGTCAAGCGCTTCGTCCCAGGAAATGCGCTCCCATGCTTGTGTAGCGCGGGCGCCCTCGCCCGCGGACGCCGCCGGTCCCTTAGTTCCCACCCGCCGCATGGGGTACAGCACGCGATCCGGCGAGTACACGCGGTCCAGATACTTGGCGACTTTGGCGCACAGGAATCCGCGCGTAACGGGATGCTCGGGATCGCCCTGGATTTTGGTGGCGCGTCCGTCTTCGATGGTGATCAGGACGCCGCAAGCATCAGGGCAATCGTGCGGGCAGGCGGCGTGGACGACGCGCTTCATCCACGAATTATAGTAGAGACGGGGCTTGCCCCGTCTGACGCCGCGAAAAGACGCGGCAAACCGCACGGGGCGGAGCCCCGTCACCACACGACTCTATTTGAACTCCAGCACTTCTTTTTCTTTGGCTTTGCTCATCTCTTCCATCTTCTTGATTTCGTCGTCGGTGAGTTTCTGGATTTCGTCGAGCGCGCGCTTCTCGTCGTCCTCGGTAATTTTCTTGTCTTTCATCGCCTTCTTGATGGCGTCGTTGCCGTCGCGACGGATGTTGCGCACCGCCGTGCGGTGCTCTTCGAGAATCCGGTGCAGATGCTTGACCATATCCTTGCGGCGCTCTTCGGTGAGCGCGGGAATGGGCACGCGTACGAGTTTGCCGTCGTTCATCGGATTCAGGCCGAGATCGCCGCTGCGGATGGCTTTTTCGATCGCCGCCAGTTGCGACGGATCGAAGGGCTGCACCGTGATCATCTGCGGCTCGGGCGCGTGAATCTGGGCGATCTGGTTGAGCGGCATCTGCGAACCGTAGTAGTCGACGGAAACCGTGTCGAGCATGTGCACGTTCGCTCGTCCGGTGCGCGTGGCGGCCATTTCGCGGCGGAAGTCTTCCACCGCTTTCTCCATGCGCGTCTTCAATGTTGCGTAGACTTCCTTCAGAGCAGGATGAGCCATCTCTCTCAGCTCCCAAACCTAGCGATAGCAGAACCGTGCATTATAAACCGGAAAGCAGGTCTCAGGTCTCAGGTGTCAGGTCTTAGGAAACCCGGGTTCTGAGACCTGAGACCTGACACCTGCGTTACGCGCTTACCAGTGACCCGATCTTTTCACCCAGCACGACGCGGCGGATGTTGCCACGCTGGTTCAGGTTGAAAACAATGATGGGCAGATTGTTGTCCTTGCACAAAGAAATGGCGGTTGAGTCCATCACCTTGAGGCCCTGCTTCAGAACGTCCATGTAGGTAAGTTGGGTAAACTTCTTGGCATCCTTCACTTTCATCGGATCGGCGTCGTAGATTCCGTCCACTTTGGTGGCTTTGAGGATGGCATCGGCTTTGATTTCCATGGCGCGCAGCGAGGCGGCCGTGTCGGTCGAGAAATAAGGATTGCCGGTGCCGCCGGCGAAAATGACGACGCGTCCTTTTTCCAGATGCCGCATGGCGCGGCGCCGGATGAAGGGCTCGGCCACCTGGTTCATTTCAATCGCCGTCTGCACGCGGGTGAAGACGTTCTGTTTTTCGAGCGCGTCCTGCAGTGCCAGCGAGTTGATGACCGTGGCCAGCATGCCCATGTGATCGGCCGAGACGCGATCCATGTCCTTGGCCTGGTCGGCAACCCCGCGAAAAAAATTGCCCCCGCCCACGACGATCGCCATCTGGATGCCGAGAGTGTGGACGTCGGCAAGTTCGGCCGCGACTTCATGAATGCGTTTGGTGTCGACTCCGAAGCCTTGATCGGCCGCCAGGGCTTCGCCGGAGATTTTTAGCAGGATGCGCTTGAAGATGGGAGCAGGCATGAAAGAGCAGGTCCTTCCCCTTCGGCTACGCTCAGCGTCAGGATGACGATCGACTACAGGGAAGCATAAACGAAAGGGGCGCAGGAGCGCCCCTGAATTATTCGGCTGCTACTTGGCAACCGGCGCAGACTCCTCGCCGGCTTCGTTGTCCGGCTTGGTGCTGATGAAGGCGACGGTAGCAGTCGCGTCGCCGACCTTGAAGCGCGCGTAGCGGCGGACGGAGATGTTCTCGCCGAGTTTTCCCACCTTGGCGGCGATAAGCTGCGAGATGCTGATGGTCTGGTCCTTGATGAAGGGCTGTTCCAGCAGGCAGACCTCTTCGTAGAACTTTTCCATCTTGCCGGTGACCATCTTCTCGGCGATGTTCGGGGGCTTGCCACTGGCGATCGCCTGAGCGAGGTAAATGTCTTTCTCGCGCTCGAAAGCTTCCGGCGTTACATCTTCCTTCCGGACGTACTTCGGATCGCTCGCCGCAATGTGCATGGCGATGTCGTGAACCAGTTCTTTGAAGTCCTCGGTGCGCGCCACGAAATCGCTTTCGCAGTTGACCTCGACCAGCACGCCAATCTTGCCTCCGGCGTGAATGTAGTAGCCCACCGAACCTTCGCTCGTCACGCGCGCCGCTTTCTTGGCTGCGACCGACACACCCTTCTTGCGCAGCAGCACGATCGCCTGCTCCAGGTCGCCTTTGGCTTCGGTCAGGGCGTGCTTGCAGTCCATCATCGGCGCTCCGGTTTTTTCGCGGAGATCTTTAACTTGGGCGGCGGAAATGTTTGCCATAGTAGTGCTCATAGAACCTCAGGTTTCAGAGTTTCAAGGTCTCAGAGTTTCAAGGAGCATCAGCCGGAGGGCCTATCATCGGAGGGCCAATCAGAGGACTAATCAAGGTTGCAACCCTGAAACTTTGCAACCTTGGAACCTTGAAACCTGCATTTTGCTAGAACCGGCGCGTCTCGGCCTGTAGCTCGTCCACGTCTTCCGTGGCGGCTGAGGGACGCTTGCGCGTGCCCTTGCCCAGCACGTCTTCCATGCGGATCTCTTCACCTTCGGGCCCCGCAGCGGGAGTGGCAGTTGCGTCTTCGGCTACGGCCTCGGCAAATACGGATTCAGCCACCGGAGCCTCGACCACCGGCTCAGGCACCGCCGCCGCCTGAATGTCCGCCATCGCCTTGTCGTCCCGGGCATGGACGCCCTCGGCAATCGACTCCGAAATCTTGGACGTGAAGAGGCGAATCGCCCGCAGCGCGTCGTCGTTGCCAGGAATCACGTAATCCACTTCGCTCGGATCGCAGTTGGTGTCGACCACGGCGACCACGGGAATGCCCAGCTTGCGCGATTCGCGCACCGCGATCTGCTCCTTATTCGAATCGATGACGAAGATCGCATCCGGCAGCCGTGTCATGTTCTTGATGCCGGCGAGATTCGCCTGCAAATGCTTGCGCTCGCGTTCGAGCTTGATGACTTCTTTTTTCGGAAGCAGATCGTAACGGCCATCGGTGGCCATTTCGTCCAGTTCCTTGAGCCGCTTCACGGATTTCTGGACGGTGACCCAGTTAGTGAGCAGGCCACCCAGCCAGCGCTGGTTCACGTAGAACATCGAGCAGCGCTGCGCCTCTTCGGCAATTGCGTCCTGTGCCTGGCGTTTGGTGCCCACGAAGAGAATGATTCTGCCCTCGGCGGCCAGGTCCTGCACGAATTTCGACGCTTCCTTGAACATCTTCAGCGTCTTCTGCAGATCAATAATGTAGATACCATTGCGCTCGCCAAAGATGTACTCCTTCATCTTCGGGTTCCATCGCTTCGTCTGGTGCCCGAAGTGAACGCCCGCTTCGAGCAACTCCTTCATTGTGATATTCGCCAATCAACCTCCTCAGTTGGTCTGCATCCGGACACTGACCGGCCCCGGATTGCCATTCCCGTCCACCCCGCCTCGGAGAGGTGGGGGGATGAATTTGTAAATCTAGAACACCTTACTGTAGAGACGCGGCTTGCCGCGTCTCCTTTCGCTGCTGAGACGGGGCAAGCTCCGTCTCTACATCTACTACCGCTTGCTAAACTGGAAGCGCTTGCGTGCGCCCTTTTGTCCATACTTCTTGCGCTCTTTGGCGCGCGGATCGCGAGTCACCATGCCTTCGGCCTTGAGCTTGGTGCGCAACTCAGCGTTAAACAGCATGAGAGCGCGCGTGATGCCGAGGCGGACTGCATCCGCCTGGCCAGCGACTCCACCGCCGCACACATTTGCCAGGACGTTGAACGTGGCCGAAGTGTCGGTCGAGACCAGCGCCCGCTTCGCCGCGATGCGCTGCGAGGGCGTCACAAAATATTCATCGAACGGCTTGCCATTGACCTTGAGCTCGCCGCTGCCAGGACGAAGAAAGACCCGCGCGATCGCCGTCTTGCGGCGCCCAGTTCCGTAGTATTGAACAATTTCTGCCATTGTTAGCATTTAGCACTCAGCGTTTAGCAATTAGCCAAACCACCGCGTGCTTCAACCTTTCCAAAATTCTGACGTGCCGGTTTTTCCTAACACCTGAAACCTGACACCTGAGACCTTGCTTCTTACGCAAACACCTTCGCTTCCGGCTTTTGCGCTTCGTGCGGATGCTTGTCGCCGCGGTAAACCTTCAGCTTGGTAAACATCTGCTTGCCCAGTTTGTTCTTGGGGAGCATGCGCGACACGGCATCTTCAATCACCAGCTCCGGCTTGCGGACCATGCGCTTCTTCATCTCTTCCGAACGCAGTCCGCCGGGATACCCGGTGTAGCGGTGATAGACCTTCTGATCCGCCTTCATGCCGGTGATCTTGACCTTGTCGGCGTTGATGATGACCACGTGGTCGCCAGTGTCGATAAACGGCGTGTACTTCGGATTTTCTTTGCCGATCAAAATGCGAGCTACGCGCGAGGCAAGGCGGCCGAGCGGAAGTCCGCTCGCATCCACCACAAACCACTTGCGCACAATATCTCCCTCTTTCGGGAAATAGGTTGACATCGGAAATCTCCCTGACTTAAAGAACGCTATAAGAACGAAGACCGCTGAGTGCCCTAAGCAATATCTATCCACGCAGAACGCGCGCTAGGTGTTCCAGGCGGGCAGCCGCAGGACTTCCAACTTCACTTCCAAAGACATCTAGAATAGCCCAGCCGCAACAGGCTTGTCAACGAAGAGGTTCAGCAGCAAGGGGTTACCGATAGCACCGTGGAGCACGCTGCGAAGTTCTTCACCACAGGGGGCACAGGGGAACACAGTCAGAACCCGCTTCACTTGCCTTTCCCTGTGTTCCTCTGTGCCCCCTGTGGTGAAGAATTTGATTTACTTTCCCTCAACCGACTTCAAGCACCGTCCGTAGAGTTCCAACAAATGGGCGGCATAATCCTCGGGCTTATCGGCCGCAGTGGTGCCCTGAAAGCCGACTCCGGTCCCAGTAGTCTTGCCGTACCCGGTGGTCATGGCGATAAATTTCATGAGGTCAAGGGCGATGTCTTCGTCGCGACGGGAGCCTAGAGGAAGAGCGGGCAATTCCATGATGAAAACTCCTCGTAAAGGATGAAATCCGCCGGTTTTCCCGGCCCTGCCGCGATTTTAGCAGAACCATGTGGATGGAGCCGGAGAGCGGCGTTTCGCGGTCGCACGCGGAGTCAGGTTGTCTAGTGCAGCCGCTCGTACTCCGCCTTCGCTTCCTTCAGGATCGGGACATCGGGGTCCGCATCCTTCCACAGCGCGAAGAAATCCTGATAAGCAGCTCGGGCTTTTGCCGTGTCGCCAGTCATTACATATGCCCGGCCCAGACCCAGCTTGGCCAGCGAATGGTTGGGACTGATCGGTTCGATCCCGCGATGATCTACCATCTTCTGAAATTCCGCCGCCGCATCCGCGCCGCGTTTTGCCTGCAGGTACGCCAGGCCGCGAATGTACATCGTAAAGAGCTCCTGGTTAAAGCCCAATTCGTACGGCGTTGTTGCCTGCAGCGCCGTGATCGCCTTCTCGGGCGTCTTGCGATCCATCTCGATTAACGCGTGCACCAGGGGAATGCTTACCTGATGCAGGAGCGTGTCGTCTGGAAAGCGGTGGCCAAGGTCGTCCGCGATGGTTTGGGCGCGGTTTACATCCCCGATCATGGCCAGTGCCACTGCCACGGACTCCATATTGCGGCGGCCATGCGCCAAAGCGGAACTGGACGCAGCCAGCCCCTTGGCTTTCGAAGCGTTCCCCACTTCGGCCTGCCTCAGCGCAAAACCGGCTTGCGTGTCGGCCGAGGTCTCCTTGAAACCCAGCCGGTCGCTCACCTGCACTGACCGCTGCACCAATCCCTCAGCTTTCTGCATTTGCCTCGTGCAGCGGCAGCGTCTGCCATCGAGATGAGCAGCAAGTATTCGCTGGGCTTCCCCGCCGCCCAAGTCACCTGTCGTTGCATCCCATCGGCATCGCCATTCAGGAAAGCCAGCTCGTAGAGCGTTTCGTGAATGAACAGGTTGTCCGCCTTGGCAGCGACTGCCTGTTGCAGAATGGAGCGCGATTCCTCCACACGGTTCAGGGCCATGTACGGTTGCCCTGCGTGTTCGTAGCCAAAGGGGGCGTTGGGCTCGAGACGCGTGAACTCGTTGGCCAGCGGGATAGCCTTCTCGAACTGGCCGTAGTAGAGGTTGTAGATCAGCGCCAGGTTGGAATAGGGGCTAGAGTCGTTCGGGTACGTTTTTATAGCCAATTCCAGCGTTTCTTTGTCTTTCTCGATATTTCCGTTCGACGTATAAAAATGATCGGTAATGTAGAAGCGCTCGCGTTCGCTCACCCGTTCCCGCAGATCGAATGCCTTCTTGGCCTCTTCCCCCGATCGATCTTCTTCGCCAAGGTTGTTGTAAATGGCCGCCAGCCGGGCGTGAGCCATGGCAAAATTCGGATCGAGGTCGACGGCGTGCTGGAACAGAGGAATCGACTCCGCCTCGTTTCCGCCGTTGCGCATCTCGTCAGCTGCGGCATACGCCTTCAACGCTTCGAGCGACGACGTGGTCGCTTCCGTCACGGGCGTGTCGAACTTCTGAATGGACGCCAGCGACTCCCCCAGCTTTCCCCGTAGGCTGGATGCTGCTTTGCCCACGGCCGGGAGTACGGCCTCTTTGCTAGCTGCCGTTATCTGTTCTCGCGCGAGCGAATCGCCGGTCGCGCAATTGGTGGCATCGAGCGCGACTACGTATTGGCTCCCAAGCGTCGCAATCGAACCGCTCAGCATGGCCTTGATGTGCTCGCGCTCACAGATCTCGCGTGCCACGCTGCCTGTAACCCGCTCGTCCGCGCCGCGTCCCATGAACTGCAGCGCCTTGCGGATCGTCTGATCGGGCACGAGGTTCAAATACGGCGATTGCTCAAGCTGCACCGCCAGCGCCTGCTTCAGAGTCCCGTCGAACACTGGATCGCCCGTAGTGTTGACAAAATCCGCGAGCAGAATGGAATCCTTCTCGGTAAGCGTCGGCGTGGAACGTGACCGCCAGTAAGCCCCGCCAGCAATAATCGCCGCCAAGAGAACTCCAGCCGCCACCCAAGCCCACGTGGGGACCAACGCCCTCGTCCGTCCAAGCGATTGCATATCAGCCGGCTCGTGTGGCGCGGATACTCCTGTCCGCGTAGCTGGCACCGGAACGGCTCCAGATGAACTACTCGATCGTTGACTCGATGATCCGAGACTAGATGATCGTTGACTTGCTGGTTGAGAAGAATCTCGGGCCTCAGCCTCGGGCGGCTCTTCCGCCGCGATCCTCCGCCCCGACTCCGTATCCCGCTTCAGCCGCTGCAATTCCGCCCGCATTTCCGACGCATGCTGATAGCGCAGATCCCGGTCCTTTTCCAGCGACCGGCTGATGATCCGCTCCAACTCTGCGGGAACTTCCGGATTCAAGCGAATCGCAGAGGTAGGCGCCCGCTCCAGAATCGCGTTAAAAATGACCGCCGAGGTATCGCCCCGGAACGGCAGCGTCCCCGTTGCCATCTCGTACAGCACCGCACCGAACGAGAACAGATCGCTGCGGGCGTCCAGTTCCTTGCCCTTGGCCTGCTCCGGCGACATATACGCCACCGTGCCCAGCGCCGTCCCCGGGCTGGTCAGGTGCTGCGCGTCCACCGTCGCAAGCGTCGCATCTTTCTCGCCGCGCGCGGGCTGCACCGCCACTTTCGCCAAGCCAAAGTCCAGAACCTTGGCGTGTCCGCGCTTGGTCACAAAGATATTCGCCGGCTTGATGTCGCGATGCACGATGCCTTCCGCGTGCGCCGCATCCAGCGCGTCGGCAATCTCGATGCCCAGCGACAAC
Source organism: uncultured Acidobacteriaceae bacterium (assembly GCA_963773955.1). Lineage (GTDB taxonomy): Bacteria > Acidobacteriota > Terriglobia > Terriglobales > Acidobacteriaceae > Acidiflorens. The sequence continues at coordinate 8,143 of CAVZDM010000152.1, read as the reverse complement.
ATCCTGTCGGACTCCAGTGGACGCCCGGCGATCAGGTGCTTGAGCGTCAGCCCGTCCAGGAACTCCATGGCAATGAATGCCCGGCCCTCGTGCTCTCCAATGTCGTGGATGGTGCAGATGTTCGGATGGTTCAGAGCGGAGGCGGCCTGCGCTTCGCGCTGGAATCGCGCCAGCGATTGGGGGTCTCTGGATACCTCTTCCGGCAGGAACTTCAAGGCGACAAAGCGCCGCAGGCGCGTGTCTTCCGCCTTGTAAACCACGCCCATCCCGCCGCCGCCCAGCTTCTCGAGGATGCGATAGTGCGAGATGGTTTGGCCGATCATTGGAATTAAAGTGGAATTAAAGTTAGTGCCCCAGAGTTCGCGCCCAATCTTACGGGGGTGAAATAAGCAAGTCAATGAAAGGCAGGAAGTTGGCGGGGATTTCCCGTGATTATGCCTTTGACAACCTACGCTTCCAGAGCTAATTTGAACGTTTTGAGAATTAGGTTGGGCAAAGAGGCCTATGAACTCGTTTACGATACTCCGCACAGCACTTCTCATTCTGTTAATGACCACAATTTCAGCCGCCGCCGACAAAACACCACCCACCTATCAGAAGGGGACGATCACTGGCTGGGAGAAGGCCACCGACATCAGGGGCGGCGTGGGTGCCAACAATGGAACCGTTACCCGCAACAAGAAGGTGTACGCATTGCAAGGCACCGATTTGGTTTACAGGATTGACTATTGCGGTTCTTTCCAGGCAGGGAAATTCGAGACAGGGCAAGCCGTGGACTTTCGAGTGGACGGCGAGAGGCTCTACATACGTCGCGACGACGGCAAGGAGTACAAGTGCAAGATAGAGGGTACAAGGGCTGCGGAAGGTGCTAAGGCCGATGCGCCCGCCGCCCCTCCCTCCAAGCCCTAGCGGTGCCCGCAACTTCTCCGGTGGAGAGCCGGACCGTCGCCCGTGCCTCCACCGTATAACTCATTACCCCACCTCCACCAACCCGTAACTCATCGCCCAGCGTGACCGCATTTCCCGGAGCGCCCGATCAATCTCATCTTTCGATATTTCGGGATTCGGCCCCGAGACCACAAACGCCGCCTCGCGTTTGGCCGCTTCGAGCAGTTGCCGATCGCGAATGATATTAGCCACGCGGAAGCTCGGAATCCCCGCCTGCTTCGTCCCAAAAAATTCGCCCGGGCCGCGCAGTTCGAGATCGAGTTCCGCGATCTGGAAACCGTCGTTCGAGCGCACCATGGCGTCGAGGCGGCGTTCGCCTTCTTCCGAAACCTTCTCGCCGTGCATGAGCACGCAATAAGATTTGGCCGCGCCGCGCCCGATGCGTCCGCGTAACTGGTGGAGCTGCGCCAACCCAAAGCGGTCGGCGTGCTCGATCACCATGACGGTGGCGTTGGGGACGTCGACGCCGACTTCGATCACCGTGGTCGCGACCAGAATCTCAATCTTGCCCTGTTGGAACTCGCGCATGACATGTTCTTTTTCGTCGGCGTCAAGACGGCCGTGCAGCAATCCGACATGCAGGTTGGGAAAAATCTTCTCCCGCAACTGCCGGTGCATCTGCTGCGCAGCTTTCACTTCGCGCTCTTCATTTTCCTCGATCACTGGATACACCACGTAGGCCTGATGTCCAGCGCCGATCTGCTTGCGGACAAAGTCCCAGACTTCGGGCGCGCGCTCGTCGGGGAGCGAGCGGGTGACCACCGGAGTGCGTCCCGGCGGAAGTTCGTCGAGCACCGAAATATCTAGATCGCCGTAGAGAGTGAGCGCAAGCGTGCGCGGGATAGGGGTCGCGGTCATCACCAGCACGTCGGGCTCGGGGTCTGATTCAGTGGAGCGCCGGGCGTCCCCGCCCGGCCGGACGGGCGAGTCGCCCGTCCCCACACGGGCTTCGTCTGTTTTTTTCATCAGTTTTAGGCGTTGCATTACTCCGAAGCGGTGTTGTTCGTCCACGACTACCAGGCCCAGATTTTCAAATTCGACTCGATCCTGAATCAGTGCGTGCGTTCCGATGACCAGTTGCGCGTTGCCTTGCGCGATGTGGCGGCGCACGTCGCGTTTGCGGTCCTCTTCGAGCGAGCCGGTCAGGAGCACAATGCGGTATCCGGCTCGTTCAAGAATCTGGCGGGCGGAAAAATAATGCTGCTGCGCCAGAATTTCCGTCGGAGCCATCAACGCGACCTGATAGCCGTTTTCAATGGCGATGATCGCGGCCTGGAACGCCACAATCGTTTTGCCCGATCCCACATCGCCCTGCAGCAGACGCCGCATCGGGCAAGGCGTCTGCATGTCGGTGGCGATTTCCTTCAGCACCCGCTTCTGCGCAGTCGTCGGATGAAACGGCAGTATCTTCTTTATAGCCTCGCGAACGCCATCGTTGAGCCGAAAGGCGATTCCGGTTTTCGCCCGCTGCTCACGGCGCTTGAGTTCGAGGCCCAGCTCGATGAAAAACAGTTCATCAAAGATCATTCTTATATGCGCCGTCGTGCGCGACGATTGCAGATCGGCAAAACTTTCTCCGGCATCGGGCCAGTGCACCTTCCACAACGCTTCTCGCGGAGACACCAGGCTCAAATGCGCGCGCACCGCCGCCGGGATTGGATCGGAGATTGGATCACTAAGAGCGGGATTCAGATTTTCCAGCGCCCCTCGGATGATCCGCCGGAACCAGCGCGGCGTGAGTTTGCCCTGGCCGGTCGATTCGTAGATCGGAACAATGCGTCCAATCTCGAGCGAGGCGGCTGCTTTTTTTTCGGCCTCGTCGGCGCCGCCCTCTTCGTAAATGTCGCCCAGAATCTCGAATTGCGGCTGCACGATCTGCAGTTCGCCGTCGCGCCCCTCTTCGACCTTGCCGTAGAGCGCCAGCATCTGTCCGGGCTGGAAGCGGTCCTGAAGATACGTGGCGTTAAACCAGATACACTTCAGCCGGGTGCGGCCCTGGCCGACCGTGAGTTGGAAGATGGGCGCTCGGCGCGTGCGAAACAATCCTGAATTGCGGACTTCGGCAATCACCGTCGCCATCTCTCCCGCGCGCAGTTCGGCTACCGACCGCGGATTCAGCCGGTCTTCGTAGCGGAAAGGCAGGTAGTGCAGCAGATCGTCGACGGTGCGAATATCCTTGGCGGCAAGGATCTCGGCCAGGCGCGGACCGATGCCTTTCACAAACTGCACTGGAGTGGACGGGTCCAGCATCGTAAAGAATGTTAGCAGCCGGGGTCCCAATCGCGCCCGGTTTTCGCGCGATGGGGTGGAGGAGCGGAGGTGGGCTTGGGCGAGAGCCCATGGCGAAAGAACGACGATGAAGAATTTCCTCGACGCGCTCGCGGCCGTGCTCGTCGGCAACGCGATCTACTATTTGCTCATGCCGCATCTGCCCGCGGTCGCGAGGCACAGGTTTTTTCGGGAAGACTGGGGTCTGCTGCTGGATTTCGCGATCTGTACGGTGATCTTTGTGGTGGTGAAGTATGCGCGGCGGCGCGAGCTATGATTTCTTGGGGACGCGGCTTGGCGCTGCCGAGACGAGGCTAGCCTAGTCTCTACAGGAAGGCTGCGCGGGGCGCGAAATCATCAAGTAAACTCATCGTCATGTTTAGGTGCGCCGCATGCTGAAGCCACGAGATTCGATTGCCGCGCTGAGTCCGTACCATTCGCCCATCGTGAGCCGCGCCGGGCTGAGCCTTGATCTCAACGAGAGTATGGCCGGATGCTCACCACGCGTGCTGGCGCGTCTGCGCTCGCTCTCGGCGGCCGACGTGTCGTTGTATCCGCAGCGCGAGATTGGCGAGCGGCTAGTCGCGAATTTCCTGGGCCTTGCGCCTGAGCAGGTATTGCTCGCCAACGGAATGGATGAGGCACTTGCGCTGGCATTTGCGGCATATCTGGGCCCCGGCGAAGAACTGCTGTTCGCCGACCCGACGTTCGTGATGTATCCAATGCTGGGCGAGGCGCTGGGAGCGAAAGTGGTGCGCCTGCGGTCGGGCGAAGGACTGGCGCTTCCGGGCGCCGATTTTCTGGCTCGCATATCGCCACGCACCCGGGTGGTCGCGATCGCGAATCCCAACAATCCCACCGGCTTGGCGGCTCCGCGCGCGGACCTGTTAAAGATTGCTGAAGCAGCGCCCGATGCGGCGGTGCTGATCGACGAAGCCTACTTCGAATTTTACGGCGAGACACTCATCCGAGACCTAGCGAGCCATCCGAACCTATTCGTCGGGCGCACGTTTTCGAAAGTCTATGGACTCGCTGGGCTCCGCCTGGGCGTGCTGACCGGTGCGGCGGAGCAGATCGAATACCTGCGGCGGTTTTGTGTGCCCTTCAATGTGAACGCCGTGGCGCTCGCCTGCCTCGAAGAGGCACTGGCGGACCAGGCGTTCGTGCGCGATCATGTTGCGCAGGTGCAGCAGGGCCGCGAGCGGCTGGCGCAATTGTTCGGCGAGCTAGGCCTGCGCTTCTGGCCGAGTCAGACCAACTTCGTTTTAGTGCGAGTCGGTGCGACCGCGAAGGTATTCGTGGAGTCGATGCGGCGGCGCGGCATTCTAGTCCGCGATTCTTCCGCCAACCCAGGCTGCGACGGATGTGTGCGAATCACGGTCGGGACGCCCGGTCAGATGGATGGAGTGGTGCAGGCCATTCGCGAGGCGATCGCGGGAATCAGGTGCTGATCGTGGAGAGCCGGGCGTCCCCGCCCGGCCACGATGCTTCTGCGGGCGGACCTGGGACGGGCGAAATGCACTGTCGTACAATAGTGGGCATGCGAAGAGGGTCCAAGCGCGCCGCCGATAACTCTGCAAAGATTAGCCGCAGTGTGGCACAACCGTCGAAGTTGACACGTGATCAAGTTGTGCGCATTCGCGAGCGCCGGGAGGGAATCCGACAGAGGACGGGCATTCTTTCCGATAGCGCCACTCTGATTCGCGAGGACCGAGAGCGCTAGCCTTGATCTGCGTGGTGGACGCCAGCGTCGTGCTGAAATGGTTCTTACCCGAACCTGATAGCGCCGCTGCCGATCTTCTCCTCGAGAAATTCCTGAACGATGAAATTGAACTCATGGCTCCCGACCTGATGCTGGTGGAAGCTGCAAGTGCGCTCTGGAAGCGCGTCATGATTCGTAAGGAGCTGTCCGCCGACGAGGCGACGCTGATCTATCGAGACTTGCTCACACTCCCTATTACTCTGAGTCCTTGCGGTACGGTAGCGGTCGCGGCTCTTCAAGTCGCGCTGAAACACAATCACTCGGTCTATGATGCCCTCTACTGCGCGCTCGCCATCCAGCGGAAGTGTGACTTCGTGACTGCGGATCGGACGCTTGCCAGCAAATTGCACACCGTCTTCCCATTTATTGTTTATCTTTCGGCAGTCAAACCATAAGCGCGTCTTCCGTAAGCCACACAGGTGGACGGGCGAGACGCCCGTCGCTCCATAAGTCTAGTCCCCGCCAACTGCCTTTTGCGGGCCAGTCTTCGCGATGGCCGCCGCTGCGATCTGCGCGACGTCCAGCAACTCCGGCGGATTATCAGTGGCCGCCGCCAATCCGTCGCGCAGCATCGAGTTGCAGAATGGACACGCCGCCGCCACCACGCTGGCGCCCGTGGCCACCAGTTCCTGAGCGCGCTCCAGGTTGACGCGCTTGCCGGTCTCTTCGCCTAGGAACATCAAGCCGCCGCCACCACCGCAGCAGAATCCACGTTCGCGCGCCCGCGGCGGATCTACCACCCGCCCATAGCGCGCAATCACCTCGCGCGGCTCGTCATACACGCCGCGATATCTCCCCAGATAGCAAGCGTCGTGAAACACCATCGTCTTCTGCTCGGCCTTCTGTGCGGCGGTATCGAGTGGCAGCTTGTTCTGGTAACGGGCGAGCAACTCGCTGTGGTGCTCGATGTCAACCGTGCCGCCGTGCTCCTTCCAATCCACGCCCATGGTACGTACGCAGTGCGGACAGATCGAAACCATTTTCTTCACGCCCGCCTCGTGTATCTGGGCCAGGTTTCCCTGCGCCAGTTCGCCAAACAGATAATCGTTGCCCAGTCGCCGCACCGGATCGCCGTTACACTTCTCCTCGCGCAGAACGCCGAAGCTGATGCCCAGGTAACGCAGCACCTCGACCAGCGCCAGCAGAATCTTCCGGCCGTTCGGGTCATAGGATCCCAGGCACCCCATCCACAGGCAGTATTCCTGGGTCCCGTCGAAGTACGGCAGGCCGCTCTTCTCGATGAATTTCCCGCGCTCAGACGGCGCGAACCCCAACGCATTACCCTGGCGCTCAAGCGTGATGAACAGCTCGCCGCCATAACTGTTGTCCCACTTGCCAGTATTGACCGCGCCGCGCCGCAGACCCACGATCAACGGCAGGTGCTGGATGCCTACCGGACACTGGAACTCGCAGGCTCCGCAAGTGGTGCACTGAAAAGCGGCCTCCATGGAAAGGTGCTTGCCAAGCAGAGGTACGCTGCTCTGCGGCCCGAACTCCTGCAGGTAGTGCCGGGTACCCAAGATAATTTCTTTGGGATTCAGAATCTTTCCTGTGTTGTTGGCTGGGCAGTGTTCGGTGCAGCGGCCACACTCGACGCAGCTGTAGGCTTGTAGGCTGGCAATTCGCGTCAGATCCTTGCCGGTGTCGAGACCGAAATCTTCGTCGCCCACCAGCGGCGGGATTTTGCTGAAGCCGTCGCGCTCCAGAAACACCGTCAACGGGCTCAGCACCAGGTGCATGTGCTTGGTGCCGGGAATCAGCGGCAGAAAAGTCAGCAGCACGACCGTGTGCGCCCACCACCATGTCCAGGCCGCCACGCTGCCTTCCGGAACCCAGAACCTGGCCAGATAGGTGATCATCAACGCGAAAATCAGGAATGAGATCAGGCCCGATTCCGGAGACAGCGGCTCCAGCCATTTCGGCCGGATGACGAACCGGCGGAAGGCCAGCGCCGCGATTGAAATTGCTACAGCGACGGCGAACACGCCGGCAAACAGGAAATAAAAACGCGAGAAGCCGCCATCGGACAGAAAGCCCAGGCCGAATCCTTCGGCGAAGTGGTTGAGCGTCACCAGCGCGAAAACGCAGAAGCCCCAGAACACGAAGGCATGCGCGAGGCCGGGCAGCGGCCTCTGGGCAATCACCAGTCCTTGCGCGGCCACTTCCCAGAGCACTCTGCGGATGCGCGGGCCAATCGGCCGCAGGTGGAAGTCGGCGTCCGGCTTCGACGTGAGGATCACACGCAGCGCCGCGCCGAACTTCCGCCAAAAAAGAAACAGCGAGGCGCAAATGCCAATCAGCAGGACGACTCGTCCCGGCCAGTTCATACAGGGATGTCTCCAGATAACCCGACAGTCTAACGCACGCGCAGTTCCCGATGCACCCACGCGTTCAGCTCGCTGCCCCCTCCCTTCCTCACTGTCTGGCCCTTTACCCGAGGTGTATACTCTGGGGGTATTTCTTCTGGAATTCGGCTTGGGTCGGGCGCGGAGCGCGGTTCATTGGTTCTTATAGCTCCGTGAATAGAACGCTGGCACGGGGTTCTTAATATCATTCGCCCCGGACGCCCAGCGGGGGCGGGAACCGCTCAAGCGGCGCCTTCCCCGAGAGAGGTCATACTCGTGGACGTCGTACTCATACGCCTTCTGTTTGTCCTGATCGTCGGTGTCATCTGCTTTGTGATTCGTCCGTTTAACCTGACCCAAAACCTTGCTGCCGCCGTCGGTCTGTCGATCGGCGCTGCCATCGTGATGTTTGAGTGGCGGCTGCGGGCGATGAGCCTGAAGCGGTTGATTGGAGCTGCCATCGGCAGCGTACTGGGCATCGTGGGCGCTTATCTTTTTGCGCTGGTCATTCGCAACAGCATCCCGGTGAGCCCTACCCAGAGTTTCCTGCAGATTATGGTCATGATGATCATGGCCTACGTGGGATTGGTGGTCGGCGCCAATAAAGGCGACCTGCTCAATCTGGCGGCGCTGGGCGGAATCTTCGGCGGCGAAAAATCGGGTAAGAAGAGTTACAAGATCCTCGACACCAGCGTCATTATTGACGGCCGCATCTCCGACATCGCCGAGACGGGCTTCCTCGACGGCCTGATTGTCATCCCGCAGTTCGTCCTGCGTGAATTGCAGAGCAGTCACCAACTGTGAACGGTGCCACATAACA
>CAVZDM010000151.1:0-26887 GCA_963773955.1 uncultured Acidobacteriaceae bacterium | reverse complement strand
GTTTCGTCCAGTATATGCCACAAGAGTGTTCCGTTGGCGTGCCCGTGCAACGATTGATATGACAATGGGATAGGTCGGTGCGGCGGTCGAAACCGTTTGGGTTCTGGTGATCGACCCGGACGAACCCATTCTCGGCTGCGTCTGATCCGCCCGTCCAAGATGCGAGCGACTTGGAGGAGGACTTCATCCCGGACGCAGGCGGACGAGTTGACGCTGGTTGACGCCTGCCTGCGTAGATTCGAAGCACAATGGGGCGGAATGGGGGCGCTGGACTGGGACGAAGCGCTGGGGAGGGGGCTGAGCGACACTACCTGATAGCGTCTCTTCGGGAAAGAAGCTCGGACAGCGCGGTGGTCCCGTGACGCCCCGGGCCAGTCACACGCTTTGCCGAAATTTGTATCCGAGTCAGTTCCACCGGCTCAACCTCGATTCTGGGGAAGCCTTGCGCAAGGGCCGCAACTCTCCAGCCTGATCTCCGGCATCGGAGTGTGGCCTCGCGGTAACCTATGCCACAACAATGGCTTACGACGTTACGCCGGCGGCCGGAAGGCCCCCATGCCAGCCGCGGAATTGCCCGCCGCACAAACTCAGCGATGCGGTATGGGAAACGGCTCGCGCGACCTGTCTTGACGGCGGCAACGGACAAAGAGACTCCGAGCGACTGTTATAGTGCGATTGAAAAGGAGAGTGCGGCGTGGCGCTAATTATTCCTCTGGGTTTTGTCACAGCAAGTAATACCTCAATCATTGCGAACGTGCCGGCCCCGTCCGGGGTTTCCCTGCGTTGCAACAAGGTTCTCGTGCAAGCCTTCAAAACGGCGAATTCGAACGACTATGTGTTCGTAGGACTGACCGGACTGAACAAGACGACGGGTGCGCAGGTAATCGCCGTACTCCAAGCCGGTCAGTCGGTGGTGATTGGAGACGAGCGGGATTCCGACGTAGTCGACCCCACCACGCTCGCCGTGGACAGCACGTCCGGCACTGCGGTCGTTGTGGGATTGCTGTATCAGCGGTAATTCCACGTCATTTGACTTTTCGGAGAGTGGTTCCACTATGAGAAGACTAGCTGCGTTGGGACTATTGTGTGCACTGGCCGCCTTAGTTGCGTTGGCTCAAGTCAGTGTCAACGGCGGGGTGCCGGGCTCCGGCGCATCATCCGGCGGTGCGTCCTTTTGGAACGGTACGGTCGCACCGTCAAGCATCGTCGGGGCAAATGGCGATTTCTACCTGAATACCAGCACTTATTGCCTTTACGGCCCCAAGGCAACCGGTGCATGGCCTGTGTCTTGCGTGTCACTGGTTGGCCAGTCAGGCGCACCCGGCCCTCCACTGGGATATATAGCAGAGAACACAGCTAACAGAGGCGCCCCGGGCGGATATGCGCCGCTCAATTCATCGGCCCAGATTCCTTTGACTAATTTACCTATAATCCCATACACGCAGATCAGCGGAGTGGAACTGGCCTTAGGGTTTACTCCACTTAGTCCGGCGAACAATCTGGGTGATCTGTCGAACGCGGCCGCGGCGCGTTCCAATCTGGGGCTGGTCATAGGCACCAATGTGGAGCCGCATTCCGCGCTGTTGGACGGCTTTGCCGGTCTGGCTGGCACCGGAATCGTGGCAGTTTCCGGTAGTTCGGCCTCGTCTGGAAACCTGAGCGGCGATGTCACCACCAACGGACTTGCCGCTACGGTCAACAGTGTCGGAGGATCGACGGCGGTGAATCTACACAACGCCGAAGTACTGGCGAACGCAGCTACTGCCAACGACACAAACTCCACCATTGTTATGCGAGACCATTCCGGTAACATCAACGCAACTCAGGTCTACGCCGGCGGGGTGGCTGTGGAGAACACCGCAAATAAGGGAGCGGCAAACGGCTACGCCCCACTAGACGGCAGCGGGTTGTTGCCGGCGGCGAATCTGCCCGCTTCTTCTGTAACCAATACCACCATCGGCAACGGCACGCTGCCGGCGAGCTTCACCGGTGTTTCCACGTCAGGCGCGGGCGCCGGCGCGTTCATGATGACCGCGGGCGCCGCCCAGACCCCGCCTGCCAATACCGTGGGATTGCAGGCGCCCCCATCCGTGCCCATCTCGTTCAATTGCACCTGGTGGGGCGTCCCCACGCTCGGCCTGGTGCACGCCACGGCGACAGCGCCGTGCATCCTTAGCTCGACTCCCGTTACTTTGGTGGATACCGACAATACTATCGCCGGCACAGCCAGCCCGGCATTCAGCGGAATTCCGACAGCGCCGACGCAGGCCGCTGGGGACGCTTCAACCGCCCTCGCAACGGACGCCTTTGTCGGTGCGGCCGTAGCCAACGGCACCCCTTACACAGCACCATTCACCGGGGCCGTCGCGCAAACCCAGAAGGCCAAGAACGCGCAAGTCGTCAACGTACTGGATTTCGGGGCCGATCCCAGCGGCGTCGCGGATAGCTACCCGGCTTTCACAGCGGCGCTCGCGGCCAGCAATAACGTGCAGATTCCCTGCGGCACTTTCATCTTTTCAGCGGTGCTCCCGGTGTCCACGACCAACGCGCACCTGATCGGTAGCGGCGACTGCACCATTCTCAGTCCACCCAACGACAACACCAGCCTGATCTTTCTAGGCGGGAATTCAGTCGGCGTTAAAGTGTCCGATTTTCGGATCAACGGGCAATCCACATCCACTTCCGAGAGCCACAGCCACTACGCGGCGCTGATCATCACCGACTACAGCAACCCGCCCTCGTACTTCGAAGTGGACCACATCCATTTCACCGGCGCGACATCGCTACTGGGATGGGTCAAGGCGCTGGACGTGAGCGGCGCAACTTACGGCCACATACACCACAACATCCTCAACAACGGCTTCGGCACTCAGTACGCCACAGGAATCCTGCTGGGCGACGCTACCTCCCAAGGGGCGGCGCACAATCTGGTAGACAACAATCAACTGATTTCTCCCGGACAGGTGAAACTGGGCATCGCAGTGCGGGCCTCGACGGCCTATGGCTTCGGCGGATGCTGTAACATCATCTCGAACAACAAGGTCAACATGGGCACTGGCGCGGGATCGGCTGGCGGCGCTGGCGTGATCGTTTACGCCTCCGTCCCATTTACCGGGAGCGTTCGGCAGTCCGTCCTACCCCAACGCCAATATCGACGGGACCCAGATCATAGGCAACGAGATTTGGGGCGTCACCGGAAACTCCAACGAGGGGCTGGAGGCCGGCATCCAGATCGGCGGCCAGACCACCAACACCCTGATCGCGAACAACTACATCCACAACAACTCTCAGCAGGGACTGACGATTGAGGACGACGCCACCATGGGCTCGTGTCACGGGGTTATGGTGATCGGAAACGAGATTGCTTTCAATCATCGCAACGGCATTTTTCAGAGGGGCTGCAACGACAACCAGATCCTGAACAATTTCATTCACGACAACGACCAGGAGCAAAACCTGTGGACCGCCGCGACTTCCCCAGTGGGCGGCCCCACTACCATCACGACCACCGTCTATAACAAGTACAACTCCGGCTCGCAAATGATCTACGTGTTCGGCGGGACGGGCGCCTGGGCGGCATTGAATGGTCCGCAGAATGCCACCTACTTAGCGGTTAACCAGTTTACGATCCCCGCTGACACTTCTAGCTTTGGATCGCTCACCGGCCAGGTGATGTGGGCTTCCGCCTTCGACGGCATCCAGATCAACACGAACGGAGAGACCGGCTCGACCAACACAGTCCTGAACGGAAATCGGATAACCAACGCCACCACCGTCGCCTCCGCAACCTACGTGTCGGGCGTGACGTTCGGAGCCACTTGCCTCTTCTCGTTGATGGGTGGAAATGGTACCGGCGCGATCTTTAGCTCCACGGGAACACTCGCGGGAGGCGCGGCGCTTACCTTGATCCAGCCGGGCGCGGGCTACTCGGTAGCGCCGACCAGCGCAACGGTAACCGGAACCGGCTGTTCTGGCACAGCCCTGCTGACCAGCACTCTGACCACCCCAACCCAGCGGTACGCCATCAACCTGACTAGCAGCACCCCGGCCAGCATCGGCACGATCTATGGCGCGAACTACCTGGTTAGCGGAAACGTCGGTGGAATGATCGACAATGGAACGACCACGCAATACCCGTTTTACTGCGGGTTCATGCCGTGTCTCCCTGGTACCACCATTCTGGGCCAGGGATCGCTGCAGAGCAACACGGGAGCCGCCGACACGGCCACGGGCTATCAGTCCCTGTTGGGTAACACCAGCGGCCTGAACAACACGGCGAATGGCTATCAGGCGCTCTTCAGCAACACGACCGGCTACACAACTTGTAGACGCCGGGCCGGAACAGAAACAGGATCAGGACTAGAGCTGCGATCGCGACCACCCCGCGCCCCGATCTCAGAAATTTGAGCCGAAAAAATTTAGACTGCAGAGATTTCACCGCACGATCCTGAGCGTGCGCGACCAGCGCGTTTGATCAAAGAAGTGCCAGACGATGCGATTCAAAAAGTACCCCACCCGGTCGCTCCAGTCGCTCTTCTGGTACTGGTCTTCGGGGGTGACAAATGACCAGTAGATGAACATGGGACGGCCGATCATGTTCTGGCGCGGGATAAAGCCCCAGAAGCGGCTGTCGTAACTCACGTCCCGGTTATCGCCCATGGCAAAGTAGCTGTCCGCGGGCACGACGATATCGTCCCCCACGATATGCTTAGGCAGTTCCTGTGCCCATTTTTCGTTCCGTACCCCGTATTCTTCCATCGGCGGCAAGGCGGGAAAATTATCGGTGTAGGGATTGTGATCTTCCCGTTTGTGGCGGACGAATGGCTCAACCAGTTTCTCACCGTTGCGGTAAACGACGTCATCGCGCAAGTGGATGTGGTCCCCGGGAACGCCGATAATCCGTTTCACCAGGAATAGCCCCGGTTGCTCGGGCGACATGAACACCGCAATTTCGTCGCGACGCACGTCGCGATAGGGCATCATTGGCCCCATCCAGCGCGTGGGCGCGGCGAACTGCTCCCGATTCACGAACAGGTGGTCCCCGATCAGCAGTGTGTCCTCCATCGAACTGGAGGGAATCTCAAACGCCTGCAGAATAAATGTGATGATGAATAGCCCGGTGACCAGCACTTCCGCCAGCGACGCCAGAAATTCCACCGTCGTCTCGCGCGGCTTTTCGTCTACCGGCTTGTCCTTGCCGTTTTTGTCGACTATGACTTTTTCTTTTTCTTTTGTCGGCACGTTAGTATCCGTTCAAGAGGATTTCTCACCGCGCATCTTCCCCGGTCGTTAGTCGCTGGTTGTCAGTCGGTCGCGAGCCCTTTTGCTAACGACCGGCGACCAACGACCACCGACTCTCAGCGCACCAGCCTGAAAGTACGTTCCCAGCGCGTGATCTGAAACACATGTGTCACCGCATACGCAAGGTGATAAAGTCTATCACCCACGGTTGGCGATCCGGGAAGATCATTGTTCAAATTTCCCGACGACCAGTAAATCAACAGCGGGCGTCCAATGATATTTTCGCGCGGCACGAATCCCCAGTATCGGCTGTCCTGGCTGTCATCGCGATTGTCACCTAGAACAAAATAGTGACCCTCGGGAATAATCAACTGGTGGTCTTCCACCAGTTTCGGCATTTCTTTCCACCATTTCGCATCCACTGCAAAGTCGGGAGATTCGGTGCGCGGAAAATCGTCGCGATAGGAATTTCGAACCGCCGTGATGTACTGCGCATAAGGCTCTTCAACCGCAGCGCCGTTGATGTAGACGCGTTTGTTGATGAGACGCACGCGATCTCCGGGCAAGGCCACCACTCGCTTCACGAAGTCCTGCGCCGGATTCACCGGATAATGAAAGACGACGATGTCACCGCGCCGGATCTTGCGATAGGGCATCAAACGGTTCCACCCCACGCCTCCGCCATAGCAAAATTTATCCACCAGCAGGTAATCGCCGACCAGCAGCGTGTGCTCCATCGATCCCGAAGGAATAGTGAACGCTTGCAACAGGAAGGTGACCACAAAAACCGCGGTCACAATCGCTCCCGCGACCGACTGAACGGCCCCTGGCCAATCGCCCACGGAAATCCTCTCGCTCCACGACATAATTCTTCATTCTTCCGTAGAGACGGGGCTTGCCCCGTCTCCTGCGTTCCGCATGCCGAACGTTGCGGTCGGAGTCGCGGCAAGCCGCGTCTCTACAAGAAATCAGATGCCTTACGACTACCCGGCGGCACCCTTCCCGCCATTCGACTGCCCCGCGCCCGGCAACCCCGCCAGGTGTTCCAGCACTTGTCTCGCAGCTTCCTGTTCGGCCCGCTTCTTGGTCGCGCCCTGGGCGCGTCCCACGAATTGTCCCATCGCAGGTTGCCCCAGCGCAGGCTCCGGCAATCTCACCTCGACCGTGAAGGTCTTCTTGTGTTCAGGACCTTCCTCCTTCACCAGCGCGTACACCGGCTGCGGTCCTCCTCTGGCCTGCAGCGCCTCCTGCAATGCGGACTTGAAATCCATCACCGGAATCGCGCGGGTTTCCAGCTTCATGTGCGCCAACTCCGGCTCCACGATCACGCGCACGATAAAGTCCCGTGCCACCGCCCACCCGCCGTCGAGATAGAGCGCCGCCAGGATCGCTTCCAGTGCGTCGACCAGCAGACTTGCCTTGTTGCGGCCGCCGCTTTTTTCTTCGCCGCGGCCGAGACGCATGTAATTCCCAATCTCCAGCTGCTCCGCCACCCGCAGCAGATGTCGTTGCCCGACCAGATGCGCGCGCAGCTTCGAAAGATGCCCTTCTTGGAATTCAGGAAAGCGGTGGAACAGCGTCTCGCTGGTGACCAGCCCGAGCACGGCGTCTCCCAGAAACTCGAGATTTTCGTTATCCCCGTTAGATCCACCGTTAGACAAGCCGCCGCTTGCGCCCAGCGCTTCCACCTCGCGCGCTTGCGAGCTGTGGGTAAGTGCCTGCTCGATCAGTTCCCGGCGCTGGAAGCGGTAACCCAGGCCTTCTTCCAGCGCCATGATTTCGCGTGACTTCATTCTTATTTCTGTGGAGACGCGGCAAGCCTCGTCTCTCCAGTAACGGCGGCTAGTTCTTCGGATTCGGAGGAGCCTGCGGTTGCGGAGCCGGTGTCGGGGCCGCTGCCGGGGCTGGGGTCGGGGGTGTGCCTCCGGTGAGCTGCTGCAAACGATCGCGTTCACGGCGCGCCGCGGCTCCAATCACGCCGGTTTCCTGCCCCTGCGTCAGTTCCACCGCGCGGTTCGCTACCTTCAGCGCGTCGGGATATTTTTGCTGTTTATCGAGCGCCAGCGCCAGGCGGAGAATGACCACCGGGTCTGGTTGGCTCGGGAACGCGTCGATCGACTTCTGCAGATCGTCCTGTGCGGCTGTGTAATTCTCTTTCTTGAACTCAATGGTGCCGATAATCGAATACGCGTTCGAGCGCAGCAGCCCCTTGTAGGCGTCAATCTTGTCCTGCGGTGTGCCGGCTGGCACTTGGACGTCCGTGTCCACCGTCTGCGTGGCCTTCTGCGCCATCGAGACCGCTTCGGCGTAGCGCTGATCTTTGTCGATATCCGTGTCGTGCGTCTTCTCCGCGACCACCTCAGAAACGATCACCAGAGCCTCGGGATCGTCCGCGTCAAAGCTAAGCACCTTGCGCCCCATGGCCTCCGTTTTCTCGGCGTTGTTCGTGTTCTGGTAGAGGCGCATCGTGTTCTTATAGAGGAGCACGCGAACTTCGCTGTCGGGGAACTTGGTGGCAAAATCGTCCGCCGCCTTCTCCATCGTGGCCGCGTCGGGGCTGGCTGAAGCCGCTTTCCACGCGTCAAACTCCTGCTGCGTCTTGGTTTGCGGTGGACGCTTTCCCGGTGGCACCGCCGCGGCGCCCGGCGCTGGCGCTGCCTGCCCCGCTGCCGGCGGGGTCTGCTGTGCCGGCTGTCCGCTCGTCTGCGCCCCGGCCCAAACCGTGACGCTCATTATCCCGATCCCAAGACTCACTATTCCTAAAATGACTGCTGCTCGCTTCATGCCTGTCTCCCGCAATGCAAAATTTTAGACGTCAAATTCCAAGTTTCAAACACGCAATAATATCTCAAGCGTAAGCGAAGCTGTGATTAAGTTGGCCTTCCCGGAAAGCTTCAAATCTTGCAACTCTGAAACCTTGCCCCTACTCCGGCTGCTTCGCCACCGGAGGCTCATACGCCTGTTCCAGCCCCCGTTGTGCTGCCAACTTCGCTTCCGGCAGCTCTCCGCCGGCCGCATTCAATGCTGCCCGATACTGATCCACCGCCGCGAACCGATCTTCCCGCAAATCGAAAATGCGGCCCAGGTAGATATGCGACCAGGCGATCACTTTCGGTTCATGCGCCGCCTGCAACGCTTGTTCAAAGTATTTGCGAGCCCCTTCCATATCCCGATTCTGGGTCGCGACTTCCGCCAAAATGAAGAGCGCGCGGCCCGAATCCTCTTCCTGCCCATCGAGCGCCTGCTGTGCCAGTTTCTGCGCGGTCTCTGGATCGCCCGCCGCCAGCCGCCGCTCCGCGTTCAGCAGCAAGTGCTCGTTCTTGCTACCCTGGTGCAATAGCTCCGGAGCTGCCTCCGCCGCGAACTGGATCAGCGATGCCCGCTTCATTTCCTTCCCCACTTCAATCGAGCCCACCAGCTCCGGATAAGCATTGCGCATGCCCGCCGGCTCTCTTTCGAACTTGCCCAGTGCATCGTAGAAATACCGCGTCAGGACGTACCCCTCCCTGTCCGCCTCCTCGATGCCCTTGGCTCGCTCCGCGTCCGGAATCTTGGCCAAGCGCACTTCAATCGCCCGCACCAGGCATTCCGTCACCAACAGCGAAATATTGCTCTTGAACGCGTCATCCATCGGAGCGTTCTCCACGGTTCCGAGCAACGGTTCCAGCCGTTTGAACGAGTCGCCGTTTTTCAGCGCTAGCGGATCCAGAAGGTAATGCAAGTATGTGTGCCGGATCTGCTGCAGCTTGATCGCCGTCCCCGCGGTCGGTGAAATCACGACGTAGTAACTATCCGCGTAGTTGCGCGCGTTCGTCTGCCCCGGCGCGCCCATCGCATCCAGATACACCGTGAACTGGCGTCCCAGGTAGCCCGCCGACGGATACCTCAAATAGATCTCGGTGTCGAACGTCATCTTCGACAGCGGATCATGATAGACCTCGGTCAACTCTCGATAGCGTCCGCGATGCCGCTCCCAGATGGCATGCAACCCGATCTTCTGGTAGAAAGCCTGCATCAGCGGCGCCATGCCCGCCACCGTTTGCGCATCGGGCGGCATCTCCGCCAGCTTCACTTTGAGCGCGAAAGTCGGCGCCTCCTCCAGATAAAGTGCCAGCGACACATACTGCGACAGGTCGCGTGCCGGCTCCGACGCCTGGTGCTGCCGGTAGAACAAGCACATCGGCGCGATCACTTCCTGAGCCCCCGCCGTATTCTGCACCGCCTTGGCAACTTCCGACCGGATCTGCGTGCGCAGCGGATCGGAAATACTCAACTCCTGGTCATAGCCGCACGTGTTGATCGTGGTCAGCACCGTAAAAAGCGTCTCGCTGGTTTCCAGCGAAACCTGCGGCCGGTCCTGCGCCCAACCCGACGCATCGACCAGCCCCAACGCCAGGCTCAGCACGAACGCCGCTCGAACGAGTTTTGACAGGAGTGTCCTTCTGATCTCAGGCATAGGAGGAGCTAGAAATATAGTGTACGAACTGGTCAATTCGCGGTCAAACCGATAGTGGACCAGGTTGCCGAATACCCGTGCGTGGTAGTAGCGAGCGGACGCCGGTCCACCCGCTTCCGTCCTCGAGTACGTCCACACGGCCATGTCCAATTAGAAGGCCGCAAGCTGTTCGATGGCGAGTTCTGGCTTGTCTTTAGGGTGTAAAGGCGGAAGGAGCGGAGCCGATAGATGTGTCCATGGAGCGACGCGCCCGAGGATGGCTGCGCTCTTCTAGTCACTTTGCCAGCCTGTCATCACGATGAGAAGGGGGAGCCTGCGATGAGCCCGATGCGTCAGGTCCTTCTCGCGGATGGCAAACCGGCCGACGCTGTTCCGGCGCGGGAAGCGTCGGCCGGGGGCAGGTTTCAGAGCTGCGGAATATGACCGACCGTTCCGATCCTCGTCTGGTCAATCGGTTGAGAGCGTTGACCGCAGCCACCGCCTTGTTTTCAGCTGGGATTGGGCTTTCGGCGCTGGCGGGATGGCTATTTCACATTCCGAGTCTCACTACCTGGGGAGCAGCGCCGGTCACGATGGTGGCGAACACTGCCGCCTGCTTTGTTCTGGTGGGCGTTTCGCTCTGGTTGCTCCGAGAAAGAAACAGCCAATCCTTCGCCGGCATCAGGAAGCTTGCCGGAAGAGCCGCGGCATCTATCGTTGCGATGGCGGGCCTGCTCAGCCTGGCGGAACACCTGTTCGGACTGGATTTCGGTGTCGATCAGTTGCTATTGACGGCTCCCCCATCTCTGCAAACTGCTGCCACGCGGCCTGGCCTTATGTCCCCCATCACCGCCGGAGCCTTTCTGCTGCTTGGTTTCGCCTTGCTGGCAATCGACTGGAAGCTATGGCGGAGAAGCCGGCCAGCAGAGTTTCTCGCCCTTGCGGCGGGCGGCGCGGCGGCGTTCGGCCTACTCACTTTTGCGTTTGATCCCCACATATACGCGGCACATCTCTCTCTGGCCTTGCCCACAGGTGTCACGCTTGCGATCTTCTCTTTGGGGCTGATTTGCGCGCGCACGGAAAGCGGACTAGGAGCTCTTCTGTGCAGTCGTCGCCTCGGCGGAATGTTGGCGCGTCGGCTGCTTCCAGCCGCCTTCGTCCCCGTGCTGGTGGGGTGGTTCCGCTGGCGAATTACTGCGGCCGGCATTTATTCCGAGTGGGGCGTTGTGGTTTGGGCGTCGTTGATCTCGATGTCCCTGTTAGGCGGTCTCATCATCTGGGCTGCAGCGGCGGTGGATCGAAGCGAGGCAGAGCAAGTGAAAGTCGAGGAAGGGCGTGAACGACTGGCGGCGATCGTCGAGTCCTCCGACGATGCCATTATCAGCAAGACCCTGGACGGGACGATCACCGCCTGGAATCGCGGCGCCGAGAAGGTCTTCGGTTACTCGTCAGCAGAGGCCGTGGGCAAATCGACGCAGATGCTCTTTCCACCTGAGCGCGCGAATGAAGAAGCCGACATTCTGATGCGAATTGGGCGCGGTGAGAGCATTGAGCATTTTGAAACTGTCCGGGTTCGCAAAGATGGCACGCATATTGACGTTTCGGTGACGATTTCGCCGATCAGGAATAGCAACGGCGTGATCATGGGCGCTTCAAAAATTGCCCGTGACGTCAGCGAACGCAAGCGCGCGGAAGAAGCATTGTGCCAGAGCGATGCAAGAAGAAAGTTCGCGCTGGAGACTGCGAAACTCGGCGATTGGGAACTCAACCTGACTACGTTGGTAGCCACTCGTTCGTTGCTTCACGATCAGATTTTTGGGTATGAATCGCTCTTGCCGGAATGGAACTTTGATATCTTTCTTCGCCACGTCCATCCTGAGGATCGGAAGAGGGTGCGTGAGCATTTTCAGAGTTGTGCAAGCCAGGGGAGGGGATGGGAATTTGAATGCAGAATCGTCTGTCCCAACGGAGATATTCGATCGATCTGGGCGTGCGGTGACCACTACCGGGACTCATTGAGCGGCACGACCCGTATGTCTGGAATCGTTCAGGACATCACGTCGCGCAAGCACGCGGAAGCAGAACTAGCCCGTTCCAACCGCGAACTCGAGCAGTTTGCCTATGTGGCATCGCACGACCTGCAAGAGCCTCTGCGCATGGTGGCATCCTATACGCAGCTGCTATCCGATCGCTATAGCGGCAAACTCGACGAAAATGCCAACAAATTTCTGGGCTACGCCCGTGAGGGAGCGGTGCGCATGCAGGTCCTGATCCAGGATCTGCTTTCTTTTTCGCGAGTGGTGCGAGACGGCGCTACGCGCAAGAGTGTCGACTGCAATGTGGCGCTCGATGAGGCTCTGCAAAGTCTGACCTCCGCCATCGAGGAGAGCGGCGCGGTCGTCACCCATGCCACGCTTCCGACCGTGTGGGCAGATCAAACTCAGGTTGCGCAGGTCTTTCAGAACCTCATCGGGAATGCCATCAAGTTTCACAACGGAGCGCCACCGGAGTGCTCCGTGCAGGTTGAAAAATCGGGTCACGAGTGGTTGTTCAGCGTGAGCGATAACGGCATCGGTATCGCTCCCGAATACACGGAAAGCATCTTTGTCGTCTTCCAGCGCCTGCACGCCCGGACCGAGTACCCCGGCAACGGCATTGGCCTGGCCATTTGTAAGAAGATCATCGAACACTACGGCGGCACGATTTGGGTGAAGTCGAAGGTCGGACAGGGTTCCTCTTTCAAGTTCACCCTGCCCGCCGCTGCTCCCGAAGAAGAAGGGCGGGCGCGCTCATGAAACAAGTTCGCATGATCCTTCTGGTGGATGACAACCCCGCTGACGTGGATTTATCCCGCGAGGCGCTTCAGGGAACCCTTCGTCTCATACGGGTCGAGAGCGTGGGGGATGGCGAGGAGGCCCTGGCCTTTCTCAAGCGGAAGGGAATTCACGCGGAAGAACTCTGTCCCGACCTGGTGATCCTGGACCTGAATCTGCCGAAGAAAGACGGGCGAGCGGTATTGGTCGAGGTCAAAGGGGACGCGATTCTGAGCACCATCCCCATCGTCGTGTTCAGTACTTCGTGCGCCTTGCCGGATATCGGGCGCAGCTACGAACTGGGCGCCAACTGCTATGTCAGCAAACCCGGCAATCTGAAGGACTACCTTGCCGCAGTGCAGTCAATCGAACAATTCTGGTTCGGTTCCGCGAGCCTGCCACGAAAGGAGAAATAATGGATAACGAACCTGCGCGCGTTTTGTTGATCGAGGACAATCCCGGAGACGCGGATCTGGTGCGCCTGCGCCTGGTAGAAGGCAAGTCCCCGGTCCAGGTCAACTGCGTCCCTCGCCTCGCCGACGCTCTCGCCTGTCTGGATGTGGAGATACCCACGCTAGTACTGCTCGACTTGAACTTGCCCGATAGCCGCGGCGCAGAAACCTTTCGCCGCATCATGCAGAAGGCTCCGAACGTCCCGGTGGTGATCCTTTCCGGCCAAGACGATGAGGCGCTGGCCATCAAAGCCGTTCACATGGGCGTTCAGGACTACCTGGTCAAAGGCGACATCACCAGTAAACAACTGGAGCGAGCCCTCCGCTACGCGATCGAACGGCAGGGGTTGCTGCGCGCCCTGGAAATCA
The DNA here is from genome assembly GCA_963773955.1 of uncultured Acidobacteriaceae bacterium. Classification (GTDB taxonomy): domain Bacteria; phylum Acidobacteriota; class Terriglobia; order Terriglobales; family Acidobacteriaceae; genus Acidiflorens. The sequence goes on along the minus strand of CAVZDM010000151.1, from coordinate 13,577 downwards.
ACCGCCAGGAGCAAATCAAATTCAAGGACCAGTTTCTGTCGCACGTTTCCCACGAATTACGCACACCGCTGACTTGCATTTACCAGTACGTGACGCTTCTCTTGGATGGCTTGGCTGGGCCGCTAGCGCCGAACCAAACCGACCACCTGAGATCCGTCCTTAAGAGTACGAATCAGTTGCACGCCATGATCCGCGACCTGCTGGAAGCCACCCGTGCTGAAAGCGGCAAACTGCGTATCGAACCGCGTTGCATCGACATCCGTGAACTGGTTCAGCAGGCGGTTGCCATGATGCGTCCCACCGCCACCGAGAATCACATTAGCCTCGCCGCCGTATTCGAGCAGGCCATCCCTCTCGTCTATGCCGATCCCGATCGCACTCTCGAGGTCCTCATCAACCTGATCGATAACGCCGTCAAGTTCACTCCAACCGATGGGTCGGTGGTAGTGAAGGCCTCGCTGGTGGAAACCGATCCGACCGCCGTTTATGTGTCTGTCAACGACAGCGGTCGAGGCCTTCCTCCAGAAACCCTGTCGCAGGTTTTTGATCGTCTCTACCAGGACCCGCATGCCGTGGACGGCAACCGCAGCGGCCTCGGTCTGGGGCTCTATATTGCCAAGGAAATCGTGACCCTGCACGGCGGCAGGATGTGGGTTGCCAGCGAACCCGGATGCGGCAGCACGTTCTCGTTTACCTTGCCGTTTTACTCGCTCGCCAAGCTCCTGTTTCCGGTGATTACCGAGCAGGGACATTTGCGACCGGACATTGCGCTGGTGCGGGTGGAGCTGACCCCCCTGTCCAAAGCACTGCGCGGTAGCTGGAAAGAAGTTTGTCAGCGAAGTCTGGAGTGCCTGCGGCAGTGTATCTATGTTGACAAGGATCTGGTGCTTCCACCCATGGAAACCAGCGGCGCCGGCGAAACATTTTTTGTGGTCGCCTCTACCGACGGTACGGGAGCCAGCATCATGATGGACCGCATCCGCGATCACCTCGGTGCGCTGCCCAAGCTGAAGGCCAGCGGCACCTTGCTGGTGACGGCCGAGGCGATTCCGCCGCCGCCCGCCGCCGACCCGAGGATCTTGGAACAACAGGTATGGGGCGTCGCCGATTATGTCACCGAATTGATTCAGAGGGGTCTGTGGAGCAAGGAACAATCTACCGGAAAAGGAGAACCGCAAAATGCTAACTGAGAGTTACAACCCCGAGCCGTCCACGAAGCGAGCGAAGATCATGGTCGTGGATGACGATCCCGATCTCAGACAGGCGCTCAGTTTGCGCCTGCGGGCCAATCACTTTGACACCATCAACGTCTGCGACGGCTATTCTGCCATCGCCATGGCTCAGAAGGAGCATCCCCACCTCATCATTCTCGATCTCGGGCTGCCCGCGGGCGACGGATTTGCCGTGCTCAAACATTTGCAGGAGTATCCGGCGCTTTCGGTGATTCCGGTAATCGTTCTTACGGCTCGAGATCCCGACGCCAATGAAAAACGCACTCTCGAATCGGGCGCCGTCGCCTTCTTCCAGAAGCCCGCCGACAACGAGGAATTGCTGGGAGTAATTCGCGCCAGCCTGCAGGCTGGCTTAGGCAGGGCCGGATCCGCATAACCTTTTACAAAATCCTGTCACTCCGGCAGCAGCGGCAGTCCCTGAATATTCCAGGAAATGTGGTGCACCGCGCCGTTGGTGGCGAGGATCGCCGACTTGCCGGGAGCGAAGGCGAGTCCGACCAGACCCTGGCCGGAAACCTCGAGGTTCGCCTTGCCTTGGGGAGTGATTTTCACGATGCCGCGTTTGCCGGCCAGAGAGGCGGCGACGTAAATATTGCCCTCGACATCAAGAGCTAGCCCTTGCGGACGTCCCAGACCACGGTAGAACACGGACACCGTTCCGTGTGGGTCGACTTTATAAACGCAATCGAAGCTGGAAGTGCTGGGGCCGGTGACGAACATATCGCCATGCGGACCGAAGGCGAGGTGATAGGCGGAAACGCTCGGCTCCAGCGTGGCGAAAACAAAAATTTGCCGGTCGCGAGCGATCTTGAAAATGGTTCCACTGCGGTCGCCGACGTAGAGATTCTCCGCGCGTATCGAAGGCAATGCCGGTCGCGACGCCCATGCCTTCGGCGTAGGTCGAGACCGTGCCGTTCGGCGCCACCTGGTACACGGCCTCGTCATGCCGCGATGAAACGTACATCTGGCCTTCGCGGTCGAAGGCAATCGAAGTGGCGTTCATCATGTCGCTGAGAAACGGCTTCACGTTGTAGTTCGTGTCGATCTTGAAGATCGCGACCGGAACTTTTTGCCCGCGCGATCCGGAGAAAGTCACATAGATGTTGCCTTCGCGGTCGAGCGCCGGATTGGTAACCGGATGAAGATTGTCGGCAACCGGGACCGCAACGCTAATGGAGTGGGGATTGCTGATGTGGCCGCCGGCGCTTCCGCCGCTACTTCCGTCCGTGCTCACTGTGACCGGGCCCGAGATCGCTCCGTCGGGCACGCGGGCCACCACAAAATCGTCGGACCCAATCAGCACTGAGCCTTCGATCTCGCCGAAGTGTACGCTCGGCCGGCGCAACTCGGGCGGGCGCAAGCTCTTTCCAATGATACGAACCTCGCCTCCGGGCAAAGCGAAATTCGGCGTGACCGCTTCGATGTGCGGTTTGCCGTTGACGTTCTTTTTTCCCAGCAGGCGGTCGGAGATGCTCATGAGTTTGTTCCGGCGGGGAGCCCGGTTACCTGATTAACTGCTACTTAGTTAGAAGTCCAAAGTGCAACAGAAGATGCATGACAGCGAGCGCATAAAGTCCCGCTCCCAAGTCGTCCACCACAATGCCGGTGCCCTCAGGCAGCCGCTCCAATCGCCGAATCGGAAACGGCTTCCAAATATCGAAGACACGGAAGAGTATAAGGCCCGCAAGAAAGGTTTTCCAAGCCAGCGGCACGGCGATGAGTGCAACCAGTTGCCCCGCAACTTCATCGATGACGACGATTTGCGGATCTCTCAACCCAGAAGACCGCGCGACCAGCGTGGCTGCGGGAATTCCGATCAGGGTCACAGCCGCGACCGCAACGATCGTTGCCCAGTCGCGGCTAGCGACCGGGATCCGTGAACTCGTCAATGCCCACAAAATGACCGCAGCCAACGATCCCCAGGTGCCGGGGCCGGGTCTGAGGCGCCCCGCGCCGAAGAACGTCGCGACCAGCGTCGCCCACAAAGGAGCAGCCTGCCGCGGAGGGGCGGTGGTGGTCGCCTCGGGCGAAGGATTCATCAGTCCCCATCCTCGTCATCGGGGCTATCTTGCCGGACCGCCTCATCGGCGTCAGTCACCGGCGACGAAATCACATACCCGCCGCTGGCCCACTTGCCGAGATCGATCAGGCGGCACCGGTCGCTGCAAAAAGGGAAGTCCGCGTCAGCGGCCTTGGTCGCCTTCTTGCAGATCGGGCAGCGGAGCTTGATCGTGCGCTTACGTGGCATAAGTGCATTTTGGTAGAGACGGGGCTTGCCCCGTCTCGGAGTGCTGACAAACTCGCGGCCGCCGGAGACGAGGCCAGCCGCGTCTCTACCAGCTACTCATGTGGCCCAGACTGTTATACCAGTGGAACGGTCTCACAAAAACGCCGTTAGATCCCAAATATGCCACTAAGAATATCCGACCACGCATGCGCGATCATGCCGGGCCGCAGGCTCCCGCGCCAGACTGCGAGCAAGCCAAACAAAGCGCCATAGCATGCGATCTTCACGCACGCTTCGATTCCCTGGTAACCGTGCGAAACCCCGAACAGCACCGCCTGCAGCAACAATGCAATCCACCGGCTATGTGTAAAAACCTCGAATTGTTTCTGGAAGTAGCCGCGGAAGACCAGCTCTTCGCAGAACCCGGCGCTGATCGAAACCCCAATCCAGAGCACAATTTCCACGGTTCGTTGGGGCAAAAAAGTCTGGATGGAAGCAGCATGGCTAGGCCCGAGCCAGCGCTTCCACGCCATCTCGACCAGTGTCCAGACCGCCCATAGGCCGAGCGCCAGCCCGCAATCCACGAGCACATCTCTCATGCTTGCCCACCTTCCGCCAATCAGTTCGCTCACCGTCGTTCCGGTCTTGCGAAGGCCACCTCTCCATACCCAGACGAAGAGCCCCCACTCCATTGCGATGAGCGAAAGGTAGAACGGCACGAGCTGCGGGTGCTCTTGCAACATCCCGGGCGCCGAGTGAGCCTGTCGCTGAAAGAACGCCCCGCCGATCGCTAATCCCAGAAATAATGCGATGAGCAATACCGTATGCAACCACGGCGCGATAAGCTTTGAATTTGGAGATTCGATTGTTGTCGCGGCTGTCACCGTCTCGATTCCTCTCCGCTCAAACGATTTCCGCCACCAAGTCGTAATCGTGTGTCGCCGTAATGCGGCAGCGGTAAAACTCTCCCTCCTTCGGCTCGTTTCCCTCGGGATAATCGTTCACGAAAACTTTGCCGTCAATCTCCGGTGCGTGCATCGCGGTGCGGCCTTCGAGCAGCAGGTCGGATTCCGTCGAAGCACCTTCCAGCAGCAGATCAAATTCGCGTCCAATCAGCGCTTTCTTCTTTGTCCGGCTGACCTTCTTCTGGATCGACATCAGCGACTTGCGGCGGCCCTCGATCTCGCGCAGGGAGAGCTTCAGCTTCTCGTCATGATCGAACGCGCCCGCGCCTTCCTGGTCCGAGTAGCCGAAAGCGCCCATCCAGTCGAAGGCGGCGTCTTTCACGAAGCTGCAGAGCTGTTCGAATTCTTTTTCGGTTTCGCCCGGGAAGCCGACGATGAATGAAGTCCGTAAAGTAACGTCCGGAATTACGCGGCGCATTTTCTCGATTGAGCGGAGGAACAGATCGGCGCCGCCGCCACGCTTCATGCGCTTCAGAACCGTCGCTGAGGCGTGCTGCAGCGGCACATCAATGTACGAACAAATATTGTCGTGGGCAGCGATCGTCGCGAGCAGTCGCCCCGTGATTTTGTTGGGATAAGCGTAGAGGAAACGAATCCACTGCAGCCCTTCAACGCCCGCAAGTTTTTCCAGCAGCAATGCGAGGCCGTCCTTCAGTCCAAGATCCTCGCCGTAGCAGGTGGTGTCTTGTCCGATGAGCGTGACTTCGCGCACGCCCGACTGCGCCAGCCGCTCGGCCTCGGCAATAACGGATTCGAAACGCCGCGAGCGGAATTGTCCTCGAAGCTGCGGGATGATGCAGAAGCTGCAGGGATGATCGCAGCCCTCAGCGATTTTTATGTAGGCCGAGGATCGAGGTGTGGTCAGCACGCGCGGCGTGCGGTCGTCGTAAAGATAATTGGGCAGGTCGGCGACGGCACCGTCCCAGGAATCGCGCGCAAAGCGTCCCTGTCCGCGGCGATGATCACCCTCGGGCCTAGAGGTTAGTTGGTTCGAAGTTAGCGCGTTTGAACTCAGAATATTGAACGGAGACGGCATGCGCGGCGTTTCCGCCACTCCGGCAGCCGCGAGAATTTTCTCCAGCTCACCTGTGCCCACGACCGCGTCCACTTCCGGAATGTTCTTGCGAATCTCATCGCGAAAGCGCTCCACCAGGCACCCAGCCACCACCAGTCGCTTCGCCTTGCCGCCCGTTTTGTGGCGGGCCATTTCGAGGATCGTATCGATCGATTCCTGTTGCGCGCTGCCGATAAACGAGCACGTATTCACCACGATGACGTCGGCGTCCTCGGCGTCGGGAGTAAGTTCGGCGCCAGCCTGGGCCAGCATGCCCATCATCACCTCGCTGTCAACCAGGTTCTTGGGGCAGCCCAGGCTCACAAAACCTACCTTGGCCGGGGCAGTCGGCCTCGAAATCGCGGATATGCTTTTCTTTAGGGGCATCGTTACAGGCAGATCGGAAATGATCAGCAGGAAACAGACCTACACGATTCTAACATCCGGCATCGCCATGTCCGCGTCGGCCGGACGCCGGAACCCGGGCACCAAAAGGGATATCTTATGTTTTCCGCCGATCAGGCAGCCCGTGCTAATCTTATGGAAACACAAATACATCCCTCAAGACCTCCGGAGGAGAGATGTTGGCTAAACGCCTCGCAGTTTTAGTTGTGCCGGTTTTATTTCTTTTGTCCAGCGTTTTCGCGCAGGTGCAGGTGAATGAGCTTACCGTTACGTCGGGGCTAACTTTCGTCAGCACGCAGACCGTGCCCAGTACCGGTCTCCCGATTCATTTCGGAAATGCGTCGGGAACCGTCGTGGCCAATTATGCTCGTCTGCTAAAGACCTACAAGATTTTTGGAGTTCGCGCCGAGGTGCCCGTATCGTTCGGTCCAGGGATGAACCTCAACTATGCCATCAACCAGATTCCTCAGAGCATCGATGCGCTGTTTGTGACCCCTTCCGTGCGTGTGAACGCTTTTTCCGCCGACTCTGTCAGTCCGTGGGTGAGCTTAGGCGGCGGCTATGGGCGTTGGCGGCAATCCTCTACGCTCGTTTGGGGCGGACCCAACCCCGGGCCCACCAGCACCAATACTGGCGTACTCCAGTTCGGAGCTGGGCTGGATGTGTGGGTTTGGCACCGATGGGGCTTTCGGTTCGAAGCGCGCGATTTCTACTCCGGAACCCCCGACCTGAATGTTGATACCGGCCGCGGCCGCCAGCACAACTACTACGTCGGTGTCGGCGGCGGCTACCGCTTCTAAGCACGTCTGGTGACGGGGCTCTGCCCCGTCCAACCCTGCGCATCTCGGCTTCCAGGAACGCGTAGGGACAGCCGCCCTCGGCTGTCCAAGCCGAGCCTCGGCAAACCTGCAGTCGCAATAATCCTAGGTTTTTGTCTCTAGCCGGCGGCCACGCGGTCAGACGTCTCTCCAGAACCGGTGGTCTTGTCGTCCGTAATGTCCCGGAAAAGCCCCGGCAGGCTTCGAGCGTCGTCCACCGACTTGCCGAAGCGTGCGGACTCATATGCCCGCGTAAACCGCCCCACTTTCTCTTGCAGCGTCACTTCCTGAATAGCCGCCACAAAATCCAGCGGAGTCTGCGACGGTGACTTGCGCCAGCCCAGCCGTGCCATGCGCCCCACCATCCGGTCATACCAAAGTGCAGCCGATTCACGCGGCGCGCGTTCCGGATGCGCTCGCAGCCCACGTGCGCGCAGCCCGCTGATCAGCCGCCTTAGATTCAACAGTGTGATCAGCCCAGCCGCGACCGCGATCAACCCGCCCAGCCATTGCAGCGGGAAATTGGTGAAGTGGTCGTGCACGCGCCGCGCCGACCGCAGCATGGCCCGATGCCGCCGCCAGATCCACCGGCGAACTTCGTCATAGAACTGCCGGGTGCGGGTAGCCGCATCCTTCCCCAAAGTGCGTTGGTGACCGACGTCGTAGTTGATAATCCACTCCCGCCAGAACGATGCCGCCGCATCCACGTAGAGCTGCATCCGCGACCAACCGGTCCGCGCCGGCGCGCCACCCGCAGGAGTCGGATCAAAACTGATCCAACCGGAGCCTGGAAAATAAGCCTCAACCCACGAGTGGGCGTCACTGGCTCGTACCACGTACTGGCCGGTGAGGTCGTTGTATTCGCCACCGCGGAAACCCGTTACCATTCGTGACGGGATGCGCAGCGAGCGCAGCATCACCGCCATCGAACTGGCGAAATATTCGCAGTGACCGTGCTTTCTCTCGAACAGGAAATCAGCCACCGGGTCCCGCGCCAGACTGCGTGGCAATTCCAGCGTGTATCCGAAGTGTGTGGATAGATACTGCTCCACCGCGGCCGCCTTCTCATAGTTGCTGGGAGCGGACGCCGTGATTTCCTCCGCCAGCTTCGAAACGCGAATATCAAGCGGAGGAAGTTTCAGGTATTGGTCCATGCCTGCCGGCGCGGTGTTCGCCGCCAAGCGAAGCTCATCGCTGTCGATCTCGGCCAATTGCGATTCGGCGTCGTACCGGTTGATGGGATGGTCGGCATCGAGATCGTAGACAGCTCCCCCGGCGTCCATACTCACCAGCCGGAAATTTCCCGTGAGGCTTTGCGGCCGGTCCGCCAGAAAAAAAACGTTGGTTCCAATCGGCTCCATCAGCACGCGATAATGAATGGATCGGCTTGCGACCACCGCTCGGCTCCGTGGGTCCGCAGCAGGCGCCAGCCGATAGCTCCCATCTCCAGACGGTCGTAGCGGTGCCTGCCCAAACGAATTCGACCAGGTCGTGCCATCAAAATTGCTGAGCGAAACCCCGCGCCACTTCAAGTCGTAAGCGCCCTGCAGGTCGTTCTGAATCTCGATGTGCATGACCACCGCACTGGACTGCTGTATCTGGCCAATGCGGCCCAGTTCTACGCGATCCGTGAAGCCCGTCGAGACGTCGCTCGTCGGAGTGTAAGCGCTGAGATAGCGTGACGAGATGCGCGGAAGAAAGAAGAAGATCAGGAAACTGCCGGCGAGGATCATCAGCATGAGCGCCGGAGCGATCGCCAGCAGCGCATAGGCCATGCGCCGACTTGCAGAAATAGCGCCCGGAGCGACAGCCCCGGCCGAAGCGACGCCTGGATCCAGTGCAAGCGTTTGCTCAGCGGCGACCGAGTGCCGCATCTCCATCAGCACAAAAGTGATGACCGCAACCAGCAGGAAGCCGGCAAAAGAAAACAAGAACACACTGCCAACCGTGAGCACGGCAGCCGCCAGCACCATCCCAAATGAAAGCGCCGCGAGCATGTAATGGTCACGCGTCTTCTGCAACGAGAATAGCCGCACGACGATCAAGAAGAGCACCAGGTGAATCGTTGCTCCCAGAAAGCCGCGCGAAACGAAGAAGTAGTCGCCGAGGTAGATGAATACGTAAATCAGCGTGAGGATATTGGTCCAGCGTTCCAGAATTACAAACTCACGCCGCGTCATCAACTGGAATCCGCGCAGCGCTAGCGCCACTCCCACCAGAACCACCGCCGGCAGATCCAGCCCTCCGGTCAAAGCCAAAGTGACGAAACCACTGAGCACAAGCAGATAAAGCGCCACATTAAAGTAGCGCTCGATGGCCTTGGCCATGGTGGTAGTCGCCACGGCAACTCCGCCCGGGTTGTTTTGCGCATCCGTCACGATCAGCTTCTATTCTTGGCGAAACCAGCCCAGAAGGGAAGTGTCCGCGGTAACAATGATGATGTTTGCCCCAAGCTTTCCCGGCCTGTTGCGCCGGCGAACACCTCTTCAGCTTCGCTCCTAGCCGGGTCAGAACCTGTACCGATCTGAATTCGGTCTGCTACAATTCATTCACAGAGCAGGAACAGATGACAGATGCTCTGGTCTGAAAAACAAGAGGGGACGTAGTTCAGTTGGTTAGAACGCTGCCCTGTCACGGCGTGCATTTGTTTACTTGCATTTAGAAGCCTTGTAGGCGAATATGGTGGCGGTTCAGACGAGGAACCGCCAAATGCCGAAAATCTCCCGCGTCAAACTCCTCAAGAAAATCAAGATTTCTACATCGGCTGGCGCAACCTGGCCTCTCGTTCCGGCGCTCTTCGACAGCAAGGGTCGGGTTCGGCGCGATCACGTGACAGTCGCGGGTCAGGACGAGGTCCACGCCGAAGGTAGCTACTACATCGAATGGTGGGAAGGCGGCAAGCGGTATCGTGAAGCGGCCGGGCCGAATGGCTTCGCCGCTGCCGACAAGGTACGGGCGAAGCAAGCCGAGTTGGATGCCGTGCGCAACGGGATTATTCCGGTACCGCCCGTCGTCGAAGTAGCCCAGGAGCGTACGACTCTAAAGCATGCCGTCGATGCGTATAAGGATTATGTCCGCTACCATCGCTCGTTGCGAACCTTCCGCACCTACCGTCCCATCCTCGACTCCTTCGGTGCGTTCTGTAGCAAAATCTACATCGATGATGTTGAGCGCCAAGATCTGCTCGACTTTGCCACTGACTGCCTGAAGCAAGGACAAAAGGGCAAGAGTGTCTACAACAAGCTTGTCGTGATCTCGCAGGTGATGAAGCAGCACGGGAAGGCCAAACTTCTCAATGCCGCGGACTGGCCTAGTTTCGTCGAAACCGTGCGGCCGATTTATGAAGACTTCGACTTGGCGAAGCTTTTCAGAGCCTGCACGAAGCCCGAGGAAGTCCGGTTTAAGTTCTATCTGATGTCAGGATTTCGTGACGCGGAGGGGCGCTTCGTTACGTGGCGGGATGTTGATCTCAAACACATGGCTGTGCGCGTCACCGCTAAACCCCACTGGGGATTTCATCCCAAGAACTGGGAGGAGCGAGAAGTCCCGGTATCCTCAGAAACTCATCGCGTTGCTCAAGGCCTTCCGTCCTGCGAATGCGACCCCCGACGATCCTCTCTTCCCAAGCGCCACAGGCCGGCCCGACGGCGCCATGCTGGAAAAACTTAAGGCAGTCGCGTTTCGCGGAGAATTGAACTGCGGTCACTGCACTGTGAGCCACAAGCTGGAAAACGGGACCGTAAAGATCAATCGCTGTGCCGAAGGAGCGTACTGTGGCCGCTGGTTTCTTCACAAATTCCGCCACACGTATGCCACGCGGCACCTCCAGGACGGGATCGACATCCGCACCCTGCAGCAATGGATGGGACACCGCGACATCGCATCGACGATGGTCTATCTCAAAGGCGTTCGCAACAGCGACGTACAGGCCCGGATCAACAAGGGCAGCCTCGCAGCATTCGCGTAGTTGTGTTGCCGTGGTAAGGTTTCTGTTGACGTGGCCGCATCGGAAAACAAATCGACCCATTGGCTTCTGCAATTTTCCAATTGGGAACTGCTGTTCGATAGGTGTCTGAAGATCAGCGAAGCCGTCGTTGTCATCACCATCACATCGGTCTTGATTTTGTTCGTCATCCGCGAGGTACTCTGGGTCTGGTTTGCGTGCGATGCTGCGATCCGAGAACAGAGGATCGAAGCTGCTCTCAAAATGTTGAACGAGAACTGGAAGGTGGGGCTGCTGATTCTTGTCCCGCTGTTTTACCGAACGATCAGAATGTTTTTGGAGCGTGTACGTAAAGCATTTGGGATGGAAGTGCAAGAACCCGAAGAGGTAGAGGAGAAGCCGAATCCGCCTGAGTCGGCACCGACAGCGGCACCAGCTACACAAGAGCCAGAGCAGAAAGCCTGAATATGGGAATTGCGGTCATAGGAGCCAATCAGAACGCTCGGATCAGATATCGTGTGCCCGCCAGTCGCACGATTGAGTTCGATGTCCGTGCTGACCACTCGGTAAGGACTTACATCATGACCAAGAAGACACTCGAAGAGTTCGACAGTGGCGTCAAGAATTTCAAGTATTATGGGGGTTTTCAAGACCCGCCACGAAGACACCACCACCAAGAGTTGGTATTGCCCTTCGACGGTCACTGGTACTTGATGATCGTGAATCCCAGCAGCCGTTCCGTGGAAGCCAAATACGAGGTGTTTTTCTAAGAGTTGGGCAGTAACCCAATGCATCGCCCCAGCCAAGAATACGTTGATAGCTGTTCCTACCATGAAGCAGGGCACGCGGTTGTAGCCGTCGCTCTGGAAATGCCGCTCCGCAATCGCGGAGTGCATATTGACACGATGGGCTGCGGGATTGCCTATTACTGGTATCGCACCGTGGGTGACCCTAACAACACCGCTGCGGACATTGCCGAGCGGGAGCGAACCATAATCTCCACCTACGCGGGTTTCATTGCTCAGAAGAAGTCTTACCCCGAGTATCCGCGTGGGGGAGATTTCTACGACCTAGACCAGAACATCAAGCTCTTGGACGAAATGTATCGCCAACAAACCGCGATAAGTGGTTCGCGGAACAGAGCAGGCTCTATGCTGAAGCTACTCGGCTGGTTGACGTTCACTGACGGGTAATTGAGGCTTTGGCAAAAGCGATTCTGGCTCAGCCATTAACGCCGCGTCCTCACGATCCCGAGCGTCCGTGGTCAACAGATACGGGAGAGCGTTGGATCGACGGAAATCGTGTGGTCAGTATTCTCACGCCGTTTCGGTTGGAGCCGTTCATCCGAGATGAATCGCAAGGTAAGTTTTATCCCAATGTGACGCCCGGTGCAGCAATTGATCCCGCTCCGACTGGCTCTTACGAGGAGACATCAATGTCCGACGAACTTTGCCCTGCGTGCAATGAGCCGTACAACAAGAAGCGGGAACTATCGACGGTAACCACGTACTACCACACACCCCCGAAACCAAATTGCGATCAATACGCGATGCCCGGCAATCCCAACAAAGCCGAGAGCACGCCGCCCGACGTGTTGCGGCGGAAAAAGCATCCAAGTCGAAGAAGTGAGCGCTTCTTCGTTCGTGGTATGCCACGCTAAGCACGAGCAACTGATTCACTCTGCCGTTGCGTCCTGACGGAGTGCGCCGGCATCTTCATCTCAAGCCAATCTGCTAGCTGCGCCAATGACAGCACTTCACCCATTCAATCAACGCATCCTTGCAGAGGATCTCGTTCGCGTACGTCGACCGGACGACCGGGAGCGCTATGCGGCTGCGCAGCGCCAGGCGCGGATTCGATCCGAACCCTCACCAGATTGACGCTGTAATCTTTGCGCTTCGACGCCTTCGCGAAGGTGGTTGCATTCTTGCGGACGAGGTTGGCCTGGGTAAGACGATTGAGGCTGGCTTGGTTATTGCCCAACGCCGCGCGGAGGGTGCGCAGCGTATCCTTCTGATCGTGCCCAAGTCACTCATCGGTCAGTGGCAGGGCGAGCTCTTAAATCTATTCGGTATCCAGGCACGTGAGAACGAGGCGAGCTTCTCTGCGCCAGGCGTGTATCTGGTGGGCCGCGAATTCGCGGGCAGCGAGCGCGGCGCGACGCCACTCGGTGCCGTCCCGCCCTTCGATCTCGCCGTTATCGACGAAGCACACGAGATCTTCGCTGGATTGCACAAGAGATACGATCGTGACGGGATTTACGACGAGAGTTCGGATGAAGCTCTGATGGCGCACCGTGTTCGCGGCTTTCTGCGCTCCACGCCAGTCCTGCTGCTCACCGCGACGCCGATGCAGAACTCGCTCGCCGAACTGTGGGGCTTAGTCCAATATGTCGAGCCAACAGGTACGCTTCTCGGTGACATCGCGACGTTCCGCAAAGTGTTCTGCTCCGAGGATGATCGAACGCTGGTCCCTGGCCAGGAGCATGAGCTCAAAAGACGTCTCGCAATGGTCCAACGGAGGACTCTACGCCGTCAGGCCCAGGAATTTCTGGACCGGCCTTTCACGCAACGTCGCTGCCGATTGTACGAATACGCGATGAGCGACGCTGAACGATCACTCTACGACGATGTGACCGAGTACCTTCTTGAACCGTCTCTCTACGCGTTCGGCGGCCGACAACGCAGGCTTCTGCTGATTGGATTCCACCGGCGGATGGCCTCATCAATCGACGCGCTGGCTGCGAGTCTTGAGAATGTCGCCACCCGTCTGCGTCGTCTCCAATCGGGTGTAGGTTCCGACGACTCTGTGAGCAGCGTTCTCGGTGACCTTGAGGACGAGGAGGAAATCGACGAATCTTCCGAAGAACCAACCCCAGAAGAACCAACCCCGCGGATTGATGGTGCAACCCTCACGGCCGAACTGGTCCGTGT
>CAVZDM010000150.1:0-48563 GCA_963773955.1 uncultured Acidobacteriaceae bacterium | reverse complement strand
GAAATACACCCCCGTTCCTCTCGCAGCGTCTGTTAGGGGAAGGTCACGTCGCTGAGTTCCCGTCACGATATTTGTAAATCCGAGATTCAGGCGGCCCCCGAGGTCGGCGATCTTGATCGACTGTCGGGTAAAGCCCTAGATATTCCTGGTTCTTATACTCGGAATCGTATTCGTTTACGAGAGGAAGAATCCAGACAGAACTTGGGCTTGAAACCATCGAAATAGCCGAGTTCCCAAGGCATCCACTTGGAGTCGACTGAGCTGCCGGAGTGCGCATACAGAAGGCTAGATGACGACCGCATCCTTGTACGCAGCACTTCGGCGGTTGAGCGCGAGACTGTGTTGCGGCTAAGTCCGGCATCGTCAATCCAGTTGAACATACACAGTGAGACCCATCGACTCAATGATCTTCTTAACACCGACGGCTTCGTCCAGTTCGCCCTGCTCGAGGTTGGCAAGAATTTCGCGCGCGCGGCTGATGATCGAATCGGGCAGGCCTGCCAGGCGCGCCACTTCGATGCCGTAACTTCGCGACGACGGCTGCTCGATAACGCGGCGCAGGAAAATCACCTCGTCGCCCCATTCGCGCACCGCCATGCTCAAATTCCTGACCCGCGGACGCTCGCGCGCGAGATCGGTCAGTTCGTGGAAGTGGGTTGCGAACAGCACCTTGGCGCGCGTCTGATCGTGCAGGTACTCGGCCACCGCCCACGCGATCGCGAGCCCGTCAAAGGTGCTGGTGCCGCGGCCGACCTCGTCGAGCAGCAGCAGGCTGCGGGCTCCGAAAGCCCCTCGAGCAGGCGCGCCGTCTCGCTCATCTCGACCATGAAGGTGGACTCGCCGCGACGAAGTTCGTCGCGCGCGCCGATTCGCGTCAGCACGCGATCGATTAGCCCGATGGTCGCCTCGGCGGCGGGAACGAAGCTGCCGATTTGCGCCATGATCGCAATCAGCGCAACCTGGCGCAGGTAGGTCGATTTGCCGGCCATGTTGGGTCCGGTGATCAGCAGGATTTGGCGCGTTTCGGGCTCCGCGTCGAGGTCGTTGGGCACGAACTCGCCCGAGCGCATCCCCGACGAAGGAACAGCAGCACCTGTAGCATGATGTTGACACGGAATACGCGCGCACATATACTGTGTTAATGAATGTCACGTTGTCTATTGACGAGCAAACCGTTGAACTTGCCAGAAAGCGGGCCGCAGCCCTCGGGAAAAGCCTCAACCAGCTAATCCGCGATTACCTGCAAAAGTTGGCTGGCGGCGACGATCCCGAGCGCAGTATCGAGGAGTTCGAGCGCTTGTCGGGTACCGGTAACTCTCACGGCGAGCGCTTCAATCGTGACGAGGCTCATGAACGCTCGTAGTTTCTTTGACACCAACGTCCTCCTTTACGCGGACGACGAATCCGCACCCGCGAAGCAGCGACGCTCGCGCGATCTTGTGGCCGAACACAGGCGATCTGGGACTGGCGTTATTTCCCTGCAGGTGCTGCAGGAGTATTTCGTGAACGTCACAAGAAAGCTTCATGTCGATCCCCGCATCGCGCGTCGTAAGGTAGAAATACTCGCCGAGTTTGATGTCGCTGCTCCTGTACTGGCCGACATTCTTGCCGCGATCGATCTTCACCGGCTGCACGGATTTTCTTTTTGGGATGCGCTGATTTTGCGGTCCGCACAACAAGCCGGCTGTCGCGTTCTTTTCTCGGAGGACTTCCAAGCAGGCCGCGAAATCGACGGGATTCAGATCGTGGACCCGTTCCGGTAGCTCGTCTGGTAGACTAGTGCGTTTCTGGCAACGTACGAGGCGACGACGTTTTCACTGGGGGCTATCCTTATCCTAAAGCGCATCGAAACTCCATATAATCGCGGACTGCATTGCTTCGCCGTCTTCGTGGCGTGCGCGACTTTTGTTCTGATCATTGCCGGAGCGCTCGTGACCAGCAATGATGCTGGCCTTTCCATTCCCGACTGGCCCAGATCGTTCGGATCGTTCAGCGTTCCCGAATTGCATGGTGGGGTGCAATACGAATGGAGCCATCGCGCCATTGCCGGCTCGATCATTCTCCTGACGATTTCGATCGCGGTGTGGACATTCTTTGCTGAGCGTCGCCGCTGGATCAAATGGCTCGGTATTGCCGCCTTCGGAACGGTGATTTCACAAGCGATTCTTGGCGGGCTCACGGTGCTCTTATTCCAACCGCCATGGGTGTCGACGGCGCACGCCGCCGTGGCCCAGACCTTCTTCTGCATCGCCGTCTTGATCGCCGTCTTCACCGGACGCCGCTGGGTTGAAGAGCAGCCGCGCACCGAACTCGACCAGCGCCGCCCCACTCTGTTCACTCTGACTCTGCTCTCGATTTTTGTGCTCTATGTGCAACTGATCCTCGGCGCCATGTTCCGCCATCATGGCTTGAGCTGGTGGCCGCACGTCATCAACGCAGCCGTCGTGGCCATCGTTCTCTCCTGGGCTGCGGTTCGCGCCATCTCTGTCTATCCGAACGTGGACGCCGTCCGCCGTCCAGCAATCGCCATGCTCGGTCTGATGGTTGCGCAACTCTGCCTCGGATTTCTAGCCTTCATCACCCGCGTCATGTGGGGAAAAGACGCCGCGCAGCCCGAACTGCCCATGGTGATCTCGACCGTAGTCCACGTCGCCGTGGGTGCACTGCTGCTCGCCACCACCGTAGTTCTGGCCATCCAGGTCTGGCGCCACGTGCCCGTCGCTTTCGAAGAGCGCATCCCCGGCGGGAACCCCGTCGCCGCATAGGGGATCGGTCATCGGATGATCGGGTCATCGGGTCATCGAAGGTCAAAGGTCTTTGACTTTAGATCGCCCGATCACCCGATGGCCCGATGACCCGATGGCTTCGGGTGATAATCCCCCCGTTCCCGTCGTAGAATAGCCTGTGACTCCGAACTCAACCGCCATCGACTTAGCTCCGCCCGCCCAGTCCGCGAATCCAGCAGGCCAGCCCGGCAGCATCATTGCCGTTCGCGACCTCGTCCATCGCTACCAGGATCGCACCGCCCTCAACGGCGTCTCCTTCGACGTCCGCCCCGCCGA
The DNA here is from genome assembly GCA_963773955.1 of uncultured Acidobacteriaceae bacterium. GTDB lineage: Bacteria > Acidobacteriota > Terriglobia > Terriglobales > Acidobacteriaceae > Acidiflorens. Next base: position 45,501 of record CAVZDM010000150.1, on the reverse strand, counting down.
GCTTTTCGGACTGCTCGGCCCGAATGGCAGCGGCAAAACGACTCTCTTCCGCATTCTTTCCACGCTCATGGTCCCCACGTCCGGCAGCGCCATGATCGCCGGCTTCGACGCCGTTCGCCAGCCCGGAGCCTTGCGCCGCCACATCGGCGTCGTCTTCCAGGCCCAGAGCGTTGACCCCAAACTCACCGCCTACGAAAACCTCTGGCATCAGGGACACCTCTACGGTCTGCGCGGCCCCGACCTCAAAACGCGAATCAACGAAATCCTCACCCGCGTCGGATTGCTCGACCGCTCCGGTGATCGCGTAGAAACTTTTTCCGGAGGCATGCAGCGCCGCATCGAGCTCGCCAAAGGCCTGCTCCATCATCCCGAAGTTTTGCTTCTCGACGAGCCCACCACCGGCCTCGATCCCGGCGCCCGGCGCGACCTTTGGCAATATCTCCAGATTCTTCGCGATCAGGAGCGCGTCTCCGTCATCGTCACCACTCACCTGATGGAAGAAGCCGAACGCTGCGACCGCCTCGCCATCCTGAACGAAGGCAACCTAGTAGCGCTGGGCACGCCCGAAGCCCTGACCCGCGAGATCGGAGGCGACGTAATTCTGCTCGAAGCGCGCGACCCGCAAATGTTAGCTGACCGCATTCGCAGCAAGTTTCAAGTCGATGCCACCGTCATGGACAAACAGGTTCGCCTCGAAATTGAAAATGGACATCGCTTCGTTCCCGACGTAGTCGAAGCATTTCCCGGAGAGATCCAGTCCCTAAGCGTGAGCAAGCCCACCCTCGAAGACGTCTTCATCCATCGTACCGGGCACCGCTTCTGGAGCGAGGACGCCGAACCCTCACCGGAAACTGGCAAGAAGAAAGCCAAGAAACATTGAGCCACTGACGCTGCTAAACTAAGAGCAATGGCAACCCAAACCGCGACCTTCCCCGCAACCGCGCCCGCATCCGCCGGAATCCTGCTGCCCGCCTTCACGCTCTGGTGGCGCGAAGTCGTGCGCTTCTATCGTCAGCGTGCGCGGGTAGTGGGCGTAATCCTTTCTCCGCTCCTGTTCTGGGTCGTTCTCGGATCCGGGTTCGGAACATCGTTTCGTTCCGGACAAGCCGCCGGCCAGCAGCACTATCTGGACTATTTCTATCCCGGCACGCTGGTGATGATCGTCCTCTTCACCGCGATTTTCACCATGATGTCGGTGATCGAAGACCGCAACGAAGGCTTCTTGCTTTCGGTGCTGGTAGCGCCGGTACCGCGCGCGGCGATTGTTCTGGGAAAAGTGCTGGGCGGAACGACCCTGGCCGCTGTCCAAGGATTGATTTTTCTGGTTTTCTCGCCGCTCGTCGGCATCCATATGACGCTTGGCTCTTTCGGGCTGATAGCGCTCACCGTTTTTCTCGTGTCGTTCGCCCTGACCGCGCTCGGCTTCGCCATCGCCTGGCCCATGGATTCCACGCAAGCCTTTCACGCCATCATCAATTTATTCCTGATCCCGCTATGGCTGCTCTCAGGGGCTCTGTTCCCGTTGTCCAAGGCGTCAGGATGGATTCGCTGGCTCATGTACGCCAATCCTCTGACCTACGGAGTCGAGGCATTGCGCACGCTCATGTATCCGGAAGCCCCCAGCGCATTTTCACTGACCGCATCGATTTTGACGCTGGTGCTGTTTGCGCTATTCATGTTCGGCCTGGCCTTCGTGCTGGCGAATCGCCGCACCACGAAGCCGGCAGCGTAGGAACAATCGTTGGTCGTTGGTCGATGGTCGTTAGTCGTTTGCATTCTGGAATTCAGAAGCGCTGCATGAAGCCGCAATAGGCAGCACTGCGCGAACGACTATCGACCAGCGACTAACGACTAGTGACCAACGACGCATTTATGCCCCTCGACATTCTCGCTTTAGCCGCGCACCGCGACGACGTAGAGCAAACCTGCGCTGGAACTCTGCTCAAGATGGCCGAGCGAGGATACCGCACCGGCATCCTCGATCTCACCCAAGGAGAAATGGGTACACGCGGTACCGCCGAAGACCGTACCCGCGAAGCCGCTGAGGCGGCGCGCATCCTGAAAGTTTCCTGGCGTCACGCGCTCGATATTCCGGACGGCCGCGTAGAAAATACCTGGGAGAATCGCTTGAAGGTCGCCAGCGTCCTTCGGGAACAGCGTCCGCGAGTGCTGATTCTTCCCTACTGGGAGGGGCGCCATCCGGATCACTACACGGCCTCGATTCTCGGCTACGAAGCGGCGTTTCTATCGGGACTCGCCAAGTTGCCGCTGGAGGGTTCCGCGCATCGTCCTTTCAAAATTATTTACGCCAGCCTGTACCGCGACGTACGCCCAACGTTTGTCGTGGACATCACCGGCCAATTCGAAACGCGCTTCCAGGCGCTGCTGGCGTATAAGTCTCAGTTCACCGATCAGGAGGCGGGCAGCGGAATCTTTCCCGCGCAAAAAGAAATTCGCGCGCGCGTAGAATCCATGGCCCGCTACTACGGCATGCTCGGCGGCGTCACCTACGCTGAGCCATTCGTGCAGAAGGAAGTTGGGCTGGTGGAGGACGTGCTGGCGATCCCGGTGAAGTCGATCTGAGGCGATCGGCCGAGGCTTGCTACGCAAACGTTAGAGTGGCGTCGTTTCGCAACTCTTAGTCAGGTGGTTCCTGCGCGGCACGGCTCGGCGATGGAATCACACTGTCTTGGCGCTGGCCTTCACCATGCTGACATCCGAGGGCCGAGCACTGGCGGGCTCGGGGACTGGCGATTTCAAACACATCTCCACGGCTTCGGCCATGCTTTGGCATTCCTGCTGCTTTAAGGTAAGCCAACTGGCAAAGATGGCTTTCTCCTTCGCGACGCCTTCCATGTTGAGGCCGATACGGGCCGTGTAGTGGGCCTTTATGCTCTCCAGTTCCGCCTTGATTTGGATGATTTCGTCCGCCTTCCTTGCCCATTCTGCCTCCACACGCTTCCTCTGCTCGGCCTCGTGCGAATCCAAGGCATCCTGACGCGCTTTGGCGTCTTTCTGCACCTGGTCGATCGGAACTCCGGCCGTGTCGAGAGCCATCAGCACCGCGGCACGCTTCATCTCTTTCGATAACTCGCGGATGTGTTCGCTGTGCAGCATCTCGACCACTTTGTTAATGCTGTATCCCTTCCGCGGATTCATGATCCCGGCCGCGCGGTAAATATCTTCCATGGTCGACAGATCGACTTGGAAGCTTGGGACCTCCCGTGCCGAACGCACAGGAGCCTTGAGGGTGGGTGGAGTTGGCTGGGGCATAACATTCTCCTTCTCGCTTTTGCCGTTGCTGTTTCCGTCGGTGCTGGCTTCGCCGTTTTCCGGGCCGCTTGCGCTCAGGCCCTCCTGCTTCTCGCGCCAGGGTAGTTCGAGCCATTTGGTTAGCATATGTTTCCTTTCGTCATCCTTGTCCTTGCCCGCTTGCGCTGGAGACCGTTCGGTTCGGGGTTCGGTCCGCAGTTCGAGCTGCGGCAATTCGGGCTGCAGCAGTTCGAGATGCTGGGCAGCATCGAGGTCTCGAGGCTGCGAGCGCCGACTGTCCCGGTTATCGATTTCGTGACCCGTGCCGCGCGCCGCCGTCGTGGTCGAGCTGGCGATGGGTGCGATTGGAGCACTTTCCGTTTTTTGCTCGATTTTTTTCTCGGCTGCGGGAACTGCCTTCGGCTGGCTCTCTGGCCGCTTCGCCGGACTCTGGGTTTGGGTGGTCGAAACCTTGGCTGTCGAAACTTCGACGGCGGAAGCTTCCACGGTCGCACCTTTTGCGGTCGAAACTTTGAGTGTCGAAACCAGGGGATTGCTGCTGCTCCCGCTTTTCCGCGGTGGGACATCGGTGCCGCTCGAGCGGTTGGGGATCGGACTCGTGGCGCTATCGCGCTGAATACCTACCAGATATTCCGCGCCTTCGGGGCGGCAATACCTTACAGTGCCGAAGAAGTGCTCGAGACGCCACTGTATCTTGAGCTTTGATCCGACCACGATGGGTGTCTTGATCCGTATACATACCCCGCCGACGGACTTGTTTTCCATGCGCGCGGGTACAGTTCGGAAAGTCCCGCCTGAGTCCTCCCATGACGCTTCCACCTGCGTCATCACCGGCTTGCGGAAGTCGGTTACCACTCGCGTCCGGAACTCGGGCACAACAGCGCTCATGCCATATCTATCGGCAAGAAGAGGAATTAGTCCAGAATTGGGTGGACGTGATTCCTGGGAGCGGCAATCACGGCATCACTTTTTCCTTGGGCAAGTCTTCTGGCCGGTCGCCGGGCTTGCCGGTGTTGTAAGGGATGCTGGGATCCTGTTTTTGTGTATGTCGGCGGTTCGAAGGGCCTCCAAGTTCCACCTGCGGGTACCCCCTCCCCCCTCCCCCTATTTTTCCTAAAGTATTCAAAAATAAGACGTTACATTCAAAGTATTCAAAAGTAAGGACTTAGCTTCTGATGGCCCCTTCGGTTGGCCTGCTCGTCGAAAAAAATTAATTCATCGGCCTTTTAGAATCATTGGTTTAGGCGAAAAACCCCGCCAAATCTTTGGGTTCAAACGACTTATAGGCAAAATATTCCGGAATAAGGACTTAACTCCAAAAACAGGGCTGAAACGGCTTTGGGGCAGCTTTGAGGTCCGTCTTGGTTGACGAACGCACCTCAAAGCTGCCCCAATCCAGTCTTGATGATCGCACACGATGGACTGTAGAGCAATGACTAAATGAAGATATCGGTTCCTGGGCGCTTTCCCCTCAAGCCAAAACAGGGCTCGATTGGGCCACCCGCCGCAGTTGTTTGTAACTACAAAAAGAACTACAATTGAGGTTGCGATGGAATGAAATACGAATGGGACGACGAGAAGAACCGGAAAAACCTCGCCAAGCATGGCCTCAGCTTTGAGGATGCCGAGCAGGTACTGGCCGGGCCCTGCGTCTCTTTACTGCGTTACCCCACGAAGACGACCGTTTTGCCTACGGCGAGGAACGGCTCATCACTTTGGGTCTGTTAGCCGGGCGTCTGGTCGTCATAGCCCATGCGCCGCGCGATGACGGGACGCGAATCATCTCCATGAGAAAGGGAAACCGACGTGAACAGAAAATCTATCAAGAGCGACTTGGCGCGGATTGACCGCATGAAGGATGCCGATATCGACTATTCGGATATTCCGCGCCTCGACAAGACCTTTCTCAAGAAGGCGACGATGCCCTGGCCGCCCGCGAAGAAGCAATTGACGATTCGCCTGGACGAGGACGTACTCGACTGGCTAAAGCGTCATGGCAAGGGCTACCAGACCCGCATCAACCGCATTCTGCGCGTGGTGATGGAGAGTCAGCCGCCGCGGACGATGCATCGATAAAGAGGGGTCAAAGGCCCGCCCAAGCGGAGATTGGACGGGGCACCCTCCAGAGACTGAAAGGCGCAGAGCGGGCCACCCGCCAGGCCAGCGGACGGTCCCCGCGGCGCCAAAGAGCAGGGCCGAAAAGAAGAGGACTTCGCCTCCAAGAATGATGCAGACCTTGATGACCATAGTCGCCACCTTCGCCATACTAGACCGGCGCTAATGACGTGTCACGGTGGTGGTCATTCCGTGGGGCTTCCGGTATCCGCGGTTTGGGAGGCCACTTCTCGAAAAGCGCGAGAAGTGGCGCACCCCTGGTTATCTCGGGCGACGTTCAGAAGCAGACCCGCGTTATTCTTTCACGTTAAGGCGGCCCACCCGCCGTGCGCGCTTTGTTCCCGCCGCCTTACTACGACTTAGGCTATCGCATTCTATTGGAACTGACATTTAAGACGAGCATCACCGTAGGATCGATAAACCACGTTGGCGCATGGGGCTTCGCGCGCGGTCAGTTGTTAGCGAGATCAAAGATGTTCTTGCTCATTGTTGGATTCTTGAACAGGACGGCAAGGAACTTTCCCGCGTAGTTCGCATTAATGGCAACGACCATCTTCGTGTAAGCGTCTTCGCACAAGGGATCAATCTCAGTTTGATTAAACGACACCGAGAAGTCTTTGATCGGCTGAGAGAGCTTCGAGGCCCCGTACTTTGCAAAGACGACTGAGGCAAGAATTCTGTTGCCGTGCACCAGTGCGCCCCAAGCAGGGCCGCTCCTCTTAATTGTCTTCTTCTTCATCTCAATCCACTTCTCGATGCTCCTATGTGCAACGGTTGCGTTGAACGCTTTCGCTCCGCTAAGAGTGGGATTGAACAGAGATTTGTAGGGCGCTTTCTTCAGATCGGCAAAGAATCGGCCAATTCCTGTTTTTACCTGAACGGCCAGGTTCGGGTCGCCTGCCGCACATGCCAGCGCGGTCGTTACCTCCAGTAGTTCACAGGCGATCTGAGATGAAAGAGCTTCATCCGATCGGACATATTGGTAGTCTATCCCCTCAATTGCCATCTCTTGCCGGAGACGCTTCTGCTCCGGATCTTGAGCGACGAAATCCCGCAGTTCAACTCGATTTTGAAGGTTGTTCGTGCGCGTTACATCGTCCCCGAATTCTGCCGGTGCGCCTTCGAGTAGAATCACCCGGATCGGCACTCGCACGTTGCCGAGTGCCGAGTCGTCGTCAACTCTTGCAAGGGAACTTACGGTTTGTGCCCCGTTGACGATTGACGCCCCTTTGAACGAGAATACCCCCGCCGATCGCGATGCGGCACGCGCTGGTGCCTTCCATGCTTCGTCAGCGACGATGGTGATGCCGTTATTGAAATACCAGAACTTCTCGGGCTTCGAAGTTGCTGTTTGTCTAATTTCGATGTTTACTTCCGTCGCTCCAAGGGCGTGGCGAATGTTGCCTGAAACGACCCGTCGGCCATAACTCTTCCACCACCCCTTCAGTTGCAGGCCGTCGATAATTCCGAAGTACGCCGGGAACGGTGACGGAACGTACGACCACTCAAGAATCGTAGCGTCCAGAGGCACAGTGGTTTGGGATGGATCACTTGCCAGTCCTTCATACACTTCAGATAGCCCGACAACTTCGCTGGACGCAATTGGTTCTGGATCGTCACCGTTGAGTTCCTTGAGGAAGTCCTGTAAGACCGAGTCCCCGTGATGAGCAAGTTGGCTTGCCCCTGTGGAGATGACGACAAGATGTACTAGGGTTCCTGGGGTTCCAAGCCTGAGTGCGATGTCGGCAAAACGAGCGTGAAGTCGCGGGTGAAAGTTGGTGTCGTCCTGCTCTATTGCATCGCGCACACCTTTGACAAAGGAACCTATCTCCTTAGCTTCCGGTTCCCCCGCACCCTTGTAGATCCATTTCGACTGGACGAATACAACTCGAGACGCCGAAGTATCGAAGTATGCTGCGTCAATCCCGTTGTCGTCGGCACCATCCCATACTGCTGCAGCGGCTTCCTTTTCCGTGCAGCCTGTCTGGAGGTAGACCGCCAGTGCAGCTAGACAACGACTAAGAATCTTAGAATCCCGATCAACGTCCGATGCTCCGATGTCGCGGAGATCTAGGTGAACCTCAAACATTGAGCGGAGTTTCGCGCGGATTTGATTGACCTTAAGCGAGGACATTGCCCAGCCTCCCTTGGACGTTTCGACGCTGGCGTTTGAGGTGGTAAAGAGCGCAGCGTCCAGAATACCTGAGCGGACCCAAGGGCGGCGAGCGCTAAGCTTAAACGAAATCCGCGCCGTATAATAATTGGTTCCTTAATATCCGTCGACGCGCTTGCAACTTCCCTCTCCAATCCAGCGCACGACGCACAGGAGATTTCATCATGACTACTCTTACCGAACCCGCCACGCATTCCAACCTAAAGACCCGCACCGAATCCGACAGCATGGGAAAGATCGAAGTCCCCTCCAATGTTTATTGGGGAGCGCAGACGCAGCGTTCGCTGCTGCATTTCAATATTGGGCGCGACACCATGCCTCCAGAGCTGATTCGCGCCTTCGGTACGCTCAAGAAGGCTTGCGCGCTGGTGAATCAGGATCTGGGAAAACTCCCGTCCAACATCGCGAAGCTGATCGTCGAATCCGCCGACGAAGTCATTGCCGGCAAGCTGGATGCCCAGTTTCCGCTGCGCATCTGGCAGACCGGAAGCGGCACGCAGACCAACATGAACGTGAATGAGGTCATCTCCAACCGTGCCATCCAGATTGCGGGCGGCGAAATGGGATCGAAGAAGCCGGTCCATCCGAACGATCACGTCAACATGTCGCAGTCGTCGAACGACACGTTTCCGGCGGCGATGCACATCGCGGCGGCCGAACGGGTGAAGAACGCGCTGATTCCGGCGATCAAGACCGTGCGCGATGCGATTGCAGCCAAGGCTAAGGAATTTGATTCCGTGGTGAAGATTGGCCGCACGCATCTGCAGGACGCTGTGCCTTTGACGATTGGACAGGAGTTTGGCGGCTGGGCAAGTTTGCTCGATCGCGACATCAAGCGTCTGGAGCTAGTGCTGGACGGGCTTTACGACCTGGCGATCGGCGGAACCGCGGTCGGCACGGGGCTGAACACGCATCCGGAATTTGCCGAGCGCGCCGCGAAGAAGATTGCCGAACTGACGGGACTTCCCTTCCGCTCGCATCCCAACAAGTTCGCCGCGCTTTCGGCGCACGACGAGATCGTGTTTGCGCAAGGCGCGATGGAAACACTGGCCGCGTCGCTGATGAAGATCTCAAACGACATTCGCTGGCTGGCTTCCGGTCCGCGCTGCGGATTGGGTGAGCTGTCGATTCCTGAGAATGAGCCGGGATCGTCGATCATGCCCGGCAAGGTGAATCCCACGCAATGCGAAGCGATGACCATGGTCTGCGTGCAGGTTCATGGAGCGACGGCCGCCGTGGGATTCGCCGGGTCGCAGGGCAACTTTGAGCTCAACGTGTACAAGCCGGTGATCATCTACAACTTTCTGCACTCGGTCACGCTGATCACCGACGCCTGCCACGGCTATGTCGAGTACATGGTCAAGGGCATTCAAGTGGATCGCGCCAAGGTGGACTGGTATGTGAAGAATTCGCTCATGCTGGTTACGGCGCTCGCTCCGAAAGTGGGATACGACAAGGCAGCGCACATCGCGCACACGGCGCACGTCGACAAAAGCAGCCTGCTCGAGGCGGCATTGAAGCTGGGCTATCTTACGCGTGAGGAATTTGAGCTGCTGATGAAACCGGAGAAGATGACGCATCCGTAGCTGCATCGGGTCATGGTAGAGGCAGGATCAGAGTCAAGAGCCGCGGGCGAGGGCGCCCGCGCCACACGGGCTGGGCTACTGCTTCTTTAGAAATCGGCGGCGGTTTAGGTGCGTCGTTGCGGTCGGCTCGATGTCGTCGTACTTCAGCACGCTGATCGAGCCATCGACTTCCAGGACGGCGAGCGCCGCGTCTTTGTAAGTGCCGACGCCGTGTTCACGCAGCGCGCGTTGCAGTTCGTCCATGCTGACGTGCTCTTTGGCCATGTGCGACTCGATGACCTCGCCGTCGTGCACCAGCAGACTGGGTTGTCCCTGAATATATTTCCGGAAGCGGCGATTGCCGCCGGAAAGCTCGGCCACCAGGTAGTTCAAGACGAGCAGCGTAGTGGCGGCAATCGCGCCTCCGGCGAGCGACGTGTCAGGGCCGGTCATCGCATTTTGCACGGAGTTCGACAGCAGCAAGAGAAGCACCAGATCGAACGGAGTCATCTGCCCGACTTCCCTCTTGCCGCTGATGCGAATTCCGATCAGCACGAGGCAGTAGATGACTCCGGTGCGGAGTGCGATTACACCGAGCGTATGCAGGTTCGCGGGCAGCATAAGAAGGTCAGAGGTTAGAGGTCAGATTGCAGAAGTGAAATCACGAGATCGCCGACCACCGTTTGCGCGAAGGGTGCTAACCTCTGCAATCTGACCTCTAACCTCTGACCCTATTGCTCCAGTTACAGTTATTGCGGCGTAGCGGTGATCGGTATCGGTGCATTTTTTGGCGCGCTCAGGTAGCCCGTGACCTTGTTCTTGTCCACCGTCCAGACCACGAGTTCATAGAGCATGTGCTCGCGTCCGGTGTAAAACTGCACCGGCTCGCTCTGGTTCTTGTCTTTCTTCTCGATGGTTCTGTCGTCGGCGGTGACGTCGAGCGTGTACTTGCCCTTTTTGGGATCGGTTTTCTTGAGCTGCAAGCCCACGGTTGAGAACGCCTGCGACTTGGCTCCCTTCAACAGGGTGAACTCATAGTACTGGCGGTCGCCCTTGTGTTTCAGGGCTTCCAGGTCGCCGCGTGTATTGGCGATCAGTCCGCTCTGCACGCCGAGATCGCCGATGGTGTTTTGCAGTTTCGCGATGGTCGCCTCAAGCGACGCCTTGGTGGCGGCTACGTCGGTCTTCACACCGCCGACGTCGGTCTTCACGGTTCCAACTTCTCCGGCAACGGCGTTCACGTCTTTTTTCTCTTGTTCAGCCTGTGCCGTGATGCGCGCCGACGCGAGTTGTTGCTGACGCTGCAACTCGCTGGTGCGCTCCGTCAATTCCTTCTTGGTCATGCCCAGCCGTTGGGCAATAGTCTCGGAATCGCCTTCGGACGACAGCATGCGCTTGGTCAGATCGGCAATTTGTTTTTGGCTGGCGGTTTGATCTTGCGTGAGCTTTTCCAGCTTGCCATGCTGGTCATAAATAAGGAACGCCGATGCGCCGGCATAGGCAACGGCCAGCACGATAAGAATCCATTTGCCGATATTGCTCTGCGGCTCGGGGTGGTAAACGTGCGGTTGATCGCCTTCAGACATAAGTGGGCTCTCCAGTGGAATGTGAATTGTAGACCATATTGTTTGTGAGATATCGATTACTGTCAATTGCTTTCCGGTTCTTGGGCGGACATGACTTGCGGCTAGAATGGACGCGTGAAGAACTGGGACGTGATCGTGGTTGGCGCGGGCATCATCGGCCTTTCGCTGGCGATTGAACTCAATAAGCGAGAACTGCGGGTGCTGGTGGTGGAGAAAGGCGAACCGGGTCGGGAAGCGTCATGGGCGGCGGGTGGCATGCTGGTCGACTACCCCGCCGAAACGGCGCCCGGGTTGCGCGAGCTGGCAACTGCCAGCGCGCGGATGTATCCCGAGTTCGTGCGTGAACTTGAGGATGAGTCGGGACTGAAGATCGATTTGCGGTCGGTGGGAACAATCGTTCTGACTTTTTTGGAGACGGGGCTGCGCCCCGCCACCACACCAGCTTATGCTTTGCCGCGACCGCTTGCGGAATTGGAACCGGGGCTTCGGATTTTGAATCACACCGAACCGCAGTTAACCTCTATGTATATAAATGAACGCTGCGTCGATCCCCGTCATCTGACGGCGGCCGCCATCGCCGCCGCGCGCCATCGCGGCGTGGATTTTTCCGCCGGCGACCCGGTGCTGGCCGTGGAAGTGGCGGACGGCAAAGCATCCGGCGTCCGCACCGGCAAGACGCAATTCTCCGCGGGCATGGTGGTGAATTGCGCTGGAGCCTGGGCCGGACAGATCGGGCCGCACCCGTTTCCGACGCGGCCCGTCAAAGGGCAGATGCTGTGCGTCGCCATGCCGGAAAAGGAACTTGTGCGCCACGTAGTGCGGACAATAGGGCGGACACCCGACGTTTATTTGATCCCGCGTACCGACGGGCGCATGTCGATCGGGGCGACCGCCGAAGAAGCGGGATTCGACAAGCAGACCTTGCCCGAGACGATCCACAGGTTGCGGCAGGCGGCGCTCGATCTGGTTCCGAAATTAGCCGACGCGCGGATACTGGAGGCGTGGGCAGGTCTGCGTCCGGGAACACCCGACAAGCTGCCGATTCTGGGCGCGACGCCGACGCCTGGGTATTTTGTAGCGACTGGACACTTTCGGGATGGAATTCTGCTGGCGCCGATAACCGCGAAATTGATGGCGCAGATCATGACCGGGCAGAGGGCTCAGATTGATGTGTCGAAACTCTCAGCTGACCGCTTTGCCGATTAAGTTAGCGGCTGTCTAACTTGCGATCTGGCCTTGCGACGTGCTCTCCAGCACAGCAGCTGCCTGGCAGGATATACTGAAACGTTTTCGGCGATCATCTTAGGTAATGCGTTACGCAATGCGCCCATCGGGCCAGAAAGGCAACAGACTATGGCTTCCCCGGCAGTCGATTTTGCCCGCAATAATCAGCCGCGTTTTCTTGACGAGCTAAAAACCCTGCTCCGCATCCCCAGCATCAGCACGCTCGATGAACATAAAAGCGACGTGCAGAAGGCGGCTGAATTTGTGGCCGCCGAGTTGCGTCGTATCGGAATGGATAACGTCGAAGTCATCCCGACCAAGGGACATCCTCTGCTGTACGCCGACTGGCTGCACGCGGCGGGCAAGCCCACGGTTTTGATGTATGCACATTATGACGTGCAGCCGCCCGATCCTTTGGACGAATGGAAGACGCCACCGTTTGAGCCGACCGAGCGCAACAACAACATTTACGCGCGCGGCGCGGTCGACGACAAAGGCCAGCTCTGGATGGAAGTGAAGGCGCTCGAGTCGCTGATGCAGGCGCACGGGGGCAAGCTGCCCATCAACGTCAAAGTTATTTTTGAAGGCGAAGAGGAAGTGGGCGGGGAATCGATCAGCGAATACGTCCGCAAACAGAAGGCAAAATTGAAGGCGGATTTCGCTCTGGTTTGCGATACGGAACTGTTCGCGCCCGACCTTCCCACTCTGTGCGTCGGCTTGCGTGGACTGGTGTACACGGAGATTGAAGCGGTTGGGGCCAAGACCGATCTGCACTCCGGGATGTACGGTGGCGCGGCGCCGAACCCATTTTTTGCGCTGATTGAGATCATCAGCAAACTGAAAGATGCGAAGGGGAAGGTGCTGATCCCGGGCTTCTACAAAAACGTCAAAGCGCCCAGCAAAGATGAGCTGAAGGCATGGAAGCATCTGCCGTTCAGCGAAGAGCATTATCGCAAGACCGAAGTCGGCTCCAAGGTGCTTACCGGTGAGCCGGGATATTCGGTGCTCTACCGGACCTGGGCGCGTCCGACGCTCGAGGTGCATGGGATGCCGGGCGGGTTTGTGGCTCCGGGGGCGAAGACGGTGATTCCGGCGAAGGCGGCGGCAAAGGTTTCCATGCGCTTGGTGCCGAACCAGGATCCGGACGACATCTTGAAGCGCTACACGGCGTTCGTCAAGAAACTTACGCCCAAAGGGATCGACACCAAGATCAAGGTTTGGAGCAAAGGCCCTGCCTGCGTGGTGGGCACCGACAATCGCTTCATCAAAGCGGCGACCGAGGCGCTGCATGACACGTTCAAGAAAGAGACCGTGTTCATCCGGTCTGGCGGGTCGATTCCGATCGTGACCGATTTCCAGGACGTGCTGAAGGTTCCGTCGGTGATGATGGGCTTTGGGCTTCCCGACGATAACCTGCACGCCCCGAATGAGAAGTTTCACATCCCGAATTTCCATCGCGGGATTGAGACGATCTGTTTGTTTTTTGAGAAGCTGGGGTAGGCAGACTGCGGCATCGCTTTGGCGTAGAGACGGAGCTTGCCCCGTCTCTCTCCGCAGCGGGAGACGCGGCAGGCCGCGTCTCTACCTGAAGCCGGTGCCTCAGCATGCGCGTTGAAGCCGCATTCGCTCAGTAATCCCCAATCCTGCGCCTTAAGGTAAAATATAGGGTTTGAGGTCGAGTGGCATGCGAGCACGGGTCTTCGCGTCGGCAGTGCTGTTTTTGATGGTCACGATGGTGTCGGCGCCGTGGCTTCGATCCGAAGCCGATCAGGGAGTTCCGCATTTCAACGCGGCTCCCCCGGCTGCGGGCAGCAAGCTTCCAGCGATCCTGACTAAGGATCAGCTATGGGGCGCGAACGCGCAGTTCTCGTATCAGACGCATGCTTACGAACTGGCCGCCAAGATTCCGAAGGTCATCTACCAGCAGCCGTGCTATTGCTACTGTGACCGCGGCATGGGGCACAACAGTCTGCACAGCTGTTTTTCGGGGACGCATGGTGCCGAGTGCTCTACCTGCCTCAAAGAGCTTTATTACACTTACACTATGTACAAGCAGGGCAAGACGGCGCGGCAGATTCGCGCAGGAATTATCAAGGGCGAGTGGAAGTTGGTCGATCTGGCTTCAGCGGCCAGCATCAATTAAATGAACGTGCAAAAAACGGCAACCACAGGGGACACAGAGGTTCACAGGGGGAAAGCCCACAGAGCAAAGGCTTTTTGTAGAAGAGGCTTCCCCGGCGCACTTTGCGTCTTGGCGGTGAAGCTTTTCGATTTTCGATTCTGAACTAAATTCTGAACTAGAGGCGGTTTGATGGCATTGAAGCTAACTCCCAAGAAACAAGTCACTGAAGATCCACGGCACACCCAGGCGGTGCAGAGCTACGAGTCGGGGCTGCGTGCGCTGCAGGAGCACAAGTTCGAGAAGGCCAAAGGGCACCTGCAAAAGGTACTGGCCGGGCCGAACAAGTCCCTGGTCGACCGAGCCCAGGTGCATATCCTCACTTGCGAGAAACATCTGGAAACGTCGTCGTTGCAGTTCAAGACCGCGGAAGAGCATTACGACTACGCGGTGTCGTTGATCAACACGGGCGACTACGTGTCGGCGCGCGAACACCTCGACAAACTATTGAAGCAGAATCCGAAAGCAGAGTTTGTTCTGTACGGGTTGGCAGCGTTGCATTGCCTGACCGGTCACGTCGAGGAATCGCTCAAGACGCTCAATGAGGCGATTCAGGCGAAACCGTCACTCCGCTTCCAGGCGCGGAATGATGGCGACTTCCAGAATCTGGCGGAAGACCCGCGCTTTACGGAACTGCTCTATCCGGATCCGGCCGCCGAAGAATCTGAGCCGCAGGAAGAAGAAGCGAGCGCGTACTAGCCGACGTCGATTGAGTCATTGAATCATTGAGGTATTGAATCATTGAAAACCTCAGTTCCCGGTGGTTTACGCAATGATTCAATGACTAAATGATTCAATGAATCAATAGGTGTATGCTTCCCCACTTGCGCACGAACTCATCCGACACCGGCAAGGCGGGCCCCGAACTGCGCGTGGTCGCAATCGGAGGAGGCACCGGCCTCTCCACGCTGCTGAAGGGGCTGAAGCGTTACGTCATGACGCCGGCGCTGGCCACCTCCGGCCAGCCCACCATTCGCGAATTGTCGGGCGTGGTGACAGTGAGCGACGATGGCGGATCAAGCGGCCGTCTGCGCAAAGAACTCAACATGCTCCCTCCGGGCGATGTGCGCAATTGCATCGTTGCCCTCTCCGAAGATGAAGCCCTGCTCTCGAGATTGTTCCAGTTTCGCTTTCAGAAAGGCTCAGAGCTCGAAGGTCACAGCTTCGGAAATCTTTTTCTGGCGGCGCTGACTTCGATTACCGGAGACTTTGCCGAGGCGGTGCGGCTGTCTTCCGAGATTCTGCTCACGCGCGGACACATCTATCCCGCGACCATGTCGAGCGTGGAACTGGAAGCGTCGTTCGAAGACGGAACGGAGGTGCGCGGCGAGACGCGCATCACGGCCAGCAAAGGCAAGATTCGAGAGCTGCATCTGGTGCCTCCCGACGTAGAGCCGCTTCCTCAAACGCTGGAGGCGATCGCCACCGCCGACCTGATCACGATCGGCCCCGGGTCGCTCTTCACCAGCCTGATTCCGAACTTGCTGGTGCGCGGAATCCCCGAGGCTGTCAGTGAATCTCATGCAGTTAAGGTATTCGTTTGCAACCTGATGACGCAGGCGAATGAAAGTATTAGTTTAACTGCGTCGGAGCACATTCGCGCGCTCAATGACCATGCTGGCGTCCAGTTGTTCGACTTCTCCCTGATCAATCGCAAGATCGCGTCGCCGGAGATGAAGGCCAAGTACGCGCTCGAGGGAGCGTCACAGATCGTGGTGGATCTGGAAGCAATCGAGGCGCTGGGAGTGTGTCCGCTGCTGGGAGATTACTTGGAGGAAGGCGCGGTGGCGCGGCATGCTACCGACCAGGTGGCGCACGACCTGATGGCGCTGATGGCGCCGGCGCCGCATCGGCAGACGATACGGAGTTGATTCTCTCGCGGTATAGTGACTGAGCATGGCAAAGGCGCCGAAGACAAAAATAAAAATAAAGACCGGGTCGAAATCTTCTCATTCGCAACCTCCTCGTATCGCCATCGCGATCATGGCGGCGGGCAGGGGCACGCGGCTCAAATCCAAGCATCCCAAGGTTCTGCATGAAATCGGTGGCAAGCCGATTCTGGCGCACGTGATTGCTACCGCCGAAAAAGTAGTACCCGCGCGCGACATTTTCGTGATCATCGGCCATGAAGCGGAGCGCGTGCGTGAGGCGGTCGCCGCGACTGGCGTGAACTTCGTGCTGCAAGCCGAACAGCGCGGCACCGGACACGCGCTCATGGTGGCGCGCGCAGCACTCTCGGGCGGTGGCAATAATTATGACCAGGTCATCGTGCTCTCCGGGGACGCTCCGCTGATTACCGCCGAAACCATTCGCAGGCTCAGTGATTTTCACGCCGCTCAAAAGGCGACGATGACTCTGCTCAGCGCCGATCTCGACGATCCTTATGGATATGGGCGAGTGATCCGCAAGGGCGCGCGCGGGAGCGTCGAGGTGCAGGCGATTGTCGAAGAAAAGGCTGCGAGCGCGCAGCAGAAGAAAATCCGCGAGATCAACTCCGGATTCTATGCGTTCGATGGACCTGCCTTGTACGAGCACATTGGTAGTCTTTCAACCGCGAACGCGCACGGGGAGTACTACCTCACGGATATGGCGGCAGTGTTTCATCGGGGGCGCAAGAAGGTGGTTGCGATCAAGACCTCGGACGCGGGCGAAATCCTCGGCAGCAACACGCGTGCAGAGATGATGCTGCTGGATGCGCGCTTGAGGCTGGCGAAATGCCGTGAATTGCTGGAGCAAGGGGTCACCATTTTTTATCCGCATACCTGCGTGATCGATAGCGACGTGGAAGTTGGCGCCGACACCGTCATCGAACCCTTCGTGCAGTTACTGGGCAAGACCAAGGTGGGTGCGGATTGCCGCATCCGTTCCTACAGCGTGATTGGCAACTCGGTCCTGGGCGACGGGGTCACGGTGCGGCCGGGGACGATCATGGAGGATTCGCGGGCCGGCGCGGGAGCTGTGCTGGGGCCGTATTCTCATCTGCGGCCGGGGAGCGAAGTGGGCGAAGGCGCGCACGTGGGAAACTTTGTCGAGACCAAGAAAATCAAGCTGGGCAAGGGCTCAAAGGCAAATCACCTCAGCTACCTGGGCGACGCGGAAATCGGAGAAGGCGTGAACATCGGCGCCGGCACCATCACCTGCAATTACGACGGTGTGAATAAGCACAAGACGCTCATCGAAGATAACGTGTTCATCGGCAGCGACTCGACGCTGGTGGCTCCGGTAAGGATTGGACGCGGCGCCTACGTCGCCGCCGCCAGTTGCATCACCGAAGATGTGCCGGCGGATGCGCTGGCGTTCGGACGTGCGCGGCAAAGCGTGAAAGAAGGCTGGGCGCGGGAGAAGCGGGAAGCGCGGAAAGAGAAGAGTCGCTAGAAGAATTCAAAATCCTAAGCGGGAGACATTTGTGGAATCCCGCCCCTTCGGCTTCGCTCAGGGCAGGCTCTTGCGCAAAGAACGCGCAAGGATGGGGCACCCGGCCGGAATTGGGCTACACTCGAAGCGGAACCATGACGCCTAAACCTCCAACTCAGGAACTATCTCCGGTCCGCTACGACGTTTCCCTCCTGACCGCAGAAGATTTTTATTTATTCAACGAAGGCAGCCACTACCGCATTCACGACAAGATGGGCGCACACCTGGTGGAATCCAATGGAACCAAGGGCACCATCTTCAGCGTCTGGGCTCCCAACGCCAACCATGTGTCGGTGATCGGAAGCTTCAACGGTTGGAATCCACAAACCCACCAACTGCAGGCTCGCGGCTCGTCGGGAATCTGGGAAGGCTTTATTCCCGGCGTCGGCAAAGGCACGTTGTACAAGTTTCACATCAACTCCACCAAACACGGGCACGAGACGGAAAAGGCCGACCCGGTCGGACTTTTCACCGAGAAACCGCCGCGCACGGCTTCCGTGGTCTGGGATCTCGACTACACCTGGAACGACGCATCCTTTCTTCAAAAGCGCGGCACCGCGAATTCGCTGCACGCGCCCATGTCCATCTACGAAGTTCACCTCGGCTCCTGGATGCGCGTGCCGGAAGAACACAACCGTTCGCTCAGCTACCGCGAAATCGCGCCCCGCCTTGCCGATT
Source organism: uncultured Acidobacteriaceae bacterium (assembly GCA_963773955.1). Classification (GTDB taxonomy): domain Bacteria; phylum Acidobacteriota; class Terriglobia; order Terriglobales; family Acidobacteriaceae; genus Acidiflorens. The sequence goes on along the minus strand of CAVZDM010000150.1, from coordinate 27,294 downwards.
ACGTGAATAAGCTGGGATTCACCCACGTCGAACTCCTGCCCATCATGGAGCATCCCTTCTATGGCTCGTGGGGATATCAGACCACGGGCTACTTCGCTCCCACGTCGCGTTACGGCACGCCGCACGATTTCATGTATCTGGTCGACTACCTGCACCAGCACGGTATCGCCGTCATTCTCGATTGGGTCCCGTCGCACTTCCCTTCGGACGGCCACGGCCTTGCATTTTTCGACGGCACGCATCTGTTCGAGCACTCCGACTCACGGCAGGGCTTTCATCCCGATTGGAAGACGCTCATCTTTAATTACGGCCGCAGCGAAGTGCGCAGCTTCCTGATGTCGAGCGCCATGTTCTGGCTGGACAAATATCATGCTGACGGCCTGCGGGTTGACGCCGTCGCTTCCATGCTCTATCTCGACTACTCGCGCAAGCAGGGCGAATGGATTCCCAACCAGTACGGTGGACGCGAGAACCTTGAAGCCATCGACTTTCTGCGCCGCTTCAACCTAGAAGCTTACAAAGAGCATCCGGACATTCAAACCTTCGCCGAGGAGTCGACGTCGTACCCCATGGTTTCGCGGCCTACCCATCTCGGCGGCCTGGGGTTCGGCATGAAGTGGGATATGGGCTGGATGCACGACACGCTGAACTATTTTCAAAACGATCCGATCTATCGCCAGTATCACCACAACCTGTTGACCTTTCGCATGCTGTACTCGTTCCACGAAAATTTCGTGCTGCCCCTGAGTCACGACGAGGTTGTGCACGGAAAGGGTTCCCTGATCAACAAAATGCCCGGCGACGACTGGCAGAAATTTGCCAACCTGCGTCTGCTGATCGCCTACATGTTCGCGCAGCCGGGTAAGAAACTGCTCTTCATGGGGTGTGAGTTCGGCCAGTATCGGGAGTGGGCGCACGATCGCAGCCTCGACTGGAATTTGCTGGAAGGTCCGCTGCATCGCGGGCTGATGAACTGGGTCGAGCAACTCAATCGCGTCTATCGCAGCGAATCTCCGCTGCACTGGTTCGATAACGATCCCAAGGGCTTCGAATGGGTGGACTGCAATGACGCGCCTACCAGCGTCATCTCGCTGCTGCGCAAAGGCAAGGACGACGAGAACCCTATCCTCATCGCGTGCAATTTCACGCCCGTGCCCAGACTGGGATACATGGTGGGCGTGCCGACCGGCGGCTACTGGAAAGAACTTCTCAACAGCGACGCCCGCGAATATGGCGGCAGCGGCTCGGGCAACATGGGAGGCGCTGAAGCTCTCCCCATAAGCACCCACGGCCGTCCTTATTCGCTGCGGCTGACGCTGCCTCCGCTGGGCGCGCTGTTTCTAAGAAAAGCGTAGTGGAGCGACGGGCGTCCTCGCCCGTCCAGTTTGTGGTGGCCGGGCGGGGACGCCCGGCACTCCACCAGCTATGGCGTTGTCAGGGTCTGCGTTTTCAGGTAGAGGAATCTGCCCAGCAGGAGCGACAAGCCGGGAAAGATAGACCAGTTGAGCGTGCCGGCAATCACCAAAGGCCACTGGTGCGCGACATGCGAATATCTTGTGACCACGATGCATGCCACCAACACCACCCACACCGCGAGCATCACGATCGCGGGAAATAACGTCGCGGCAAGTTCGACTCGACGTTCAGCTCCGGCGCGACGCGACAGATAAGCGCTGGCGGCGCCAAACAACGGCTGCGTAATTTGCCAAACCATATACGGCATCAAGGCGAGTCCCGCGTGCAGCCATGGTCCCGGAAGGCTTGGCTTAAGGGTGGCTCGCTGCAAGATCATCAGCCAAACCATGGAAGCGGTCAGGCCGATCAGACCGGGCAGCCACAGCGTCTTTGTTCGGCTATTCATAGTTTCCTCCCCGCCTTTCGCCCGGCATATTCTCCCGGCCAGTCCACGCCAGTTGCCGATATCTCCCACGGCCCGCTCGATGGCATCCGACTCGCACACTCCCTTGCCGCGCAGTTGCTCATAAAGGTCTTCCAGATGGGCAGCGAGTTCGGCGATGACTTCCTCGTCTTCTACGGAGGACGTAGCCGCTGCGCCTAAGCGCTCCCGAACCAATGCATTCCAGTCAGGCATTGCTTACTCCGGCCAGGCAGTCGAGTGCCCGGAAAAAGGAGCGCCATTCTCGCCGCAGCGGAGCAAGCTCTGTCTTGCCCTTGGGAGTGAGCGAATAGTAACGCCGGTCGCGGCCGGTGCTGCTGGGTTGCCAGCGGCCTTTGATTAAAGCGCGCCGCTCGAGGTCGTAGAGCATCGGGTAGAGAGAAGCCAATTCAAAGCGAAGAGCGCCCTCAGTTCGTTCCTCGATGCGTCTGGAGATTTCGAAGCCGTAAAGCGGCTGCTCCGCCAACAAACCGAGGATAACCAATTCTGTGCTGCCGCGTGCGATGCTGGCTCGAATTCGTTTGGCCACCGGCATTATAGGATTCCTGTATTGCAATACAGTATTCCTATATAGTATATAAGTTGTCAAGTTACTAAAAGGCCGGTACGCGCCACCCTTTGCGGAATCTGCTTTGGGCGACCATCTGTCCGACGTCACGGGAAACCCCTTCTTGTAGCGCCGCGTTCTCAGTGGGCGCCTTAATCGGGGAACCCGACGCGGCGTACGTATTGTCCGAATCGCGGATCTCCACGCAGTGGCTCGAATCTCCGTCCCGTTTTGAGATATGTGAGTTGAGGATCCCTCTCCTGATAGGCCTTTTCCAACCAGACAAATGCTTCGTTCGATTCGCCCAACGCTCCATATAGGGTCGCCAGTGAAGCGGCCGGAACGATGCCTTGCTGGTGCAGTTGCTGGAGGTTCGCGAGTATTCTTCTTGCCTCAGCCGTGTGTCCCGCCACGGCGTAGGCAAAGCCCAAGTCCAACTGAATGTCCGTGTCTGCAGTTCCGGCCAGTTCTAGGGCGTTTTGAAACTCTCGAATGGCATCATCCTGTTTGCCGCCGCGCAGGTAGACCCAGCCCAGAGTCTGGTGAGCCGGTGCAAAGTGCTCATCCAGTTCCAAGGTTGTCTGGACCTGCCGGAGTGCTTCATCGTAACGCCCTGCCACCAGCAACCTTCCCGCCAGCGCGTTGTTCAGAGGCAGGGACAGAGGGTCGAGTTCACGGGCACGCATGGCCTCAGCGACTCCCTCATTGAATCGTCCTGTGTACGTGAGATAACCGCCATACCAGTTGTGAGCTTGCGCGTAACCTGGGTTCAATTCCAAGGCCTGCTTGTATTCCCGCTCGGCCGCAGGCCAGTCCCACTCATAAGTCTCCGCGATGAACGCGAGAGAAGCGTGAGGTTCGGCCAAGGCGTCATCGAGTTCGATCGCCTTTAGAGCCGCTTTCTTTGCAGCTGAGAGAGCGTCCTTCGATGGAAGACCACCGCGGAATCCAAGCATTGCGTAGGCCTCCGCCAGTCCGCTATAGGCCGGGGCATAGGCTGGGTCGCGCACGATCGCCTGTTGGAACGACGCGATGCTTTTGTGGAGCGCATCCTCGGTTCGCTGGCCGAAGTAGTAACGGCCCCTCAGGTAACTCTCGTAAGCCTCAGGATCGACCGGGGGCTTGGATGCCAGACGCGCCCGGTCCTCCGGTGTGAGATTCAGTCGGATCTGCTCAACGATATTCCGAGCGACTTCCTCCTGCACTTCGAGAATGCTTTGGTACTCGCGTTGGTATTCTCCCGCCCAAATATGCTCATCCGTCGCAGCACGAATCAATTGGGCGTGAACACGGATCTGGTGTCCTTCTTGCACCAGCGACCCTTCCACAATCGCATCGACCGCGAGCATCCTGGCAATTTCCGGCACGGAAAGCTGCGTGTTCTTGAAGTGCATTGTCGAAGTACGAGAGATAACCCTTAATCCGTGAATTCTGGAAAGTCGCCCGATGAGCTCCTCGGTCATGCCGTCGGCGACGTAGTCCTGCGACGGATCGCCACTCAAGTTCTGCAAGGGCAGCACCGCCAGAGAGCGAATTTTGGCCCGGCTTGCATCCTTTGCGCGGATTCGTGACGCGACGTAGGCCAGCGCAACGATGGTGAGTACGACCGCCGCCAAGGTAAAGATAAGCCAGCGCCGTCTTCGCGGAATCGTCGTTCGCCGGCCAGCAGCGTCGGTCGGGATTCCCTGGGCCGGCTCTTGTTCCTCCGGAGAAGTCAGTTTGCGGCCTTGCCGCCAGGCATCAAGCTCGGAACCCAAGGCATAGACGGACCCTCGCTTGTGGTGGAGGTGGCGGTGGACAGGCATTCCCTCCTGCCTCTCCCAGCGCTGGACGGTCGTCACGTCCCGGCCCAGGTAGGTGGCAATCTCCTTCCAGGAATCAAGGCGACGCTCGGACGGGGTCTCGGACGGCGATTTGTTGGGGAATGGTTCGCCCATTCTCCCTCCTGTGAGCGGTCGGGAGACAATCGCCACGATTGTAATGCCCCGGATGTGAACTGCAAAACACGGCATTTGGCCGCAAATGGGCCGTCCCGTGTATTGCTGGTTGCGTAATGTCCTCAAGCGGACCCAGTCTGTGCGTGGCGTGTCGGTCTACGACTCGCCGCGATTCAACTGCGCCAGCCACCCCGCTTTTTGATCTGGGGGTGGAGGCTTTCGACGCGGCGCGGTTGATTCGCTGAAGTTGATTCGCTGAACAAGATCAGTGTTCCCAAAATTTCTGGAGGCTACTATGCACAGCAAAACTTTCTTCTGGTTGGTAGGGGCGTGGGTTCTCGTGCTCGCGCTAGGGATAAGTGCGGCGGCGCAAGATTGGCCAAGCAGGCACTACAGTGGCGTGATCAATGACTATCCATTATCAGCCAACCCGACAGCCGGTCCGTGGGAGCTTCGCGGCCCGTGGTCCCTAAGCCTGCAACCGCTCGGAAGGGCAGATTTTTCGGCATCTCTGACGATGGAGTTTTCCGATTTAGGATCCGGCTCTGGGTTCAGCACCGACTCCCGACACCAGCACACGCATCACATAACGATGAAGGGCGCGACGCTAGTTTGGAACCCGCCTCAAACCGATTGCCCAACCGGCATCACTCCCTTCCCTACCTACACTTGGGTTGTGGAGGTGAACGGAATGGCGGATGTAATGGGAAATGGAGGATCTCCCTTTACCGGGCCAGTGCCGCTACAGGTCTGCCTCGGCGGCGGCCCGAACCTCGAGATTTCGAACATCACGCTGGTGTTTACTAATCTCTCGACCGGCCCATCACAGGCAACAAATCATTTCGGACCGCAGCCGATCCACGGGGTCGTTCAGCTTCCCAAGGAACCTGAATAGGGTGACAAAGACCGGCACTGAAGTGGACGGCCGGGCACGAGCAGTGATAAGGGCGCAGCGACGGTGAACTATCGCGCCTCGAATGGAGCGGATAAAAGCAATGCAAGTCATACGCCAGCGAGCACCCACTTCGGCTCGCAAGCGATCAACGGTGCCGTTCGCCGGAAATAGCGCGGCCGATGAGCTACCAAACTCGCACTCTCTGACGACGGGCGAATTCTCGTCGTCGGCAAGAAGCCAATACCCCGTGGAAAGTTGACGGGGCAACCCGGTTGACGGTCAAACCGGAAGTTAGGAACATGCTGTACCACACCTGGCTTTGTCTGACAGTGGGGCGCGCAAGGAGCTAAGAGCTTGCCCTTTACGGCTTCCACACGCCCACGTGCTCCAGCATTTCGTCCAATTTCGCTTTCTTCAGGATTTCGCTCACTGCCGCGTGATCGATGTGGGGAGCGATTGGCGTTTCGGTTTGTGCGATCGCGTAAGCGGTCACCGCTACAATCGCTTCCCCGCCCTTGAAGTCCAGCGAATCGACTTTATCGAGCGTGTCGCTGGATTTGTGATGGATCTCCATATAGTGCGTCATGTCCACCCAGAGATCGAGCGCCGGAATTCCCTGCAACATAAACGGACCGTGGTCGGTGTCGTAGGTTGTTTCCAGCGAAAGATCGCCGCCGTTCAAGTTTTTCAGGAGGCCGTCGCTCCAGGGCTGCATTGCATTTCGCAGATCTTCGCGGCCTTGCACTTTCCACCCCTTCGGATGCCCCGCACCGTTGTCGGTATTCAGAACAGCCACGCACTTATCCATCTCGCTCTTGTGCGACTGCGTGTAGGCGTACGATCCGAGCACTCCCTCTTCTTCTCCGCCCCAGAGAGCGAGACGAATGCTGCGCCGCGGCGCCTTGCCGAGCGACATCAGGGCGCGGCCGATTTCGAGGACGCTGACCGCGCCCGTGCCGTTGTCCTGCGCGCCCGTGCCGAAGTCCCACGAGTCGAGATGCGCGCCGATCAGAATCCACTCATCAGGCCGTTCGCTGCCCGGAATCTCGGCCACCACGTTGTTGACGGTTATCTCTCCCGAGGTTTTGTTCTCGACCGCCAATTGGACGGTGACTGGCCCGCGCTCCAGCTCCCGCTGAATGAGCTTCGCGTCTTCCATGCCGATTTCGATTCCGGGAAGCGGGAGCAGCTTCGCGGTCCAGCCCACGCCGTGCGCATTGATAACGTTGTTTCGGTCGCGATCGGGAGTCAGCACCGCCAGCACGCCCGACTTCTGAAACGCGATCCACGCCGCCTCCAGTTTCGGCATAGCCTTCGCGTAGCCCTCCGCATAGAGCTTGCTGGTATCGAGCAGAACAATCTTTCCGCGCACTTCGCCTTCGCGGGATTTCAACGCCTCTGGCGAGACGTCCGCGACCACCACCACAAAGCCCTGTACGCCGCCCGCGGGCGTAGACGGCCCCCAGCCCAACGACGCGACGTTCAGCGGACGCGACAACGGCGACAGCATCGCGCCCGTCGCCGTCCCTCGCTGCCAGCCTGCTGGAATCGTGAACGGATCCAGCTTTACATTCTCGATCCCGTAGCTGCGAAACTTTGCCACCGCCCATTCCGTGGAACGCACGTAAGCAGGAGAACCCGTCAACCGCCCGCCGATACCGTCCGCGAGTTCTCCCAAAGTTGTCATTGACGGCCCGTTGTAGATCGAAGCTGATAGCCGGTCAGTCACCGTTTTCATTTCCGACGGCTGCTGCGACCACGCCAGCACCGGGATCGCCCACCACACGGCCAATGCAACTGCACGACGCAGATTCATTTCTCCTCTTTCCTTTTTCCTTCGGTCAAACAATCTCGCAGTCCCGCTTCGCGAGGCGAATGGGCATTCTCTATGAACACGGCCAGCATTGCAAATCCCCGGATTGCAGATCCCCGTAATTACAGATCTAGGGCAGCAGCCGCGTGATGCGTCGATTGTGGAGAGACGCTCCATCGCCAATCACGCGCGGCCCACTCTCATGCTAGACTCGCAATTGAGTCAACCAATTTGCGGATGCGCATCCTCACCCGCTACATTCTGGGAGAAGTCGTCTCCCACGCCTTGATCGGCGCGGCAGTTTTCACCTTCGTTCTGTTCACCCGCGCTCTCGACCTCATCCTCGAACTGGTCGTCCGCAACAGCGCCCCGCTGCCGAGCGTAGCCGAGGTGTTTTTCTTCACCGTTCCCGGCGCGCTCACCTACACCATTCCCATGGGCGTGCTGGTCGGCATCCTGATCGGACTCAGCCGTCTGGCCGCGGACAGTGAAATCACCGCCATGCGCGCCAGCGGTCTGGGCGTCTGGTACTTCCTGCGCGTGATCTCGATTTTCGTGGTGGTGGCCTGGCTGCTCGCTCTCGGCAACAGCGTCTATCTCGCGCCCCGTTCGCTCGCCGCACTCGGACAACTTCAGGACCGTCTTAAGTCTTCGCAGGCTTCTTTTGAAGTTCAGCCGCGCGTGTTCTACGAAGAATTCCCGAAGAAAGTCCTCTATGTGCAGGACGCCAAAGCCATGTCCGGCGGGGCCGTGTGGAAAGGCGTGTTTCTCGCCGATTTGAGCGACCCATCCGCGCCCAGCATCAGCCTGGCGCGTGAAGGACTGCTGGTCAGCCAGGGGCCCGATACCCTGGACCTGCATCTCACCAACGGTTCCACTCACGAAACCGATCCCAAGAATTCGGATCAATACACGATCGACACCTTTCAGACCACTGACCTCCCGATCCAGATCCCCGCGACACAAAACAGCCAGGAACACGAAGTCGCATCGCTGCATGCAATGAGAGTTGCAGACCTCCTCCGCAATGCACGAACCGCCGACCCCGTCACCCGCCGCCTGTACCTGATCGAATACCATGGCCGCTTCGCTCTGCCGACCGCCTGCATCGTGCTTGCCCTGGTCGGCATTCCACTCGGCCTCTCGTCGAAAAAAGGCGGCAAGTCCAGCGGACTTGTGCTGACGATTCTGCTGGTCTTTCTGTACTATTCGATTTCCTTGATCGGAGTGTCCTTCGCGAAACAGGGACACCTCTCACCTGCTGCTGGGGTTTGGCTCGCTGACGTCGTGTTCTTTGTGGGAGGAGCTTTTTTGCTGTGGCGATCGGAACGTCGACCGATCGAGTTCGCAGGGTTCCGTGCCTGGTTTAAAGCATCAAGGTCTAAAGCATCAAGGTTTGGAAGTGCCGGGTTCGAAGCTGCGGTGGATCAATCTTCGCTGCCCGGCCGGCCGGCGCTGCCACAGAACGGCGAGGCGTCTCGCCCGGAGCTTATGCCAGGCGCTTCCCCCGGTGTTAACCACGCTCTGTCCGCTCGCCGGCGCCTGTTCAATCTCCGATTCCCGACCATCCTCGACGAGTATGTGCTGCGCGATTTTGCTCTCTACTTCGCCATGATCGTCGCCGCTTTCGTGATGCTGCTGCTGGTCTTCACCCTGTTTGAGTTGCTTGGCGACATCCTGCGGAATCAGGTCTCGCCGATTACCGTGGGCGAATACCTGCTCAACGTCACGCCCTACTTTCTTTACTATCCGATTGCGCCGCTCAGCATGCTGCTGGCGGTGCTAGTGACTTTCGGTCTGCTGCAGCGGACTAACGAAATCACGGCGATCAAGGCTACCGGCATCAGTCTTTACCGCGTCGTTGTTCCTGTCCTGATCGCTTCGAGCCTGGTCGCAGGCGTGCTCTTTCTTTCCGACCAGCTCTATCTTCCCTACACCAACAAGCGGCAGGACGCGCTCCGCAACCAAATCAAGGGCAAGCCCGCCCAAACCTACCTTCGTCCCGACCGCAAGTGGATCTTCGGCCAGCACTCGGATATCTACTACTATCAATTCTTCGACCCCGACCGCGATGTTTTCGGCGGCATCTCCGTTTTCCAGTTCGATCCGCACACCTTCCAGATCACGCACCGCATCACCGCCGACCGCGCACACTGGTCGGACTCCATGGGCCGCTGGGTTTACGAGCAGGGATGGGAGCGCAGCCTGAGCGGCTCTGCCATCGAGAGTTATCGCAAGTTCGATGCCACCACTTTCCCCGAACTGGCCGAAGCGCCCGCCTACTTCAAGAAGGAAATCAAACAATCCTCGGAAATGAGTTACGACGAACTGCGCCGCTACATTTACGACCTCGAGCAGAGCGGCTTTGACGTGGTGCGGCTGCGCGTGCAACTGCAAAAGAAGATTGCCTATCCGCTGATCACGTTCGTGATGGCCGTCCTCGCCATCCCGTTCGCGCTCTCTGCCGGCAAGCGCCCCGCATTGACAGGGGTTGCGACCGCCATCGGCATTGGCCTGGTCTATTGGATGATTTCTGGTCTGTTCGAGGCAATGGGCAATTTCAGCCAGCTCCCGCCCACGGTCGCAGCCTGGTCTCCAGACTTGGTTTTCGGTTTTATCGGAGGCTATCTGATTCTTCGGTTGCCAACGTAATTAAGAGCATTGAGGCATTGAATCACTTAGTCATTCAATCATTGAAAACCGCTGCGAACTTAGGTTTTGAATGATTCAATGATTCAATGATTCAATCACTCAATGCTTCAATCACTCAATGATTGAATGCTCCAATCTAGTGCGCCGCCATCCCGCTCGGCGCCGACGGCGTAATCACCGTAGTCGCATTGCTCATGGATCCGCTTGTCGTGCTCAGGGTAAAGCCCGCAATACTTTGCGAGTTACTGTTCGACACGTAGAGATACTGACCAGTGTTGTTTACGCTCCGGTGGAGCGCGATCGACCCCGGCTGCGCTCCTTGGCTGGGCTGGGGCGACCCAGCTAGCGGCGTCAACGTGCCCGCCGTCGTGGCGATGTCAAATCCATAAACCTGGTTCGAACCTTCGCTCACCACGTAGAGAAAACTGTTCGTAGGATCCACCAGCATTGCTACCGGGCTCTGCCCCACGTTAGTCGGCGGTACGTCGCAGGATAGAGAGGGGCACGTTGCCAGCGGAGTCATCAGACTAATGGCCACATCCGCCGACCTGCAGACCGCATTGACCACCGTGCACACCTGGAACGGATATAAATGGCCGCCGTTCGGGTCCTGATTGCCCACGTAGACAAACAAGCCGCCGGTATTTTCCGTCGGGGGGTTCGTATCGACCGCGATCACCGAGATAGGATCGATCGCGGCAACGGCGTAAGGCGAATTCTGTTGCTCGGTCAGGACGCCCGATGAACTCACGCTATACACGCTTACCGTATTGTCATTGGGCTGGTGCGCGGGAACGCACCCGAGCGTACAAAGATCATAATTGTTGGTTACGAAGAGAAGTTCCTGTGCCGATCCGTTGGGCGGAGTAAACGTAATGGCCGAAACCGCGCTCGGAGTCTTGCTCAGGTAGAACGGACTCCCGCTTGCCGGCGTCAGGGTGGCTGAGCCGGGCGTCGCGGCGAACACCGTGATCGACGGACAGCCGGTAAACATCGGATCGCTCGGATTTGCCGTACCCACCCCCGGGCATCCCAAGGGCTCAGGATCCACGCCCTTATCGATGACGAACAAAAACTGCCCGGTGGCATCCCGCGTCATGGCGACCGCAGTGTCGTAGCCCGTACCCGCGGGCACGCCTTGCGCCGGCGGGTTAGGACAAGGAGCCGGCACGTTAATGCAGGTCCAGGTAACCGGCGTGCCCGGGTTTGACAGGCTTCCATCCGAGTTCACCGAATAAGCGGAAATCGAGGGCGGAACCGGATTGTTGGAGGCGCACACACCGTTCGCGCACGGTATTCCCTGGTTCAGAACAAAAGCCGACGCGCCCGTCGGATCGAGCAAAATGTCCAGGGGAAGTCCGCATGGTTCGGGATTGGCGCTACTTGCCGTCGTAAGGCAAGTACTGGCATTCGAATTGACCAGCGAGAGGGTGCCGTTATCGAAATCGATGGAGAAAGAACTCACGTTATACCCTATGCCGGGAAGCCCCTGGGCATTAGTCCCCTGAGTCAGCACATACACGAGTCCCGAGGGCCGGGACGAGGAACTACCGCAATTGAGCAGAAACAAACTCAGGGCACACAGGCCCGCGAGCGCAACGACTCCGCTTATTTTCTTCGACATCTGTTCTCCCAAGGGATTCTCAATCGGCGCGCTTTTCGCCGATTGGGGTAGTCAGCCGCTTTCCATTCGCAGGCGATGCCCTGCCAGCCGTCACGCCGATGGAAGCTTGTGGCTGAAATATATCTGTGTATCAGGAACGAGCGGGAAGAGCAAATCGCTTAACCGACGGAACAGCCGGAATCCGAATTTCGATCTCTAACCCACCCTCTTTGCGGTTGGATGCACGAACTTGCCCGCCGTGCAGCCTGATCGCCCGATCCGCGATCGACAAGCCCAGACCCACTCCCCCGGTCTGCCGGTTGCGGGCATCGTCCAATCGATAAAAGGGCTCAAATATCTTTGCTAGTGCTTCGTCAGGAACGCCGGGCCCGGAATCCAGGACGCGAACCACAATCTCCTCATCATCATCGTTGCCGTTCGCAGACTGATGCCGCTCCAGTCGCACCTCCACCGTCGTGCCCTCAGCAGTATACCGCGTGGCGTTCCTCACCGCATTCTCGATCGCGCTGCGCAGCAAGTCAGGGTCGGCGTCAACCAGAAATTCATCCGCGGCATCGCCCGGAGTATCGGGCAAAGAGGTCACGCGGCAGCCCCGCCCCGGAGTCTCGTACTCGGCGTCGTGCGCGATCTGCTCCACCAACTCCAGCAGTGACAGACGCGTCTTGCGCAAGCCGTCGGTCCCCGACTCCAGCCGCGAAATGGTCAGCAGCCGCTGGATCAGCTGATTCAACCTGTCCGCTTCCAGTTCGATCCGGTTCAGTGCGGTTTCGAGTTCCGGCGCGACTTCCGGGTCGACTTTAGAAGCAGCCCGTTGCCGCGCCAGCCCCAACGCCACGCTCAGCCTGGCCAGCGGAGACCTTAGTTCGTGCGAAACATCCTTCAACAGCCGTGATTGCGAATCCACCAGCCCTTCGATCCGTTCCGCCATGCGATCAAAATCGCGCATCAACTCCGTCAATTCGTCGCGGCGACCACCCCCGGGCGCGCCCGTTCGCGCGCTCAGGTCGCCCGCCCCCAGGCCCTGCACCGCCTTGCGCAGACGAATTACCGGACTGGTCACCGACCACGACAACAGGTAACAAACGAGTCCCGACAGAATTACAGCGATGGCCAGCAAAGGAATGTCAAAGGGACCGAAGAAGCCGTGCGGTCCGGGCGGCAATTCTAAGATCAGCGTGTACCGTTTTCCATCCAGTGTCAGTGCCTGCCGCCTGATGCGGTCGGGCATAAGACTGTCTATCAAGCTATGTCGATATGCCGGACCGCCCCGGGAGTCTCCGCTCGGCCGCGTCCCACCCGGCGCCACACCCTCTCGTGAAGCCTCTATCCAGGGTGGCACATGCCGGCCAGAGAGTTCGTTTCCCGCAGGATCAAAAACGTAAGCCCGGACGTGTTGCCCACGCCAGATTTCTTCCAGATAGTCGTGGGCGGCGCGTTGTCCCCCGGTTTGGTAGGCATTCACCGCCTCCGCCAAAGTCTGCGGCGCCTGACTCTCGATGCCCCGCCGCTCCGGACGCAAGGCAATCGTCACGATAATCGCCAACACCAGCGACAACGCCAGGACCGCCCAGAATGACACGAAAATCTTGAGGAAGAGGCTCTTCATTGATTTACTGAATCATTGAGACATTGAGGTATTGAATCATTGGGGCATTTGATTTTAATGATTCAATACCTCAATGATTCAATGATTCAATTTTTCTTCACCTTCGCCGCTGGCCGCGCAAACATGTACCCGACTCCGCGAATTGTCTTGATGTGGTCGCCGTCCTCTTCGGAGTCGCCCAATTTCCGCCGCACCTTGCTGACGTGCATATCAATGCTGCGATCGAACGGCATGAATTTGCGGCTGAGGACGGCATTCACCAACCGCTCCCGCGTCACCACTCTCCCCGCCTCGCGGAGCAGAACTTCGAGCAGATTGAATTCCACCGAAGTAAGATCGACCGGTTGCCCTGCCCGCAGCACGTTGCGCGTCGCCGGATCCAGTTCGACGTCGCCCACGGTCAATACTTCCGGCACTGCGTCCGCGGCTCTGACCGGTTTGGTGCGGCGCAGGATCGCGCGGATGCGCGCCACCAACTCCCGCGGGTTAAACGGCTTTGGAAGATAATCGTCCGCTCCGATTTCCAGACCCACGATGCGGTCCACGTCTTCGCCGCGCGCCGTCAACAGCAGCACCGGAATCTTCGAGACGCTGCGAATCCGCCGCAGCACTTCGAAGCCATTGATCCCCGGCAGCATTACGTCGAGCACCACCAGCGCATACTCATTGGTCAGCGCCTGTTGCAGCCCCTGTTCACCGTCATGGACAGCCTTCAGGCTGAACCCTTCGGCAGTCAGGTACTCCTGCACCAAGCCGCATAGTTCGACGTCGTCATCCACCACCAATACGTGTTCCATTCTCTTAATCATCTAACACCCTCGACGGCGTCCTCGCGGTAAAGATTTGTGATTACGAGCTGTTGCCGATCCTGACTCCCGTTTACAAAACTTTACCGCGCTTGACCGACTCTTTACCTCATATTTTCTAGAACGGTGTTCTTATCAGCATAGATGCCCGGGCTTCCTCCCGGACCCCGAGAGATTTAAATAGATTAGACGTAAGTGAATAAAGGAGTCCCAATGAAATCAACTCGTATTCGCATTCTCACCATCGGAGTTGCAGTGCTGCTGACCGCAGCGGCCGCGATCGCGCAGGGCAGGCACGGTTATGGCGGCCCCGGCGGCGACTTCCACCGCATGCTCAAGCGGCTCGATCTGACCGCCGACCAACACAGCCAGGTCAAGGCGATCTTTGAGAAGGAGAAGCCTGCCCTACAGCCGCTGATGGAGCAGATGCGTCAGAACCACAGTGCCATGAGCGCGCTCGAGACCGGCGGCCCCTTCGATGAAGCCAAAACCCGCGCGCTCGCCACGCAAAACTCGCAGACCATGATCGAGTTGCAGGTCGAGCACGCTCGCATCAAGTCCGAAATCATGCAAATTCTGACCCCCGATCAAAAAGCCAAACTGGCTCAGATCGACGCCAATCGCGCTTCACACATGGGCAAGCACGCGCCGCCTCCGCCCGCGGACTAGCTCTCTAGTTCTTAGGTTCTCTCTCCCTTCCGGGTGAGGAACGGAACCTCCAACCTCCGTCCTCGCCCGCTTTTTCAAAGGCCTTTAAAAGTGGAGAAACCGAATGGAACGTGCTGACCTCCTCTACTCGGGATTGATGTTCGCCGCCGGCATGCTGTCCGTCTGGACTGCGCTGCTGCTGACTGCCACCTTTGTTGCGCTCGCACCTTCGCTCCGAAAATCCGCACCCCCGGCTGCTACAATTTCATCTACAACAGGTCGTCGCTCTTTACGCCATGGTGCCGAAGAATCTACGCCCCCTCGTTCCCTACCTGAAGCGCTACCGCAGCGGTCTCGTCTGGGGCGGGCTCTGCGTCTTATTCAATAACGGAATCTGGATCCTGTTTCCGCAAGTCCTTCGCCGCGCGGTCAACGATCTCAACTCCGGCGTTACTCGCCATAAGCTTTTCACCTACGCGCTTCTCATACTCGCCATCGCGCTGGCCAAGGGCATCTTCCAGTTTCTGACGCGCTGGGTTCTCATCGGCATCTCTCGCGATATCGAGTTCGATCTGCGCAACGATCTGTTTGCGCACCTCGAGCGCCTCTCCTACTCCTACTACCAGCGCAACCGCACGGGCGACATTATGGCGCGCGCCACCAATGACCTGAACGCCGTCCGGATGCTGCTCGGCCCGGCCATCATGTATACGGCCAACACCCTCGTGTTCACCGCCGGCGCTCTGGGCTTCATGCTCGCGATCAGCCCCAAGCTGACCATCTACGCTTTTCTGCCGCTGCCCATCGCCAGCATCGTCATCCAGTATTTCGGACGTCGCATTCACGAGCGCTTCGAACGCATTCAGGCGATGTTCTCTGACATCTCGGCGCGTGCCCAGGAAAACTTCTCCGGCGCCCGCGTCATCCGCGCCTATGTGCAGGAGCAAGCCGAGATCGCCGCCTTCGAGGGCGCCAACCAGGAATACATCCGCCGCAGCCTCGGCCTGGTCCGCCTGATGGGAATGCTCTGGCCCACGCTCGAACTCATGCTCGGCGCCGCCGTCGTCATCGTGCTCTGGCTCGGCGGACGGCAAGTGCTGATGGGCAAAATGAACGTAGGCGATTTCGTCGCCTTCAACACCTACATGATGCAACTGACCTGGCCGGTCATCGCGCTGGGATGGGTCATCAACATCTTCCAGCGGGGAACGGCGTCCATGGTGCGGATCCAGGAAATCCTCAGCCAGCAACCAGAAATCCAAGACGTGACAAATGGAGCGACGGGCGTCTCGCCCGTCCAGCCGGGCGGGGACGCCCGGCGCTCCACCGTCGATATTGAGGGCGAAATTGAATTCCGCAATCTAAATTTCGCTTACAACGGCACATCTGTCTTGAAGGACATCAACCTGCGCATCCCCGCCGGCTCCAGCCTGGCCATTGTCGGCCCCACCGGTTCCGGCAAGACGACGCTCGTCAACCTTATCCCGCGCATCTACGACGCCGCGCCCGGCGCCGTCCTTATCGACGGCCTCCCCATCCGCCAATTCCCTCTTGACCCGCTGCGCCGCCAAATCGGCTTCGTTCCCCAGGAAACCTTCCTCTTCAGCGACACCATCCGGGAAAACATCGCTTACGGGGTTTCGCACGAAGCGTCGCCGGACGGCGCCGAGCCTACATTAGACGACATCAAAGCGGCCGCCGAAGCTGCCAACATAGCCCACGACATCGAGAGTTTCCCGGAAGGCTATAACACCACCGTCGGCGAGCGCGGCATCACGCTCTCCGGAGGCCAGAAGCAGCGCACCGCCATTGCCCGCGCCCTGCTCCGCAGCCCCTGTATCCTGATTCTCGACGACGCCCTCTCCAGCGTCGACACGCACACTGAGGACAAAATCCTCAACCACCTACGCGAAATCATGCGTGGACGCACCACCATCTTCATCTCCCACCGCGTCTCCACCGTCCGCAACGCCGACTCCATCGCCGTCCTTCACCAGGGACGCATCGTGGAACAAGGCACCCACGACCAGCTAATCGCCCGCAACGGTTATTACACCGATCTCTATAACAAGCAGTTGCTGGAAGAAGAACTGGCCGAAGTCTAGTCTGTGCCCGTGTGGGGCGGACATTCTTGTCCGCCAGCCGCCTGCAGCGTAACAAATGTCATTTTTTAGTCAAAAGAGCTCACTAACAGTTACCCGTCATACAACCCCACAAGGAATAACTTGATCAGACAAGGAGAAGCATTGATAATGCTTGCGGAGCCCCCGACCATCCTGCCGTTTCACGGAGTCACCATGCGACGTTTGCCGTCCGCACCGAAAGGATCACTTATGCCTCGTATTAGAGTGCCCCTCGCAGTCTGCCAGCTGGCTGTTCTGGCTTCTCTTTTCCTCCTCGTTGGTCCCAAGGCGCAAGCCCAAGATGGCAGTCCGGTTCTGATTACCCAGAATGTGGACGAAAGCAAATTGGTCGCTCTCGCAGGCAACATACGGCCCGAGGCGAACAAGCAAAATGATCTCGGGTTGGCGGCTGACAGCCTTTCGATGGAGCACATGCTGCTCCAGTTGAAGCGGTCGCCGGAGCAGGAGCGGGAACTCCTCCAGTTCATTGATGAACTTCAAATTCCCTCCTCGCCGAACTTTCATCACTGGCTCACTGCGAAGGAATACGGAGAGAGATTCGGGTTAGCGACACAAGATCTCGACGTGATTACGCGTTGGTTGGAGTCGCATGGATTGAAGGTCAATGTGGTTTACGACAACAGGACGCTCATCGATTTTTCCGGGACTGCGGGTCAGGTGCGGTCGGCCTTCCACACCGAAATTCACCAATTGGACGTGAAGGGCGTAAAGCATTTCGCCAACATGAGCAATCCGCGGATTCCGGCCGCTCTGGCGCCGGCTATAGTCGGCGTGGTCTCTTTGCACGACTTCAAGCCTCATACCAACTACAAGCCGCGATCTAATTACACCATAGCTGATCTCGGCGAATACGCAGTGGTTCCAGGCGACCTGGCCACCATCTACAACCTGAATCCACTTTTCACTGCAAGCATTTCAGGACAAGGGCAAACGATTGTGGTGATCGAAGACACGGACGTCTACGCCGCCGCCGATTGGACTACGTTCCGATCGACATTCGGCCTTTCGTCATACACCGATGGCTCGTTCACGCAAGTCCATCCGGCTCCGCCGAGTGGCGCGAATAACTGCACCGACCCGGGAGTGAACCCGAACGGCGATGACGGGGAAGCGATCCTGGATGCCGAATATGCCAGCGCGGCCGCGCCCAGCGCCGCCATCGAGCTGGCTTCGTGCAGTAACACGTCAACCTTTGGCGGTTTGATCGCCATACAAAACCTTTTGGGCGAAAGCACCCCACCAGCGATCATGAGCATGAGCTATGGCGAGTGCGAGGCCTTCAACGGCGCAACCTCCAACGCAGCATACAACTCGGCCTTCAAGCAGGCGGTTACGGAAGGCGTCTCGGTCTTCGTTTCCACGGGCGATGAGGGCGCGGCGAACTGCAGCGCAGACTCTGGTGAACCCAGTGACACGTTTGGTATCGGCGTCAGCGGTTTTGCATCGACTCCCTATAACGTAGCCGTTGGCGGGACGGATTTCGGCGATACCTTTGCCGGCACCAACACTACGTACTGGAATGCCACCAACTCGTCAACGTATGAGTCCGCCCTGTCCTATATTCCGGAGATTCCCTGGAACGATTCCTGCGCCAGTTTGCTGGGCGCGGTGTACTCTGGCTATTCCCAAACTTACGGAACGACCGGTTTTTGCAACGCGCGCCGGAGAAGCGAATTTGACCACGACGGCCGGCAGCGGCGGACCGAGCGGCTGCGCGACGGGATCGCCATCCACATCTGGCGTGGTGGGCGGAACGTGCGCCGGGATGGGCAAAGCCCTCGTATCAGTCGGTGTTCGGAAATCCCAGCGACGGGGTGCGCGATCTCCCCGATGTCTCACTCTTTGCCGGCAACGGAATTTGGGCTCACTATTACGTATTTTGCTGGAGCGACCCCGCCCAATCTGCGAATGGGTCTGCTCCCTGTACTGCCGGCGCGCCTGAAGACTGGGCGGGAGCGGGAGGCACGTCATTCGCCACACCCATCATGGCAGGCATTCAGGCCCTAGTTAACCAGAAAGTCGGCGCGCGCCAAGGCAACCCGAATACGGTCTATTACAGCCTGGCGGCCACTGAGTACGGCGCTAGCGGCGACAGTTCCTGCGATTCAACTCTCGGGAATACCGTCGGCAGTTCGTGCATTTTCTACGACGTGACGCTGGGCGACATGGACGTGAACTGCTTGGGCACTGTGAACTGTTACCTGCCCTCCGGCACAAACGGTGTGCTCTCCACCTCAGACAGTTCGTATCTGCCAGCTTACGGAACCGCGACCGGCTGGGACTTCGCGACCGGAATCGGCACGGTAAACGCCGCTAATCTAGCGAACAATTGGCCCAGTCCCCTCTCGGCGACGACCACCACTGTCGTTTCCAGCTTGAACCCGGCGAATCAGGGCGTCTCGGTGACCTTTACTGCCACCGTTGCCACCGCCGGCACAAACGCGCCCACCGGCATTGTGACCTTCAAGAATGGCGGTACAGCTCTCGGCACTGGCACGCTGAGCACTGTGGGCGGCGTCCAAGTGGCGAGCTATTCGACCTCCACACTCCCCGTCGGTCCGAACTCGATCACGGCGGTCTATGGCGGAGACACGAATAACGCTGGCAGCACGTCGGCAGTCTTGACTCAGAACATCGCCCCGACCTTCACCTTGGGCACCCCCTCTACGCCTGCGCCAGTGCTCGCCGGAGGATTCACTATCTCCAAGTTCACAGTGGCGCCGACGGGGGGTACGTTCGCCGCTGCCGTGACCTTCGCCTGCAACGGCCTTCCCGACGCAACCGTCACTTGTTCGGCCAGCCCAATCGCCGCAGGCGCCACGGGAACCCAAACCGTCACTCTCACCATTTCAACCACCGGTCCGAACCCGCCCGTCCAAGGGGGGAATCGCCCCCGCCGGGCTGACAATCGTTACCCGTGGCTCCCACTCACATTGCCGCTCGCGGGCATCGTCATGGTCGGCCTTGCGGGCCGGAAAATGTCGAAGCACTCCGCAATTGCCGGTCTGTGCGTCTCGCTGGTGCTCGTCGGATTTCTGGGGGCCTGCGGAGGCGGCAGTAGTAGTGCGCCACCGATTGGCGTTAGCGTAGGTCCGGGAACGCCAGCGAGTCTGTTCGCGAATGACGCCGCCGCCGGCTGGCCGTCTCAAACGGCGACGTTTACGGCAACGGTCAGCAACTCGACCGCGGGTGTGACTTGGACGGCCTCAGTCGGCACAATTGTAGCCAACGCGAACCCCTTGACGGCGACGTATACGGCTCCCACCATAGCTGCGGGCCTCCCGGCGAGCGCGATGATCACGGCGACTTCCGTGGCCGACCCGACCAAGCAGGGACCGGCCCAGGAAACGCTTACGCCCACAAGCGTCCCCGGTACTTACCCCAACATCACGGTGACAGCGACCGAGGGCACGGCAGCAAATAACACGTCGGCGATTGCGCTGACTGTGCAGTAAGGGACGTTTTGTTGTTGGCTGATTATTATTCAGGGCGCTGAGAGGTTCCGCGCCCTTTTCCTCTTGGCGCGCCGTTCAAGCTTGCGAGCGAACTCTAATTAAGGCCTACTGATGCCATGCCCGCATCCGCGGTAGCCAGCGGCGGACGTTCCTGCAATATTCTTCATACTCCGGGCCGAATATCTTTCGCAGGTGCGGCTCCTCGTACAGCAGGACAAACAAAGCTACGGCGAGAACGGCCGCGCACGCCCCTGCGACCGCGACCAGGTTCGCAGTTCCAAGTCCAAAGATCACCCACAGCCCCGCCCAACCGACGAAAAATCCCAGGTACATCGGATTCCGCACATAGCGATAGAATCCCACCACCACCAGCCGTGTCGGCGGAATCACCGGCACCGGCGTTCCGCGTTCCCGTCCATCCGAAATCCCATATGCAGCGCAGGGCCACGGCGAAACCAAGCGCCGAGGGTACGGCAGCAATCCAACGCCATCGTGCCGCGCCTTCCAAGTCAACGCGAAAGCCCAGCCAGATGGGCAACAACCAGAACCACAACGCAAGGAATGCGGAGCCTACGGCCAGAGAAGCGACGGTTGCCGCCCACTGCTCGCCTCGATGACGTTCACCACGATCTGGATCTTTCCCGGTTCCAGTCTGTTCGCTTGTCATGAACGCCTCCACTCACCAGGAAGTATGCGCTGATGATCGATTTGAATCCCGTTTTTCACGTCTTCAGCCAAACCACGGGGAAACCATGGCCGAGTTTGCGGAAATCGGAATCGCTGGTCACCAGTGCAGCCTTGTGTTCGATCGCCAGCGCCGCTGCGAAGCTGTCGGCGTAGTACAGCTTATATTTCGCCTTCACGTCGGCGGCTTTGAATGCCCTCTGCGGCGTTGCGTCCAGCATCTCAATCGGCAGCGGACCGACCGCGTGCACCGTGGTGAGTGCTTGCTCGGGCCCGTGCTCGCGAAGAATTTTGCCATACACTTCCCCGTAGTTCACCGCGGACATCAGGACCTTCGCGCGTCCATGCATGGCTTCTTTTAGAAGTTCGTTAACTTTGTAAGCCCCCGGCTTCTTCTGCAGAAAAGCAAATAGCGCGCTGGCATCGAGCACGTATGTTTTCATTTATCGTGCTTGCCTTCTTCGCGGTGTTCCTCTTCCCAACTGGCCAGCAAGTCCGGCCCGTCCGCCAGAAATCCCATGACGCGGTCGATGTACTCTTCGGTGATGGGCTGCAGGACAATGCGGCCGAACTGGTCCTCCAGAAACTTAACCCGGGTGCCGGCTTCGATCTTATGCTTGCGGCGAAGCGCAGCCGGGACCACAAGTTGGCCCTTGGATGTGAACGTAGAACATATGTCTTTCATGTCTTACAGTATATCATAGGTAAGACACTTCTCAGATAGGTCTAACGGATAAATCGCCGTGCCTATGCCCGCATCCTGGCGGCCGCTACCAACGCCTGCCCCAGGCTTAATCCGCCATCCCCGGAGGGTACTTCTCTCTGTGTGAACACCTCAAATCCAACTTCGGACAGCCGCGCTTCCAGCCGTTCGGACAGATACGCATTGTGAAACGTCCCGCCGCTCAGGCACACACGGTGGAGATCGGTTTTCTCGCGCAGCAGCGTTGCCAACTCGACAAACCCCTCAACCAACCCGTTGTGAAAACGCCGGCTGATCGCGCCGACAGGAAGGTCTCGGCGAAGATCGTTGAGCAACGCCTCAAACAGCGGGCGAGTGCTGATGATCCAGTGGTGATTTTCCGGCAAGAGCTGCATCGGATAGGCGCTGTCTTTTTCTATCGCTACAGTCTCTGACGATCCTATCGCCATCTCCAGTTCGATCGCAGCCTGGGCCTCGTAATTGACCCGTTGACGGATTCCAATCAACGCGGCCACCGCATCGAACAGGCGCCCGCAACTGGACGTGAGCGGCGAATTCACGCCTTGTTCCATCATGCGGAGCAGTAGGTCGACTTTTGGTCCGTTGAGTTCACGCACAAACGGGATATCGAGTTTCATAAACTCCAACTGACGAAACTCACGCCCGAAATGATGTGCCAGGTAGCTGACCGCCATGCGCCATGGCTCGCGGATCGCGGCCGCTCCACCGGGCAAAGGCACATACTCGAAATGAACGGCACGCTCGAAGTCTTCATAGCCGGCGATGAGCACTTCTCCGCCCCAGATATTTCCGTCGGTGCCGTAACCTGTTCCATCCAGGGCGAAGCCGATCACGCGGCCTTCGAGGTGATTCTCCGCCATGCAACTTGCAATGTGGGCGTGGTGGTGCTGCACGCCCACCAACTTCGTTCCACTCTGTTGCAGCGCCCATTTGGTGGAGAAGTAGTCGGGATGCAGGTCGTAGGCGATGATCTCTGGGCGGATTTCTAGAATCCGCTCCAGATGCTCGATGGCTTCGTGGAAAAAGCTATAGCTCTCTGCGTTTTCCAGATCACCGACGTGCTGGCTCAGGAAAGCGTGCTTCCCTTTGGTGAGGCAGATGGTGTTCTTGAGTTCGCCTCCGACGGCCAGTACCGAAGGCTGATCTTGCCTAGTCGGATCGTCCTTAAGGAAGACCGGCACCGGAACAAAACCGCGGGAACGCCGCAACTGCCGCGCGACGCCGCCCGCAACTCGCACCACGGAATCATCGCAGCGCAGCAGGATGTCACGGTTATGCACGAGGAAGTAGTCGGCAAGACCGTGCAATCGATGGATCGCTTCGCGATTATCAATCGCGATCGGCTCCTCGCTCAGGTTGCCGCTGGTCATCACCAAAGCCTTGAATCCTCCTTCGGCGAACAGCAAGTGATGAAGTGGCGTGTACGGTAGAAAAATTCCCAGGTAGCGATTGAAGGGCGCAACCTCGTCGGGAATGGCGCTGGGCTTCTTTTTTTCTAGTAGAACAATCGGCCGCTGTATGGATTGCAGAACCGTCCGCGCCGCACCGTCCAGCTCGCAGATTTCCTGAGCGGACTGCAAATCCGGAACCATCACGGCGAACGGCTTCTCGACGCGGCGCTTTCGCTGGCGCAGCAGGGCGACCGCCGCCGGGTTGGTTGCATCGACCGCCAGATGAAATCCGCCTAGCCCTTTCACCGCCACCACCAGTCCCGCATGCAGCCCTGAAACCGCTTCGGCGATGGGATCGCGGCCTTCTATCCGTTTCCCAGATTTATCCCAGAGTTCTACCCGCGGTCCACACTGCCAGCAGGCGTTCGGCTGGGCGTGAAAGCGGCGGTCCAGAGGATTCTCGTATTCCGCCAGACATGCCGGACACATGGGAAACTTCGCCATCGAGGTGCTCGGCCGGTCGTAAGGAATATCGCGAATGATGGTGAAGCGCGGCCCGCAGTTGGTGCAATTAATAAACGGATAGCGATAACGCCGGTCATTCCGGTCGAACAGTTCGCGCAGGCAGTCCGGACATAGCGCAACGTCCGGCGAAATGAGGGTGCGGACTTCTTCGCCTTCGTGGCTGTGGACGATGCGGAAGTCCTGGTCGTCGTGCCCGTTGCCGATTTGCATGGCAAGGCACGGGATTTCATTTACGGTGAAGCCGGTGATCCGCGCGAGGGGCGGCGCTTCGACGGGCAAGTGCTCGACGAAATCCTGGACGGTTTCCGCCGGCCCTTGTATTTCGATGGTGACTCCGGCGGAGGTATTGCGAATCGTGCCTCTAAGGTGTCGGCCGGTGGCGAGACGATAGACGTAGGGCCGGAATCCGACTCCCTGCACGATGCCTGAAACGTCGATCTGGCGCCGAACCTCCATACATCGTCAGCTCGCAGTCGCCTGGAGCAGCGCTTTGTGCGCCCTGCGTCGCTCTCCCAGCCACATCATCCATTCGTGCAAACCGTTGCCGGTCAGGCAAGACACTTTCACAATCTCCATTCCAGGATGCACCTTGCGGGCATTTTCCGCTGCGGCGCTGATATCAAATGGAACGTAAGGCAGCAGATCAATTTTATTCAGCACCAGCAAGGCGGACTTGAAAAATATGGAAGGATATTTCAGGGGCTTGTCTTCGCCTTCGGTGACGCTCAACACCACAACCTTAGCCGCTTCGCCCAGATCATAGCTGGAGGGACAAACCAGATTGCCGACATTTTCGATAAACAGAAGATCGAGGTCTTCGAGAGGCCAATCCGCCAGATGACGTTCGATCATGCGAGCATCCAGATGGCAGGTGCCACCGGTGGTGATTTGCTTTACCGGGAAGTGAAATCGCTTCAGCCGATCGGCATCGTTTTCCGTCTGAATATCACCCGTCAATACGGCCACGCGATCATGCCGCGGCAGGCTTTCCAGAGTGCGCTCCAGAAGACTCGTCTTGCCCGAGCCGGGAGAACTGATGAGGTTCAGGCACAAAACGCCGTGTTCCTGAAATCGGGCGCGCAGCTCCGCCGCAATGCGGTCGTTCTCACTGAGTACTTTTCGCTCCAACGGTACTCGATCCATATTCTTCCACCTCCAGATAGGCCAACTCCAACTCGTCTCCGCTGATACATGTGGTTTCCAGGCTCGCGCATTGCGGACAGCGGGAATCGTAGTCGCGTACCACGAATTCACGTCCGCAGGCTTGACAACGATGGCGGCGGGGACAGAACTCGATCGCCAGTTCCAGCGACGCCAGATCGCTTTCCTGAATGATCGCCTCAAAACAGAAGCGCAACGCGTCCTGATCGATGGCTGCCATCACGCCAATCCGGACACCGACTTTGCACGGATACGATCCCGGATAACGGCTCATCTCGGTTCTGACCGCTTCCAGCACCGAATTTGCGATTCCCATCTCGTGCATAATTCCCTAGCAGATGCGCGGCAATTGATCGCCTGCCAGCATGTCCACGATGCGGGTCGTGCCGAACGGCGTTCGCATCGTCACTAGTCCTGGGCTCTCTTTCTTTATCGTGCCAATAATCTGTGCTTCCGCTCCCAGCGGATGACGCTTCATCGCCCGCAGCACTGCGTCAGCTGCTTCGGGCGCCACGATTGCGATCAGCTTGCCCTCGTTGGCGACGTATAAAGGATCGAGGCCAAGCAACTCGCAAGCGCCTCGAACCTGTTCGTGAATCGGAAGCGAACTTTCCTCCAGTTCGATGCCAACCCGCGAACGCTCCGCAATTTCATTCAGCGTGCTGGAGACGCCACCGCGCGTCGGATCGCGCATGCAGCGAATGTCGGGAGTCGCTCCCAGGATTTCGGCCACCAGCGTATGCAACGCGGCACTGTCACTTTGGATCTGAGTCTCGAATTCCAACCCCTCGCGTTGCGCCAGAATCGCGATGCCGTGATCGCCGATCGAACCGCTCAGCAGCACCTTGTCTCCGGGACGAGCGCGGTCGGCGGAAAGATCGACTCCCTCTGGCACCAGCCCAATTCCTGTCGTGTTGATGAACAGCCCGTCACCCTTACCTTTCTCAACGACCTTGGTATCGCCAGTCACAACTTGCACGCCCGCTTCCGCCGCGGCCTGACGCAACGAATTCACCACGCGCCGGAGTTCGCCCACCGAGAAGCCTTCTTCGATGATGAAGGCGGCGCTCAGGTAGAGCGGCGTTGCGCCGCCCACGGCCAAATCGTTTATCGTGCCGTGAACCGCGAGCGAGCCAATGTCGCCGCCGGGAAAGAACAGCGGCTTCACGACGAAAGAATCTGTGGTAATGGCGAGACGCTGGCCGTTCACATTCACGATGGCCTGATCATCCAGGCGCGCCAGCACCGGATTCTGAAACGCAGGCAGGAAAATGTCTCGAATCAACTGGGCGCTCAGCTTGCCGCCGCTGCCGTGCCCCAGCAGAATAGTGTCTTTGGCCGGGAGCGGCGCCGGGCAACTGAGGTCGAAATTTATTTCGACGCCGGTTTTCGTTGACACGTGCTCTCCTAACTCGCGACCGCATGCCGCCGATAGTGATAGTAGGCAGCGCATGCCCCTTCACTCGAAACCATGGGCGCTCCCAACGGATTTTCCGGCGTGCATCGCATGCCAAACGCGGGACAATCCGGCGGCTTCTTTAATCCCTGCAAGACCTGGGCGCTTATGCACTCTGCCGGCTCGTCTACGCTAATTTCGCCCAAATCAAAAATTCGGTCCGCGTCAAAGGCCGCATATTCCTCGCGCATGCGCAAACCACTCTGCGGAATCGGGCCGATGCCGCGCCACTTCTGATCTGCGATTTCAAACACCTCGGCCATGATCTGCTGTGCGGGAACGTTCCCCTGGTAGCTCACCGATCGCACATACTGATTTTCCAGCCGCGCCTCTCCTGCCTCAAGCTGCCGGACGAGCATGAGGACTGCTTCCAAAATATCTACCGGCTCGAATCCCCCGACCACAATGGGCACTCGAAAATCACGAACCAAGTCCTCATATTCCTTACAACCCATGACGGTGCAGACATGTCCGGGCGCAATGAAACCCTGTACTCGGTTTGTGCTGGAAACCATCAGGGCGCGGATCGCCGGCGGGACCAGCACGTGCGAAACCAGCATGGAAAAATTGCTGAGACCTTCGCGCCGCGCTTGCCACGCCGCCATCGCATTCGCCGGAGCGGTGGTCTCGAAACCAATTGCCAGAAAAACGACTTTGCGGTCAGGATTCGCGCAGGCGATCTTTACTGCTTCCGTCGGGGAGTACGCGATGCGAACGTCCGCGCCCTGCGCCTTGGCCCGAAATAGATCGGAGCGCGAACCCGGTACCCGGAGCATGTCTCCATAGGAAACCAGTATGACTTCCGGCCGCAGCGCCAACGCGATCGCTTTGTCCACGGTTTCGAGCGGCGTGACGCAGACGGGACATCCCGGGCCGTGCACCAGTTCGATGCCGCGCGGCAGCAGTTCGTCAATGCCGTAGCGCATGATGGTGTGGGTTTGGCCGCCACAGATCTCCATCAGCACCCATGGCTGGGTTGTCGACTGGACGATCTCAGCCGCCAAGGCCCGTGCAATGCGATGGTCACGGTATTCGTCAAGATACTTCATGGCGCTAACCCGCTGTGGGGAGGGTTGGCGAGGCCTCGGAGGTGAGTGGAGGCGAAAGTTACTGTTCCGCTGGCGGCAACTCTGCTTCCAGCGCTCCCATCTCTTCGAGAAGCTTGTAGGTGCGCTCGGCTTCGAATGCGTCCACACGGCTTATGGCGAAGCCAACATGGACCATCACGTAGTCGCCCAGGCAAGCTTCGGGAACGAAGTCCAGGGACACCCGACGCACAATCCCGCCGAACTGCACGCGGGCCACGCGCATCTCACTCGACTCCTGAAT
>CAVZDM010000149.1:0-9806 GCA_963773955.1 uncultured Acidobacteriaceae bacterium | reverse complement strand
TCTTTCCCTGCTTGTCAGCCAACTCCTTAAGCCCGGCATCCATCGTTATCCGCAGTTGATTGTGCATCTCCTGGATATCGTCCGCGGATACTCCGACGGTGGCGCCGACCGCACACTCGTCTTTCTTGCTGCTCTTTACAGTGGCGTCCACCATGTTGTCATCGTCCGGTTTGTCGCCGACCCGATAGATAACATCGCCGGCGGTAAGCGTGCATTCCGCGCCATCCGACGTGGTGAGATCTTCTTCGCTCGATACCATGAAGAGGCGAATTTTGGGATCGAGCGCCGGTGGCACCTGGTCCCCGCTCGAAGCAGGAGCATTCTGACCAGCCGCTGCCGCAGCCTTTTCCGCCGCGACCTCATTCTTCATCTCGTCGGCAAGCGCCTGCTTCACCTCGGGACTGAGTTGGGTAGTGCCAGCTGCCGGAGGTGCGCCTCCGCCCAACATGTAGGCGCCGTAGGTAGCTTGCAGCTTCGCGGCAACCAGCGGATCGGTCGACCACAAGGCGGCGATTTCATCCGCCGACGCATTTTGAATGGCCGGTGGAACTACTTCCCCGCTGTTGTCGCCTCCGTCGGCGGCCGCTTCCTGTTGCGCCGCGTACGCTGCTTGCAGGTTCGCCGCAATCAAATAATCCGTCAGCCAGAATGCAGCCATCGGATACGCCGGATAGGGCGTGAACCAGGGGCCATACGCGCCATACCACGGCGCTCCGCCCCAACCCCACGCGCCTACGCCCCAATAAACTGGCGCCGGCCACGGATTATAGGCCCACCCGTAGTACCCGGCTCCATAGTAATAGCCGGGAGCGTAGCCGTAATAAGAACGGCCGCCCCAACCGTAGCCGCGATATCCGTAGGCATAGTAATGTCCGCCCCGGTAGTAGGTTCGCTGGTAATAGGAATGGCCGCCGTGGTTGAAGTAGGCGCGCTGGCTATATCCGCCGTGTCTTCCGTAGCCCACAACCGTACGCCCGTTGTGCACGCTCCTGACTTGCCGGCCGCCGCGCATCCCGTGATTGATCGTCATCCCACTCTTGGTGTGGATTGAGCGAACCGATCCATTCTTGCGCGCGGAAACGCTAGCGCCGCTCTTAGTGGTGCGGGTTGTCGAACCTGCGGGCTGATGCCGGCTAGCGTTAGCTCCGGCACCTCCGGATTTGTTGCCGCCCGTCTGCGCCGATTTATTCCCGCCCATCTGTCCGGATTTGTTGCCGCCTGCCTGTGCGGATTTATTTCCGCCCGTTTGTCCGGACTTGTTGCCGCCCGACTGTGCGGATTTATTTCCTGCCGTCTGTCCGGATTTGTTGCCGCCCGACTGCGCGGATTTATTTCCTGCTGTTTGCCCACCTTTAGTGTTGCTCGCTCCGCCAGGTCCGCGGTTGGCCGCGCCTGTCTGCCCAGGCTTGTTGGCGCTCGAGGCACCCGGACCGCGATTGGCCGCGCCCGCTGTGTGCGACGCTGGGGCTGTGTGCGACGCTGGGGCTGCGTGCGATGCTGGGGCTGCATGCGACGCCGGGGCTGCGTGCGACGCCGGGGCTGCATGCGCCGCCGGAGCGGCGTGCGCCGCCGGGGCTGATGGTTTTGGGGCCCCACTATTGGCCCAAGCAACTGCGGTTACGGTCAGAACAACAAACAAGACCAACCCCTTCGGCAGGACGTTCTTTCCTCGGTTGCTCAATTTCATAGCCACTCCTGTGAGATGTGAAGCTGCTTCCTCATAAGTCCACCGGCAGGGAACACAAGCGGCCAGACAAAACTTCAGTCCAACCTGTGATCCCGCTCGGGGCATCTTCGACGAGAGCTTCCGGGTCCGAGTGCCATGGGGGAAGAGTCGGGCACCGGCCTTCGAAGCATCGCCAATTTCACACCTGTTTCACTACGGTGTCAAGCGAGTCTGCTCGAAATTTACAATCGCCATCGAATAAATCGGTAGGCCGCGTTTGCGAGGCGTTGACTCCTCCGAAGCTTACGCCTCAGTCTTTGGCCGGAACCGGCGAGCCTTCGACTACTTACGATGTGTTGACCACTTATTTACGCCGGCCTGACAACACTTCTCAGCCGGTTCCGTAAGCTGCCCTCAGTACAACGAAAAATCTGGAGGCAAGCGTGAAACATAAGGCATCGACAGGCAAATTTCTGACGGGCAAATCCCTTCCCCCCGTTTTTCTGGGTTTGGTTCTTTCGTTCGGCGTCATCACCGCCGCGGCGCAGACCAATTCCTATCAGCAGACGAATCTGGTTTCCGACATGGCCGGTGTGGCCAACAACACCGACCCCAACCTAATGAATCCCTGGGGAATTTCCTTCTTCCCCGGTCAGCCTTTCTGGATCGCCGACAATAAAAGCGGCTTCTCCACGATTTATGACGCCGCTGGAGTTGCGCAGCCGCCTTCTCCCGTCCTGGTTCCGGCTCCTCCCGGCGATGCCTCGCCTGCGACTCCTACCGGCACCGTCATCAACCAGACCGACGGCTTCAAGGTCAACGGGTTTGCGAGTCAGTTCCTCTTCGACACAGAGGACGGAACCATCTCCGGCTGGTATCTCTCGGGCAATGCGATTCTGGTCGTCAATCGGGCGTCCACCGGCGCCGTCTACACCGGCCTGGCGATGATCACTAATGCCACGGGATCGTTCCTGCTGGCCGCCAACCTCAATAGCGGGCAGATCGACGTCTTCGACAGCAACTTCAACCTCGTCACCCTCGCCGGATCGTTCACCGATCCCACGTCGCCCGCCGGTTATGCTCCGTTTGGAATTCAAACGATTGTTCAGCCGAGTGGCGTCCAGGTCTTCGTGACTTACGCCCTGCAGAATGCGGCCAGGAACCGGGCGACCGCCGGCGCCGGGGATGGCTACGTCAGCGTATTCGACCTGAATGGAAACTTCGTGAATCGTTTCGCTTCCACCGGCACATTGAACGCACCGTGGGGGATTGTGCAGGCTCCGGCCAGCTTCGGCATGTTCAGTAATGACATGTAGCGCCGCGCTTGCGAGCTGCCATGAGCGAGGTACTGCAACTTGTAGCCCAGGAGCAGTCGATCGCGAATGACAGTATTGCCGTTTTGTCTTTTGGAGGAACGTTCGGAGGAGCGCATGATGGGGCGTTTGATAGCCTCCATCCGGCCGTCCTGTGCTCGAGCGGTTGTCGCACTGCAGATTCCGTCAGCAGACTCCTGGCGGTGAAAAGCGGCGGCACCACTCCGTTGTTCGACGCCCTGACATTTGGAGCCGATTTCATTTCCCATCATCGCCGCATCGGGGCCCGGCCTGTCGTGATTCTGTTCTCTGATGGGAACGACACCATCAGCCTGCACTCCGCACGCGAGGCCATGCAAACGGTGTTGGATGAGGGTACCCTGATCTACTCCGTTGATACGGGGGCTTCCGAGAATCAGGCGCCGACCCAGTCGTCGACCCAAACGTCGACCCGATCGACGGGCAGCACGTTCCTGCGGCGAGCGTCGGATGCTACCGGCGGACGCTATTTCCCCCTGCGCTTCTTCCCGAACAACGGCGCCGCCACAGTACTGAACGCTGTGCTCGATGATCTGCGCGCCTCCTACGTGGTGACCTACGATCTGCCGAGCCATCGGGCTGGATTCCATTCGCTTCGCCTCTTGCCCACCCACAACCTCAACCTCACCTTCCATAGCCGAAACGGTTATGACTACGAACCCGGCGGTCATTGATTGGAGATCATTGATTGGAGATCACTGGGTGGGAATCATTGATTAAGGACCGCTGACAGGAGACCTATGAAATTCACATTGCTATGGGCGCTTGTATTAAGCAGCGTTTCGGTTGCTCTGGCCGCGCCGATTGGCACTTATCAACATGGAACCGTGATTCGTATGCGCATGGGCGACTGCATGCTCATCCACCGGGGGTTCGCGACCGCGTTCGGGCCGCCGCAAGTTGCAATGACCGAGGAAACCTGCCCGGAATACACCCTGGTGGCCGATAAGGTCGTCTTTGTCATCGTGGGCAGGTCGTCCAATCAACTGGTGCCGCTCGCAGAGGTCATCGATTTCCGTTTCCAGAAAAAAGAGTTGGCGGTGCGCGTGGATGATGCCCGCAAAGAATCCAAGTTCGCCATCAGGGAAATGACGCTGCGTTCGGAATGGGAGCTTATCCAAAAGCACATCGAGCAAGAACTCAATGAGCCAGCGCATCGCTCCCTAGACACGTCGATGGCGCTGCGAAGCCGGGAGTAGTGTGGTGACGCGGCTTTGCCTAGCTTCCACACTGAACCAAAGCTGCGATTGACGGGAAACGCGCCGAGCGCCAGACTGAAAGGTTATGGCAAAGCTTCGGGTTGGCATCCTCTTTGGCGGACGCAGCGGCGAGCATGAAGTGTCGTTGCTGTCGGCAGCGTCCGTTCTGAATGCAATTGATAAGACGAAATACGAAGTCGTTCCCATCGGCATCACGAAAGACGGCCGCTGGCTCACGGCAGAACATGCCGAACGGTTACTCAAAGGCGAAGGGCACGCGGGCGAGGGCGCCCGCGCTACACGAGCAACCCAGCTGCGGGCGGGCGATCCGGAGGCCACTCCGGGCGCGGCTGTGCTGGCGGCGGGAGAGTCGGTGGTCGTGCCTCCCGAACCGGCACGGCGCGAAGCTGGACTGACGCCGTTTCAGACCGACGCCAATCTGCGTCGTGCCTCCGACCGCGCCATTAACGTCGATGTCATCTTCCCCGTGTTGCACGGAACCTTCGGCGAAGACGGAACCATTCAGGGTCTTCTGGAACTGGCCGACATGGCTTATGTCGGGGCCGGCGTGCTCGGCTCTTCCGCGGGGATGGATAAAGACGTCATGAAGTCTTTGTTCCGCGCGGCGGGATTGCCTATCGTGAAACACGTGACCGTGTTGCGCAGCCAATTCGAGCGCGAGCCTAAGAAAGTGCAAAAGCTGGTCGAGAGCAAGCTGAAGTATCCCGTCTTCGTGAAGCCGGCGAACTTGGGATCGTCGGTGGGAATTTCAAAGGCGCACGATGCGAAGGAACTCGGTCCGGCCATAGCAGAGGCGGCAAAGTTCGATCGCAAAATCGTGATTGAAGAAGGAGTCGGCGGAAAGAAAAATAAAGCCCGCGAAATCGAGTGCGCCGTGCTCGGCAACGACGATCCCAAAGCGTCGCTTGCGGGAGAAATCATCCCCTGCAAGGAGTTCTACGACTACGACGCAAAGTATCTGGTGGAAGGCTCCGAAGCGGTCATCCCGGCGAAGCTCACGAAAGCGGAGATGAAAACGGTGCAGAAGCTCGCGATCGCAGCCTTTCAGGCGGTAGATTGCACGGGCCTGGCGCGAGTCGATTTTCTGATGGACCCAAAGTCAAGGCGGATATTCGTCAACGAGATCAACACCATGCCCGGCTTCACTGCCATCAGCATGTATCCGAAGATGTGGGTGGCATCGGGCGTGTCCTATCCCGAACTGATTGACCGCCTGATCCAGCTCGGCATCGAACGCCACGAAGACAAAAAGCGGAATCAGTACAGTCGATAGATCTTCACTGCAGATCTTCACCGCGCAGACCTGCAGAAACCCAGGGACGTTGGTAGTGGTGTCGTTTGGCGTCCACGGGTGTTGGTATTGGTACTTGGTTTGCTGACCGCCTATTCCTGTGGGTGCGCCTCGATAAGAACCGTTATCAAATCTGGGTCGGCTGCTACCAATGCCCATGGAGCATCTTTGCTTACCCCCGCTGCACGGTTAACAGAGTGAATTCGGGGTCCACGGCATGCGGCATCTTGTTTGGTGATGGAGGGAGAGCCTTCGCAAGTCCTTCACCCAATACTTTGGCTGCTTCCATCGTGGCTCTTGAAGCACGTTTACTAACGTACACCATTAGTCCTTGGCCTAGCCCTTGGGCCGCGCCGCATCCATCGAAATATCTAAAGCCCCCGTGTCCCACTATCCATTTAGCGTCCTTGTCTTCTAACATACCTGCGATAGCTCCCCAAGTGTCTAATATTTCTTGGCGCATTGTTTCGCGTTGTCCACAGACAAACATCTCCACCCGCTGTCCAGCAAAAGGCGCTAGTTGCTTTGTGAGTTCTGGCACGACTTTGGTTAGCAGTTCCCCTCGCGGAGTTCGAGCTCGAATGCCTAGCCCAAGTTTTCCCAATTGTCTTGACGCGTCTTCCATGCCTAGTTTGAGCGCATCGAACTCTTCAGATACCTCGCCCAATTCAGCCTTAGCTTCTTTTGCTGAATCCCTAGCAATGCCCGCCTCTACAGTTGTCTCGGCTAATCGGTTATCGTTAAGTTCTTGGATACTAACGTCGGCTTCATTAGCCTTATCCGCTGTATACCACTCTCCAACGACCCCACCGACGATCAAAATCCAGCCCGCGAACGCGACTCCTTTCACCCAATCTGGAGCGTGGCCTTCTGGGAAAGTTATATGGAATTTCCATTTGTCGATTATGCGACGGATGATCGTCCAAATTTCATATATCAACTCTGGGGCCTCAC
This sequence comes from uncultured Acidobacteriaceae bacterium, assembly GCA_963773955.1. Lineage (GTDB taxonomy): Bacteria > Acidobacteriota > Terriglobia > Terriglobales > Acidobacteriaceae > Acidiflorens. The sequence continues at coordinate 3,323 of CAVZDM010000149.1, read as the reverse complement.
CAACGAGTCCTACGGCAACGACTTTGGTGGATATTGACAGTCTTCCAAACCACAAATCTCTTGCCGAGTGGAGAGCGTTCAAACATATAGCGGCTTTGTTTAGGCAACCTGGTGGCAGCATAGATCCATATCCAGACAGCTATGACAGACGCAGGGCCACGATACATGATTCCCTTCGCCTTCTAAAGATCATAGGAATTATCGCCTTATAGTAGACAGAACGGGGACATCCGTGCTACCGGTCGGCCCGTTTCGCGTTTGACACTCTTCCAAAACGGTTGCTATAGTCGAGGAGTCCCTATTGGACGCGGTTTCGAACCAGCTGGAATTGTCCCAGGGTCGTCCGCCAGGTCGGCCTCAACGCAACCTAATGACCACGCCAGCAGTCCGCTCGACCACGTCCCGTTTAGTCGCGCACGAACACGCGTCGACACAGAGGCTATGAACTTGTTCGACGACAGCACCGCCCGCAACCTTGACTCCACACTTGAAACCATGACACCTGCAAACGACGCCCACACCGGCGGCTCGGCCGTACTAGACGCGCCCGAGCTCGCACAACCCTCCGCTGCGGAAGCGATGACTTCCGCCCCTGAAACTCCCGAAAACGGCACTCCTGAAAACGACACGCGTGAGAGTTCCGTGCCCGAGAATGCCGCGGCTGGCAGCGATGATTTCGCCGCCGCGCTCCACAGCTTCGAGACCGAAACCGAGGAATCGGTGGGCGACGACCACGTAATCAAAGGCCGCGTAGTGAAACTGACCGCGACCCACATCGTCGTCGATATCGGAGCGAAGTCCGAAGGCATGGCGCCGATTGCGGAAGTTCTCGATCACGAGGGCAAGCCCAGGTTCCAGCCCGGCGACGAAATCGACGTGATGCGCGAGAAGGGTGAGACCGAAGAGGGCTACGTCAACCTCTCGCACCTGAAGGCGCAGCGGCTGCGGTCTTGGGACGAGATTGAGCGCGCTTACAACGAAAAGAAGCCCATCCAGGGCATCGTCGTGGAGCGCATCAAGGGCGGCCTGACCCTCGACATTCAGGGCGCGCGCGCTTTTCTGCCGGGCTCGCAAGTGGACCTGCGTCCGATCCGGAATCTGGACGGCATGAAGGGCCAGACGATGGAAGTCGCCATCATCAAGCTCAACAAGAAACGCGGCAACATCGTGGTTTCGCGCAAACAGCTTCTGGAAGGCGAGCAGGCGGAAAAGCGCGGCAAAACGCTGGAGCATCTCCAGGAAGGCAGCGTGCTCACCGGCATCGTCAAGAACCTGACCGAGTATGGAGCTTTTGTGGATATGGGCGGAATCGACGGGCTGTTGCACATCACCGACATGTCGTGGGGACGTCTGACGCACCCGCGCGATCTGGTGAACGTTGGCGATCAGATTCAAGTAAAGGTTCTGAAGTACGACAAAGAAAAGCAGCGCGTCTCGCTGGGCTTCAAGCAACTCACGCCTGATCCGTGGCTGGATGCGGAGCACCGCTATCCCGTAGGAGCGCACGTCCACGGCCGCGTGATCAGCGTCACCGATTACGGCGCCTTTGTGGAACTCGAGCAGGGCATTGAAGGCCTCGTCCATGTGAGCGAAATGACGTGGTCGAAACGCATGAAGCATCCCTCGAAACTGGTCAACGTAAACGACGAGGTGGATTGCGTAGTCCTGAGCGTGAACCCGACCGAACGCCGGATTTCTCTCGGCATGCGGCAACTCGCCTCCAACCCCTGGGATACGCTGCACGACAAATATCCGGTGGGGGCGACGGTCGAAGGCCGGGTGCGCAATCTCACCGAGTTTGGCGCTTTCATTGAAATCGAAGACGGAATCGACGGCCTGGTGCACGTCAGCAACCTGAGCTGGACCACGCGCGTGAAGCATCCTTCCGAAGTGTTGAAGAAGGGCGACAAGGTAAAAGCCGTCATTCTGGCCATTGAACCGGATAAGCGGCGCCTTTCACTCGGCGTGAAACAGATGCAGCCAGACGTTTGGGATTCGTTCTTCGCGCAGCACCGCATCGGCGACATCGTGCATGGCAAGGTTCTGCGCGTGGCGAATTTTGGAGCATTTGTCGAGATTGCCGAAGGCATTGAAGGTTTATGTCACAACTCGGAAGCGGTCGATGCGAACGGACAGCCGATGCATCTGGAACCGGGCAGTGAGTTCGACTTCAAGATCATCAAGATGAATCAGGAAGAGAAGAAAGTCGGCCTGAGCATCAAGGCGGTCGGTGAAGAAGCCTCGCGCCAGGAAGTCGAGTCCTACAAGCACCCGTCATCATCGTCCTCAACCAGCACCACCATCGGCGACCTGATCTCGTGGAAGCGCGCCGGCGGGGATAGCAACTAGGCTCTGCGCAACGCATTAGGATTTGTCATCCCGAGCGAAGCGAGGGATCTGCAGTTCGCTGCAAGATGCAGATCCCTCGCTTCGTTCGGGATGACAAGTTAATTGGGATTTTCTCAGGGACCCAGACCCGTAACCATTTCACCCCATCTTCTGCAAATTCTGAAAGCTGATTCGAAGGCTCTCCATGGCTGGAAGTTCGCCCGAATCGCGCTCCACAAACATGTGCTTTACACCATTCTTCTCTGCCGCCGTGAGGATCTCCGGCCAGTGAACAGTTCCGGCTCCGACTTCGGTGAAATGTTCCGCCGAAGCGTTCTTCACCTGTGTGGTTGGGAACCCGGGCTTGCGGTCTTTCAGGTGAAGTAGCTTGATGCGATTGCCGAACTGCTGAAACATCTGCAGCGCGTCCTCACCGGCCTGCGCGATCCAGTAACAATCCATTTCAATGCAAACCAGCTTCGGATCGCAGCCTTTCATCATGGTTTCAAAGCCGGTCGTGTCCCCGAAACGACGAAACTCATAGTTGTGATTGTGGAATCCGAACTGCATGCCAGCCTGATGAATCTTTTCACCCCAGATGTTGAACTGATCGGCGGCTCGCTTATATCCGTCCAGCGTGAACCACATGCTTTTTGGCAACATCGGGCAAATCACGTACTCAACCCCGAGCGTCTTCGCGTAGTCGATCTTCGACTCGAGTCCGTCATAGTTGAAGTGTCCACTCGGGACGCTCAGCCCGTGGTCGTTGATCGCCCGGCGCAGTTCCGTCGCGGGATGCCCATAGATATCCCAGTAGGTCTCAACCTCCGTGTACCCGATCTTGCGAATGGCTTCGAGGACGGCTGGAAGGTTGCGCTCTGCTTTCTTGCGCACGGTGTACAACTGCACTCCGAGGTTGCGCAGGCCAAGGCTGCCGCGCTCCGAGGCAAACAGTCTGCTGGCGGCCAGTCCGCCAGCACCTGCAATCGACAACT
>CAVZDM010000148.1:0-4427 GCA_963773955.1 uncultured Acidobacteriaceae bacterium | reverse complement strand
CGAGACCACCAACCTCGATGAAGAAAAGAAGCTGAACCAGGAAAACGAGGCGATCAGTCACGAAATCAGCGCGCAGGTCGCGGAGATCGAAAAGAGTCTCAGCTCTTCCCAGGAGCGGGAACAGTTTGAAATCGTCACCCAAGACCGCCAGGCCTACATTGCGGCCAGGAACAAAGCCAAAGGGCTGCTGGCTGACAAGAAGCGCGACCTGGCGCTGGCAACGCTGAGCACAGAGGTGATCCCGGCGCTCGACAAGTACCGCGCTTCGTGGCAGAAGTTTATTGACCTTCAGACGGGCGCCATGGCGCTAAGTATGAAGGAGAGCCAGGATGCTTACAACGCTGGGCGCGGGATTGGACTGTTCATACTGGTCGTCACTTTGATTCTGACCACGTTCGCCGCCATCAGCGTTACGAAAAGCATTACCGTTCCAATCCAGCAGTCAGTCGAGCACGCGGAACGTATCGCCGCCGGCGATTTGACCAGGGAGATACTGGTAACAAACCATTCCGAGACCGGCCAATTGCAGCAGGCCATGCAAGAAATGAGCAGCCGGCTGTCGGGCATCATCCGGGACGTCCGCGAAGGATCGGCGGCGGTCGCTTCGGCGGCGCAGCAGGTCTCCGCGTCCTCGCAGAGTCTGTCGCAGGGAACCAGTGAACAAGCTGCTTCGGTGGAGGAGATGAGCTCCAGCCTGGAACAGATGAATGCGTCCATTACTCAAAACGCCGACAACAGCCGGCAAGTCGAGCAGGCGGCTGCCAAGGGAGCTTCGGCGGCAGAAGAAAGCGGCCAGGCAGTCAAAGAGACGGTCGGAGCCATGAAGCAAATTGCCGCCAAGATCGGGGTAATCGAAGAGATCGCCTACCAGACCAATCTGCTTGCGCTCAACGCCGCCATCGAAGCGGCGCGCGCCGGAGATCAAGGCCGGGGCTTTGCGGTGGTCGCCGTCGAAGTTCGAAAGTTGGCCGAGCGCAGCCAGTTAGCGGCGCAGGAAATCGGCGGGTTGGCCGGTAAGAGCGTCAGCGTGGCCGAACGATCTGGCCTGTTGCTGTCTGATCTGGTGCCATCCATCAAGAAGACCGCTGAGCTGGTGCAGGACGTTGCTGCCGCTTCGACCGAACAGTCGGGCGGAGTGACGCAGATCAACAAAGCGATGGCACAAGTGGACACGGTCACGCAACGCAACGCGTCGTCCGCGGAAGAGCTTTCAAGTACCGCGGAAGAATTGGCGGCACAGTCCGAACAGCTGCAGCAGTTGATGACTTTCTTCCGCGTTGCGGGAGAACAGCCCACCAAGAGCAATGGCAACGGCAAACAGCAGGCGGTCTCTCCGCGTCGGCGAGCGTTGAGTAACGAATATGCGCAGCTTACCCACCCTCAGCCGGTGCACGGCAAGGTGGCGGAGGAAGCTAACTTCTCTCCGTTCTAGAAAGGACGCTGTTCAACTGCGCGGGGCCGCGTGAAATGCGAGGAGTGAGACTCGAATGAGTTCAAATATGGGAGCGTCGAAGGCGTCTGGCCGAGTGTCCAACCAAGTGTCTAACCAGGTGAAGAACCAACTTCCTCTGAGCACGGTGCAATACCTTACCTTCTTTACTGCGAGCGAGGAATACGCGATCAGCATTGTGAAGGTGAGTGAGATCGTTGAGTACGAGGCGGTCACCACCGTGCCCAACACTCCGGTCTGGATTCGCGGTGTGACAAATCTGCGCGGCAGGGTTGTCCCGGTGGTCGACCTCGCGGTGAAGTTCGGGCTGCCGGCCAGTGAGATTTCCAAGTTTTCCTGCATCATCATCACTGAAGCGATGTTCCAGGGCGAGAATCTGACGATGGGCGTGTTGGCTGACTCGGTGAGCCAGGTGATTGAGCTTTCCGCTGACGAAATTGAAGCGACCCCGCCTTTCGGCACTCGCGTTAAGACCGAGTACCTGCTGGGCATGGGAGCGCTGGGGAAAAAGTTTTGTCTGATTCTTGATATCGACAAAGTGCTTTCCGCCGACGAATTGCTGGCCGTGACCGAGTCGGTTGCGGACGAAGCGGCCAATGATGGCCCGGCCAAAGAGGCCCACTTCGAGGCTGGAGCCTAGCTGTGTCCGCTGGAACCGCTGCCGGCAAGGATGCAGGCAAATCCCGCAATATTGACGCCAGCATTGATGTCGGCGTTGACTTTGACTCGGACCCATGTTTGGGGCCGCCATCCCAGCTCTCGGTTAGCCCCGCGCTGTTCCAACAATTCCAGAAACTAATCTACGCCGAAACCGGCATCTGGCTCGGGAGTTCAAAAACGGCCTTATTGTGCGGACGTCTCTTCCGACGGCTGCGGACGCTGGGAATTACTTCACTCAAAGACTATTACGAGCGTGTTTCTGGAGTGGATCAGGACGAAGAACGCGCCCGGATGATCGACGCCATCACCACCAATGAAACACGCTTTTTCCGCGAGCCCAGGCATTTCGAGTTTATGGTCCAAAGAGTGTTTCCGCGTTGGCGGGCGGACGCCGAGAACGGGCTGCGTCCCCATGGAAAGAGAGTGCGGATATGGAGCGCCGGATGTTCTTCGGGGGAAGAACCGTACTCGGTGGCCATGTCGCTGGCCAGGCATCTTCCGGCAGAGGCGGGCTGGGACGTTCGGCTTCTGGCTACCGACATCTCAAACCGCGTGCTGGAAAAGGCAACTAAGGGCATTTATCCCATCGCGAAGGCGGCGGAGATCCCCAAGGACTTGCTGCACGGCTTTATGCTGCGGGGAGTCGCGGAGCGACAAGGCGAGATGAAAGTGAAAGTTGAAATCCAGCAGATGATCGACTTCCGAAGGGTGAATCTGAATCAGGATTCCGATCTCGGTGAAGGTCCATTCGACGCCATTTTTTGCCGTAACGTCCTGATCTACTTTGACATGGCGTCGAAGAGCAGGGCGGTCGGGAACCTGGTCCATCATCTCGTGGCCAACGGTCTGTTGTTCGTGGGCCACGCGGAGAACTTGAGCAGCATGTGTTCCGAGCTACGGAGCCTTGAGCCGACCATCTATACAAAGACCGGAGAGGGCCTGTGAAGAGTCCCGGGCGAAACGAGCGTGCCACGTATGCCTGAAGATGAGCTGAACGTAATGGTGGTCGATGACTCGGCGATGGTCCGCCAGGTGATGCAGGCCATCCTCGGCATCAACCGCAGAATTAACGTCAGGACGGCGGCCGACCCGATCATCGCATGGGCGAAGATGCAGAAGGAACCGCCCGATGTGGTCATCACCGATCTGGAAATGCCGCGCATGGACGGCCTGACTTTCATCCGGAAAATCATGGCGGAAATGCCAACGCCGGTTGTGGTGTGCTCCGGTCTGGCGGCTCGCGGAACAGAACTCGCACTGCGCGCGCTTGAAGAAGGCGCGGTCGAAGTGATCACCAAGCCCAAGGTCGGAGTGCGCGACTTCTTGCACGAATCGGCGGTGACCCTGCTGGATGCGGTCTGGAGTGCGTCGCAGGCACAGATCAGGCCCAGGCCCCGGCCGATGCCCGCGGTGCCTCGACTGACGGCCGATGTTGTTCTGCCTCGGAAAGGCAAGTCCCGCTGTGCAGGTGCGTCGAACGGGGTGATTGCCGTGGGCGCCTCAACCGGTGGAACGGAGGCCCTGCGCGTGTTCCTCACCGCGCTGCCCACTGACTGCCCGCCAGTGGTGATTGTGCAGCACATGCCCGAAGTGTTTACGCGGGCCTTCGCGGAACGCCTGAACCGGGAATGTGAAATCGAAGTTGCAGAGGCGCGGGATGGCGACCGGCTGCAAACTGGCCGCGCACTGATTGCTCCGGGCAACCGGCATATGCTGGTCAATCGCAGTGGCGAAGAACTGGTCGTTCAAGTTATCGACGGGCCGCTGGTCTCACGCCATCGTCCGAGCGTTGATGTGCTGTTTCGCTCGGTGGCCATTTCCGTCGGCCCAAGGGCGGTCGGCGTGATTATGACGGGCATGGGCGACGACGGCGCCCAAGGCCTCTGCGAGATGAAGGAAGCGGGAGCCGACACGATCGCTCAGGACGAAGCCAGTTGTGTCGTGTTTGGAATGCCGAAAGAAGCGATTGCCCGCGGCGCCGTGAATATCGTTGTGCCTTTGGAGCAGCTCGCCAGCGCGGCCCTGAACATGCGGACTAAGTCGGCAAGTAAGTAGGCAGGGCGCAGGATTAAGATTTCAACGAGTTTACGGATGTTGCACTTGCCTTTGGGTGGCGCAGCGGTTCACCGCTGCGATAATAGGACCGTTTACCGGGACGGCTTTAGCCGCTGCGGGCCAGCGGCGTACATCTCCACTTTCTCCGCAGGCTCTTCACCGTGCCGGTTTACTGGTGCCAGCCCAGGTGGTCTTCGCGTCCCTTGAAAATCTCATGAAGCAGATTTAGGATGCGCTGCTTCAGCGTCACGGGCGCGTTGGC
>CAVZDM010000147.1:0-4112 GCA_963773955.1 uncultured Acidobacteriaceae bacterium | reverse complement strand
TCAGCTCGATCACGGCCACGCCGGCGTCGGTGCGATAGTTGATGAGTTGCCTGGTGCCTTCGCCGGTGGCCGGCTGCGTGGTGGTCGCCATAATTTGCTCCTTGGTTAATTTCGAGTTAATTCATTCGCCCCGCAAAGATCATTAGCTTTTGATCCCTTCCATCAACTTCTCGATCTCCGCCTTTTGCTCGCCGCTGAGCGGCAAAAACGGCAGCCGCGACGGGCCTCCAAAGTACCCGTTGATGTCCATGGAATGTTTCACGCCGGGGATTCCGAGTTCACCGACCACACGTAGGGAAGCGAGTTTCACGCGCTCTTGTTTCTCGCGGGCCAGAGCGTAATCTCCTTCCTTGAGCGCGGCGTAGATTTCGTAACACGCCATGGGTGCTGGACAGGCGAATGCAAGAATCGCGCCGACCGCTCCAAGTCCCAGCGACGGTTCAAGCTGGTGAGCAGCGCCAACCATGACTTGGAAGCCCGCTTCCTTCTGCCGCGTCTTCAGTTTTCCTACGACCGTTACCGCGGACGACGATGGCTTGGTAGCGCTCCCGTCGCCTGCGTGGACGGGCGGCGGCGTCCTTCTCTCCACCGCTTCGGAGGCGCTCGCTAGCGAAGCTACGCTTACCAGTTCCCTGCTCTGCTTTTCGCTCTCTGCAGCCGCGGCCTTGAGCATGCGCGGCGTCACGGCCTCGAACGTTTCTGTCACTGTGACTTGTCTCTTCACATGACGCGTGCCCTCGACCATGGTTTTCACTTTGTCGAGGTTGCCGCTCGATTCTTTGATGGCGACGACGTTGGGATGGCCAGAGAGTTCGATCACGATTTCAGCTGGGATGTCGTATCCAGTAGCCTGCGGGAAGTTGTAGATGATGATCGGGAGCGCCGACCGGTCGGCGACGGTGCGATAAAAAGCGAGCAGGTTCGCCGGCAACATCTGCTTCTTGTAATAGTGCGGAGTGCGCACCATGGCGGCGTCGTAACCGAGTTCGGCAGCGTACTCGGTAAGGCGCAGAGTTTCATGCGCGGACTCGATGCCGGTGCCCGCGATCATGACTTTGTTGGGCGCAGCGGCGGCGAGTGCCGTCTTCAGCACATCGCGGCGCTCCTGGTCAGAGAGCAGGATGGCTTCGCCGGTTGAACCGAGCACCACGATGCCGGCGACCGGCGTGCGCGAGTAGCGCTCCACGTTCGCTTCGATTTTCTTGTAATAGACCTCGCCGTCAGGATAGAAGGGCGTTGAGATGGGCGGAAAGATTCCGGATAAAAGCATGCTGGGCTCCAGTCGTTAATAGTTGGTCGTTTGTCGTTGGTCGTTGGTGGTTCGTCCTTGCGACCGCCATTCAATTATGGAGTCTGGGTTGAGAGTTTGTCATCTTGAAGTCAAGCCGCGAAACTCACTCGCAGGCGGGCCAGTTTTTGTCGGGGTCAACTTCGTGGCGATATTGGTCTTCGGTCCCCACAAAAAAGCGGGCAAACGGCGTGGAAGTAGGCTCGTCAACCATGGTCTCAATTTGCCAGATCATGCCGCCCTTGCAGACGCCGGCGTTCGAGAGCGGAGTGCGGCGGTCGTCAGAATAAGAGTAGTAGAAAAAATCGTCGCTGCCATGACCAGCCAGGGGATCGGAGGAAGTCTGCAGCGTTCCCTGCGCATTCAGCTTCAGCAGAAGGCGGCCGTCCTCCTTCGGCAACGGCGGCGCACCTTTCTGGCGGAAATTGACGCGCGCCCAACCGCGGTAACCGGCGGGAATCAGGAAGCGCTCCGGCGGCCGGCGATGGAAAACGAGGTCGAAAGCCGCCGGGCCCATAACCACGGCGGCGATGAAGAGGGGAAGGCCGAGCACGGCGGCGAGGACGAATGGGGCTCTGTTCACACTCATACGAGGTTAGCCACGCGACGTTACTTCGTGGCGGCTCTCTCCGCGTGCAGCGCCTGCAGAGCTTGCACGCGCACTTCTCCGCGCTGCAGGGCTGCGATACCTTCCGCAGCGGCCCGGGCGGCGGAGAGCGTGGTGATGGTCGTGATATGGCCAGTAACCGCAGCGCGACGGATGGCCTTCTCGTCGAAGTAAGGATCGGGACCGTGCGGCGTGTTGACGATCAACTGAATGCGATCAGCCTTGATCAGGTCCACCGCGTTGGGGCGGCCTTCTTTTACCTTGTACACGCGTTCCACCGCCAAGCCAGATTCTTCGAGGACGTCGGCTGTACCGTGCGTGGCCACCAGTTTGAATCCCATGTCAACAAAGCGGTGCGCCACGTCGACCATCTGCGGCTTGTCATGGTCTGTAACACTGATGAACACCGTGCCCTTGGTTGGCAGCTTCTGCCCGGCGGCGATTTGGGCCTTGGCAAACGCTTCGCCGAAATTGTCGGCGATGCCCATGACTTCTCCGGTGGAGCGCATTTCAGGGCCTAGAACCGTGTCGACGCCGGGAAATTTCGACCAGGGAAAGACCGGCGACTTCACGTAGAAGCAGCGGCCGGTATCGAGGTCGGTGCCGCGCTCTACGTATTCCGGAAGGAACTCGCGCAGCTTGCGGCCGGTCATAAGGCGCGCGGCAATCTTGGCCATGGGCACGCCGGTCGCTTTGGAAACGAAGGGAACGGTGCGCGAGGCCCGCGGATTCACTTCGAGCACGTAGACTTTTGCTTCGTGGTGCGCGTCACTCTTTGCATCGTTGCCCTTCGCGCCGTTGCCGCGTGGGATCGCGAACTGTACGTTCATCAGGCCGATTACTTTGAGCGCGCGCGCCAGTTTGAAAGTGTATTCGCGCATGCGCGTGAGCAGCGGCGCGGGGATATCGACCGCGGGCAGCACGCAAGAAGAGTCGCCCGAGTGAATACCGGCTTCCTCGATATGCTGCATGATGCCGCCGATCACCACGTCCTCGCCGTCGGAAAGCGCATCCACATCGACTTCAATCGCGTCTTCTAAAAATTTGTCGATGAGGATAGGGCGGTCCTGCGAATATTCGACGGCCTGCTTCATATACTGCTGAATCGTGTCTTCGTCATAGGCGATGACCATGGCCCGCCCTCCGAGAACATACGAAGGACGCACCAGCACGGGGAATCCAATCTTCTTCGCGGCCTCTACTGCTTCTTCGACCGAGGCCACCATGGCGCCGGGAGCTTGCGGGATGTCGAGTTCCTCCAGCAGTTTTCCGAAGCGCTTACGATCTTCCGCCAGGTCGATGCATTCGGGAGTAGTGCCGATGATGTTGACGCCCGCCGCCTTGAGCGGAAGAGAAAGATTCAGCGGCGTCTGCCCGCCAAACTGCACGATCACGCCGACGGGTGCTCCTGCGGAAGCTTCATGTTCGCACACGGCGAACACGTCTTCGAGCGTGAGCGGCTCGAAGTAGAGACGGTCGCTGGTGTCGTAGTCAGTCGAAACCGTCTCGGGATTGCAATTGATCATGATGGTTTCGTACCCATCCTCACGCAGCGCGTAGCTCGCATGGCAGCAGCAATAATCAAATTCAATTCCCTGCCCGATGCGGTTGGGACCGGAACCGAGGATGACAACTTTTTTCTTCGCAGTGGGCGTCGCCTCGTCTTCTTCTTCGTAGGTCGAGTACAGATAAGGCGTGTAGCTTTCGAACTCCGCGGCGCATGTATCAACGCGTTTGTAGACCGGCTTCAGGCGATGTTTCTTGCGGAAGTGACGAACTTGTTCCTGGCCGCCTTTGCCGTCCAGACGCCAGGTTCCGGCGAGACGCCCATCGGAAAATCCCATGCGCTTGGCTTCGCGCAGCACTTCGGTGGGGATCGATTCCATGGGATGCTTTTCCAGCTCAAGCTGCATGTCGTTAATTTCCTTGAGCTGGTAGAGGAACCACGGATCGATCGAGGTCATCTTCGCGATCTGTTTGATGGGGAAGCCCTGCCGAAGCGCATACTGCACATAGGTCAAACGCTCGGGATGCGGCGTGACCAGGCGCTGGGTAAGAATCTTGGGTTCAATCTGCTGCGAGCCGACACGCTTACCGGTGTCGAGCGAGCGGATTCCCTTCTGCAACGCTTCTTTAAAGGTGCGGCCGATGGCCATCACTTCGCCCACCGATTTCATCTGCGGTCCCAGCGATTCGTCGGCACCGGGAAACTTTTCG
>CAVZDM010000146.1:0-19542 GCA_963773955.1 uncultured Acidobacteriaceae bacterium | reverse complement strand
CACCCTGGGGAAACGGCCCGCTCGCTGCGGAAACGCGGCCCGGCGGGCCGTTTCCTTCTTGTCACGGCATGTATCAGGGTGCGTCACTATGGGTCGATGCATAGCAGTGGTTACGGACATATAGCGGACAGCGTCCGGGCGGAACGAAGCGGTGCGTATAACCGCTCGCTTTGGCGATCTGGCGGCCGGACGGGCGTGGTGAACGACGTCAGTAGCGCGCCCGAGCCTGGCGGTGAGGGGTCCGCGGACGCGATTGCCGCGGGCATGATCCCAGTTGTCGTGTCGCAGTTGTCGGGCTGCCAGCCCGTACACTGCGGCGTGGCCGGAACGACGAAGTCCACGACGCCGTGTGTGTTCTGTGGCACGGCGGGCTCTCTCAGCGGCGAGCACGTGGTGCCCAAGTGGATGCGCAAGGTTCTGCGCGATAGAACTGCGCGTGATCGAGGGGCGCGTCCTGGAAATAACTAAGCGCGGCGCCAATGAAAGCTGCGTTTTCCTCGCCCTGCAGTCTGGCTTTCTCTGCCTCGGTAAAGTCGGGCGTCAGATTCCACTCGGAGAGAATGCTCTCGGTCTTAGTAAAACCGCGGCTATCCAGAATCTCGCGAATGTTCTGCGAGAGTCGCACCGCGTCATAAGGATCGAAAGATCCAATCGCGTAGGTGTGCCACGAATAAAAATCGAGCGGCACCTTGTGCGCGGCGCAGTAGTCGATAAACCCCTCGCGGTAAGGGCCGCCGTTATACGCGAAAGCTATGGCGTCGCCTCCCACTTTGAGAGCGGGATCGACCGACTTCAGAGCCCGCGCCGTTTTTTCGTAAAGCGAATAAAACTGCTCGGGCGTGCCGCCCCAGAACAGAGCCTCAGGTTCGTTCCAGAACTCCCAATAGCGGATGTTGTGATGGAAGCCGTTTGCCCAGCCTTGGTTGTAGTGCAGGGCGATGTGTTTCACCACGCTGGCGTACTTATCGAAATCGGGCGGGGGCTCGATGCTGGTTCCCCAACTGCGCCCGATGCGGTAATACACTTCAGCCCCGCTGCCGCGAATGGCGCCGATGACCTTATCGGTCGGGCCGAAGTTGTAGCTTCCGGGCTTTTCCGGATCGGCGCTCCAATCGGGAAAAATAATGGCGGCATTGCCGGCTTGCACCACTCCGGCCCGCTGGGCTTCGTCGGGAATAAGCCACGCTAGCAGGGGATTCGTTTGATCGAAGTGTGAGTCGATCTCGGTCGGCCCCATAAAATCGTGGGTGCGAACCTGGCTGATGCGCAAATCTGTGTATTGCTGAACAAGGTTGGGAAGCCCTGACATTAGCGGACTTGGCGGTCCGTTCAATCCTTGAAACGACCGAATCTCGCCGGTCACTTTACTGGCGTCAACGTGCAAAGAACGGAAGCCGGAATTCGCGGCGTCCTGCGCGAACGCGCAGGCGCTGAGCATCAAAGTCCAGAGGCAAGCGCGCAACGCTTTCTTCTTCTTCGTTGGAGAACTCCTTTTCATCGCCATTTCGGCTCTGGCTACCACGAGGTATCTCCCAGTTTGCAGGCTAGTTGAGAACTAACGATACCGCCGATCACGATGCTTCCTCAACCGCCGCGCCTTCTTCGGCCTTTGCACTCTCCGCAGAGAGCTTGCGCAGCGACAAGCGTTCGTGATGGGAGAGTAATAGTCCGACGGGAACGACGGCTACGAACGTTACCAGCCACAGCATGATGCCGCAACTGACGGTGAGTTCCTTCGGGACAATATCAAATACGTGGTCGAGCGCGCTGATCGTGGCCAGTTGGGAGCCACCGCCGACGCCGGGCAACTGCACCATCGACCCGATCATGCTGGCTCCCATAAGAAGGAGAACCTTGGTAGCGCTCATGTCATGCATGGGTGCGCCGTAGGCATGCGTCACTTCTTTGTAAGCCAGCGCGATCACCCACCACATCGCGACCGATACGGCCGACAATTGGAGGAATGCGAATGGGCCGTGGATGGTATTGAGTCCGTCGGTGAACTCGCGAACTTTTTGCGCGATGCGATGGCCCAGATTTTCGGCCAGATGCGAGAAACGGTCTTCAACCCACTGGGCGATTCGATTGCCGCGGTAGGAGAACAGCACGGCCCCCGAAAGCAATCCCAGTACGAGCGCGATCAGGGCGTATCCCGTGAGATGAATCCAGTGCCTGACATCGGGCGGGGCGGCGAGCGTGAAGGTGCGCAGTTTCGAGGGCAGAAAAATGGCCGCCACCATCAGCACCGTGAAACCGCCAACGTCAAAAATCCGCTCCACCGCCCAGACCGCCACTTGCGAGGCGAAAGGCAGGTCATGACGGCGCGCGATCAGGTAGGGACGAATCATTTCGCCGGCGCGGCCGAGCAGAGCGAGTCCCGTGAATCCGATCATGGTCGGGGGGACGAGTCCGAAGATGGAGGCATCCTTGCGCACCGGTCGAAGAAAGATTTTCCAGCGTACCGCCCGCAAGAAATAGGCGAAGTAGATGTAGAGCACTCCGTGGACAATATGGCGCCAACTCAATCCGAATTGAAAGAGTTTGGCCCAGTCGAAATGCTGATAGGTGCGGAACTGGAGATAGACCAGGACCGCCAGCACGACGAAGACAACCGCGTATGCTACATATTTTTTGTTGTTCATGCGCTGCGAAGTCGCAGAGAGGCACACTCGGGGCTAGCACAGCCCCACTTGAAGGTAACTGAGGAACCATGCAGGGTCAACGTGGAGGACGGTCGATTGAGGACGGTCGATTGAGGACGATCAATTGACGACGATCAATGCGGAGATTCAGCGGCGCTGGCGGTGGCCGCAGGTTTCGGGGCGCGGAGGGCGGGACGCGGAGCTTTGCTTGTGGATTTGGAGGCGGCCAGTTTTTGTTTCGCTTCTTTTTCCTGGGCGATCTTTTTGGTGTTGTAGTCGTGCACGATGCGGGCGACGTAATCGCGCGTTTCGCGAAACGGCGGCACTCCCTGATATTGCTCGACACGCTGGGGCCCCGCGTTATAAGCGGCCAGCGCTTTGACGAGATCGAAATTGTAGCGCTCCAGAAGTTCGCGCAGATAGCGGCTTCCGCCCTCGACGTTGGCTTGTGGATCGAAGACATCCCCCACGCCCAGCTGGCTGGCGGTGCCGGGCATGAGCTGCATCAGTCCGCGCGCACCTTTGGGGGAGATGGCGTGCGCGTTGAAGCCGCTTTCGGCGTGTATGACGCTGTTCACGAGGTCGGGATCGAGATGGAAGGTGGCGCTGGCGGAGTTTACAACTTCGTTCAGAGCCGGCCCGGACTTAGCCATCCCAGATTTCGCGGACTTAGTCCGGTCGGCGCGGGAATCTGTCGCTACCGGCAGAGGCGGGGAGGGATCTGGCTCGTAGCCGGTGATTTCAGCCGTAGGCACGTCGGTGAAGCTGGAATCGTCAGCCGCGAAAAAGAGGCGAGTCGTTGTCCCCATTACCAGGCGATGGTCGTGGCGAATGCTGAAGCCGTTGCGGAGGATGGCCAACTCGGCGGCAGTCGCGGGGCGTGCGACGAAAGCTAAAAGGATGACGCAGGAGAACAGGGCCGCCTTCCAGGCTGCGGATTGTCCAGCCCCTGAAGGGGCGCTTGCTCCCGAGCTTACGGCATCGCTAAAGCGATGCCCTGATACGAAGCCCAGCGCTCGATCGATCGTAGGTCGATTCGTCGTGGACCGATCCGTCGTAAATGGTCTTCGTCTCGTCATGTTTTTCGCACTATTACAAGCTGACCCCGATCGCCGGCGTGACGGGCTGGTTAACGTCCACCAGGTCGAGTGCTTTTCCGTTTAGCACATGCTCAATCGCTGCCGCTACTCCGCTGTCGGCGTTCGAGCGGGTCAGCTTCCAGCCTCGGCCCCGCAACTCTTCCGATGCATTCCCCATGATAAAGGGGTGGCCGGCAAAGGCAAGCATTTCAATATCGTTATAGTTATCACCAATGGCCATGACCTGTTCGCGGGTGATCTGCCGGTAATTTGCCCAGCGTTCGAGCGCGTGTCCCTTGGAACAGCCGGCGTTGAGAACATCGACGATGGAAAGATCGCGGCCGGGGTATTCGGTGCGCAAAACGGTGATGGGCAGGCCGCAGCTCCCTAGGAGTTGCAATGCCCGCTGCATCTCCGCGACCGGGCCGCAGAACATGGCCTGGACGGGGTCGGTGGTGAGCGCGTTCTCGATCGGAACCACGAACTGGATGTACTTCATATTCTTTTCCAGCCAGCGCTGGATGCTGGCTTCGAGCTTGTCGAGGCGCTCGATTACGATGGTGCCCGGAGCTTCGCCGCGAAGATCGTTGTTGTTGCTGTCAAAAGTTAGAACGGTCTGACCGCGAAATTCTTGCATCACGCGGACGAGTTCGCGGCAGGTCGTCTCGGGGAGCAGGTCGCGGTGGAAAGTTTCTCCGGCGAGCGAGCGGGTGACGGCACCATTCGAACTGATCAACCACAGATCGAATCCCAGCTGCTGAGCGATGGGCAGGGCAAAAGTGTGGCGGCGTCCGGTGACCAGGATGATCTCGATGCCTTGTGCGTGCGCGCGTCCGAGCGTGGCGAGATCGGTTTCGGAAATCTGAAATTCGGGGTTGAGCAGGGTGCCGTCAATATCGATAGCGATCAGGCGGAGGGAATCGGCGGCCACAGACAATCTTAGCATTCGCAGTGGCTGGTAGAGCGGTGGAGCGGTGGGCGTCCGCGCCCGGCCACCTGGTGACGGGCGAGGCGCCCGTCGCTCCACTTTATCTGGCTGTGCGACAATTGATGGCCCACGGAGACCATCAATGAAACTGCATATGAAATTGAGATTCGTTCTAGTACTGCTGACGCTGCTGCCCGTGTCTCTCCCGGCCCAGTCCGCGCCCGAAACCGGCAAGCCCTTCGTGATCGAATACTATTACAAAGCCAAGTGGGGACATGCGGATGAGTTTCTGCAGCTGTTCAAGAAGAACCACTACCCGCTCCTGAAAAAGCAGGTGGAGATGGGCCGCATGCTCAAGGTCTGGATGGATCAGCCGCGCTACCACACCACCGAAGACGGGCGCTGGGATTATAGGGTGACCATCGTGTTCAAGAACTCCACAGCCGCAAATGAGCCGTTCGACGAGGACGCGCTGAAGAAGCAGCTTTGGCCTGACCAAGCTACTTATGCGAAGGAAGAGCAGCGGCGGTTTGAAATCCTCGATGGACATTGGGACTTGCCGGTCAAGACCGTGGATCTGGACGGCAAGTAAGCACCCCATGAATCCTTGATCGTTATGATCAAAATTTGGAGTTAGACACCGCTCGTGTGTGCCGCTAGGCTACGTCATGGACAGTGCAATCTGGGTTGAAGACTCACCGGTTGATTTTCTACATGAGATTGGCGGCCGCCTGGCTGCGGCGGGCGGATTCCACGAAGTGTTGGACCGGGTAGTGGAGTTTGCCTCGGTGCTGGTGAAGTGCGATTCCTGCCTGATTTATGCGCTGGAGGGTGAGCACCTGGTCCTGCGCGCCTCCAAGAACGCTCACCCCAACGTGGTGGACCGGCTCAAACTGCGCGTGGGGCAGGGCATCACGGGCTGGGTGGCGGCCCATCACGAACCGGTGGCCATTTCCGAGAAGGCGGCGCAGGATCCGCGATTCCAGTTCTTTCATGAACTGCCGGAGGATAGTTACGAAGCGTTTCTCTCCGTACCGCTGATGTGCCGCGGGCGGGTGGTGGGAGCAGTCAATCTGCAGCATCGCCGTCCTCACGTTCACAAGCTTAAGGAGATTCGACTGATTTCAGCGATTGGGTTTCTGGTGGGCGCCGAGATTGAATTGGCGCGCATGGAGGAAGTCAATTCAAACCTTACCTACCAATTGCAGACGCGCAAAGTTGTGGAACGCGCCAAGGGAATTTTGCAACGCGAAATGGGATTAACCGAAGAGCAAGCCTATCTGGCGCTGCAGCAGCAAAGCCGGCAAAAGCGCAAAACTATGAGAGAAATTGCCGAGGCGATCATTCTGAGCGAAGAAGTGAGGTATGGCACGCGCGTTTCTGGGGTCGCGTGACATGAGTCGCCAGACCTGCTGCCTAGCCCCATCTCCGCAAACTCCGGGCGTCGCTGCCTGAGATTCACAATCATTCCCAGTCGAAATCGTTCCCTACAAGAAACCGGGAGCAGATTGCTATGGGATCTACTCCCGGGGGGACAGCCGCGATCGGGATGTGGGCCCGAACGCAACTGCAATGGCAACCTATTTCGATGCGCTCAGGCGGAACCCGCCGCCAAGCAATCTCGAACTAGTGACACTATGTATGAAGGAAGTAAGCTGCCGCGTCCAACGAAAAAAATCGATCTGTTGAATTTGCATAGAAGTGGAGACTGACAGTTGACGAGGGGATCTCCGCAGTACAATTGTTTTCTTTTGGCGGTGGTGGGTCCGGGAGGGCTGACTGAAATCTGCGCTGCTGATTATCGATGTTCAGGTTGGTCTGGTGAAACTTATGCCGCCCGATCTGCAGAATCGCGTTTTATCGAATATCGCGGCTCTGCAGAGCCAGGCGCGTTCCTCAAGAACACCCGTCCTGTTCATCCAGCACGACGGACCCAAGGGGCATCCCATCGAAGCAGAGACAGCGGCGTGGGCGATACATCCTTCGATTCTTCCACTGAGTGGAGAGCCGGTCATCAGAAAGAAGGCATCCGACTCTTTCTTCGAGACGCGACTCGCGGAAGAACTTCAGAGTGCAGAAATCAGCCATCTCATCATCGCGGGCGCCATGACTGAATACTGTGTTGATACGACTTGCCGCCGCGCGGTTACACTGGGCTACGATGTGACGCTGGCAGCCGACGCGCATCTCACCCGCGATACTCCGGCTCTAACGGCGAGGCAGATCATTGCGCATCACAACCTTCTACTCGACGGCTTTGCCGCGGGAACTCATTCCATCAAGGTCGCACCGACGGGCGAGATTCCCCTCTGAAACTCGCCGGGCGCCCTTCGCAAACGCCACCCAATGCGTGCTAGACGCCATTGAAGTGGTTTTCCTGTGGATTCGGGTGCACGCGTTTGCAAAAAGCTCATCCGATACGAGAACATAGTTGGTTTGCATACATCCCACTATTACTACAAGGAAGCAGCCCCAATATGGCGAAGTTGAAAAAGTCCCCTGCAACAGTGAAGACAGCGGCGAAGAAGGTGGCGAGTGTCGAAGTGAGGTCCTCAAGGAGAGAACGCAGCAGCGATGGTTACGAGCGTGCGATCGAACCTGCCAAGGGCAAACTGGGAGTGATGATCCCCGGCATGGGTGCAGTGGCGACGACATTTGTTGCGGGCGTCGAAGCGGTGCGCAAGGGAATTGCCCATCCGATCGGATCGCTCACGCAGATGGGAACCATCCGGCTGGGGAAGCGGACCGATGGCCGGTTTCCCAAAATCAAGGAATTCGTTCCACTGGCCGGGCTCAATGATCTGGTCTTCACCGGCTGGGATATTTTCGAAGACAACATGTACGCGGCCGCCCGCAATGCTGGAGTGCTGGAGCGCGACCTGCTCGACAAAGTGAAAGGGCGGCTGAGCGCCATCACGCCGATGAAGGCTGTGTTCGATCACAACTACGTCAAGAAGATCGACGGGCCGAACGTAAAAAAGGGGAAGAACAAGCTGGACCTGGCCGAGCAGCTAAGGCAAGACATCCGCGACTTCAGGAAGTCGAGCCACGCCAGCCGGCTGGTTACCATCTGGTGCGCCTCGACCGAGAGCTTCATTAAACCCACGGCCATTCATGAGAGTGTGAAATCGCTCGAAAAGGCGATGCAGCAGAACGACGAAAATATCGCGCCCTCAATGGTGTATGCCTACGCCTCGCTGATGGAGGGCGTGCCTTTCGCCAACGGCGCGCCGAACTTGACGGTGGATATACCGGCGATGCTTGAACTGTCGCGCGAGCGCGAAGTTCCCATCTGCGGAAAGGATTACAAGACTGGTCAGACTTTGATCAAGACCGTGCTCGCGCCCGCTTTTAAGGCGCGCCTGCTCGGGCTGAGCGGATGGTATTCGACCAACATTCTGGGCAACCGCGACGGCGAGGTGCTGGACGATCCCGGGTCGTTCAAAACCAAGGAGGAATCAAAGCTCGGAGCGCTCGAACACATTCTGCAGCCCGCGCTGTATCCGGAGCTGTATGGAAATATCTTCCATAAAGTCCGCATCAACTATTACCCGCCCCGTGGAGACAACAAAGAAGGATGGGACAACATCGATATCTTCGGATGGCTCGGCTATCCGATGCAGATCAAGGTGGACTTTCTGTGCCGCGACTCGATTCTAGCGGCGCCGATCGTGCTTGATCTGGTGCTCTTCCTCGATCTAGCGCAACGCACGCCTGAGCTCCGCCGCCTGGGCATTCAGGAATGGCTGAGCTTCTACTTCAAATCGCCGATGACCGCGCCGGGACTGTATCCGGAGCATGATCTGTTCATCCAGTTGATGAAGTTGAAAAACACGCTGCGGCACTTGAAGGGCGAAGAGCTGATTACGCATCTGGGGCTGGAGTACTACGACTGAGGACGGCGCCTTACCACACCGTCCTCACCAACGGACTACGCCGTAGGCGCTCATCCCGCGTCACCAGCGTCATCCCTTCAACTCGCGCTGTAGCCCCAATCAGGCGGTCAGCCGGATCGCGAGGATAGTCTTCTGGAAACTGTGCGGCCAGGGCCGCAATCTCCGGCGTAATGGGCCGCATCGTCACCCCCTCGAAAAATCGAAGTACCGAGGCTTCGACCGTACCGTATCCTTGGATTCTTCCAGACGCAATCTGCCAAGCCACCTCGTAAGCAGTTATCGCTGATACTGCCACACCGTCGCCGCGGCGTGCCCGACGAATCGCTGAGGCTGCGGCCTTCGAAAGCCGCTTCGAGTCGGCGACCGCCCAGATCAGTACGTGGGAGTCAAGCAGGATCACGAGGACTCCCACTCATCGATGGGAGATTCGATGTCGCCGACGATGCGGAACACTCCCTCTAGCCTGCCAATGAAATCGTCCTTCGTATCCTCGACAGGCACCAGTTTGGCAACGGGCTTTCCACGCTTGGTGATGATCAACGGTTCACGCGTAGAGCGCACGTCTTCCATCAGAGTGAGGCAGCGCGCCTTAAATTCTCCGGCGGCAATTTTCTTCATGGACAGATTATAGCATACATGGTCATCTAGCGATGACTATGGTGGCAGCCCGGTTACTGAGAACCATGGGGGTGCCATCTCTCCATCGCTTATCCATCCAGTTCGTAGGCCTTCTTCAACCACCGCTTCAGTTCGTCGTCAATATCGGCCGTTGACCTGACCTCAATCCGGCGCGTAATCCGGTCTTTCTTCGCGTACCCGCCAGTATCGATTAGCCGTTTCGGCGTCTTCATGTTCCCGAGTGCGAATCCCAGATCGATGCGCGTATTGGTCGACGGCTTGATCTGCGCGAACACGTGATTGCGATAAAGCGGCACCATCGTCTTGCACGGGCAGGCCTTCACGTCATTGCCGAGAGAAAACCCGAGCTTCAGCAACTGCTCATACAGCGGACGCAACGCGGCGCGCGGACCGGAGTACTGCGCTTCCACCCATTCGGCGGCGGTTTTTAGATAAGCTTCGGCCGAGTCTTCTTCCGCGCCTTTGCCCTCGAGGCGTTCGGCAATCCATGCCGCTGAATTTGTGCCCAGCTTGTGTTCTGTCTTCAACCACTCGCGGCGCTCTTTCTCCGTGGAGGGACAGGAGTTCTTCGTGAGTGCAAGCCATTCCTCCAGCGACCGTCCCGTTCGCTGCGGTAGTTCCGCGATCCATTTTTGAACCATGGCCACGCCAGGATGAACGCTATAGGGCCCAGACGCTCTGGTGACGGGAGACATTTAGACCTCCTGGTCGCTCGCTGATCGCACGACATGATACACAGCCCCGACGCCGGTTCGCGATAGAATCTTTCGATGGCTGGCAAGAAATCCAAAGCTGCAAGCCATGGAGCCGGTCACAACACGCGCTTCATGCAAATGCAGAAGAACCACTGTTTCGTCTGCGGCAAAGATAACCCTGACAGCATGAGGCTGCGCTTCACTTACGACGAGGAGCGCGACTGCTTCGTATGCCGTTTCCGCCTGGGCAAGCGCTACACCGGACCGCCCGGACACTGCCATGGCGGTATTATCGCGACCATCCTCGATGAAGCCATGGGCAAGGTGAACAAATTGCGCCACGTGGTGGCGGTGACCTCCGAGATGACCGTGAACTACCTGAAGCCGGTGCCGCTGAAGCAGCCACTGCGTGTGGAATCGCGCGAGGTTACAGTGAAGGGCCGCAGACACATCAATATGGCGGAGATTCTCAACGAAAAAGGGGAAGTGCTGGCGCGCAGCGAGGGGCTGTTCATCGCGATTGATCCGCAGCGCATGTTCGGGCGATTTGCGGAGCGCTGACGTTTGTGTGGGGACGTTTGTGTGGGGACGGGCGCCCTCGCCCGTCCAGGCCGAGCGCTAGCTCGGCAATTGCGTGCGGCTGCCGTAACTTTATATCGCCAAGGCTCGTGTGCGCAGTACCGCGAATCGCCACCGGGCTGTAAAATGATGCTCAGGAAGAGAGTAGACCTATGTCGCAGAATAACGGACACACCAGCACCAATCTACGCCTGAAGACCGGCCTCGCCGAGATGCTCAAGGGCGGCGTGATCATGGACGTAACCACCGCGAAACAGGCGGAGATTGCCGAGCGATCGGGAGCAGTCGCGGTAATGGCTCTGGAGCGTGTCCCGGCACAAATCCGCGCCGAAGGCGGGGTTGCGCGCATGGCCTCGCCTAAAGTGATCCGGGAAATCATGGCGGTGGTCGATATTCCCGTCATGGCGAAGTGCCGCATCGGGCATTTTGCGGAAGCCCAAATACTTCAAGAACTCGGCGTCGACTATATTGACGAGTCCGAAGTGCTGACCCCCGCCGATGAAGCGCATCATGTCGACAAGCATGCATTTACGGTGCCGTTCGTGTGCGGCGCGCGTAACCTGGGCGAGGCTTTGCGGCGCATCGCCGAAGGCGCGGCCATGATTCGCACCAAGGGCGAAGCTGGTACCGGAGACGTGGTGCACGCCGTCCGCCACATTCGCCAGATTGTGCTGGAGATGAAGATTCTCACCGTGCTCGGGGAAGAAGAACTCTACGCCAAAGCCAAAGAGCACGGTGCGCCCTACGAATTGGTGAAGATGGTGGCGCGCGACGGTAAACTGCCGGTGCCGAATTTCTCCGCGGGCGGAATCGCGACTCCGGCGGACGCATCGCTGGTGATGCAACTGGGAGCCGAGGCGGTATTCGTTGGCTCGGGCATCTTCATGAAGAACTCAACCGAATTCGCCGATCCCGCCGAAGCCGAGAAGCGCGCCAAGGCGATCGTGCAGGCGGCTACGCACTTCAAAGACCCTAAAGTGTTACTTGAGGTCAGCGAAAATCTTGCGGGGGCTATGAAAGGGCTGGCTGTGTCCGGGCTGGATGAGGCGCAATTGCTGCAGACGCGGGGCTGGTAGCCAGAAAGTTCTTAACCACAGAGGGCACAGAGGCACACAGAGGAAGGATTCTTTTCCCTGTGTGCCTCTGTGCCCCCTGTGGTTTGAAGGTCGTGAGGTTGGTTAGGGAAACAAGATGAAGATTGGAGTATTGGCGTTGCAGGGCGATTTCGACGCCCACCGCCGCCGTCTCGAAGAACTCGGCGCGGAAGTTGTCCTGGTGAAGAAGCCCGAGCAACTGAACGAGATCGACGGCCTGGTAATCCCCGGAGGCGAGTCAGGCACGTTCCTCAAACTGCTCGGCGAAGACGGGTTTGCGAAGCTGAAAGATTTCGTCCGTGCGAAGCCGACGTTTGGTACTTGCGCGGGATGCATCCTGCTGGCCACAGAGGTTGAAAATCCGAAGCAGGTCGGCCTGGGCGCGCTCGACATCACCGTGCGCCGTAATGCATACGGGCGCCAGATCGACAGTTCCATCCGCGATGGACGTTTCCTTAACGAGCCCATCGAGATGGTATTCATCCGCGCTCCGAAGATCGAACGTGTGGGCGAGGGCGTGGAAGTGATCGCGACGGAAGGCACCGATCCGGTGCTGGTGCGGAAGGGGAAGACGCTGGCGGCGACGTTCCATCCTGAATTGAGCGACGACCCGCGCATTCACCAGTACTTTCTGGACCTGGTTGCGAACGGAAAGCATTCCGGAGACTGACGTTCGAAGGAACGACCGCAGGAGAAGGAGAACGACAGGGGCGGATTTTCGCACGGGGTAAGACTCCTTTCGCTTAGACAGTGGCAATATCTTGTCCAACCATCCGATTTTCATAATCAATTCACAGAGGCCTTTTGGCGGCCAAATTCATCCCTGAATGGGGACGTTGCGCGAGTTTTCCAGAGCCTCGGCTTTTCTTCGTATGCAGCGCTTTGCACAGTTTGGTCTGCTGACGGCTGCGGGGTTTGGCCCGATCCGGTATGCTGTCAAATTCTTGAGCTTTCGTCTGCGCCCGCATGGAACCTGCTCCC
The DNA here is from genome assembly GCA_963773955.1 of uncultured Acidobacteriaceae bacterium. Taxonomy (GTDB): domain Bacteria; phylum Acidobacteriota; class Terriglobia; order Terriglobales; family Acidobacteriaceae; genus Acidiflorens. The sequence continues at coordinate 7,009 of CAVZDM010000146.1, read as the reverse complement.
GAAATAGAAATCAGCAAGGTATCGTTTGCCTCGTACGCGCGGCTGCTCGGCGGCAACCGGAACTTTCGCCGCTTGTGGAGCGCGCAAATCGTCAGCGAGATCGGCGACTGGTTTTACACGCTGGCGATCTATAACCTGCTGCTGCAACTCACCGGACACGCCGGATCGGTGGCTCTGGCGCTGGTGCTGCAAGTTCTGCCACAGACTCTTATCGGGCCGACGGCGGGCGTGGTCAACGATCGGCTGCGGCGCAAGCACGTCATGATCGCGTCGGACATCGGACGCTTGTTGATCGTGCTCTGCATGCTGCTGATCCGCTCCAAAGAAAAAGTGTGGCTGGTCTATCCGCTGCTGATGGCGGAAACCTTGCTGGTTGCCTTCTTTGAACCGGCGCGCAATGCCGTGATCCCGAACATTGTGGAGCGGGAAGACGTGGTGGTGGCGAACACGCTTTCCTCAACTACCTGGAGCGTGAATCTCATGGTGGGCGCGACCCTGGGAGGCGTGGTGGCGGCGCTGCTGGGGCGCGACGCCGTCTTCCTGCTGAATGCGCTGTCGTTTCTGGCTTCCGCCGCGCTGATTTGGGGGATGCGCTTCGCTGAGCCCCACGCCGACGGCGGCCATCCGTTCCGAGTGCGAGAGTTGGTGGATTTTTCGCCGATCGTTGCGGGGATTCGCTACGTGCGGTCGCAAGTTCGTCTGCGCTCGACGATTTTTGTGAAATTCGGCAACCTGATCATCGGACCGGGCTGGGTGCTGTTTACGGTGATGGGACAAAATGAATTTGCCGTCCGCTGGCACGGCATGGCGCCCGAACGCGGAGCGTTTCTGGGAATGAGTCTGCTGCTCGGCGCGCGCGGCCTGGGCGCGCTGCTGGGGCCGCTGCTGGCCGCGCCCTGGGCGGGGCATTGGAGGCATCGCCTGGAAGTCGCGATCTTTTGGGGATATCTGGCGGCGGCCGCCGGCTACGCGCTGCTCGGCGTGTCGGGGCATCTGTGGCAAGCCTGCTTGTGTGTGGCGCTGGCGCACTTCGGCAGCTCGATTGTGTGGGTATTCTCGACCACGCTGTTGCAAATGCAAAGTGAGGATAAGTTTCGCGGGCGCGTGTTCGCCGCCGACCTCTGCCTCTTCATGTTCACCATCGCCGCCGGGGCGTATCTTGCCGGCCGCTTCGTGGATTTGGGCTTCGCCGCGCGTCACGTCGCCAGCGTCGCCGGCATGTTGATGCTGATTCCGGCTGGGCTGTGGGGTCTGGCGGTGCGGCGGAATTCGGCGGTCGCGTAGCTCGATCACCGGGGCTAAAGCCCGCATCGATAGGAGAGGCTCACGCGGCCCTGAAGGGCCGCTCTTCCACGGCGCTGCACGCATCTTCTCGGCGCTGCGCGCATTTCTACGGCGTGCGGTTAGGCGAGCTGGTCGATCTTCGCTGCCAGGATGAAATCCGACTCGGTCAGGCCGTTCACTGCGTGTGTCCAGGTTGTGATCTCGACTTTGCCCCATCCCAGCAGGATGTCGGGATGATGTCCTTGCGCTTCGGCCACATCGCCGACGCGATTCACGAAAGCCAGGGCGGACTTAAAATCGGGAAACTTGAAGGTCCGCACCAGGTGATGTTCGTTGACGATGTTCCACTGCGCAGGCGCCACCAACTGCCGATGAATTTCCGCAAGCTTGTTTCCCTTCAGCGGCGGCACACCGCCGCGGCAGGGGACGCAATTTCGGTCGGCGAGCGTAGAGTCGCTCATGAGAGTTTTCCTAGAACGGAATATCTTCATCCGTAATCGGGGAACTACCCGCCGGCGCGTGCTCCGGTTCGGGCACGCTCTGGTCGAAGTTGTTGCTGCCTGAAGATGTCGAGACACCGTGCGTGCTGCCGCCCTGCCCGCCACCTTCGCCGCGTCCGCCGAGCAATACAAGGTCGTTGGCCACGACCTCGGTCATGTACTTTTTCTGGCCGCTCTGCTTGTCGTCCCAGGAGCGCGTCTGCAGACGGCCTTCGATGTAGACCTTGCCGCCTTTTTTCAGATACTCACCGGCAATCTCCGCCAGTCGCTGCCAGAGGACAACATTGTGCCACTCGGTGCGGTCTTGCCAGTTGCCGTCTTTGCCCTTGAAGCGCTCGTTGGTGGCCAGGGTGATCTTCGCTACCGGCGTGCCTTGCGGCGTGAACTTGACTTCGGGATCCTTGCCCAGGTTCCCAATCAGGATGACTTTATTTACGCTTTTTCCGGCCATGAGTGCGAGCTCCTTTGAGAAGCACACTATAGCAGAATTAGGGGGTCCGGATGCGGTGTCGTGCGTACAAGGAATTTGTGATGAATCGGGCAGGTGTCGGGAGGCTCCGATCCGTCCCAACTCTCCGGTAGAGACACGGCTTGCCGCGTCTTGGGCCAGCACAGAACTTGGGGGCGCAGCACGCAGGAGACGGGGCAAGCCCCGTCTCTACACAAAGATCTGGAACAGCATCAGGTAGACGATTACGCCGGTCACCGAAACATAGAGCCAAATTGGGAACGTCCAGCGCGCGATGGCTCGATGCCGGTCGAATTGCTCGCGCAATCCACGGGTCAGCGTGATCAGCACCATGGGCACGATGACGATGGCCAGGATGGTGTGCGAGATCAAGATGGTGCGGTAGAGAATGCGCGCCCAGCCGGGTCCGTGAAAATACACGATGCCGCCGTGACCGGGCCAGTGGTAATACAAATAGGAGGCAAGGAAGAGGGAAGAGGTAGCGAACGCGGCGATCATCACCGCGCGATGGGCCGCCACCTTGCCGCGGGTGATGAGCGCACGTCCGGTAACCAGCAGCACCGCGCTCGATCCGTTGAGGGTCGCATTGATCTTCGGGAAAATTGAGTAGTCGGTCATGGGAGAAATCTAGTTGTACGAGGAACGGAGCGGCTTGGCAAGGCCAGGCTCTCGCTCCGTCGCCCGCTTGCGTATAAAATGTGAACACGATGCCTGATGTGGGGAGTCCCCAGCCGCCAATCCCGGCGGCTACAAAAGAACCTGGCGCGCACCCGCTGCCGGTGGTAGCTGTGTGGGTGCGTGATCTCCTTGTCTCGCTTGCTATCTCTGCGTTCATCATTATCTTTCTCTACCAGCCGGTGAAGGTCGAAGGCACCAGCATGATGCCCGGGCTCGAAGACCAGGAGCGGATTTTCGTCAACAAATTCGTCTATCGCTGGGAGCCGATCCAGCGCGGCGATATCGTTGTTTTCCGTTATCCGCGCGACATCTCGAAAAGCTACATCAAGCGCGTCATCGGTGTTGCCGGAGACCGAATCCGTATCGAGAACGGCCAGGTCTATGTGAATGGCGAAGCGCTCGACGAAGACTACGTTCCCAGCGATTACGCGGACGCCCGTTCCTATGGCGAAGTCGTGGTTCCGCCGCATAGCTTCTTCGTCCTCGGCGACCATCGCACCATGTCGAACGACAGCCGCGACTTCGGGACCGTGAACGAACGCTTTATATACGGGAAAGCCGTCTTTGGATACTGGCCGATGGAGAAGCTGGGGCGCTTACGCTAGAGGTTGCAGGTCTCAGGTGTCAGGTGTCAGGTCCTGGTAACCCAACATGACTGCGCACATTCAGCCCTTGGCCTACGCTATTCCCTACGCGTGGATTTTCTGGGCAGTATTTCTTGCTGCCTACATACCCGAATTTACGCTCATCGCGCGTTCGAAACCGGCACCCGGAGAAAAAACCGACCGGGGATCGATGCAATTCATCATGCTCGCGGGGTGGCTGGCGTTTCCGGCCGCATTCGCCGTTTCGTCATGGTCAAGGTTTGCCCTGCTGAATCATCGGATCGTTTGGTTCGCGGTTGGCATCGCGATTCTGGCGACTGGTTCCATGCTGCGCCGGTGTTGCTTCCGCACACTGGGGCGCTTCTTCACAGGGAACGTCAAGGTGCAAGCGGATCATAGGGTGATTGAAGACGGCCCCTATCGCTTCGTTCGCCATCCTTCCTATACCGGAGGCATGCTGATGTATCTCGGCACCGGCCTTGCCCTCACCAGTTGGCTGAGCGCCCTGATTCTGGTGGGGATGGGCGCGATCACCTATGCTTACCGTGTGCAAGTGGAGGAGCAGGCTCTGGGAAGCTCGATCGGGCAGCCCTATCTGGAATACATGCGCCGAACGAAGCGCTTTGTCCCCTTCATATTCTGAGGTGCAGCCCGCAGCGCCGGCGGGTGTGGCCACTGAGAGCTGACGGCTGAGAGCTGACAGCTTTCTGCTGACACCATCTCGCTCTCCTGCTAGAATCTCTAAAATCCGCTCCCAGGAGTTCCAATGCAAGCGATCCTTGCACTCGAAGACGGCAGAGTCTTCCGAGGCAAAGGCTACGGCGCTAAAGGCGAGTGCTCCGGCGAAGTCGTTTTTAATACTTCCATCACCGGCTACCAGGAAATTTTCACTGACCCCTCGTACGCGGGGCAAATTGTCGTCCTGACTAACCCCGAAATCGGAAACTACGGCACGAATCCAGAAGATAACGAATCCGTGCGCCCGTACATCGAGGGGTTGATCGTGCGCGAGTTCTCGAAAGTCAGTTCCAACTGGCGCTCGCAGCAGGTCACGGACGAGTTCATGGAGCAGTTCAGGATTCCGGTTCTAGCCGAGATTGACACGCGGGCGCTGGTGCGCCACCTGCGCACCTACGGAGTGATGCGCGGTGTGATCTCGACGCTCGAAGACGATACCGACAAACTCGTCGCCAAGGCCTGCGCGATTCCAAAGATGGACGGTCAGGATCTCGCCAAAGTTGTCTCGACCAACCGGACCTATGTCTGGGAGACGGGCGAGCGCTCGCACTTGCCCGACGAAATTGTCGGAGTAAAAGACGAGCCGGCGCGCTTCCACGTGGTCGCCTACGACTACGGCATCAAGCAGAACATCATGCGCAAGCTGCGTGGAGAAGGCTGCAAGGTGACGGTTGTCCCGGCGCAGACGACGGCAGAAGACGTGCTGGCGTTGAAGCCCGACGGCGTGTTTCTGTCGAACGGGCCGGGCGATCCCGAACCCTGCACCTACGCGGTCGACAACATTCGGCGCCTGATGGGACGGCAGCCGATTTTCGGCATCTGCCTGGGGCATCAGCTTGTCGGCATTGCGCTCGGAGGCAAGACCTTCAAGCTGAAATTCGGCCACCACGGCGGGAATCATCCGGTGAAGCAGCTGGCTAGCGGCAAGATTGAGATCACTGCGCATAATCACAACTTTGCGGTCGATCCCGATTCGCTGCCGCAAAGTGAAGTTGAATTGACGCATATGGATCTGAACGACTCTACGCTTGAGGGCATGCGGCATCGGAATTTGCCGTTGTTTACCGTTCAGTACCATCCGGAAGCGGCGCCGGGGCCGCATGATTCGCACTACTTGTTTAAGGATTTTGTGAAGATGATGGAGGAATGCAAGCGGTGAGGCGGCTGTTCGTCATCGGCGTTTTGATGGCTTGGTCAGTGGTGGCTGCTTCACAGGAGTGGCACTCCGTTGCATCGAGTTTTTGTTCGCAGATCAAGGCCAATGGAGCAAAGGTCTCACACCGTCCTTTTTCCATTTTCGCGGCTCCGAATGCGGATAGCACTTGCTGCACCGAGTTGACTTTAAAGACTAAGGGGAAGACCGAGGACTATGGACATTTCCGGGTCCTTGGCCTCGAATCTGGGATGTATTTCATCTCCTTCGATCTCGAGACGAAACAAATCAATGTGCCGATTTCCGTTGAGCACGTTGTTGATAAAAGATACGTTGGCAAAGACTGCGAACCGGACTCCAGGATCACGATCAACAAGACCAGTAATCAAGTCACTTGGGAAGAGTGGGTGAATGTTGATTGAGTCGGCGGACCTTAGCTAGCGACGAGCGACCAGCGACCAACGACTGATTCTAAATGCCTAAACGAACTGACATCTCGAAAATCCTGATCCTCGGCTCCGGCCCCATCGTCATCGGGCAGTCGGCGGAGTTCGACTACTCCGGCACGCAGGCTTGCAAGGCGCTCAAGTCGGAGGGCTTTGAAGTCGTGTTGGCGAACTCGAATCCGGCCACCATCATGACCGATCCTGAGTCGGCGGACCGCACGTACATCGAACCGCTGACGCGCGAATATCTCGAAGAGATTATTCGCGTGGAGCGTGAGATGTCGCCTAGCGCGGTCTTTGCCGTTCTGCCTACGGTTGGCGGACAGACGGCGCTCAATCTCGCCATCGAACTGGCTGACGGCGGCGTGCTTGAGAAGTACAACGTGAGTCTGATTGGCGCGCAGATCAGCGCCATCAAGAAGGCTGAAGACCGTCTGTTTTTTAAAGACGCCATGCAGCGCATCGGTCTTGACGTGCCGAAATCGGCGCTTGTCAGCAACCTGAAAGACGGCATCGAGTTCGCCGGCAAAATCGGCTTTCCGGTCATTATTCGTCCCTCGTTCACGCTTGGCGGCACGGGCGGAGGCATCGCCTACAACCGCGAAGAACTGATGGAAGTGCTCGCCCGCGGCCTTGACCTCTCGCCCGCGCATGAGTGCCTGATCGAGGAATCGGTTCTCGGATGGAAAGAGTACGAGCTTGAGGTGATGCGCGACACCAAAGATAACGTCATCATCATCTGCTCGATCGAAAACTTCGATCCCATGGGCGTGCATACTGGCGACTCGATTACCGTCGCTCCGGCGCAGACGCTCACCGACCGCGAGTACCAGGTGATGCGCGATGCCTCGATTGCCGTGATTCGCGAGATTGGCGTCGAGACCGGAGGGTCGAATATCCAGTTCGGCGTGAATCCTTCCACCGGGCGGATGGTAGTGATCGAGATGAATCCGCGGGTCTCGCGGTCTTCCGCGCTGGCATCGAAGGCGACCGGCTTCCCGATTGCGAAAATTGCCGCCAAACTTGCCGTCGGATATACGCTTGACGAGATTCCGAACGACATCACGCGCAAGACTCCGGCTTGCTTTGAGCCCACGCTCGACTATGTGGTGGTTAAGATTCCGAAGTGGCAGTTC
>CAVZDM010000145.1:0-9021 GCA_963773955.1 uncultured Acidobacteriaceae bacterium | reverse complement strand
CGTGATGCTCTTCGACTAGATCCGCCCGGCCCGAGCTGCCGAGCACCGACCGCTGCACCGCATCCGGCCCCAGATCAATCGCACCCGGGCTCAATTCCTCCCGGAAATCAACCGGGTGAATTTCCAGATCCTTAAGTTCGATGAACATTGGAGCCAGGAACCTCCGCCGCCCCCACCCAAATTACCGCAAAGGCCCGCGGAAGTGCGCACAGAGACGAAAGTCTCTCAGGGAGCAATAAGTAAGAATAAAGGCCTGAAAACTTGGTGTCAAGGCAGTGGCTGTACGGGTTGTGTCCCAAATTCGCCCCGCCCCGTCCCCTTCTGCTACCCTCCCCCCATGGACCATCTCTGGACTCCGTGGCGTTACGCCTACGTAATCGGCGCCGAGCCGAAGTCGGGCTGCATTTTTTGCAATGCTCCCAAGGAGAGCGACGAACAAGCCCGCATCGTCCACCGCGGCGCGCATTGCTACATCATTCTCAACACCTATCCCTACACCAATGGACACGTCATGGTCGTCCCCTACGCGCACCTCGACGAGTTGCAGAAACTCCCCGCCGGTGCCGCCCAGGAGATGATGGCTCTAACCCAGCGCATGGAGACAGTTCTGCGGTCGCTCTACGCACCCGACGGCATCAATCTCGGCATGAACATCGGAAAAGCCGCCGGCGCCGGAGTAGCCGGACACATCCACATGCACATTCTCCCGCGCTGGGTAGCCGACGCGAATTTCGTAAGCGTAATCGGCGAAACCAGAGTGCTGCCCGAAGCGCTGGAAGTGACCTGGGAGAGGATCAGGAAAGAACTTGCAATCGGCAGTTTGTAATATCTTGAATTTGGGTGGTGCAGCGCATTTGGGTGGCGCAGCGCTTCAGCGCTGCGGTTAACCGCAAGGGTTGAACGCGGCTTTAGCCGCTGAGGTTGCATTTGGCAATCTCCGCCAGCTTACTTCGCCCCAAGTTCCAGCGCAAGAAATTCCTCAGTCGCCCCATACGCCCGTATCCAGCTCTTCCACATCAGAAACCCGTGAATCTCATCGGGAAAGATCAACTCCTCGACGTGCACTTTCTGAATGCGCAAGCGCTGCAACAGATCGACCGTCTGCGAGAAATCGACATCGCGGTCGTCGTCCCCTTGAATGAGCAGCACCGGCGACTTCCACGTTGCAATCGCCGCGTTCGGGGACGACTGAAACGCCAGCTTGAGCGCGTCGTCGCGATCGGACGCATCCTCCGGGTAGTCCTCTTTGAACGCCGACCAGTCATGCACGCCATGGAAATCGACTCCCGCGGCAAACATATCGGAGTCATGCGCCAGCCCCATCGCCGCGAGATAGCCGCCGTAAGATCCGCCCCACAGTCCGATTCTCTTCGAATCCACGCCCGGCAAGCTCTGCAGATATTTTCCCGCCGCCACAATATCTTTGTACTCGGCACCCCCGCGCGGCCCACCATCAGCCGGTCTGCGAAAATGCCGCCCGTACATAATGCCCGTCCGATAGTTGACCGACAGCACCACATACCCGCGACTCACCAGATACTGATTCATCGCGTAAGCGTTGTGGTAGTAGTCCATGTAGTGGAAGCCGAGCATCATTTGGCGCATCGATCCACCGTGAATAAAGATCAGTGCCGGTCGCGGCCCGCTTTTCGGCTCAGTCTTCGGTTCAAACAGCTGCCCGTGGATTTCCCAGCCGTCCGCGGCTTTGAAGATGACTTGTTTCGGTGTCAGCAGCAGGGCCGAGGGAAAGTCCGCTGGCAGCGCACTCTTTGCGATCATCTCGCGTCCCTGCGAATTGACGACGTAGGGCATCGCCGGAGTCGTAGCTGACGAACCGAGGCAAACGATTTTCCCCGCGATTTCAAGCGGCGTCCACTCCATCGTCGCGCCGTGCGTGAGAGCCGCTGGCATTCCGCCTTCAACGCTGACGCGCCACAGATGCCGCCGGTCGATATCAAGCGGGTCGTTGTTAAGCGGGCCAATGTCATGCTGGTTGGAGGAGTAGATGACCGAGGTTTTATCGGAACCGAGCGCAACATCTTCAGTCTCAAACTTTCCCGGAGTCAGCAGCGCCGCGGGCCCACCCGATGTCGCTACCGAATAGAGATGGTTCCACCCATCTTGTTCGGAAGAGAAAACCACGCGATTCTTCGCGGCGAATTTAAACGACCCATCTTCGGTCAGCCGCGGCAGCGAATCATCCAGGCCCGGACCGCTCTTCCATATCTCGCGCGCGGAATCGCTGGCCACGTCATATACCCAGATCGCCCAGGGCAGCGGCGTCTGCGGAATCAGAGCCTCCTTCATCTGCCTGCCCACCAGCCGCACGAAGGCGACCTGGCTCCCATCCGGCGACCAGCGCGGATAGAGATCGCGGTCGGCACTGGGCGAAACAAAGCGCAGCGTGTTGCGGCCAAATTCGTAAATGACGATAAAGCTGTGATCGCCGCGATCGCTGACAAAGGCAATCCTCTTCCCGTCGGGCGACCACTTAGCGTGCGCACTGCTGCCGCGCGCGAAGGTCAGCGCCTTGGCCTTCTCCTTGCCGGAAATCGGAGCGATCCAGATTTGTTTCTTCGCCGACCACACCGCGAACTCGCCGCTCGGCGATATCTGTATGTCCTCGCAATCCTCCTTATCGCAACCCATCTCGCCAAGCAAACGCGGCTCGCCGTAACGCTCTCCGGAACTACGATCGCCTTTGTCCACATCGACCGCCCACACCTGCTGCACGCGCTTTTCAACGTTGCTGGTTGGGTCCGCAATTTCTCCAGCGCCGTTGGCTTCACTGCCACGTGCGTAGACAATCGTCCGTCCGTCGGGAGTCAGCTTCAACCCGGCAATCGGCATGCCGTCATCGCCCGCGTAGCGAGTGACCTGCCGAGCCTCAAAGTTCGGAGCGTCCGCGATCCACACGTTGCGCTCGCCCCGCGCCGAAAACACCCACGCAATTCGTCCAGCATGCTCGGCGGCCACGAGATTATTTGGAAACGGCGAGCTCATTACCTGTTCCAGCGAGAAGGCGCCAGGCGCCGTCTGCGCAAAGCCTTGCTCAGCACAGAGAAACGGCGAGCAGCCGAGCGACAGAATGCAGACGCACGACCATGCGGAAAGATTGCGGATTCCCATCGCGGCAGAGTACGTGAAGCAGGGCGGAATTGACAACCGTGCGGTCACCCGTCCGAAGGTAACCATCCAGGCAACAACGTCCCTTAGCCCGTATCCCGGCAGCGGCTAAACTACAACTACCAAAGGCCGGTTCTTCATGAAGAGATTTGCAGCCATTCTTGTCCTCTACGCCTGGCCGCTCTTTAGCCAGAGCAACAGCGGCGAATTGCGCCTCAAAGTGACCGATCCGGCCGGCCTTGGCGTGAAGACAACTGTTCAAATCATCAGCCGGGCGAATCAGTATCGCAATAACCTGGAGACAAACGATCAGGGTAGCCTCGACGTGCGGCGCCTGCCTTACGGCATCTATCAGCTGGAAATCAGGCAACCGGGCTTTGCCGGAACATCCGAATCCGTTGAAATTCATTCTTCGATTCCCACCGAATACACAATCCAACTCAAACTGCCTTCGGTGAATGAAACCGTCACGGTCACGGCGCCCAACACATTGATCGACCCCGATCAAGCCGGCGCGGTTAGCCAGGTCGGCTCCGAGCTAATCCAAAACCGGCTCAGTTCGATTCCAGGTCGCTCCCTGCAGGACTTGGTGAATTCGCAGCCGGGCTGGCTGTATGAAGGTAATGCCGTCCTGCATCCCCGTGGTTCTGAGTATCAGACTCAATTTGTGGTCGATGGCATCCCCTTGACGGACAATCGCTCGCCCAGCTTCGGACCTGCCATTGACGCTGACGACGTGCAATCATTGAGCATCTATACCGCCGGCATCCCTGCGGAGTACGGACGAAAAATGGGCGGCGTGGTCGAGGTGAACACGCTGCAGGATCCGCAGCCAAGTTTTCACGGCCAGTTGGTGCTCTCCGGAGGCAGCTTCGATACTGCGGGCATTTCCGCGCAAGGGCAATCTACCTGGGGAAAGAATGCGTTCGGCGCCAGCGCCAGCGGCAGCATGACGGACCATTATCTGAATCCCGTGGTTCCGCAAAACTATACGAATACAGGCACGCTGGGCGACTTTTCGACCAATTACGAACGCGATTTAACTTCCAAAGACCGCTTGCGATTCATCGTTCGCCATGAGCTGTCCCGCTACGACATTCCCAATGAACAGGTGCAGGAAGCCAATGGCCAGCTGCAAACCGCCGATAACATCGAAACCATGGGAATCGCCTCTTACCAGCACACATTCTCGTCCAATGCGCTCGCCGATTTTCGGACCATGGTTCGCGACAACGAGATTGGGTTCAACTCCAACTCAGATTCGACTCCCATCGAGGTTTTCCAGCAGAATTTTTTCCGCGAAGCGTACTTCAAGGGAAGCGCAACCCTCAATCGTGGCCGGAACGAATGGAAATTTGGCTTCGAGTCGGACAACCTATTTCTGAACGAAAATTTTCGCTACCACATTACCGATCCAGCCCAATTTGACCCTGACACTCCGATCGATTTCTCATTTCTAGCAAACCGTCCCGATCTCGAGCAATCCGCATTCGTGCAGGACCAGATTCGTCTAAAGAACTGGACCATCAACGCCGGGCTGCGCTGGGACCACTATCAGCTTCTGCTGAACCGTCACGCCGTGGACCCGCGCTTCTCGATTTCGCGCTATTTCCCGTCCGCCGACCTGGTCGTGCATTTCTCCTATGACCGAGTCTTTCAGACCCCATCGTTCGAGAATATCCTGCTCTCGAGTTCGGTCCAGGTTGAGTCCATCGACCCAACCAGTTTCCTGCGGTTGCCCGTCGAACCCTCCGAGGGGAACTACTACGAAGCAGGATTGACCAAGTCGTTCTACGGAAAAACCAAGCTCGACGTCAATTATTTCCGGCGGCTGGTGGCAAACTACGCGGACGACGATCAGATCGAAAACACCGCCGTCAGCTTTCCCATCGCTTTCGAGAAGGCCGTAATCTATGGCGCGGAAGCGAAAGTCGATCTGCCCGACTGGCACCGTTTTTCGGGTTTCCTGAGCTACTCCTATACCGTGGGCCAGGCGTGGTATCCGGTAACGGGCGGCTTATTCTTAGGCGGAGACGCACAGGGAATCCCGACCGGTGGCCATTTCCCCGATTCGCAGGACCAGCGCAACACGGTCCGCGGACGCCTTCGCTATCAGGTCAAGCCGCGTTTCTGGATCGCCGCCGGAATTCAATACGATACCGGCCTGCCCTTTGAGTTTGAGTGCGATCCAACTCTAACTCTTCAACAGTGCATCTACGGGCCGGGCGGACCAGCCCAGACCTACGGACAGGCTGTCGTGAATCGCATCAACTTTGCCCGCGGTCGCATTTATCCCGCGTTTCAGGTCAACGCCTCAGCCGGAGCGGATGTTTATAAGTCGGATCACATGAATATGCGTTTCCAGATCGACGCACAGAACCTCAACAACGTTCTTAACGTGATCGACTTCGGAGGCCTTTTCTCCGGCAACGCCATCGGCCCCTCGCGCAGCGTAGCAGCGCGCCTTACCACCAGCTTCTAGCGCATGTTGTTCCTAGGCCGCCTGGCGTCGTGTCGTTTTCTGCATCCACATCCACGCGCTCGATACCATGTCCGCAAGATTGCGCTTGGCGGTCCATCCCAGCACGTTTTGAGCCTTCGCCGGATCGGCCACTAAAATCGGAGGATCGCCCGGTCGCCGCGGTCCAACCGTTCGCCGAACCGGGCGCCCAGTAGCTTTTTCCACTGCCGTTATGACTTCGAGGACAGAGTGCCCGCGGCCCGTCCCGAGATTGATGGCCAGCGAGCCGCCGTTCTCTTCTTCGCTGTTGTGTGCAACGCGTTGCGTTTCCATGTGGCGCAATGCTCGGACGTGCGCATCGGCAAGATCGTTCACATGAATGTAGTCGCGAACGCAGGTGCCATCCGGAGTCGGGTAGTCGGAGCCATAGATTTGCAACTCAGGGATTTTCAACTCCGCTCCGTTCGCCGTGGAGGCGGCCAGCGCCAGCGGAATCAAGTGAGTTTCCGGGTCGTGGATTTCGCCGATCTCGCCGCTCTCGTCGGCTCCGGCAGCGTTGAAATAACGCAGACTCACCGAGCGCAGTCCGTAAGCAGGGCTATACGCCGCAAGCGCGTTTTCGAAAAACAACTTCGACGCGCCATAGGGATTCACTGGTTCGCGCGGCGTCCGCTCCGTAATTGCAACTTGCCTGATCGGAATCTGCCCGGGAATGCCGTACACGGCGCAGCTCGAGGAAAATACGATGCGGCGGATACCGGCGTCCAGCGCGGAGTTCAGCAGGCTAAGCGCCCCGAGAACATTGTTCCGGAAATACTTGCGCGGGTTCTCGACCGACTCTCCAACGTAGGCGTGGGCGGCAAAGTGCATCACCGCCTCCACGCGCGCCAGCACCGGCCGGAGTTTGGCTTCGTCGGCGATGTCGCCCTCTACCAGTTCGAAGCCTTGCGCCAGGCGGCGGAACCCGGTCGAGAGATTGTCATAGAGCACGACTTTATAGCCGGAACGCCGCAGCGCGCGCGCCGCATGACTGCCGATGTAACCAGCTCCGCCCACGACTAAGATCGCCAGAAAAACCTCCGCACCCCAACCGCCGCGCACTCCAGCCGATGGAGTGCCGGGCGTCCCGCCCGGCCGCCACAGCCCTCGCGATCATCTTGCCGCAAGCAGCCCCCGCGGAGAGTGATGCCCATCACTCTCCGTTTGTGACAAAGGCTTCAGGGTTGTGCTGTGTGATTGTCTGTCCGGTGTATCTTATGGGTTTGCTGTGCTCTGCCGGTTCTTACCTGTCTTGGTTTTCGTGGTTCTGGGGTTCTGAGTGTAAGCGCCTGGTTACAACAGTTACTCAAGCAATTCGGAGCGGTGTGGCTTTAGAATAATGAGCGGCGTATGAAGAAGGCCATCCATTGCGCTTTGATCACGGCAGCCATTGGATTCACCGTTGCAGTGTGGGTGTTCACCGTCAGTCCGCAGTCTGCGCCTAGGTGGGTGTCAACGACACTTGCTCCCTACATCCTGTGCCCTCCCGGCATTCTGGCAGTACTTTCAATGAGCGATCCTGATCCGGAAAGTATCTGGTTACTCTTCGCCCCCCATAATGCTGCGATTTATGGTGGAATGGGTTTTACATTGTGGCTGTTTTTCATGGGAGATGATGAATATTCCGCAACATCCAAGAAGGACCCTGTGACATCAGCCACCGTTCCCTGAAGCACCGTCTGACAACCTCGGCAGACGATTGCTGGCATTGTATGGGAATTAACCTGCCGCGAAATGTGCGCGTAGATCATCGGCGATCCGCTCGGGTGAGCGATCAACTGCCGCTTCCCAGTGCAACCGTTCCAGGTGTGCTGCGTCACTCCGGTAATAGGGCAGCATTGCCGTGCGAGTGATCATCGACAGATGTACGCGCCAGCCACGCGAGTTGTTCAGGGGCCCCGAGTAGAGCGCCAAGTTGAAGCTGTTGTACCCCGCCAATTCGTACCACCGGAGGACGCGTGAGATCCCTGCTGAAAGCGCATTCAGGTCGTCTTCGGTGAGGTCGAGCAAGCTCTCGCAGCCTGAAACCACCGCCCGCACCTCATTGAAGCCGATCGGAGCAAAAGCAGTAATCCACGCGATCCGGCCAGCCCGAGCCACGAAGCGCAGCCCTCGGGCCTCTTCGGTCTTCACCAAGTCTTCCCAATACGGCCGGCCTTGGGCAGTCCAATAAGCGATACTGGCCTCACGCTGCAATTGCATGAGAGTGGTAGGGTGAGGATCGAGATATACCTGCGCGTGCGGATGCGGTAACGACCCACCGGACGGATACAGGTAATTTATGTTATAGGCGCAGTTCTCGGCTCTCGGATCGAAAGCACGCACCTTGCGGACGTAATCCACGGCAACTGCGAGGTTGTCAAAAAGTCGTTGTGACGTAAACCCGTTCAATGCCAACCAATGCTGCTCGGAGAAAACCGCGACCGCAGCATACTGAGAGTAAGGAACGAGGTTGGGAAACAACAGCGACTCTCCCCGCTCCAGGCGTCCGCCGTGGTGAATCGACTCCAACATTTTTGGAGTGACTCTGCGGATTCGATCAGGGCAGAATGGGCAGCCCGAGTTCGGAGTTTGAAGAGGAGCGAGTGCACCCTCATCCGCCTTCGAGAGTACGACACCTTCGGCAATACGAGACGTGGTCCCCAGCAGCGGGTCAAACCGAACCTCCAGAGACTTGGACACCTCCGCTCCATCGGGCGAGAGAAACCTTGCCGTAATTTGCTCCGAGTGGAACCGGATTGGACTGGTCTCGTCTTCTCTGTTTACGGCGAAAGCGGGGTCCAAGGACTACCTCCTCGACTGTGAATTGCTCCACGGACATGGCAAACTGTGACAGAATGTTCTCACAACTTGCACCCGACCGCCCTTTTTCTGGAGGTCCCCATGTTGGATTGTCTCTTTTGCCGAATCGCGAGGGGCGAGCTGCCTTCAAATAAGGTCTATGAGGATGCGCGGGTCTATGCCTTCGAGGACGCCAACCCGCAGGCACCGACACACATCCTGATCGTACCAAAGACACACATTGCCGGACTGCAAGCGGCGAAGCCAGAACACGCCGAGGAAATCGGCTACTGTAATCTGGTCGCTGCAAAGATAGCTTATGAACGCCACATCGACCAGTTCCGGATTGTTTGCAACACCGGTCCCAGAGCTGGGCAATCCGTCTTCCATCTGCACCTACATCTGCTCGGCGGGCGTGATATGCGGTGGCCGCCCGGATAGAAGCCAAAGTCGAATGGCCAGACTGTACCGCGCTTGAGAAGCTCGGCGCGAAGCGATACGTCTATAGCAGGAGTGCCAAGCAACTCGCTAGAGTGCCTACGTGCTCGCAAGCCACGCTCGCCCAGCCACTTCCGGAACCCAGGATGTAAAGAGCAGAAGCCGGGTCGTTGGCG
>CAVZDM010000144.1:0-27802 GCA_963773955.1 uncultured Acidobacteriaceae bacterium | reverse complement strand
CGGCGTAATCGGAAAGGGCGCGTCCATGGGACTCGGCCCACGCGGTGACGACCTGGTGCGGGAGGAGAATGCTGACCGCGTAGGTCAGCTTGCGGTCGGAGGTGACGTCGAAGATGTATTCGTTCGCGTCAGGCTCACGGGCGTCGGATGTCGGGGCCGGACGTTTTCCGACGAAGTAGTACTGGTAAACATAGCCTTGCGATCCGGTGTAGGTTTTGAGGCGACGGATGGTCATATGGACGGTCGTTGGTCGTTGGTCGACAGTCGTTGGCGTGCTGCGAAAGCTGCCAGCTGAGAGGTCCCCGAGCGACTAGCGACCAACGACTGCTTCTAGATTTTCGCCTCGCGCAGGCGTTTGACGGCCGTCTCCGAGGTGACCGGAGAATAGTAAATCTCCTTGAAAGTGTAGGACCTGGCCTTAGCCTCGAGAACGGGCAGAATTTCGATGTGCCAGTGATAATCGTCCTCCAGCGTTTTCCAGTATCCAAGCGTTGCCGAAGGATGCTGGCTGTTGGGCGATGTGTGCAGCACAAGGTGGAAAGCTTCGGTGACAGTGCGGATACGTTGCAGCGTGCGCCGCAGCAGCGCGGCGAGATCGGTCACGCTGCCCACGCGCGATGCCCCGGTGCGCTCAAAAGAAGATTCATGGCTGCGCGGCATAATCCAGGTTTCGTACGGGACGCGCGGAGCAAATGGACAGAAAGCCACGTAGTCTCCGCGAATTTCGACGATGCGCAGGTTCTGACGCTCCTCCTGCGCCAGAATGTCGCAGAAGACGCAGCGCTCTTTGCTCTCGAAATGGTCGCGTCCGGCGCGCAGTTCGTAAAGCACGCGGCGCGGCACAAAAGTGGTTGCGGTGAGCTGCGAAGTGGGATGTTCGAATTCCTGTCCGGCTGCCGCGCCGTGATTCTTGAAAATACTGATGTACTTGAACCGGCTGTCGCGCTTCAAATCCTGCAGCCGCATTGCGGCCAAACGCAGGAACTGTTCAACTTCGAAGTCACTCGCATTCCACAGATGGCCGTCGTGGCGCGGATTTTCAAGCAACACTTCGTGCGCGCCGACCGATCCCATGCGATCGTAAAGTCCGTCGCCGCGGCGGGCTGGCTCGCCCTCGATGTGGTACAGCGCGTGCGGATGCACGACCGAGCGCGCCGACCAGGCGCTGCCATCCACGCCGGGCAGGTTGGCAATGACCTGGGCGGGCTCGGCGGAAGGGCCGCAAAAACGGCAACTTTCAGAGCGGGGAGTGGGCTCAATTACATCGTCGCCGGTGATTACCCAGGAACGTGTGATGGGATCTTTGCGGAGTTCCATGGCGTAAGGAGAACAAAAGAATTTGTAATTTGCAAATTGGGGACTTGTAATTTCCAACCTTTCCGAGATTCGGCTTCCCACGTTGGCAGCCGTTCCGGCATAGAATTGCAAAATACGATATTACAAATTACAAATTACCATTTAGAAATTGCCCCATGTCCGAGCCCTCTACGCCGCTGATGCGGCAATATGCCGCCATCAAGAAAGAGCATCCCAACGCTCTGCTGTTCTTTCGGCTGGGGGATTTCTACGAGCTTTTCTTCGATGACGCGGTGCTGGCCGCGCGCGAGTTGCAAATCACGCTAACCTCGCGCAATAAAGAAAAAGGCATGGCCATCCCCATGTGCGGAGTGCCTTACCACGCGGCCGAGGGCTACATCGCAAAGCTGATCCGCCGCGGCTTTAAGGTCGCGGTCTGCGAACAAACGGAGGTGCCGACAAAAGACCCGCGCCTGGCAAAGAAGCTGGTGCGACGCGAGGTGACGCGCGTCGTCACGCCAGGCACTGCGGCCGATTCGTCGCTGAACGCCGAGGAGAACAACTTTTTGGCGGCGGTGGCAACAGTCGGAGACCACGTAGGTTTTGCCGCGCTCGATCTTTCGACTGGCGAGTTTCGAGCAACGGAATTCGGGGGCGAGTCGGCGGGGCGGCGTATTCAAGAAGAACTTGAACAATTGCGTCCAAAAGAAATGTTATACGGGTCTTCAGCTCCTCTATTTGAAAAGAAAAACAGTGGAGAGACGGGCGTCCCCGCCCGTCCCGCGGTCGGCACGGCGCCGGTCGCTCGGGTCTCGGGCTCGGGGTGGGCGGAGACTCCTTTGGATGATTGGATCTTCGCTCCCGACCACGCCATCCCGCTCCTGGAAAATCACTTCGGCGTGCTCTCTCTGGAAGGCTTCGGTTTGGCCGGAAAACGCGCGGCGGCTTCTGCGGCGGGAGCGATTCTCTATTACATCCGCTCAACCCAGCGCGGCACGCTCGACCATGTGGACCGCATCGGCTTCTACGAGCGGCAAAATTGCCTGGTGCTCGATGCGGTCACGGTGCGCAACCTGGAGCTGATCGAACCGTTATTTGCGGGAACCGATGCCGGAGTGACGCTATTCCGCTGCCTCGACGCAACCGTCACGCCGATGGGCAAGCGCCTGCTGCGTACCTGGATGCTGCGCCCGTCTTTGGATCGGACCGAGATCGACGGCCGGCTGGATTCCGTTGAGGCGCAGGTCAAAGACACGGTGCGGCGCGAAGAATTGCGGCGGGCGCTCGATGGGATTCTAGACCTGGAACGTCTGCTGAGCCGGGTCACGCTCGAAACGGCGAATCCACGCGATGTGCTGGCCCTTTCAGCATCGCTGGCGCGCATTCCGAAGGTGCGGATGGCGTTGGCCGGACTGCTGGTCTCACGACTGAGAACGCTGCACGGGCTAATCGACGAACTGGGCGATCTGCGGGAAACAATCGATGGCACGCTGGTTCCAGAACCGCCGCTCACCCTCAGCGATGGCGGGGTAATCGCCGCTGGCGTGGACAAGGATCTGGACGAACTGCGCGACCTGAGCCGCAACTCGAAGCAGTACCTGGCGCAAGTAGAGACACGCGAACGTGAGCGCACGGGGATTGGGTCGCTCAAGGTAAAGTTCAATTCCATCTTCGGCTACTACATTGAGATTTCGAAGGCGAACCTGCACCTCTCTCCCGCCGACTACGAGCGCAAGCAAACGCTGGTAAATGCGGAGCGCTTCACGACTCCGGAGTTGAAAGAGTATGAGTCGAAAATTCTCGATGCCCAGGAGAAGATAGTCGAAATCGAGCGGCGGCTGTTTGCCGAGTTGCGTTCTGCGATTGCGGCCGAGGCCAAGCGCATCCGGCAAACCGCGCTGGCACTGGCCGAAGTCGATGTGCTGGGCTGCCTGGCACACATTGCCGCGTTGCGAAACTATTGCTGCCCGAACTTCGATGAAGCGGAAAAGGCCGAGGATGTGGGCGATCTGGAAATTGTCGAGGGTCGTCATCCCGTCATCGAACTACAGGAACAGGCGGCTGGGAGCGACCGCTTCGTCCCCAACGACCTGTTTCTGGATTCCTCCGCTCACAATATCGTGGTGCTGACCGGTCCGAACATGGGAGGCAAGAGCACCTATCTGCGGCAGGCGGCGCTGATCGTGATCATGGCGCAGATGGGCTCGTTTGTTCCCGCGCGCGCCGTGCGCCTCGGCATTGTCGATCGCGTCTTCACCCGCATAGGCGCAAGCGACAACGTGGCCCGCGGGCGCTCGACGTTCATGGTCGAGATGACCGAAACGGCGGCCATTCTGCACACGGCGACGGCGCGGTCGTTGATCCTCTTAGACGAAGTCGGACGCGGCACGTCCACCTACGATGGCCTCGCGATCGCCTGGGCCGCCGTTGAATATCTGCACGCGCACGTGCGAGCTAAGACTCTGTTCGCCACCCACTACTTTGAGCTAACGGTATTGGCGGAGCAATTGAGCGGCGTGAAGAATTATCACGTATCGGTCAAAGAGGCCGGCGGAAGCGTAGTTTTTCTGCGCCGCGTTGAGCCGGGCGCGGCCGACCGCAGCTACGGCATCGAAGTCGCGAAGCTGGCGGGATTGCCCAATGAAGTCGTGGTGCGTGCCCGTGAGGTACTGGCGGAGCATGAATCGTCCGAGCGCCGGCTTTCGGAGCATCTGACGCCGGGCTCTTCCATCGAGGCCGAGCGTCCAACGCAGTTAACCATCTTCACACCACTTTCGCAGCCAGTGCTGGATAAGCTTCGCGAAGTCGATTTGGACCGACTGACGCCGCTGGAGGCGCTAAACTTGCTGGCGGAGTTGAAGAAAGAAATCTAACCGCCGAGAAAGGTCGTTAGTCATTCGCACATCGCCTATCAGTAGACGGAACAGAGAATGAGCCAGAAGACTAGTTGGTGGCGCAGTTGGGAGATCACGGTCGACAGCAACTGGATCATGATGCTCGGTATGGTTCTGCTTTTTGCGTTTATTGCCTTCCTCTTGGGCTGGAGTATCCGAAACCTTTTGTTCGATAAGGTCGACTACAGAGTCTTGCAAGGCGCTCGCAATGGATGGCTTGACACGCTTACCTGCGTGATCGGAGCTGCCTATTCCTTCATGTTTGCTTATTCGTTCCCAGGAAAACATCTTAAGGTCGCCTTCTTGTTGTTGGGAACTGAATACACGGTTCGCTTCGCCATAGAGTATCTCCATGTTGCAGCTGGAGTGCATCACTCCGCTGCGGTCGCAGGCTCCATTGGCCGCCAAGTTGCATTCGCAATAATTCTTGTCGCGATTATTCAATGGTTCAGGTCCGCGGTCCGCTGGGTTTCACCGTCTAATCCAGGAGTCGCTGACTCCTGACGCGCATGAATATTGGCCAACTCCTGATCATCGGCTTTGACGGGACAATGATGTCTCCGCGCCTCGCTTCCCTGCTCACGAAGATTCAGCCGGCGGGAGTGATTCTCTTCGCCCGCAACATCACCGCCCCCGAACAGACGCACACTCTCCTGCGCGAATGTCAGAAGTGCGTAGCGACGCCGCTTTTCACTTGCGTCGACCTGGAAGGCGGCACAGTCGATCGCTTCCGCAACGTGCTCGGTTCGGCGCCGTCTCCCGCAGAGGTTTTTGCCACAGTTAACCGCACGCTCTTTCGCAAGCACGGACGTGTGATCGGCGAGAACTGCCGCGCTCTTGGCTTCAACGTTGATTTTGCTCCGGTGCTCGACTTAGCTTACGAGGCTTCGCGCTCGGTAATGAGTTCGCGTGCGGTTTCGGACGATCCGAAGCAGGTGGTTGTCTACGCCCGCGAGTTCCTGCGCGGGTTGAGCGATGCCAGCGTGCTCGGCTGTGGCAAGCACTTCCCCGGACTGGGCGAGGGCACGCTTGATAGCCATCACGAACTCCCAGTAATTGAAAAGACGCTCAAGAAGATGTGGATCGAGGATCTGTTTCCCTATCGGACGCTGCGTCACCAATTGCCGTTCGTCATGGTTGCGCACGCGGCCTATCCGCAAGCGACTGGGGAGCGAATACCGGCATCGTTGTCAAGAAAATGGATCACCGGCGTCCTGCGCAAGAAAATCCGATACAACGGGCTTGTCGTCTCGGACGATCTTGAGATGGGAGCCGTCCTCAAGTTCGCCCCCATCGAGCAGACGGCTGTGCAGCACATTCGTGCGGGCGGCGATTTGACTCTGATCTGCCACCAGGAAGAGATGGTCGTCCGTGCCTATGAAGCTCTAATTCATGAAGCGGAACGTGATCGCAAGTTTGCGCAGCGAGCGCGGGAATCTGCGCGACACGTGCTGGCGTTTAAAAAGAAGTCGTTTTCAAACAAATCGGCGACGTCGCGCCGCACTCCCGCTCACACGTCCGCGCGAGTCGAGAAGCTGACGCGAGAGCTCTGGGAATTCGAAGAAGAGATTCGGCTTGCTACACTCGCTCGCAGGGACGGTGACCTCGCATGAGCATGATTGTTGCCGGCGTGATGAGCGGTACTTCGGCGGACGGGATCAATGTGGCTCTTGTTGAGCTGTCGGCACGCGGGCGGGGGCGCCCGCGCCACACACTTCTTGCTCATGCGGAGTATCCCTTCCCTGCTCCGGTTCGACGCGCAATCTTGGCCATGATGAACGCGGAATTGGCCTGCGTCGCAGACCTGGCACGGCTGAATTTTCTTCTCGGCGAACTGTACGCGGAGGCGGTGGCCAAAACGGTGCGCAAGCATCGCGTGAAGCTTGACCTGGTGGGCTGCCATGGGCAGACGCTCTATCACCAGGGCGTGGCGGAACGATTTCTCGGGCGAAGGTTGGCGGCGACGTGGCAAACCGGCGAAGGCGCGGTAGTTGCGGCGCGGCTGGGAGTTCCGGTGGTCTCTGATTTTCGTCCGGCGGATATGGCGGCCGGAGGAAAAGGCGCCCCGCTGGTACCGCTTGTCGATTATCTTCTCTACCGCGATCAGCGCGTGAATCGTATTGCGCAGAACGTTATTGCGCAGAACATTGGCGGCATTGCGAATCTAACGGCGATTCCGGCGGGCGCGTCTCTACGCCAGGTGCTTGCTTTTGATACCGGCCCCGGCAACATGGTGATCGACGCGGTAATGGAAGAGCTTTTCGGGAAACGTTTCGATCGCGATGGCAAGGTCGCGGCCTCGGGACGCGCACTGGACGGCGTGATTGCGCGATTGGTGCGCGCGCCCTTTTTCAACCAGAAGCCTCCCCGGACGGCGGGCCGCGAGGAATTTGGCCGGGAATACGTCAGCCGATTTCTTCAGGCTTGTCGCGGCGCCAGCAACTCCGACGTCGTCGCCACGGCGACGGCTTTGACGGCGCGATCGATTGCGGACGCCGTCCGGCGCTTCGTCCTGCCCCGATTCCATGCAAGAAAGCAGCACAGTCACGAAATGATTGTCTCGGGCGGAGGCGCAAAGAATCCGACGCTGATGGCCATGTTGCGCCGCGAAGTCGCACCTCTGGGGATCGAACTGCATTTCTCGGATGAGTTCGGCCTTCCGACGGAAGCAAAGGAAGCGGTGGCGTTTGCCCTGCTCGCGTATGAGACGTGGCATCGGCGGCCAGG
Organism: uncultured Acidobacteriaceae bacterium; assembly: GCA_963773955.1. GTDB lineage: Bacteria > Acidobacteriota > Terriglobia > Terriglobales > Acidobacteriaceae > Acidiflorens. Next base: position 20,885 of record CAVZDM010000144.1, on the reverse strand, counting down.
CAATGTGCCATCGGCAACGGGCGCAAAGCGGGCGGCGATCCTGGGGAAGATTTCTTATGCGTAAGGCGGCCGCGCGGCAGCGCGCAAACAGCAGGTCCTTGGCTTCGCTCAGGATGACAATTCTTCTGGGATTACTCGGCGGCTTGTTGCTGCCTCTGCTTTCCTGTTCCCAACCTCCCAATCCCAACACTCTGGTCATGATTATTGAGAGCAGCCCAACAAATCTCGACCCGCGCGTCGGGATTGACGCGCAATCTGAGCGCATTGGCGAACTCATTTTCGATGCGCTGCTGACGCGCGACGAGCACTTGAATGTTGCGCCCGGGCTGGCCGAGCATTGGGAAACTCCCGATCTGCTGACCTACGTCTTCCAGTTGCATCGCGGCGTAACCTTTCACGATGGGCGGGCGCTTACTTCCCGCGACGTGAAGTGGACATTCGATTCCCTGCTCCAGGGCCAGATCCGCAGTACGAAATCAGCAGCGTACCGTTTCGTGGACCACGTCGACGCCCCCGACGACTTCACCGTTGTATTTCATCTAAAGGAACCGAACGCCACCTTGCTGTGGAATCTCTCGGAGGGGGCGAGTGGGATTGTCCCTTATGGTTCGCTCGATGAGATCACGCGCAAGCCGATTGGGTCCGGACCCTTCAAATTTGTGAGCGCAGAACAAGACAAAGAAGTTGTCGTCGAGCGCAACGACAATTACTGGGGCGCGAAAGCACGCCTGGCACGGGTACGCTTCACCGTCGTACCCGACGCGACCACGCGGGCGCTGGAATTGCGCAAGGGCAGCGCCGACATCGCGATCAATGCGTTTACTTCCGACACGGTCGTGGCGTTGCAGCGCGAGCCGAATCTGCAAATTGAACGCGCGCCGGGTACGGTGCTTTCTTATCTCGCGTTCAACTTGCGCGATCCGACCTTGCGCGATGTCCGCGTGCGTCAGGCCATCGCGTATGCCATCGACCGTGCTCCTCTTCTGCAATACATCTGGCGCGGCTTTGCGCAACCAGCATTGAGCGTGCTCCCGCCACAAAGCTGGGCGTATGACCAGGACGTGGCGGCCTATCCGCACAATCCGGAGAAAGCTCGTCAGTTGCTCGATGCCGCCGGATACGTTGTTCGCGACGGGGCTCGCGACGGTGTCCGCTTTCACCTCACGATGAAGACATCCACGGAGGAGTCTACGCGGCTGCTGGCAGCGGTTTTGCAGCAGCAATTGCGCGATGTGGGCATTGCGCTCGACATTCGCACTTTCGAGTTCGCTACATTTTTTGCCGACGTCACCAGCGGCGCTTTCCAGTTTTATTCGTTGCGCTGGGTTGGCGGCAACGAAGATCCGGATATTTTTGAATATTCATTTCACTCCAATCGATTCCCGCCCAATGGCGCAAACCGTGGATTCTATTCCAACCCGCGGATTGATAACTTAATCGATCAAGCGCGCCGCCAGACCGATCAGAGTGCCCGCAAGCGCCTGTACGCTGAAGTTCAGGAAGTGCTGGCGCAAGATGAACCGTATATCAACCTGTGGTATTACGATAACGTGCTGGTGCACACACGCCGCGTGCGGAACGCGACCTTGAATCCGTCGGGAAATTACGACTTTCTGAAGACAGTTGAGATCGGCAGCGAGTAGCCAGCGCGTAAAATATCCGCAATTTCACCGTGTTACCATCAAGTCTTGAAAATTCTTTTCATCGGTGACATTTTTGGGCGCCCCGGGCGGACGATCGTAAAAGATCGCCTGCCCGACCTGCGCCGGCAGCACGCCGTCGATCTCGTCATCGCCAACTGCGAGAATGCCGCGGCTGGCTTCGGAATCACGCCTCAGCTGGCGGAAGAACTCTTTGATCTGGGCATCGACGTGATGACCACCGGAAATCACGTCTGGGATAAGCGCGAAATCATCGAATACTTCCAGATGGCGGACGGCAATCCACACAGTCCGGCGCGCCGGCTGCTGCGGCCAGCTAATTTTTCGCAGGGCTTACCCGGCTGGGGAGTATACGAAGGCCAGAAAAGCGGCATTGGTTATGCCGTCGTGAATCTTCAGGGACGCGTGTTCATGGGGTCGAGCGACGATCCCTTTCGCTATGCCGATCGGCTTCTGGAACAGATCAAATCGAAGATCGTGTTTGTGGATTTCCATGCCGAGGCTAGTTCCGAAAAAGTGGCTTTCGGATGGTACCTCGATGGGCGCGTCACCGCTGTCGTGGGCACGCACACGCATATTCCTACCGCGGATGAAATTGTCCTGCCCAAGGGCACTGCCTACATCACCGACGTCGGGATGACCGGGCCGTACGACAGCGTCATTGGTGTAAAAAAGGAATTGGTGATCGAAAAATTTCTCAGCGGGATGCCGGCGCGCTTCGAAGCGGCCAATGGCGACGTCCGCCTATGCGCCGTGCTGGTCGAGTGCGATGACCAGACGGGCCGCGCCACTCGGATGGAACGGTTGATGCTGCGGTGAAAGTTGGCAGGCCGCCGGATGCAGGCTCCCACCTCCGGGCAAGCCCCGTCTCTGCCATAAGGAACATCGTTACGACCGTAGTTCCCTATCGAGTATTTCCCTTGCAAGACAGCGGCAGCCGAGCATTCTATAGTAATTAATATGCGATGGCTGCCAGCGGGAGTGTGTTTGTTGCTTGCGGGGGTGTGTTTAGCCACTGACACTCCTCCGTCCGCTGCGCCAGCGCTTTGTTCCAATTCCGCGGGCGCGCCCGCCTGTCACGGCCCTGCAAAAGACCTGAAGTCCGCCCGCCAGGCTTTCGCGCGCGGCCTCAAACTGGAGAAATCGCAAAATCTGGACCAGGCTTTTTACGAATTTGAGGAAGCGGCTCGCCTGGTCCCGCAAAACGTGGAGTACCTGACGGCGCGGGAGATGACGCGACAATATCTGGCCGGGATACATCTGCAACGGGGAAACAGCGACCTGCTCAAGGGCCAGCAAGTAGAGGCGCTGGCGGAGTTTCGAACCGCGCTGAACCTCGATCCGCAGAACGAATTCGCGCAGCAGCGCATAAGCGACGCCCTCGGGCCCGTGCCGGTGCACGCCGCAAGCCCGCCGCAACTCGTCGAGAGCGCCGACGCGCTGGCCGCTAAACCGATCGACGCGCTCCATGACATCCACTACCGGGGCGATTCGCACGGCCTGCTCACCGCCGTCGCCCAGAGCTATGGACTGACCGTAATCTTCGACGACACCTTCCCCAGCCGGCGCGTCCGCTTCGATGTTGAGAATGCTGATTTCTCAACCGCCATGCGGGCGGCCTCCGCCGTCACCAGGAGCTTCAGCGTCGCCCTCGAACCTACAGTTCTTTTTGCTGCCCTTGACAATATCGAAAACCACCGCTTCTACGACCGCATGGGCATGCGCACCTTCTACATTCCCGGCAGCAATTCCACCCAGGATTTGAACGATCTGACGAACACGCTACGGACGCTCTTTGAGTTCAAGTTCGCGAGCTTCAACGCGGCGTCGAGCACGATTACGCTCCGCGGACCGCAGGCCGCACTGGAAGCCGCAACCCAGCTTCTCGGACAGTTGAATAGCGACCGGCCGGAGGTGATGCTCGATCTGAAAGTCTTCCAGGTGAGCCACACCTACATGCGTAATATCGGGCTGCACGTTCCCGACAATTTCAATCTCTTCAACATTCCTGTGGCCGCGCTGGCCGCTCTCGGCGGACAAAACATCCAGAGCCTGATCAACCAACTGATTTCCTCCGGCGGCATCAACCAGGCCGGCAACCAGACCATCAGCGCCCTGCTCGCACAATTGCAAGGCCAGCAGAATTCGATTTTCAGTCAGCCGCTCGCGACCTTCGGTGGCGGTCTCACGCTGATGGGACTTAGTCTCGATCAGCTGTCCGCCGCGCTTACCATGAACGAGAGCTCGGTTCGGCAACTCGAACACGTCAACCTGCGCGCCTCCCAGGAGAAGGACGCCACTTTTAAGCTGGGATCGCGTTATCCCATCCTCAACGCCAGCTTTGCGCCGATTTATAACAACGCGGCCATCGCACAGGTCATCGGAAATCAGTCGTTCACCGCGCCCTTTCCTTCGGTGAGTTATGAGGACATCGGACTCACCATCAAAGCGAAGCCACGGGTGCATAACAATTCAGACATAGCGCTCGAACTGGATATACAATTCCGCACTCTGGGAACCACCAACACCAACGGCATTCCCGACATTTTGAATCGTGAATACAAGGGAGGGATCCTGCTCAAGGAAGGTGAACCGGCGGCGGTGGCGGGAATGGTCACCGCTTCCGATCAGCGGAGCATGAGCGGTCTGCCCGCCTTTTCTAATATCCCAGGCCTCGGCGTCTTCACCTCTCAGACTTCCAAGCAGGAAACGGACGACGAACTTCTGATCCTGATCACGCCCCACGTAGTCCGTAGCCCCGAGCGCACCGAGGCACCGGAAATCTGGATGGGAAAGTAAATCGGATCATTGAAACATTGAATCATTGAAAACCAAAGACAATGATTCAATGTCTAAATGATTCAATGATTCAATGCTTCAATGGCTGTGTCTATTTCTGGCTCGCCAGGAAGTCCGCAATCTTCTTCATCAGATCGACGGGCGCACCGCCTGGCACATTACGTCCATTGATGAACAGAGTCGGCGTGCCCGTCACGCCAACCGATTTGCCAAGCGCAACGGAAGCCTCGATTCTGGCCTTCGTATCCGGCTTGGCGGCGCAGGCGGCGATCTCATCGGCATTCGCGCCCGCTGCGGTCGCAATGGCCTTCAACTTTTCATCGGCATTAGCCGCAGTGATATTAGCCTGGTCGTCAAACGTCTTCTGGATAAATTTCCAGACCGCATCATTCGAAGCGCGCCCCACGCAATCGACATAGCCGGCAGCCTTTTCCGCCCAGTCGTGCGCGGGGAGCGGAAAACTCTGGAAAACAAAGCGGGCCTCCGGCTCTTGCGCCAGCAGTTGATCGATCGTCGGCGCGGCTTTCGCGCAGTGCGGGCACTGCATATCACTGAACTCGACAATCGTCACCGGAGCCTTCGCCGGTCCCTTGGCCGGGCCGTTCACGTCTTTTTCCAGCTTGACGCGGGCATCTTCAAATGGCTTCGCACCGAAGGGCAGGACGTCGCCCACGACTACATGCTTGCCGTCGGAACTAACCAGCAACCGATTTAAGCTCGGACCCTGAGCGTTGGTCACAACCACCAGCACCTCCGCCAAGCCGGGTACCTCAGAGGGACGAATCTCGTTCACCTTCCACGACACCGTGGCATCGTGGCCAAACATCTGAAACAGGAATGAGTTTACGGTGTCTTCGCTGGGCAGAACCGTTGTGAATGGCGCTGCAGCCGAAGTCGCCGCGGGTTTAGCCGGCGGCCTGGTCTGAAGAGTCGGCTTGGTTTGAGCGATGGCGATGCCGGACAGCAGAAGAGTAGCGAGTAGAGTGCGATGCATGCTTGTCATAGTTTGGTTTGGAGTGCGATTGGAATTTCGATTGTTACAAAAAGTGGCGATCTTGTCATTCACCAGGCTTCGTCACCCTCGATCGACAATACATAAAAGGTGTCGACATGTAGCGATGCACGACAAACTTTCACCGCTGGCCGCTAGAACTCCGACTTGGCGGCAATCGGAAATCTCCGCCCATAACCGAATGCCTTGGCTGAGATCTTGATGCCGGGCGCCGCCTGTTGCCGCTTGTACTCGCTGCGCTCCACCATCCGGATCACCCGCCGCACCAGATCTAGATCGAAATTGTGAACCCGCGCAATCCGTTCGGCCGACGCCGACTCCTCCACGTAATCTTCAAGAATCGCATCGAGCACGTCGTAAGGTGGGAGCGAGTCCGAATCCTTCTGATCGGGGCGCAATTCCGCCGACGGCGATTTCTCTATCGTCGCCTTCGGAATCACTTGGCGCCGCGAGTTCACGTAGGCGCTGATTCGATACACTAACGTCTTCGGCACGTCCGAGATCACCGCCAGTCCACCCACCATATCGCCGTAAAGAGTGCAGTAGCCGACCGCCAATTCGCTCTTGTTCCCGGTCGAAAGCACCAGCGCGCCGAACTTGTTCGACATCGCCATCAGCAGCAACCCGCGGGCCCGGGACTGAATGTTTTCCTCGGTGACGTCCTCCGGCATCCCGCCAAACACGGGTGTCAGCGTCTGGCGCGCGGCCGCGTAGATTTCGTCGATCGAAAGCAGTTCGAAGCGAAGCTTGAGGTTGTTGGCCAGTTCGCGCGCATCGTCAATCGACCCGCGCGACGAGTAGGGTCCGGGCATACCGACGCCGATCAGATTTTCGGCGCCCAGCGCATCGGCCGCAATCGCCGCGGTGAGCGCGGAATCGATGCCTCCGCTGAGCCCGATGATCGCGCGCTGGAAGCCGCATTTGTGCACGTAATCCCGCGTGCCCAGAACCAACGCTTCATACGCGCTGCCTTCTTCGTCCGCGACCTGCGGGTGCATATCCCCGGTCAATTTCTGGGAGTCGAAATAGATCAGGTCTTCCTCAAACGATTTCCCTTGCGCGATCACCTGCCCGTCGGGCGCGATCACCACGCTTGATCCATCGAATACCAGGCTGTCGTTGCCCCCGACCTGGTTCACCATGGCGACCGGTACTTTCTGATTCCGCGCGATGGAGGTGAGCATATCGCGGCGCAGTTCGCGCTTGCCCAGCCAGAACGGCGACGCCGAAATGTTGAGCACAAAGCTTCCGCCGGCGCGAACCAGTTCTTCGACCGGATCGACGCGATAGAGCTGCCGGTTCCAGAAGCGCTTGTCGTTCCAGGCATCTTCGCAAATGGTCAAAGCCATCTGCTTGCCGCAAAAGCTGAACAACTGCTGGCTCTTGGCGGGAGTAAAGTTGCGCATCTCGTCGAAGACGTCATAGGTGGGCAGCAGCATCTTCGACTGGGTGAGATCGATGCGCCCCTCGCGCAGCAGGACGGCGGAGTTCATTACCGTTTTGCCGGACTCCGCTTCTGCCGGAGTTACCGTTCCGCAGATCACGGCAATGCCCTGTGTTTCGGCGGCGATTCTCTCGACGGTTGCATGACAGCGCGCCACGAACGACGGCCTCTCGACGAGATCGCGCGGCGGGTAACCGCAGACGGCGAGTTCTGGAAACAGAATCAAGCCAGCGCCAGCACTCTTCGCCTGCAGCGCATACTGGATGATCTTGGCAGCGTTGCCAGAGAAGTCCCCCACGGTGGGGTTGATCTGGCCCAGGGCAATCTTCACACTTATAGTTTAGAAGGTCGAGGCGTGGAAGGTCGAGGCCGGAAGGTTAGCCTGTTTGATCGCAGGGCGTTAGCCGATGAAGATCCGGACTGGAGACCCGCGCAAGCGGAGCTCGCACAAATAGCTGTGAACAAGCAAGATGGACCCATGCCGCCCACTCATTTCGCGGACGATGCGAATGAGTGCCACCCGGAAATCGCGGCTAGGCCCTCATCGCTTAAGCGGCCTTAGACTCCTTCCCCACGTTCGCCGCCGGGTTCTCAGCAGCGCGCTGAATGTACGCTGCCGCCGCCGTCAGCGCGGTCTTTCTGTAGGCTTCGTCCTTAATCTGATTCGCGATCGATGCAGACACAGCCACCGCCACGAAGTCCGGAACGTCTCCAAAGGGCCCGATTTGACCACCGAGACTCGCCCTAAAAGCAATCATCCAAAGCCATTCTCTTTCAGCCTGGGCAATGGGGTTGTTCAGGAGCGTGATTTCTTTCTCACCTGCCATCGTGAACCTCCTTGTTGAAAATCTGAAATCGGAGAACCCTTGTTCGGGCCCGACTCTTTGCCAACGCGCAATTCCTACAGGACCCAAGCTCGGACTTGATTGAGGCCGCCTTTGTCGCTTCTCTCGAGTCGCGGCGATCTGCGCGGAGCGCCTTCGTTCCAACTAATAAATAGTGGCGGAAAGAGCGGAAACGTTTCAGAACAGGGCAACATTTCCGGTGGGTTGGTCGCGCCGGTCGTGCCACTCGCATTTCATCCCATCGCCGGGGTGGGCGGCAAACTCCAGTTGGGGCCTGGACCCGAATCCGGGCCGGACGGCGGGGGCACCGGGGCCATCGGTGGCATCCCCGAGGGGTTGGAAGGACTGGATTCCGGCATCTCTTCCCCAGGACGCCGCAATGTCGGCGCGTTGGCTGGGCGGCCTTCCTGTTTCTTGGCCACGGTCGGCGCGCCCAGATCAACTTCCTTTTCGACGCGCACAATTTTCTGGCCATCCACCTTCATGGTCTCGACCCGCACGACTTCGTCGCCCACAAAGCGTACAAAGTCCACGTCCTGCGGAGGCGTGCCGTAGATCCATTCTTCGTACTCAACTTCATTCGCATGTTCGCGAACCTTCCTGGGCGGACGTCCCTTGGCGTAGATCACCATTTCGTGGTTCATTCCGACCAGCACGTGGTGATTCTTGATGGCTTCCTTGACCTGGGGAGAAACGGTTTCCAGGTAGGCATCCACCGCGGACTTGGAATCGAAATCAAACACTGGACGCAGCAACTCCTTTAGCTCTGGCCCAGTCATCTCCGGAACATACTTGTCGAAATAGAGATCCACGAAAGAGCCGCGGGCGTTGGCGGAGGAATCCGACGGCGCAACCGGCACAGACGAGCTCGCTCCTACGATCGTGATGTGCTGATACCACTTCTGCTTCTTGATCGGACCGCCGTTGATCTCAAAACGGATGTGGTCTTCCTTGATGACGACGTCGCTGATCCGGGCCCGGTCGCCGGGTTTCGCCGCTGGCCCCCAGAGCGCCATCAAATGTTGCAGTTCTGCGCCGCTGGGCGTGACGGTTCCCTTCTTGAGCCTCAGTCCGCTCTGTCCCATCGGAAAACTTACCCGGAGGTAGACCAATTCTTCATTGAAAGCGTGGACGATTTGTTCGCGGGTTTCTTTGGAAATTCTTGGGGGCGGAGTATTCTCGGCGAGCATCACCGGGGCGAAAACCAGCGAGGAGAAGGCCAGAAAGATCGCCAACAGCCGACAATAAACGCAATCAATGTGCAAGGACCGCATGCACCACCCCGGGCCGACTGCCCTCATTATAGACCCGCCGCCAACGCCAGTTGCGAGTGGTGGAAGCTGGCAACCGGCGACTGGCAACTGCAAGACCACAGTGACCAGCAGTTGAGTACTTCAGTAACGGTCGACTGTACTTTAAGCACTGAGGCCATCCCAGCCGACCAACATAGAATGGATGTAGAACGGACCAGCTCATCCCCGCGCTTGGGCCGACAGGACTGCCATTTGCCGTTGAAGCTACCCATTCCCGCGCGCATTCCGCTCCTCTACGTCATCCTTGGCGTGCTGTTGGCGATCAGTGTCCTTCCCATGTACTTTTACTCGGCGCAGATCGAGACCATGAACCGGGAACGCCTCAAAACCAACGAAATGTTGCTGCAGAACACGGTCACGCGTTCGCTGGCCGACGACATTTCCCAGCACCAGGAAGCGCTGCACATGATGCTGGCCAATCTGTCGTCGTCGATTCAGGTCATGATGCTCTCCAATGCGAGCGGGACCGACTTTAGTGCCCAGAACTTTCTGACGCCCGAGCTGCGGGCCATGCTCGAGAATTTTGTCTCGTCCTCCAACGATATTGCCTACGCCACGCTGCTCAACGCCGATGCCAAAGGCGTTTCCGCCGGCCGTATTGAACCCGACGCCTTCTTGCAACGGGAACTCGAGCGAGCCTATCAAGCCGCCAGCGAAGGCCGCGTCTACAGCGGGCAGCCCTTGATGGTGGGCAGCGGAAAGTCCGCGCGAACGGTGATGCTGGTGAGTTCGCCAATCATGTACGACAAACATTTTCTCGGCATGATCGGGTCGGTGGTCGACATGGACTACCTGATCCGCCGGCTGCAGCAAGTCAGTCTGACCGGATTAATGCCCTACGTCGTGGACAGCCAGGGACGGCTGGTGGCGTCGGCGAGCACGCAATATGCTACCGGACAGGACATGACCCACTTCGATATCGTCCGCAGTTTCGTGGGCGAAGGCTCAAAAGCGCAGTTGGCGGCAACCCGCGAATTCACCATTCGTGATGGAAAAGAAACGACCGAGATGCTGGGAACGTACAGTCCGGTCACCTCGCTCGATTGGGCGGTAGTGGTGCAGAAGCCGCGTGAAGATGCGTATCGCGGAATCTACGAAATGCAGCGCACCGGGCGCTTGCTGGCATGGCTGGCGGTGTTCGTGAGCGTGGGCCTGAGTATTTTCTCGGCACGCCGGATCACCAGCCCGCTGCAGGTCCTGACGCACTCCAGCCAAGCCATTGCGCGTGGCGATTTTTCCCAGCGCGTGCACGTAAAAACCCGCACCGAAATCGGCGAACTGGCAACGACCTTCAACACCATGCAGGAAGAACTGGAACAGTTCGTTGAAGACCTGAAGCGCGCCGCCGACGAAAACAAGAACCTGTTCATGGGGTCGATCCAGATGCTGGCCGGCGCGGTCGACGAAAAGGATCCGTACACCAAGGGCCATTCCGACCGCGTCACCAAATACTCACTGATGGTCGCGAAAGAGATGGGACTGGATCCGGGATTTCTGGAAATCCTGCGCATCTCGGCGCAGCTGCACGATGTCGGCAAAATCGGTATCGAAGACCGCATCCTGAAAAAACCCGGCGCTCTCACTCCGGAAGAATTCGAGATCATGAAGACGCACACCACCAAGGGCGCGAACATCCTGCGTCCGGTGCCGCAGTTGCGCGAAATGCTGCCTGGAATCGAACTGCACCACGAGGCGCTCGACGGGCGTGGCTATCCTTATGGCCTGAAGGGCGACGAGATCCCTCTGCTGGCGCGGGTGATTGCGGTCGGCGATACTTTTGATGCTTTGACTACGAACCGTCCGTATCAGAAGGCATACGATCCCATCGAAGCGCTACGCATCATTGAGAATCTTTCCGGAAAGCGCCTTGACCCCACGGCGGTGACCGCGCTCATGGCGGTCTTCTATCGGGGAGATATCCGTATTCAGAAACCAGTGACGCAGACCATCCCGCTGGAACCGCCCAAGCCGGTTCCGATCCCGCCGCAACCCGTCGACCCCGTCGTGGTCGAAACCACGCGCACGTAGAAATCAGTCGTTGGTCGCTAGTCGTTGGTCGTTTGCTATTCCTTGTTGTATCGGCAGCTCGTGACCAATCAAGGATCAAAGGCTTGCTAACGACTAGCGACCATCGACCAACGACCACCGACCGACTGCCTCTCCGCCGTCCGTTCTCCTATAATCATTCTCGGATACCTCATGATCCAAGATAAACAATGATTCAAACTCTTTTTGGCAGTCTGGACGAAGAACAGAAACCCAGTTTTATCGAGCGCATGAAGGAGGCCGTCTCGCGCACCCGCGAGAACCTGGCCGAGCGCATCGAAGACGTCGTCTCCATCGGCAAAGAGATCGACCGCTCCACCCTGGACGATCTGGAAGCGACGCTGATTGGCGCCGATCTCGGCACCACCACCACTCATGAAGTTCTGGAAAAACTCCGCGACAAAGCCGACCGCAAGCAGATCAGGGATGTGAATGAACTCAAGCGGCTGCTGAAAGAGGAGCTGCTGACCATCCTGACGTCGACCAGTTCGCGGCCCGTGACCAAGGTGGACGGCACTCCGGAAGTGATCATCGTGGTGGGTGTGAACGGCACGGGCAAAACAACGACCATCGGAAAATTGGCGCAGGTATTTCGTGCCCAGGGAAAGACCGTGCTGCTGTGCGCGGCAGATACGTTCCGCGCGGCAGCCATCGAGCAACTGGAAATCTGGGGACAGCGCACGGGAACGGAAGTGATCAAAACGAAGGCTGGAGGCGATCCTTCTGCCGTGTTGTTCGACGCGCTGCAATCGGCAATGTCTCGCAAAACCGATTACGTGATCGTCGACACTGCCGGGCGGCTGCACACCAAGCAGAACCTGATGCTCGAACTCGAAAAGATGAAACGCACCGCGCAACGCATCGTGCCGGGCGCGCCGCACGAAACATTGCTGGTAATGGATGCCACCACCGGTCAAAATGGATTGCAACAGGCGCGGCAGTTCACACAATCAGCCGGAGTCACGGGAATTGTGCTGACCAAGCTCGACGGCACGGCCAAAGGTGGTGTCGTGGTAGCAATATCGCGGGAGTTGGGCCTGCCGGTGCGCTATGTGGGCGTCGGCGAAAAGGCGGGGGATCTGCTGCCCTTTGATCCCAGGGATTTTGTGGATTCGCTGTTCTCCTGAAAATCCTTCGCGGAAATTCGGAGGAGACATTAAGTTATGAGAAAAGATTCACGTTCTCCCTCATATCTTCAGCGATTGTTGGATCGGCTGAAGCGGCTCTTCCGTCGGAAACCCGAACCGGAAGACCCCTACGCCTATCGCACGGCGCCCCTGCGTCGCCCTCCACACGGACGGAGCGGAGCTGCGGTGGCAGAGTTGGATGAAGAATGAGCGAATCGCCGTCGTCCGACCAACAACACATGCGCCGCGCGCTGGAGCTGGCGCGAGCTGGCGTTGGGCTAGTCTCGCCGAATCCGGCAGTGGGCGCCGTTGTGGTGGACGCATTAGGCCGCGAAATTGGCGCCGGCACCCACACCTATGCGGGCGTAAAGCACGCTGAGGTGCTGGCACTGGAGCACGCAGGCGAAGCAGCACGAGGTGGAACTCTCTACCTGAATCTGGAGCCCTGCTCGCACCAGGGCCGCACCGGGCCCTGCGCCGATGCCGTGGTCGCGGCCGGAATCAGCCGCGTGATCTGCTCCATGGAGGATCCCAATCCGCGCGTAGGGGGCCAAGGATTTGCCAAGCTGCGCGCCTCAGGAATCACCGTACAGGTAGGCGTACTCGAGGCGGAAGCCAAGAAGTTAAATGAAAGTTTTGCCAAGTACATTCGGCTGGGCAAGCCGTTGGTCACGCTGAAGTCGGCTATGACCCTCGATGGAAAAATCGCCGACGCGACGAAACCAGGCACGGAGCGCACTTCAGAAGCTCGTGAGGCTCTGCCTGCCACCGAGGGTGCGCGCAGCGGATACCACTGGATCACCGGCGAGGTGGCGCGCGCGCACGTGCAGCAACTGCGCCACCAGAACGACGCGATCCTGGCCGGAGTGGGAACGGTGATGGCGGATGATCCGCTGCTGACCGACCGGAGCGGCCTGCCGCGGCGGCGCAAGCTGCTGCGCGTGATTCTGGATTCCTACTTGCGCATTCCACCCGCGTCGCGAGTGATCCAAACCGCCGAGAACGATGTTTTGGTGCTCTGTTCCACGGCGGAGGAACCGGCCAGGCGCGCGCTCGAAACCAAGGGAATTCGCGTGCGACAAATATCGGCGACTGCGGACGGGCGGCCCGACTTCGCCGCGCTTGTCCAGAGCCTGGGAGAACTGGAGATCACCAGCCTGCTGATCGAGGGTGGAGCGCTGGTGAACGGGGCAGCCTTGGCGTCGGGCGAGGTGGATAAGGTGTTCCTCTACTATGCCCCGAAGATTTTTGGCCAGGGCGCAGTTCCCTTTATCGTCGACGAAGCGTTTCACGGCAGGACGCCGTGCGTGCAGCGCTTCGAATTGCACCGCTTCGGCGAAGACTTCGCGCTGGAAGGTTATCTCCGCGACCCGTACTCCGCGCCGGCTTGAGTCGTTGCTGGAGGCTGTCTATCGTTTCACCCAAGACAGGCTGATTTGATCAAACTCCGCGTCGAAGCCCGCGCCCTCCGGTGCGGCGCACATGACCCCCACTTCCGCCGGTGATGCCGGGAAATATCCCTGACGCACCGAGGTGAAATCCTTCCCGTCCAGTGAACACAAGGTTTCAAGCGACTCCCCCTTGCGGACCGCGCGCCACCACACCGGCCCGGTCTCGGTCAAATCGGGCATGGTTGACCAGTCGGAGAACTCGCGAGTGAACACCACACTGGCGTGACGTTTCCGGTCGAAGAATTCGGTGCCGCACTTCATCCAGTTCTCGGCATTCACCCGGACCATCAGCCCCGCCTGATCGTAGAGCGCGGCGTATTGGCCGTTCACGCGCGCCTCGAAAATGAAGTCGCCGTCGGCTCGCAGGTGAAGGAAGTGACCGTTGTCGGTGATGTAGCCGTAAAAGGTCTTGCGCCAGAAGTCAGTCTTGGGACGGGAGTGCACAATCAGCTTTTCGCCAACTCTCTTCGAGGCAGCGGGCTCATTGAACCACGTCATGCGGGCAATCAGATCAGCGTTGGCATCCCCGGTATCGGCTAGGGTGTCATTCGTCATCGCCAGCGCCCCGGCGAAGGCGGTCGCGTGCATAATAAACGAGCGTCGGGTCGTGTTATCCATCGGTGCCCTCCGTATGTTACGGGATTCCCAACATACTAGCTTGGGTGGCCCACTCCTCGAAGCTTTATCGCAAGGGGACGGGTGCGGACGCGCCCATCGTTTCGATCAGGTGTTATCTTCGACAATGAGAATGATTATGATAATGATCGCCCGATGATCCTTCTGGCGGGAGGAAATCTAATTTTATGTTTACCGGAATTATCGAGGAAGTGGGCAAGGTCGTAAAGATCGAGCAGCGCGGTGAGAACCGCCGCATCACCATCGAAGCTGCGAGTACTCCCCAACAATTGCAAACTGGCCACAGCGTCGCGGTAAGCGGCGTTTGCCTGACCGCGCTTGACATCAAGCCAAGAACGTTCTGCGCCGATCTGGCGCCGGAAACGTGGGTGCGAACGTCATTCTCAAGGATGCACCAGGGCGCGCTGGTCAATTTGGAGTTGCCGATGAAGGCTGATGGGCGCTTCGATGGTCACATTGTTCAGGGGCACGTGGATGGCGTCGGCAAGGTGATCGAATTCGAGCGCATCGTCGACTCAGACGGCCGGGATTCCGAGAACTGGTGGCTGCATATTGAAATCCCGTCCGAGATCGAGAAGTACACGGTGTTCAAGGGATCGATCTCGATCGAGGGCATCAGCCTGACGGTCGCAAAACTCGAGCAGAACCGTTGCACCATCGCCATCATTCCGCATACCGTCGAGCTGACCAATCTCGGCTCGCTCAAGCACGGCGATCCGGTCAACCTGGAAGCCGACGTGATCGCAAAGTACGTCGAGAAGATGATGAAAGGCAGACCCGCGCAGAATTCGATCAGCGTGGAAGAATTGGTGAGACAAGGGTTCTAGTGGAGGGATGGGCGTCTCGCCCGTCTAGCAGTGTGGCGGACGGGCGGGGACGCCCGGCTCTCCACCTGCACCCGCCCGTCCTTACGCTTCCAGCTTCAGCTCATCCAGTTCCAGAAATTCATGAATGATGGGCTCGTTCGATTTCTCCATGTCCTTGTAAGCTCCAAAGAAAATCGCTCGGCCTTCGTAAAGAAAAACGATACGGTCGGCCAGTTTCTTGGCCAGGCGCATGTCGTGCGTGACTACCACGGACGTCAGATGTAGTTGCAGCTTGAGCCGCGCGATGAGATCGCCGAGCAGGTTCCCCATCATCGGATCCACCATGGTAGTGGGCTCGTCGTAGAGCACGCATTCCGGTTGGGCGGAGAGTGCCCGCGCGATGGCGACCGAACGCTTCATGCCGGTAGAAAGGTCGGAAGGCAACAGCTCGCGCATCTCCTTGACGCCGACCATTTCGAGCAGGCCATCGACGACCTGGTAAATCTGCTCTTCTGAAAGTTCCCTTTTTTCGCGCAAGGGGAAGGCGACGTTCTCACCGACTGTCAAGGAATCGAAGAGGGCGCCGTTCTGGAACACCATGGTGACTTTCTTGCGAATGCCTTCGAGCTGCACCTCGTTGTAGTCGGTAATGTCCTGACCGGCAACAAAGATTCGACCTGAATCCGGCTTAAGGAAGCCCATGATGTTGTGGAGCGCTACCGATTTTCCAACGCCGCTGCGTCCAAGAATGCAGACCATCTCACCCGGCAACACGTCGAAGTTGACGTCCTTCAGGATGACGCGATCTCCAAATGCCTTGGAGACGTCTCTAAACTCGATGTAGGGAGATAGGGTGTCCGCAGCAGCCATGGCTATCAGCATGGCACGAGATGGCCCGGCGGCTCAAGCGGAAGTGTATCTAGACGCAGTGGGCCATTTTCTGAGTGGCCGGCAAACCGCCCAGTGATACGCCGATTCCGGGTCAATGAGTGTAATGGGGATGTTACGCCAATTGCCGACAACGCTTAGAATCCAGAGAACTCCTGAGTCCAGTTAGCAGCTAAATGAACCGTGCTAGACTGCCTGAAACTTTATGCCGACGCGCCATGCCATCGACAAAGAACGGCGATTGGTAATCAGTACGGGATCGGAGCAGTTGACATTTTCCCAAGTCAAGACCCACCAAGATCAATTGCTGAACGATCCCGACTTCGACCCTGAATTTAACCAACTGATCGATTTGACAGCGGTGACGTCGCTCGACATCTCGGTTGACGAGGCCAAGATAATTGCAAGCCGCAAGCTGTTTTCTTCCACATCCCGCCGCGCCTTCGTAGCGAGTAGTCCGAGCATCTTCGGGATGGGACGGATGATGGAGGTCTACAACGAAATGTCGAACGTAGCATCCCGGGTTCGCATATTCTACGATCTTCCGTCCGCCGTGGAATGGCTTGGCCTGGATCGCCTTCCTTGATAGTCGACGAAACCAGGCGTTCACACGCAGAACCGGGTCAATGAGTGTAATGGGGATATTTGTTGCGCCGGGATAAACCGGCATGAAGTAGAGGATGAAAGAGCCTTACGAGTAAAGACTAGCGATCTGCTCGGCCCCGAGTCTTGCGCTGATACCGCGAGGGACTCAGTGAAGCGTAGACAGGGGCTAGGCGGGGTGGGTATCCAGCTCCGTAAAGATACAATCCGGACGCCGCCGCCTTAAATATTCGCGGTAGGCGACATGAGCAGGAGCGCTAGCGCGAGCTCCCGTTCAGTCCGGCGTAGTCGAAGACCCCAGGCACGCCTAGAAACTTCATGCACGAGAACCGGGAGACCTCGGAGACACCTGCCTGCCAAACCAGGCAGCAGGACGGTGGGCGAAGGCAATAGCCGTACGGCCCGCATGTACGTCTCCGAGGAGTCACACAGCGGCATAGTACCTATGAACCATTCGAACAAAGACGGAACATCGCCGGCGGAGAATGGGGAGGAAAGGCCGTTGATCAAGGAGAACGCTGGTCAACCTAACACGTACTCGACGCAGAGCGGGAAGGGCGTGTCCCAAGGGCTGGCGGGCGTGCGGAAAGCAGCACGGGAAAACAAGGAGATGAAGTTCACCGCTCTGCTCCACCATCTGACCGTCGATCTGCTGCGGGAAAGCTTTTACTCACTAAAGAGGAAAGCCGCACCCGGAGTGGACGGGGTCACCTGGCAGGAGTATGAGGCCGGACTCGAAGATCGGTTGGTCGATCTCCATGGCCGGGTTCATCGCGGAGCGTATCGAGCGCTGCCTTCGAGAAGAGTGTACATAAAGAAAGAAGATGGACGGCAACGTCCACTCGGAGTCGCGGCTCTGGAAGATAAGCTCGTCCAGTACGCCGTGACCACGATCCTCAATCAGATCTATGAAGAGGACTTTCTCGGATTCTCGTATGGCTTTCGCCCGGGGCGCGGCCAGCATGACGCGCTGGATGCGCTGTCGTACGCGCTTTTGAAGAAGAAGGTGAACTACATTTTGGACGCTGACATCAGAAGCTTTTTCGACAACCTCGACAAAAGCTGGCTGATGAAGTTCGTGGAGCATCGCGTCGCCGATCCTCGCATACTGCGGCTGATCCAGAAATGGCTGAAGGCCGGAGTAATGGAGGAAGGCAAATGGTCCGATCCGAAGACAGGTACGCCGCAGGGCTCGGTGGCTTCACCGCTCCTCGCGAACATTTACCTGCACTACGTGTTCGACCTCTGGGTGGACGTCTGGCGCAAGAAATGTGCGCAAGGTGAGGTGGTGGTCATCCGCTATGCTGATGACACCATCGTAGGCTTCCAGTATCAGGCGGATGCTGATCGTTTTCTGGAGGATTTAAGGGAGCGACTAGCGAAGTTCGGCCTGGAACTACACCCGGATAAGACGCGCCGGATCGAGTTCGGCAGATTTGCCGAAGAGAACCGGAAACGTAGAGGGGAAGGGAAACCCGAGACGTTCGACTTTCTAGGATTCACGCACATTAGCGGGAAGAATAGTTTGGGGCGATTCATGGTGCGGCGCACGACGATTCGCAAACGCATGCGGGCTAAGCTGCGGCAAATAAAACCGGAGCTCCGCAAGCGCATGCACGATCCCGTGGGCCAAACCGGCCAATGGCTCCGGTCGGTCGTGCAGGGGCACTTCAACTACTACGCGGTACCGGGAAACAACGCTAGCCTATCCCTGTTCCGGCATCGGGTGCTGGTCTGCTGGTGGCATTGTATTCGCCGCCGGAGCCAGAAACGCCGAATCAACTGGACTCGGATGCTCGACCTGGCGATGCGCTGGCTCCCTCCACCGGCTGTGCTCCATCCTTTCCCCGATGCCCGCTTTGCCGCTACTCATCCGAGATAAGAACCGGATGCGCTAATGAGCGCCCGTCCGGATCTGTGCGGGGGGTACCGGGCAACTGGTATCCCTACCGCGATCGCCAACCAAGGCACCGATGCCTAGCTCGTTTTGCCCGCAGACCACGTTCCATAATCACCAGTCGTGCAGCCGCCTGCGTAACTCCCCGACGCAGAATTGCCAGCCGAGTTGATTGTGCCGGTCACGTCTACAACCTGATTGCCTAGCGAAATTTGAATCGTTATTGCTGTTCCGG
Organism: uncultured Acidobacteriaceae bacterium; assembly: GCA_963773955.1. Classification (GTDB taxonomy): domain Bacteria; phylum Acidobacteriota; class Terriglobia; order Terriglobales; family Acidobacteriaceae; genus Acidiflorens. Next base: position 2,122 of record CAVZDM010000144.1, on the reverse strand, counting down.
TGATGCTCCCCGAGGATTCATTCGTTGTTGTACACATTGCCCCATTTACCGTGTTTGCTACTCCCGTGACCGAACTACCTTTTTGTTGGATTGTTGCGCTGCCCGTGATGTTTTGACCCGACACGCTCGAATGGCCGGTGAACTGCCAGTTTCCAGCCACGCTGGGCGTCGGCGTGCTTCTGTCGTCACCACAGCCGATGAAACCACATAGCAAAATGAGACCTAGAATAACTTTCACACGTGTACTCCGAAGTCGAGTTGAGTCAACGGAGCAAGTGTACGGCGTTGCCCGCAACTTGTCTTGATTCGATTTAGAGTCCCGATAGTTGGCTAAACCAGGCGATTTCACTCACGACGACGCTAGAGTCCGGACCCTGGTCGCGTCAGGGGAAAACCAGCAGCCGCCCCATTACCCATCTAGGAGGAAGAGTCAAAATCCCCACCCTTCAGCGGCCACCCGGTCCTGCGGAGTGTTCACGTTGAAAAAACTCTGCTCAGCAAAACCGGCTGCCACCAGTTCCACCTCTTCGATCACTCGGATAGCCACACCTGAAAACGCCGCATCGATCTTGTACTTCCCTGCCCGCAGCGCCTCCTCGGCGGTAGTGGAAAACTCGCGTCGATACACCGCGCAGAGCGGTTGAAATCCATGGCTGGTGCGCGGCACGGTGATGATGGCGTGGTTATCTTCGTCTGCGGCCGCAGTAAAAATAAACCCGAGAAGTTCCTTGGAGACGAAGGGCATGTCCACGGCGAGCATCAGGTTCAACTCGGCCGGTGAATGCACGAGCGCGGCATGAATACCGGCAAGCGGGCCGCATCCGGAGAAAATATCTGCCACGACGGATTTGTATTTCGGAGACTCCTGTTTGGTAGATGCGTACTTTGCAAATTTTGCCGGGTCACCGACAATCGCCACGCGGTCGCAGACCCCGCCCATCACGACAAGTGCGCGATCGAGCAGCGTTTGGCCGCCAAATTCCAGAAACGCCTTATCCACCCCCATACGGGAACTCTTGCCTGCGGCGATGACGAATCCCATGCGCGATAGGTCGGCTCGTGGCATATGGAAAAGCATAAGGCCTAACCCGTGATACACGAAAGTAACCTATTCAGAATGCCGAAGCCGTCGGAAGATGGATAGGTCGGATTAGTACGGGAGCCCTACTCGCCATCATGCCGCAAAAACTCATGGATGTTCTCATGCTGGGACGCTGTTCGCACGAGTTTTCCTGGCCGCGCCGCGCGGCCAATGGAGAGTACTACCAGGTCTGCATGGTGTGCGCGACGGCTTACCAGTACGACTGGAAGACCATGCGTCGCGGAAATCGGGTCGACGAGCCGGTAGCGGACACCACCACCACCCGGCGCCGCTCCAGTCAAAAGCAGCCCAGCTGGATGCCCCGGGCACGGCGCCTGCGCTCCGACCTCAAGGTTCGCTACCGCGGGAAAAATCTCAGTACCTGGTACGAGGGTTTGATCCAGAACATCAGCCAGTCGGGCGTACTCTTCCACGGCCCGCAGCAACTGCCGGCCAATGCGCTGGTGGAACTGATCTTCGAGATGCCCGAAGAAATCTCCGGGCAGAAGAACAGCAACGTACTTTGCCAGGGAAGGCTGATTCGTACCAAGGACGCGTTGGACAATGCCGAAGACGCCTACGCGTTGGCGGCGTCCATCCTCGACTACAAGTTCCTCCACCACGACTAACCGTCGAACGGCCTGAACACCCAAGCGGTTGCCCCGTAAAATCATCACCGTAGAGACGCGGCTTGCCGGCGTCTCCCGCGGCGTCCAACGGAGACGGGGCAAGCCCCGTCTCTGCACGTTGTGACGATGCTGCGCTGACAGTTGCCGTCCATCCGTCCTGCTGCTAGAGTTTCCCCAGCACAATGAAGGCAGTCTTGCCCGCCCTGGTCCAACCCTTAAAGTCCTCTAGCTGGACCCGGCAGCGTTCTAGGTAGCATTTTGAGCCGCATTTTGAGCAATGTTTGGAATTGGGGCCAATCTGAATCGTTGGATCGCACGCAATCGGATCGGGCACTCGGCCAATACGCGGGGGCCGCGCTCGCGGTCTGGGTAGCGCTTAGCCTCTGGACTCTTTCCTCCGTGTTGCACCGTC
>CAVZDM010000143.1:0-44890 GCA_963773955.1 uncultured Acidobacteriaceae bacterium | reverse complement strand
GAGCGAGACGACGCTGCGGCGTTCGACGCGAACGAGTGGGGTGGCCTTCGGCGCCTACCTTCGCCTCGTTCACTCGAGGCCATCGCCGGCTTCGACAAGGTGATCGGACTCGATCTCTCCGACGTGTTGGTTCACGGCTCGCTGCACAAGGCACCGTGTGGTGGGGAGGGAACGGGACCGAACCCGACCGATCGGGGCAAGACCGGGTGGAAGTGGTCGGTGGCCACCGACACCAACGGCGTGCCCGATCCGGCGCTGGGTGAGGCGACGGCGCCAACCGCCACGGAGACTCGATCCTGCTCCGCCCCCCACCCCTTGACTACATCGCACGCCGAAGGTCTTCTCTGCGACATCGAGACCGTCTGGCTCGACTCGCTGGTTGATGACCTCCCCGCCCATCACGCGGACTCGCCTCGCCGAACGCCAGATCCACGACGCCGTCATCGCGAAGAAGCGCAAGAGGGGGTGCGCTGAAGGCCCCAAACATCAGCCGATGGGTCTGCGCTGGCCGGTCGAGCGGACCAACTCATGGCTGAGCAACTTCGGTCAGCTACGGCGCAACACCGATCGATTCAGCTCCCACCGTCTGGCTCAGCTGGCCCTGGCCGTCGCCCTCATCATCACCGTCAAGCTCGTCAAATGGGCCAGGCGCTGGGACGGCCTGGCCATGGCCTAATGGCGCGTGCTCTAAATCGTCACGGCTAAGTGGTCACGTCCTGAGGATGAGCTGACGCCTCACGATGACAGCCGACGAGCACCCCGAGCACGACCACCAGGACGCTCGGGAGGACGAACACCCTCCACGACGTGTGCTCGGACTTCACGTCGGCCACCGTGGACAGCAGCCCCGGAGCGCTCGCGATGGTGACGGCACGCACGTGTGTCCCGGGGTCTCTGATCTTGTTCCCGGGGATGACGTCGTGATACCGACGACCGTCGAGCGTGAACGTCCCGCTGCACACGTATCCGGCGGCGTTGCTCCCGCTGCCTCCGAGCAAGCCCGTGCACCTGGTCACCGTGACCTCGACGATTACCCCGTGCCGACGCAGCCCGCCGATCTGAGCGTTCTTCTCGACTCCGGCTACGAACAGGACGACCACGAGCGCGGCCAGTGAAACGAGGACCATACCGGCGAGGATGCGCCCGACGAGGCGGCCGTCCACGTCCACGCCTGCCCCGCGAAGCGTTGACAGGGGCTCGTGGGCACCCTGGTCTGCATTGCCGTCGCTTGGGGATCCGATCGGGCGGATCCCTTTTCGAGCCGCCGGCTCCAGTGTGATCATCTGAGTGCCCGTCTCTTGGCTTGTGTCCGCTCGCCACTCGGTCGTGGGCCCGTTCACGATTCGGCAGATCGTAGCGGCGCGCCCCGTGAGCGAGGCCGTCGGCGGCCCCGCCGACCGGGAACCACCTGGACCGTTTCTCCAGTTCACGCGCTGATCTCGCGTGCGACTGTGCGGAAACTCCGGGCTTGCATCCTGGGGCGGCAGGCGAACCGCCTGCCATAGCCTTGGCCCCCGCCGCGTGACGCCCTGTCCACGGGGTGGAGCGCCGGGACGCATTGACCGTACGAGAGGAGTACTCGAGCCGTGCACCTGCTAGGCGCAGTGTTCCAGTTCCGTATCCCAGTTGGCTGAATACCGGCGACAACACGTGGCAGATCACCGCCGCGACGTTCGTCGGCCTGATGAGCCTCCCCGGACTGGCCGTCCTCTACGCGTCGATCGTCCCGAAGAAGTGGGCGGTCAACGTGCTGGCCATGATGTTCGCCGGCTTCTCGCTCGTCCTCATCGCGTGGGTGCTGTGGACCTACAAGATGGGCTTCGGCGCCACCTCGCTCGGTGGCGGGGTGCACAACGGGATACCAGACGCCAGCTCACGTCGGCGATCGGGACCTGGGTCAAGCACTTCTTCGAGAACTTCGTCGGCAAGCCGGGTCAGATCCTCAACAGCGTCAACGAACAGGGCCAGGCGGTCTCGGCGGCCAACACCGTCATCCCGTTCCACTTCCCGACCGACTCCCTGGCCTACTTCCAGTTCGTGTTCGGTGCCATCACCCCGCTGCTGTTCCTCGGCAGCGTGCTCGGCCGGATCAAGTTCAGCGCCTGGTGCATCCTCGTCCCGCTGTGGTCGACCTTCGTCTACGGCGTCGACGCCTTCCTGCTCTGGGGCGGCGGCTACTTCGCCCAGGAGGGCGCGCTCGACTTCTCCGGTGGGTTCGTCATCCACATGTCGGCCGGTGTCTCGGGCTTCGTCGCGGCCTGGGTCCTCGGGCCTCGGCTCGCTGCGGGATCGACAACATGCCTTGCCCAACAACCTGCGTGATGGCGGCGGTCGGTGCCGGAATCCTCTGGCTCGGCTGGAACGGCTTCAACGGTGGCGACCCGTACTACGCCGGCGCCGACATGGCCGCAGCCGTCGTCAACACCAACCTCGCCACCGCCGTCGGGCGTGATCACCTGGATGGCGATGGACGCCTGGCTCACGCAAGGCGAAGAAGCCGACCTTCCTCGGCGGCGTGAACGGCATGATCTGCGGCCTCGTCGGGATCACACCGTGTGCCGGCTGGGTCAACGGCTGGGGTGCGATCGCCGTCGGCGCGATCTGACACCGTCATCGTCTGGTTCGCCTGGAACTACCTGTCCAAGGTCCGGCCGTTCAGCAAGGTCGACGACGCCCTCGGCGTCGTCTACACCCACGGCATCGCCGGCCTGTTCGGCGGCCTGATGCTCGGCATCTTCGGCGACCCGAACATGCTCGAGTACGGCTGCGGTCACCTCGACTCGGCCGGGCAGGTCATCAACACCTCGGCGGCGGCCTACGCCAGCGGCCAGCAAGGCGCTGCACGCCGTTCTCGGTGAACGGCCTGATGTACACCGGCTCGTTCCACCAGCTGTGGGAACAGTTCCGAGCCGCCGTGTTCGTCATCTTCTGGTCGGCGCTCGTCACCTTCATCCTGATGAAGCTCATCGGGCTCGTCCTGCGCGGTGCCCGCTACAAGGACGACATCCTCGAGATCGGCGACCTGGCCATCCACGACGAGGAGGCCTTCCCCGACGAGACGTTCGCCGACGCTGGCGGTGGCGGACCGGGTGCCGGAGCCTTCGCCCTCGCCGGCCTCGACGTCCGGGTCGCTGTCACCACCCGGAGCGCCGGATCCGTCGCCACCACCCGAGTGAACGGTCCTAGGGCCACCAGGACGAAAGGAGCTCAATCATGAAGCTGGTCGTTGCAGTCCTGAAGCCCTTCAAGCTCGACGACGTGAAGGAGGCGCTCAAGAACCTCGGCGTCTCAGGGCATGACGCTCACCGAGGCCCAGGGGTTCGGCCGCCAACGTGGCCACACCGAGGTCTACCGGGGAGCCGAGTACGAGATCGACTTCGTCCCGAAGCTGCGGATCGAGATCCTCGTCGACGACTCACGGCGAACGAGGTCGTCGACGCGATCGTCGCGAGCGCGGCCACCGGCAAGATCGGTGACGGCAAGGTGTGGGTCCTTCCGGTCGAGGCGGTCGTCCGGGTCCGCACCGGCGAGCGCGGTACGGACGCCCTCTGAGTCACTGCGCCCTGTTGGCCGCCCGGGTAGCCGCATGGTCGGTGCCTGGGCGGCCGACCCCTACCCGGGACCGCCGGAGCGCCGTGGAGCTGTGCCGGCCTTGATCGTGCGTGAGCCCGGTCTGGCGCCTTTCCTCTTCGGCCGCCGGACCATGCCTCGAGGAACGCCCGGGTCATCGTCGGCGACGGTGAGGTCGTCGGCCAGCCGGTACACCCACGGCACTCCGGTCGGTATCTCGAGATCGACGATGGCGTCGTCGGATCATCGCCTTCAGGTGCTTTACGCAGCGCACGTATCGAATTCCGTGGGCCAAGATGAGCACCGCGCCCCGGCCGGCAAGCAGATCGGGCACGACCTGGTCGTACCAGTACGGGAGCATCCGGAGCGACGACGTCGGCGAGGCACTCGCTGGCGGGAGCGCACTCGCAGGCAGGTCGCGATAGCGCATGTCGTGCATGGGGTGGCGGCTCGTCCCCGAGTGTAAGCGGCGACCGCGGCGTCCGAGTAGCTGCGTCGCCACCGCATCACCTGCTCCATCCCGAACTCTCGGCCGTCTCCTTCTTGTTCCGTGCCCTGAAGAGCGCCGTAGTGGCGCTCGTTGAGCCGCCAGTGCCGCCGGACCGGGAGCCAGCTCCGGTCGAGCTCGTCGAGGGGCAGGTCGGCTGTGCGGATCGACCCGTTTCAGGACCGACGTGTGCACGACCCGCAGGTCGAGGCCCCGTTCCTGACCTCGGCGAGACAGACGGCCGGCCTCGCGGGCCTCGGCACCCGCCGCTTTCGGTCAAGTCGACGTCGGTCCACCCCGTGAACAGGTTCTCGGCGTTCCACTTCGACTCGCCGTGGCGTACGAGGACCAGGTCGGGCACGGAGCCTACCCTACCCGAACCTTGGTCGAACACTCCCGAGGGCCGGGAACATCCGGCGCCACGTGGCTACCTGGTGCAAACAAGCCTGAATAAGACACACTCAAGTTTGCTATACATGGCCTTCGCTGGAAGTCCCGTGTAGGTCGCCGGGAAGCAGCACGACTTGGAGGAATGAAGATGCCCAAGCCGTCGGAATCGACCTCGGAACAACGAACTCGGTGGTGAGCGTGCTCGAGGCGGGTGAGCCGGTCGTGCATCCCCAACGCCGAGGGGAACACGGACAACGCCGTCGGTCGTCGGCTTCTCCAAGACCGGCGAAGTGCTCGTCGGAGAGGTCGCGAAGCGGCAGGCCATCACCAACCCCGAGCGGACGATCCGGTCGGTCAAGCGCAACATGGGCACGTCGTGGTGCATCGACATCGACGGGAAGAAGTACAAGCCCCAGGAGATCTCCGCCCGCATCTTGCAGAAGCTGAAGAACGATGCCGAAGCCTACCTCGGTGACACCGTCAGCCAGGCCGTCATCACCGTGCCCGCGTACTTCGACGACGCCCAGCGCACGCCACCAAGGAGGCGGGCCAGTCGCGGGCCTCGAGGTGCTGCGCATCATCAACGAGCCGACCGCCGCCGCCCTCGCCTACGGCCTGGACAAGAAGAGGCCAACGGACACATCGCTCGTCTTCGACCTCGGCGGCGGGACCTTCGACGTCCCGTCCTCGACATCGGCGACGGCGTCTTCGAGGTGAGTCGCACCGCGGGCGACACCCACCTCGGCGGCGACGACTGGGACCAGCGCGTCATCGACTGGCTCGTCCGAGGCCTTCAAGAACACAGAGGGGTCGACCTGTCCGCACGACAAGATGGCCCTGCAGCGCCTGAAGGAAGCCGTCCGAGAAGGCGAAGATCGAGCTGTCGTCGGTGCAGGAGACCGACGATCAACCTGCCGTTCATCACCGCCGACTCAGAGGGTCCCAAGCACCTCGACATGAAGCTCACGCGGGCCAAGTTCGACGAGCTCACCGAGGACCTCTTCGAGGCGTGCCGGGGCCCTTCGAGCAGGCCGTCGAGGACGCCGGGTCTCCAAGTCCGACATCGACGACGTCGTCCTCGTCGGTGGCTCGACGCGCATGCCCGCATCCAGCAGATCTCGTCAAGGACATCATCGGCAAGGAGCCGCACAAGGGGGTCAACCCCGACGAGGTGGTCGCCGTCGGCGCGGCCATCCAGGCCGGGCGTGCTGAAGGGCGAGGTGAAGGACGTCCTCCTCCTCGACGTCACCCCGCTGTCGCCTCGGCATCGAGACCAAGGGTGGAGTCATGCACCGCCTCATCGAGCGGAACACGACCATCCCGACAAAGCGCTCCGAGGTCTTCACGACCGCCGAGGACAACCAACCCTCGGTCGAGATCCACGTCTGCAGGGCGTAGGCTCCTCGGACGGCATTTTCGGAACATTAAACTTCTTGCCGCGCGAGGCAAAAAATTCGGCTATGTTGTCGATGGAGTTGTAGTTCCCGAACGGAGTCGCCGTCTTAGGCTTGACTCGCGCCGGATTCCAGGCAGCGCTCTGGTCCTCGTCCTCGTACGAGTAGTGGGTGCTTTCGGCGGCTGCGGGGCTTCGCCCCGCTGAACGGGCGAGGGCGCCCGTCCCCACACGACCTGTCCCCAAACGAGCCGTGCTTCGCCGTGATCCACCCATCTCCTCCACCAACTGCGGAGGAACTTCGTCCAGGAATCGCGAGGGCACGCTCGCCTCCGGCATATCCGTCCCATAGCGCCGCCGATACACGGCGCGCGACAAGATCAGCGTGTCCATGGCGCGCGTCATGCCCACATAACACAGCCGCCGTTCTTCTTCGATTGAATCCGGCTCAAGCATGGTGCGTGAATGCGGAAACAAGCCTTCTTCCATGCCCGCGAGAACCACTAGCGGAAACTCCAGCCCCTTGGCCGCGTGCAGCGTCATCAGCGTAATCTGCGCGTGCTCGTCGTACTGGTCGGCGTCGCTGACCAGGGCGGCATGATCGAGAAACTCATCGAGTGTCTCTCCACGATCGCGCGAGTCCATGGCCGCGTTCACCAGTTCGCGCAGATTCTCGATGCGCGAATAAGCTTCCGGCGTGTCTTCTTCTTCCAGTTGCTTGATGTATCCGGTGCGATCGATCAGGAATTTGAGAATCTCAGCCGTATTCGCCGCCGCGCTCGGAGCACGAAAGCCCTCGACCGCCTCGTCAGCCGCGTCGTCGATGGAGCGACGGGCGTCCTCGCCCGTCCCGTCGTTCTCTGCCGAATCGCTGGCGGCAAAATCAAAGCTGAAGTTGCCAGGATCGAAATCCGTGTCAGCACCAGCTTTTGTGGGAGAAGGTTGTGTGGACTGAGGTTGTGTGGGAACGGGCGCCTCGCCCGTCCAAGCCGAGCGAAGCTCGGCCGCCGCCTCGGACTCAGACTTCCCTCCCGCCGTCTCCTCCACTCGCCCCACAAACGTCCCGGCCAGCATCGCCCGCCCGTCCTCGATCAAGTCGCGAAAACTCTTCAGCGCCGCCAAGGCCCGCCCCGGCAACAACTGCCGCCGGATCGCCTCGCCCACCGCGCCCCACATCGACAATCCAGTCTCAAGCGCAAGCCGCTCCAACATCTCGATGGTGGTCTTCCCAATCCCGCGCACCGGCGTATTGATCACGCGCAACAGCGAAACCGAATCATCCGGATTCTGGATGACCTTCAAGTACGAGATCAGATCCTTGATCTCAGCCCGCTCGTAAAACGAGAAGCCGCCTACCACGTGATACTTCAGCTGATAGCGGCGCATCGCCTCTTCAAATAGCCGCGATTGCGAGTTCGTCCGATAGAGCACGGCGGCTCGCGCCGTTTCACCGTTTTCGCCCGCCTGCCGCACATACCGGTTGATCGTGTCCGCCGCAAACAAAGCTTCGTTCTCGCCGTCCGGAGCCTCGTAATATCCGATCTTCGCTCCACCCTGCCGTGACGTCCACAGATTCTTGCCCTTGCGCCGGACGTTGTTCGCCACCACCACCGACGCTGCTTCCAGAATGTTCTGCGTCGAGCGATAGTTCTGCTCCAGCCGCACGATCTTCGCTTCCGGAAAGTCGCGCTCAAACTCCAGAATGTTGCGAATGTCCGCCCCGCGCCACGAGTAGATCGACTGATCTTCATCGCCCACGGCGCATACATTGTGCCCGGCGCCCGCCAGCAACCGCATCAGCTCATACTGCGGACGGTTCGTGTCCTGATACTCATCGATTAACAAATATTGAAATCTCCGGTTGTAATACTCACGCACCGCTGCGACCGACTTGAGCAGGCGCATGGCCTCCAGCAGCAGATCGTCAAAGTCCATCGCATTCGCTTTCAGAAGCTCCTTGCGATATTCCTCGAAAATGTGGGCGATCTTTTCAGTCTTCGGATCGGCCGATTGCAGATAGATTTCCTGCGGATCGAGCATGTGATTCTTGGCCCACGAAATCCGCGAAAGCACGTTGCGCGGCGTAAGTTGCTTGTCATCCAGCCCCAACCGCCGCATGATGCCCTTGACCACTTGCTGCTGATCGCTCTCGTCATAGATCACGAAATTTTTCGTCAGCCCGATCGGCGGTTGTCCCGGCACGGTAGAAGGAATCCGCAAAGCCTCAATATCCCGCCGCAGCACGCGCACACAAAACGAATGAAAGGTGGAAATCACTGGCTTGGCAACGCTGAGCCCGCCGACCAGCTTTTCGACGCGTTCTGCCATCTCCGCTGCGGCCTTGTTAGTGAAGGTCATCGCAAGGATCGATTCCGGCATCACGCCCATCTTTTCGATGAGGTAAGCAATGCGAAATGTGATGACGCGAGTCTTCCCGCTGCCCGCTCCGGCCAGGATAAGCACCGGCCCGTCGGTAGTTTCGACTGCTTCGCGTTGTTGCGGGTTTAACTCGTCCAGAAACGACAAAAGAGAATGGCTCCGAAATACACTGAAAGAATTTTACAGGAAGGGTGTGTGGGGCGGGCATTCCTGCCCGCCTAGAAATACCTCACAAAACTGATGTGCCAGTGTCACGGAAACCTCCGGCCGAACGGGCCATGATGACACTCTATGATTCGGCTTAATTCGAACCCCTACGACTACCGCCGGAAATTGCCACACTATCAGAAATTCGACCGCCCCCTATTCGTCACGTTTTGCAAACGTAATCGGGAGCCGCTCTCGCCCGCAGCTAGATCACTCGTGCTGGAGCATTGCCTCAAAGGAAACAATCGGACGATGCACCTCCATGCCGTCGTGATCATGCCAGAACATGTGCACTTGTTGTTAACCCCGATGCGAAATGCAGAGGGATGGCCGTTTCCTCTGAAAGACATTCTCAAGCTCGTAAAGGGTCCGGCGGCTCGTAGCGTCAACATGCTCACGGGGACTCACGGGGCGTTGTGGCAAGACGAGTCGTTTGATCACGTTCTGCGTTCAAACGAGAGCTTTGACGAAAAGCTCGAATATATTCGTCAGAATCCGGTTCGTAGGCAGCTGGTGGCGCAGCCGGAAGAATATGAGTGGCTTTGGGTTGAAGAGAGTTGAGGGCGGGTGTAGTGGGTCTATGTGGGCCGTTGTTGCGCTGATCAATGGCCCCGTTTATTACTGCGTGGGACTGATCTTTGCAGCATTAATGAAACTCAGCCTGTGGAAATCTTGATGGCCCACCTCCGAGGGCGGGCAGGAATGCCCGCCCCACACGGGAGGGACTGTATAATAAAAAATTGCGCTCATGAGAAAGAAGACACCAGTAGCCCTAGCCGCGGGAATCGCCGCCGAAGCCCCTGCTCCCCGCAGAATCCGTTCCACCACCGTCCTCTGCGTGCGCCGCGACAACAAAGTCGTCATGGCCGGCGACGGTCAGGTCACGCTCGGCGAATCCATCATCAAGCACGGGGCAAAGAAGATTCGCCGCCTCTATCAGGACAAAATTCTCGCCGGGTTTGCCGGCTCCACAGCCGACGCCTTCACTCTGTTCAGCCGTTTCGAGGCCAAACTGGAGCAGTATCACGGCAACCTCGGCCGCTCCGCCGTCGAGCTAGCCAAAGACTGGCGCACCGACAAATTTCTGCGGCATTTAGAAGCCCTCCTGTTGGTCAGCGACAAAGAAGCGACGTTCTTGCTGAGTGGCCAGGGAGACGTGATCGAGCCCGACACCGGTATCGCCGCAATCGGCTCCGGCGGCCCGTTTGCGCAGGCCGCGGCCCAGGCCCTGGCCGATCACACCCAGCTCTCGCCGCGCGAAATTGCCGAAGAAGCAATGAGGATTGCCGGCCGCATGTGCATCTATACCAATGACAAGGTTACGATTGAGGAATTGTGAGGAAAGGTTTCAGGTGCCAGGTGTCAGGTCTCAGGAAAACCAGAGCCTGACACCTAAGACCTGACACCTGACACCTGATTTTTTATGGCCATCTATCTACCCGGAACCGCCGAAGAAGAACAAGTCACGCTCGACGAACTGACGCCGCGCGAAATCGTCACTGAGCTCGACAAATACGTTGTCGGGCAAAAAGACGCGAAGCGCGCCGTCGCTATCGCTCTGCGCAATCGCATGCGCCGCCAGAAGCTCGGGCCCGAAATGGCCGAAGAGGTCATCCCCAAGAACATCATCATGATCGGACCGACCGGCGTGGGCAAAACCGAAATCGCCCGCCGTCTCGCGAAGCTCGCTAACTCGCCCTTCCTGAAGGTCGAGGCTTCCAAGTTTACCGAAGTCGGCTACGTCGGCCGCGATGTCGAATCCATGATCCGCGACCTGGTTGAGATCGCCATCGAAATGGTCCGCGAAGAAAAGCTGGAAGACGTCGCGGATAAAGCCGAACTGAACGCTGAAGAGCGGCTGCTCGATATTCTTCTGCCTCCGATCTCGCCGCGCCCGGCGGATTCCAGCTCAACGGGAGGCGTGGTCATCGACGCCAGCACCAGCCTGACCGAGTCCTCCAGCCGCACCCGCGAGAAACTGCGGCAGCAGTTGCGCGAAGGCAAACTCGACGACCGCACCGTCGAAATCGAAACTCGTGAGCGCAATTTTCCGTCCTTCGAAATCATTTCCAACCAGGGTGTCGAGGAGATGGACGTCAATCTCAAGGACATGTTGCCCAACATCTTCGGCCAGCGCACCAAGAAGCGGAAGATGAAGGTCAACGAGGCCTTCGAGTACCTGATCCAGGAAGAAGAGCAGCGCCTGATCGACATGGAGCAGGTCACACGCGTCGCTATCGACCGCGTGGAAAACTCCGGCATCATTTTCCTCGATGAAATCGACAAGATCGCCGGCCGTGAAAGCGGCCATGGTCCTGACGTTTCGCGCGAAGGCGTGCAGCGCGATATCCTGCCCATCGTCGAAGGCACCACCGTCAATACGCGCTACGGCATGGTCCGCACCGATCACATCCTGTTCATAGCCGCGGGCGCGTTCCACGTCTCGAAGCCCAGCGATTTGATCCCCGAGCTGCAGGGCCGCTTCCCCATCCGCGTGGAACTGCAGTCGCTGACCATGGCAGACTTCGTCCGCATCCTGACCGAGCCGAAGTCGTCGCTGACCAGGCAATACATCGCGCTGCTGGAAACCGAAGGCGTAAAACTCGAATTCACCCCCGACTCGCTGGAAGAAGTAGCGCGCTTCGCCTTCCGCGTGAATGAAGGCACGGAAAACATCGGCGCCCGCCGTCTGCACACCATCATGGAGCGAGTGCTCGACGAAATCAGTTTCGAGGCGCCTGAAAAGAAGGGCCAGGAGTTCAAAGTAGACGCAGCCTATGTGCAAAAGATGCTGAGTGAGATTGTGAAAGACCAGGATCTCTCGCGCTACATTCTGTAATAAATCTCAACCGCAGAGAACACATCGGCGCACAGGGGCCTAAATAATTCCTCTGTGTACCTCTGTGCTCCCTGTGGTTGTCTTTTGCTCTTCTCGCGGACTGTTGCTTTCTGCTGAGCTCACGGTTTTCCGGCACTGGGTTCTGGCAATCTGGCAACTGCTTCTCTGATACTCTTTCCTTTTCCGCATGAAAGTGATCCTCGGAAAGTTCATCGCGCCCGCCACGTTCTGCCTGCTGCTGGCTAGTTGCGCCCAGACCGGGCCGCCGCTGCCGCCATCCCTCGAACTCCCCAAGCCGCCCACCGATCTGCACGCCACCCGCAAAGGCAATCACGTCACCCTGAGCTGGAGCGAGCCCACGCTTACCACCGACCGCCAGAGCGCACGCTATATCGGTCCGACCCTGGTTTGCGGCGCTCTGCCGAGCCACGCCCATCCCGATCGCGCGCCCGAGATGACCGAATGCGGAAATCCCGTCGCGATGTTGCCCCCACCGTCCGCCGTCCCTCAGAAGCCGAAATCCTCGCGGAGCGCGGCGCAGAAATCCGACTCCCAGAATTCCACCCCGCAGTCCTACATCGCCACACTTCCCGACTCCGTTCAAGTGGAGTACCCGCTCGCCGAAGTCACCTACGCGGTCGAAGTCTTGAACCGCAACGCCCACGGCGCAGGATTGTCGAATCGCGTGCAAGTGCCAGCCGTTTACACCCTCCGTGCACCGGGCGATCTATCTACCGAACTGACCGGCGACGGCGTCGTGCTCACGTGGACAAGCGCAGGCGAACTACAGCGCATCCCCCCTGAGTCGCCCACCTCCCCTGGCACTCAACAGAACATTCAACTTCGTTATCGAATCTATCGGCGTGACGAAAGCTCGGGCAAAGACACAATTGCAGGCGAGGTCCCCGTAGGCGAGCCCGGCTCCACGCATTTCACCGACTCAAGCTTCGAATGGGAAGGGACGTACCTCTACCGGATCACTGCCGTGAGTATCGTCAAACGGCCCGACAACGAGGTGCAGGTGGAAGTTGAGGGAGACGATACTCCGCCGGTGCGGGTCATCGCCCATGACGTCTTCCCGCCCGCCGTACCCGCTGGATTGCAGGCGGCGTACTCAGGCGAGGGGCAAAAACCATTTATCGACCTCATCTGGGCGCCGGTAACGAATGCCGATCTCGCCGGATACAACGTTTATCGCGGCGAAATAGAAACAAGTGGCGCCGACAACCCGAAGCCAGTCAAGCTGAATTCCGAACTGGTGAAATCACCGTCGTATCGCGATAGCGCCGTCGTCTCAGGCAAAACCTATACCTATTCAGTCTCCGCCGTGGACGTGCGCGGAAACGAAAGCCATCGCTCCGAGACTGCCAGTGAGCCTGTGCCTTAGTTGGCGTCTGCTGCGGCGTTCGCGGAAAAGTTCTTCACCACAGGGAACACAGGGAGGCACAGGGGAAAGCTCTTGGTCTCTCTGTGTTCCTTGTGCTCGCTGTGGTGAGGATTTTCGCCGCATGCTCCGGATTTTTCTTCGCTGTCTCCCCCTGCTTTATGTTTAGATATTGCTCTAATGAAATATTGCCGATTCCACCTCAACGGATCCGCCCACTATGGACTGGTTGAGTCCGTCGCTGGTAGCGACGAAATCACTCGCCTGCTCCTCCAGGCCCCGCACGATAGCGATGGCGACGTCGAAGGCCTTCCCAGCCGCCGCATGGACCACATCCCGCTCGCGCAGGCATCTTTGCTGCCGCCGTTGCAGCCTTCGAAAATCGTTTGCGTCGGCCGCAACTATCGCGAGCACGCCGCCGAACTCGGGAACGATGTCCCGACCGAGCCGCTGTTATTCTTCAAGCCGCCCTCTTCCTTGTTGCCACCGGGTGGAACAATTGTTCGGCCGAAGGTTTCCGCGCGTACCGACTACGAGGGCGAACTGGGCGTCGTGATCGCCCGCCGCTGCCACCGCCTCGCCGATAGCGCAGACGTCCGCCCTTACATCCTCGGCTACACTTGCGTCAACGATTTCACCGCCCGTGATCTGCAGAATAAAGAACCGCAGTGGGTCCGCGGCAAAGGGTTCGATACTTTCTGCCCGGTCGGACCCGTAGTCGCCGACGGACTCGATCCCTGGGCGGGCGTCCAGGTCGAAACCCGGGTGAATGGCGAAGTGCGACAGTCGGGCAACACGAAAGATTTTATTTTCCCGCTCGACGTCGTCATCCGTTACATTTCGCAGATCATGACGCTCGAACCCGGCGACCTGATCGCCACCGGCACTCCTAAAGGCATCGCCCCCGTGGTCGCCGGAGTTGCCATTGAAGTTTCAATCGAAGGCATCGGGCAATTGCGTAATCCCGTGGCCGACGAAACTTAGCGGCGGAGAACGGAAGCACCATGGAAGACTCCGAACGCGGTTTCGAAAGATGCTTCGAACTCTTGCAAGCAGGCGATGCGGACGGCCTTCGGCGCCTTCTCGAACTGGACCCCGTCGCTTCCGAGGCTCGCGACGCGGCCGGCGTGAGCCTGCTCATGCACTCCATTTATCGCGGTCGCCGCGATCTGGCCGAACTCATCGCAAGCAAGAAGAAGGCTCTCGATATTTTCGAAGCCGCTTCGCTCGGCCGTCTCGATCGCCTCCAGCAGTGTCTGAGCGATGCTTCCGTCAACTCCCGCTCGATTGACTCGCGATCCGTTGACTCGCGATCAAGAGACGGATTCACCGCCCTGCACTTCGCCTGTTTTTTCGGCCAGCCTGAGGCCGCCCGTCTGCTTATCGAAAGCGGAGCCGCGGTCGACACCGTCGCCGCGAATCCCATGCAGGTTATGCCGCTGCATTCCGCCGCCTCCGTCCGTAATCTCGAAGCGGCTCGCCTGCTCCTCGAACACGGAGCCCCCGTTAATGCCCGCCAACAGGGAGGATGGGTACCAATTCACGCCGCCGCTCAAAACGGAGATCGCCCCATGGTCGAACTGTTACTCAAACACCGCGCCGATCCGAAGCTAGCGCACGACGACGGCAAAACCCCGGCCATGGTGGCTCGAGAAAAAGCCCACGAAGGAGATAGCCGCCCTGCTGGAAGAGTAATCGCAACTCGTCTGGACGGGCGCCGTCGCGAGCCTGTCCTGAGCGAAGACGAACGGTCTAAGCGAGCGGCTGCTAAGCCCATGATTCTAATAGACAAAAAAGGCTCCCAGCCGCTACTGGTCAGTAGATACCTTCGGACACTGCAACCTTGCAAGCTCCACTCACGTTACCCGCGACATTGCCCCTGCAATCTTGCTTCCCGATCCCTGCATCAAACCGTCTATAATGAAATACAGTTCCTCGGGGCAGCCCGGTCACCCGAAAACCGATCACCCGAAAAAAAGAGCGAAGATCAATTATGTCGACGAAGTTGAAGGTCACAATCATTGCCAGTTCGCTGGCCATTCTGCTGTTCACCCTTGTTGGCGGTTTTGTCCATGTTCGCGCCTCGTCGAATGAGGGTGCGTATCGCCAGTTGTCGGTCTACAGCGAAGTGCTGTCGCGCATCCGCAGCGAATACGTTGAGGAGCCCAACATTGCCGGAGTCACCGAAGGCGCGCTGCACGGCCTGTTGGAATCGCTCGACGCCAATTCCAGCTACCTGTCGCCGGAGGAATACAAGCACTACAAGTCCATGAAGAACACCGGCAAGGCGGATATCGGCGCCACCGTCTCCAAGCGTTTCGGATACGCTGCCGTGGTCGCGGTCATTCCCGGGGGCCCGGCCGACAAAGCCGGCGTCGAGAATTCCGACATCATCGAGTCCATCGAGAGCAAGAGCACCCACGATATGTCGCTGGCTGAGATTCACGGCATGTTGTCTGGCGAGATCGGATCTACGATCACCGTGGCGGTGGTGCGGCCGCGGCGAGCCGAGCCGCAGAAAATTGTGATCACGCGCGACATGGTTACCATCCCGCCGGTTGCCGAAAAAATGCTGGCCGATAATGTCGGCTACATCCAGGTGGACGCGTTCCCCGAAGGCAAGTCGCAGGAGATTGCCGCCAGGATTCGCGATCTGCAAAAGCAGGGAGCAACGAAGCTTGTGCTCGATCTGCGCAACTCCGCCGGAGGCGCGGAGTCTGAAGGCGTTGCCGCCGCCAATCTTTTCCTGGACCATGGCACTATCACCTATCTGCAAGGGCAGAAGTATCCGCGCCAGGCTTTTAACGCCGACCCCGCTAAGGACATCACCAAGCTTCCCGTTGCCGTGCTGGTGAATCGTGGCACCGCCGGGCCAGCCGAAATTGTGGCCGCTGCGATCCTCGAGAATGCCCGTGGCGACGTGATCGGAGATAAAACCTTCGGCGACGGTTCGGTGCAGGAACTGATCGAGATGCAGGACAAATCCGCCCTGATTCTTTCGGTAGCGAAGTACTATTCACCCAGCGGAAAAGCAATTCAGGACGCAGCCGTCACCCCGAACGTCCTGGTTGCCGACACCACGGAAGACGACGGTGGATTGCCCGACGAAGATCAGCCAGCCGCTCCCGACGACAAGAAAGAAGTGAAACCGAAAAACCAGACCGATGACCAGTTGAACAAGGCGTTGGAAGTGTTGAAGAACCGGGAAGCGAAAGGATAGCACTTCAAGGTTTCAGAGTTTCAAGGTTTCAAAGTTCCCAATCGCTCGCCTCGGCGAGCGATTTCTTTTACTGGAGAATGCCTGATGGTGCGCAGAAACAGCAGGTCCTTCGCTTCGCTCAGGATGACAATTTAGGTTGGAAAGCGTACGTGCCCTTGGAAACCTAGTCCTTGGTTTAACATTGAAGCGTTGAAACTCTGAAACCTTGAAACCTGCGCCTCATTCTTGCGCTCTCCGATGAAAGTCATCTTTGAACATCTTCCGACGATAGAAATTGGCGGACAAAAGGTGGTCGGACGCGTCCTGTTCGGATTGCTCGTCCTGCTCTCTGCCGCGGTGGGCGCCGCCGCCGGTCTGCTGCTCGTCTACTCCACGGACTTGCCCCAAGTCGAGGAACTCGAACGGTACCGTCCCAGTTCCGTCACTGAACTCTATGACACACAAGGCCGAGTCATCGGAACCTTCGCGCTGCAGCGCCGCGTCATCGCCGCCTATGACGATTATCCCGAAGTTCTCCGTAACGCGCTGGTCTCGATCGAAGATAAGGATTTCTACAGCCACTCCGGCATCAACCTCTGGCGCATCGTAGGCGCGGCCTATCGCGACATCGAATCCGGCGGGAAGGTGCAGGGAGCATCCACGCTCACCATGCAACTCGCCCGCAATCTGTTTCTTTCTCCCGACCGCTCGTTTTATCGCAAGGTGCAGGAGGCGCTGCTCGCCATCCAGATCGAGCGGCGCTTCACCAAGCCGCAAATCTTCACCCTCTACGCCAACCAGATATTCCTCGGCCACGGCGCCTACGGTTATGAGGCTGCCTCGGAATACTATTTCAGCAAACCGGCGAAGCAGCTAAACCTGGAGGAAGCCGCGCTGCTCGCGGGACTTCCCAAGGCACCGCAATATTATTCGCCCATCAACCACCCCGAACGCGCGAAAACCCGGCGTAACCTCGTGCTCAATGCCATGCTCGAAGATGGCAAGATCACAACCGCGCAAGCCCGGGAAGCAAAGAACAAGCCAATCTTGCTCAACCTGCAGAAAGATCCGAATTCGCTGGCTCCGCACTATGTGGAAGAAATCCGGCGCTACTTGGAAGCGAAATACGGTAGCGACCAGGTTCACCAGGGCGGCCTCCGCGTTTACACATCGCTCGACATGGATCTGCAGAAAACCGCGCGCCATGCGCTGCTCGACGGCCTCGCCGCCTACGAGCGCCGCCATGGTTGGCACGGCAAACTCCTCAACGTAATTGCCCAGGGTCAAAAGATCGATAAGTACGAAGACCCGGATTGGGATGAAGACTCCGAAATCAATGGATACATGCACGCCCTGGTCACACAGGTTTCCCCCGCCGCCGCCGAACTCCGTTTCGGTCAGCGCAAGGCCACGCTCTCCCCAGCCGATGTGGCATGGACTAAGCCGAAGCCAAAGCTCAAGCTGCCCGACATTCTCCACGTCGGCGACATCGTCTATGTCAAAGTGCTCTCGCTCGATGCGAACGGAAAATCGCGCGTCACTCTCGAGCAGGATTCAGGCGCCGAAGGCGCGCTCGTCGCCATCGACAACGCGACCGGAGAAATCAAAGCCATGGTCGGCGGCCGCGACTTCAATCTCTCCAAGTTCAACCGCGCCACGCAAGCCCTGCGCCAGGTCGGGTCGTCTTTCAAACCCTACGTCTACACCGCCGTGATCGATCAGGGCGGCAGTCCCGACGACACCATTCTGGATGCCCCGGTAACTTTTCAAACTGCCTCTGGCCCCTATTCGCCGCACAACTACGACGACAAATTTGAGGGCACCATCACGCTGCGACGCGCGTTCGCGCAGTCCAGGAACATTCCCGCGCTCAAGCTTGCCGACCGCATCGGCATCAAGACGGTGATCGACTACGCGCACCGCTTCGGCATCACCGCCAACATTCCCGCCTATCTGCCGGTGGCGTTGGGCTCGGCGGAAATCACGCCGCTTGAGCAAACTTCAGCCTTCAGCGTATTTCCCAACGACGGTGTACGCGTCGCTCCACGCTATATCAGCAAAGTCACCGACTACGAAGGCCGCCTTCTGGAAGAAGATTTTTCCGACATCAAAGACGCGATCAGTTCGCGCACCGCTCGCGTCATGACATCCATGCTGCGGGAAGTAGTGCTCCACGGCACAGCCGTCGCCGCCGCCAAGATGCCTTATCCGCTGGCGGGCAAGACGGGGACAACCAACGACTTCACCGACGCCTGGTTCATTGGCTTTTCTCCATCGCTCACCTGTGGCGTCTGGATCGGCTTTGACGAAAAGAAAACCCTCGGTGAGAAAGAGACCGGAGGCCACGCCGCCCTCCCCATCTGGATGCAGTTCATGACCATCGCGCTGGCCGGCAAAGATCCCGGCGAATTCCACCCGGCGCCGGCGCCGCTGAACACAGTCGTCGCGCAGAAAAATGTCGATACGCCAGACGTGGCGCCAGGTGACGGCGAACTGCATTAGCAGCATTTTCAAATTTCGTGTAGAGACGGGGCAAGCCCCGTCTCTACGGATGTGATCGAAGTAGCCTTCGTGTCAATCTGGCCATGCGCACCGCCCGATAAAGAGGAAATAAGGCTTCCGGCAATCGCACCGCCTCCACATCTCCCGCGCCCGGCGTCCAGACCAGCCGCCACAGATATCGCCAGCGGTCGCCCCGTCGCTCGCGCAATTTCAGGATCAGCCGGAAGTATTCCGCGGATTCGAAATCATAAACCGCGCCGCGAACCAGACGTTCAGCGATTTCGCCGCCCAGAGCCTCTACCCGCCGATCGCCTGCAATCATTTCATTCGCAAGCTGGGGAAGCTCCTCCCGAAGCACGTTCTTCACCAGCCAGAAACTAACGCCCAGAATGCGAGCGATCCCCAGCGCGCGCGCGCGTGACGCCGCCAGCGCGTAGTCGATGGTCTGGTTCTGCAAGGTCCCTGCAATATCCGAAAGCCAGATCAGCCGCGCCCACAGATGCTTGGCAGCGTGCAGGCACAACACCAACAACGAATCTTCAGGAGACAGGCAAGGCATTTCGCGCCCGCCCACAACCGTGCGGCCAGTGCGGGCTAGCAGACCATCCACGGGCAGATCAACGCCATAGAAATGTGGCAGCAACGCCCACTGCGATTCGACCAGGTTCTTTCCAGCGGCGCCGTCAAACGAGCGCTCATAGCCTATCCGCAGCCATAATCGCTCGACGGCCGGCGTCAGATCCGCCGAAGGGCGATATCCGATTTCGGCAAGAAACTGCTTCGCTCGCTCAAAATCCGCGGGAGAAATCAGGAAGTCGAGATCCGAGAAACTTCGCAACCCCAGATCGCCGTAAAGCGATTGCGCCAGCACCGGCCCTTTATACGAGACCGCCCGCAACTGCCTGCTCTCGAACTGGGCCATGATGCGAGCAAGTTCCGCGGCAAACCACAAGCTGCGCCGAAGGTTCGCGTCATACGCAGATCGCAGCGAACGCTCGATCTCCGGCGGGAGCCCCCGAGCATGATCGGTCAGGTTGCGTGCCGCGAGCGGAAGAACTCCATGTTGCTCAGCCAGGCGAAGGAATTCGCTCCAGTCGAGCGCTGACAGATTCCAATTCGCAACGCGCTCGATCCGCTGCGGAGCCAACTCCGACCCGGTCAACGCGCACAGGAACTCAAATTCGTCTTCTCTCTGCAGCGAGGCGCTCGACACTTGAGACGAAGGCAAGAGTTCGGTCATGCAGGCGAATTCCGACGGATAGACAAGCGGCTGCAAACGCGCAATCAAAATCAATACGAACGCGAATCGCCTCTATAATACAGAGTCTTCGGCGCGCGAACCCCGCTTCACCGTTCGCAATTCGCCGTTCGAACTTTCGCCGTTCGCACTTTCGTCGTTCGAACTTTGCATGGACCAAGTCGTATTCCAATCCGTTCGCAAGATATTTCGCCATCGCCCCGCCCTGTTCAATTGGCTGGGAAGCGAGCGGGGCGGTGAGACCGTTGCTTTGAAGGACGTCTCTTTCTCCGCCGCCAGCGCCGAGGTCCTGGTGCTGCTCGGCCCGAATGGCAGCGGAAAAACCACGGCCCTGAAGCTAATCTCGACCATGCTCCTGCCCGATGCTGGCTCGGTGCAGGTGGGCGGCTTCGATACGCGGCGCGATGCCGGAGGAGTCCGCCGGCAAGTCGGCATCGCCGTTGCCGCCGAGCGCTCGTTCTTCCCTCGTCTCTCCGCGCGTGAGAACCTCGATTTTTTTGCCGCTCTCGACGAAGTCGCGTGCAGCGAGCGACAGCAAAGAATCAAAGAAGTTCTCAGCGACACCGGGCTCGAAGAACAATCCGACACACTGGTCATGAAGTTTTCCAGCGGCATGTACCAGCGCCTGGGAATCGCGCGCGCCCTGGTCAAGCGCCCCAGCGTGCTTTTGCTCGACGAACCGACGCGCAGCCTCGACGCCGCCACCACGGCGCACTTCTGGGCGACGATCCGAGCCTTGGCGCGGCAGCAGACCACCGTTCTGCTCGCCACCCACAACTTCGCGGAAGCGGCCGCGGTGGCCGATCGTCTGCTGCTGCTGCATCGCGGCGAGTTGCTCGCCGATCGCCCGGTGGGCGCCGGGGAAAGCGCTGAGGCGCTGCGCTCGTTCTACTTCCACATGACCGGAGAGATCGACGAGGCCGTGCATATATGACTTCCACTCTCGACAAGCTCTACGCCATCCTGCGGCGCGATCTGCTCACTGCCGTCCGCCACCGCAGCGGTTTCGTCGTCACGCTGGTCGGAGTGTTCACCGAACTCGCGGCTTTTTATTTCCTGTCGCGTGCCATAGGTCCCAGCTTTCGACCCGGTGGCATCGAGTACTTCCCTTTCCTTCTGGTGGGCACCGGCGTATACACCTTTTTTGTGATGAGTGCGCAAGCCTTCCTGAGCGCGGTGCAGGAAGCCCAGCAGACGGGAACGCTGGAAGTGTTGATGACCACCTCCACCGCGCCGTCTGAACTCGTCATCCTCAGCTCCATTTCGGCCTTCGCCGGAAACCTGGTCAATCTGCTGGTCTATCTTTTCGCGGGTGTGGCCGTTTTCCGCGCGTCCATCCACGCCAATTTTTTATCCTGCGCGGCCGTGTTGATTTTTTCGCTCGCCATCGCCCTGGCACTGGGAATCGCCGCCGCCACGCTTCAGGTCGCGTTCCAGAAAGGCTCGGCTCTGTTGTGGCTGCTCAGTTCCGGACTCTGGTTCCTGAGCGGCACCATGTTCCCCATCCAGAGCTTGCCCCGACCCCTCGAGCTTCTCGCTCGCGCAGTTCCTCTCACTTACACCATCGATGGAATGCGCCGGGCATTGCTGGAAGGGCAGTCGGTGACCGCGATGGCTCCCACCCTGGCCGTCTTGGCGGGGTTTGGCGTTGTCCTGCTGCCGCTTGCACTCGCCGGGCTCTCGCTAAGTTTGCGGCGAGCGCGCCAGGATGGAACTCTGTCATTTTATTGAGGACGCCGATTCGCATTCTTCGCTTTACGGCCACGTCATACTGGCACCGGGGAAAGCCCTGTAGTACACTGCGTTTACTCATATCAGAAAAGCAGGGGGATAAGCCGACTTTCTGTGTTTGACTAACTGGCTTGACTAACTATGACCGACAATCCAGCCCCTCGCGAGAAACAGCAGCAGATGGGCGACGCGGGTAAAAACAAGAGGCGCTACCAGAAGCCGGCGTTCCACTACGAACGGGTTTTCGAAACGCAGGCTCTGTCTTGCGGCAAGACCGTCGCCACCCAAGGCCTATGTCAGGTCCAGCAAAGCAGCTCCTGACGCTCGAAAACAC
The DNA here is from genome assembly GCA_963773955.1 of uncultured Acidobacteriaceae bacterium. Taxonomy (GTDB): domain Bacteria; phylum Acidobacteriota; class Terriglobia; order Terriglobales; family Acidobacteriaceae; genus Acidiflorens. The sequence goes on along the minus strand of CAVZDM010000143.1, from coordinate 23,217 downwards.
CTCGAGTGCACCGCGATCGAGTTGGAGCGCGGAACGCTCAGCCATGGCTGCGGACGCCCTGCGTCGCAGCGGTCATTTGCGCCTGCAAGTTCACGGAGAAAGCATGCTGCCAGCTCTTTGGCCAGGCGACGTCGTCGAGATCGCAAGTTGCCCGCCCGAAGACGTCCGGCACGGCGAGATTGTGCTCGCCTTGCGTGACAACCGCTTTTTTCTGCATCGCTTCGTCGCCCCCTGCAAACCGGGCGGTTTCCTGCTGCGCGGCGACTCCATGCCTGGATCTGACCCGCAGTTCCCACCCGAAGCGCTACTCGGCCGGTTGGTGGGTAATGCTAACCAGGCGTTTGGCACGACCCGGTTTGGGGTGAAGTGTTCTCGCGCACTGGGATTGCTGCTCTGCCACTGCAGCCTGGCGCGCCGTGTCGCTCTGAAGTTTCACCCGCGCGGGAAGGCATCCGCTGACGGATTTCGAAACGGTGAACTCGCCGCGGATATTCGTTCGGCAGAGCTGGAAGCCTTATGACGGTGACGATGACGGCCGCGGCACCAAAAGTCGCGTGTGTTGAGATCGGCGGAATCCCGATCGCCTTGTCCACCAGCGACGACGGTTTTCTCGATCTGTTACGCCAGCGCTATGGCGGCTTCCTGAGTGCTTCCCGTCCCGAGTTTGAGCTTGACTTCGATCTCTCCCGCACCGGACCAGCTTCCGATGACGATGTTCGGGTCCGCCGCGAAGGTGACGACTGGTTGGTGGAGCGCGGAGACTTCCAGGCCCGTTTGAACCCCCGCACCGGACGAGGTAGCGTGCGGCAAAATGCCAACCCCTATTCTCTCGATTCGGTGCTGCGCATTCTGCACAGCCTGATTGTTGCCGGGCGCGGCGGATTCCTGCTGCACGCCGCCAGTGCGATTTGCCGCGCGCCGAACGCGAGTTTCAGCGCGAGTTTCAATGACCGGGCTTATCTGTTCTCGGGCGTATCGGGCGCGGGCAAAACCACGATGACGCGCCTGGCGCCTGCGGACATCACCCTGCTTACCGACGAAATTTCCTACCTGCGCCCGAGCGCCGACGGGTACTCGGCATTCGGCACTCCTTTCGCCGGAGAACTGGCCAAGGCCGGCGAGAACTGCACCGCCCCGGTCGCCGCCCTGTTTTTTCTGGAGCAGGGCCCGGAGAACCGCGTGGATGAGTTGTCGCCTGCGGAAGCCGTGCGCCGCCTCATGCGCAATATTCTGTTTTTCGCCGAAGACCAGGCCCTGGTGGAAAAGCTTCTCGCCACGGCTTGCGATTTCGTCGCCAGGGTTCCCATTCGCCGCCTGACGTTCTATCCTGATGCGAGGGTGTGGGACCTAGTTCGAAACTTCGACCGCAACTTCGCTCGCAACTCGCAGGAGGTGCCCGAGCATGCCTGAAAATTGCATCTACATTGCGCGCAGTTCTGCGATTGCCGCTCGCGCGCTGGCCGGCGAAATGATGGTCATGAACTCGGCCGATTCGACGTTCTTCACGCTGAATGAAGTCGCAACCGCCATCTTTCAGGCTGCCGACGGTCGCACTCCTTTGCGCGAGATTGTCCGCGACCGCATCTGCGAGCAATTTGATGTCGATCCCGAACAGGCCCAGGCAGACGCCGAGCAGTTCGTCACCGAGCTTTCCGGCCATGGAATTCTTCTGGTTTCCAATCAACCTCTGGCCCCGGAGGCTTCCCGATGAGCCTGATGAGTGAGGTGGGCCAGAAGGCGTTCAACTTGGGCGTGCCCATCGCCGTACACATGGATGTCACCTATCGCTGCAACGAGCGCTGCGTGCACTGTTATCTCGATCACGAGGACCACGGCGAGATGACCACCGCCGAAATCAAGGGCGTGCTCGATCAACTGGCCGAGGCCGGCGTTTTCTTTCTCACCTTCAGCGGCGGCGAGGTCTTCATGCGCCGCGACTTCTTTGAGATTGTCGAATACGCCCGCCGCCTCATGTTCAACGTGAAGATCAAGACCAACGCGGTCATGATCCACGAGGACGAAGCGCGGAGAATCCGCGAACTGGACATAGATACCATTCAGATCAGCGTCTACTCGCATCGTCCCGAAGTGCACGATGCCATCACCAAGCTGCCCCACTCATTCGAGCGCACCGTCCGATCCATTCGCTTCTTACGCGAACAAGGACTGCGAGTGACCATCGCCAATGTGCTGATGACCGTGAATTCTTCCGATCATATGGGTGTGCAAAAGCTCGCCGCCGAACTCGGCGCGCATTACACGCTCGACCCCACCATTACGCCCATGATGGACGGCGACACTTCCGTTCTCTCGCTGCGCATTCCGGGAGAAGAACTCCCGGACATTTTCCACAATCCTGCGCTGGTCGCCAACCAGGAAGAGTTTTGTGCTCCTCCGAAGCCGCCCACAGAGGAAGATCTTGAGGGTTACTCGTGCAGCGCGGGCCATTCTTTCTGCTACATTTCGCCCTACGGCGATGTCTTTCCCTGTGTACAGTTTCCGCTTCCCACGGGAAATGTTCGTCAGCAGAAGTTTTTGGATATCTGGAATCTGTCCCCACAGCTGAAAGAGGTTCGCTCCATCCAAGCCAAAGACCTGACCGTCTGCTCGTCGTGCTCGCACGTCACCAGTTGCTCGCGATGTCCCGGGTTGGCATATGTGGAAGGGAGCATGCGGGGCCCATCCACCGCGGATTGCGAGAAGTCGTTCTACCGGACGGGCGTGCCGACGGCAAACATGCAGCGACTGGGACTGTCGAAACCGCGCAGCACATCGGGCATGGGCGCGCCGCTGATTCAAATTCAGCCGATTGCTGTTCCCGCGTGAGTTATGTGGAGCGACGGGCGCCTCGCCCGTCCAGTCAGCGCTAGAGTTTGGTCCCGGCCGCCGCAGTCTGGCTGCGTTTCAAATCAACCACCGCTTCCGCGCTGGCCAACTGCTCCAGGATGCGCTGCAAGTTGGCGCGCACCTCATGTGTCGCTTCGCTGAACCGCAGCGCCGCTCCCATCCCCATATCCATGCGCACTACCTCGCTCAGAATCGAGACGTTCGTATGTTCGTGCGAGAAGGTGAGCTTCAGCTGCGATCCGGGCAACAGCAGGCCGCTGGTTTCCACATAGCAACCGCCCAGGCTCAGGTTGGTGACGATGCCCAGCATCGCGAGTTTTTCGCCGGTTCCGGAGATTTCCGTGGTCAGCCGGCCCCGCACCCGCGGATACAGACGGCGGTTCTTCTGCGTCGCCTGACTCTGCTTTTGCAGGTACATCCGTTTGTCGGCTTCCGAGAGGATCTTTTCCGCATCCGTACCGTCTTCCGGAAACACGGCATTGCCCACGCTCAGGGACAGAATATCTTCGTTGCAGACGTCTTTTCCCGCCTGCTGGGCCAGTTCGCGCATCTGTTCCGCTTTGCGCGCTGTCGCTTCGGGCGTGAGTCCCGGAGCAATGACCACGAATTCGTCGCCGCCCATGCGTGCGACGTAATCGTACTCACGGCTGGTTTCCTTGAGTGAGTGCGCGAACAGCCGCAGCACACGGTTGCCTTCCAGGTGTCCAAAGCGGTCGTTGATCTGCTTGAAGCGATCCAGGTCGGCGACCATCACGGTCAGCGTCTTGTTGTCACGTTTGCAGCGCGCCAGTTCCCGGTCGAGTTGCAGGAACAGCGAGCGCGCATTGGGAAGGCCGGTCAGGTAATCGGTCACCGCCGAGCTCTCCGCCTGCTCGTACTTCATCGCGTTCTCGATAGCCAGAGCCATCTTCGAACTTACCGCCAGCAGAATGCGCATGTGGTCGGAGGTGAAGAAATCTTTTTCCGCGTGATACAAGGCGACCACGCCAACCACTCCCTGCAAGCCCTCGAGCGGCACGGCGAGAGCTGAGTTCAGTGTGCTGTACTTTGACGTATCGTTCAGATACCCGGGCTCGACCGATGGATTGCCGTTCAGAATCGGCTTCAGATTTTGTGCTACCCACCCCGAGAGCCCTTGACCCATGGGAATGCGCAGCGAGGCGAACAATCGGAAGTTGTCGCCATTCACATATTCCGGCACCAACTCATCGCCATGCCGCACGTAGATCGCAATCGCATCGTAGGGCATCGACCGGCGCAGCTTCACTGCAAACACCGAGAGCGTTTCGTCCAGGCTGAGCGAAGCGCCCAGATCCTGGCTGAGTTCGAAAAGAGTCTGTGCTTCCTGACGCGCCGCCGCGATCGAGCCGAGGAAACTGCGCTCCGGCGTTTGCCGCCGTCCTTGCGCCTCGAACCCGGCCGCTGGCTTGATGGTTGGCTCAGCGCTCGAGTCTTCGTCTCTGTCTTTATCTTTGATTTCCGTCGACAACTTGTGCTTGCCCAGGCTGTCGGTGCGTTGGTGGACCAGTTGTTCCAACTCCACGTATTTTCGCTGCAGCACGGCAACCACTTGCGGATCAAAGGCCTTTCCCGATTGATCGGCCAGCCGCGCCATCGCTTCCTGCAGCGGCAGCGCCCGCCGATATTGCCGATCCGAGGCCAGCGCGTCCAGAAAATCTACCGCCGCCAGGATGCGCGCGCCGATCGGAATCTGCGTCCCCTTTAACCCCAGCGGATAACCGGTTCCGTCGAACTTTTCGTGGTGCGCCCGGACGATGGGCACAACCGGATACGGAAAGCGCACCCGTTCCAGAATCTCCGCACCCACCAGCGGATGAATCTTCATCTTTTCGAATTCTTCCGGCGTCAGGCGTCCCGGTTTCGAGACGATGTGCTCGGGGATCGCCAGCTTTCCGATGTCATGCAGCAAGGCCGCGGCCTGCAGCGCATCCATTCCTTCCTGGTCAATCTTGAGTTCCCTCGCCACCTCAACCGCATACACGCGAACTCGTTGCAAGTGATCGTGGGTCGTCTGATCCTTGGCCTCGATGGCGAGCGCGAGCGCCTCGATGGTGCGCATATGCAAGTCGGCCATCTCTTCCACGTGCCTCTTCTCGTCTTCCAGTTTGCCCAGGTAAAGGCGATAGGACCGGTAAATGAGGTAGACCACGGGAAGCGTCAACAACGATGTCTGCCAGTCGGTAAACCCATGCAGCCAGCTCATCATGCCGGCCACGCCCGCACCCACCAGGTAGTACGGGAAGCTCCAGAAGTAGCACTCGGACCAGATCTTCCGCAGCGACCTTTTCTCCGTCAGCGAGATGACGGCTGCCACCGGAAGCGTATTGGCGACGAAGTAAACCGACGCCGCCAGAAACAGCAGTGTGGACGGGTTCTTCACCGCACGATGAAACACGGAGTAGCGATAGGCCGCGAAAGTCACCGCGATGGCCAGCGCCGTCGAGCAGACGTTGAAGGCGACTTGAATCGGAATTGGACGGTCCCGGTCGAAGCACTGCACCACCACGGCTGCGCAGCCCAGCGCCATGGCCTCGGACAGGCTCAGTTCCAGCACACCCAGCAGCAGAAACAGAAAGTTCACCGACATCGTGCCGGTGATGCCGGGCAGGTTCACCTTGAGCCGCGAAGCCGCCAATGCAATTACCAGATAACAGAAAAATTTGAGCGGATTCTGGCTCCGGCCGTGCAACACCGAATAGGTCAGGACGGTCATCCCACAGAGCACGACCACGGCAATAAAAAAGCGTGGCGCGGCGCTCATGTCCCTCCAGGATTGAGGGCGAGTTTTCATTTAGGACGCACTCCTGCCCCGGAAGCCGGGTTTAGCATTCCCAGGCACAAATACACGTGAACACTCATTGATAGCAGGCGCCGAACGGGTGTGAAAGCATTCGAATATCCAGGGCGAAACTTCCGTAATGCGGACTGGTGACCATGCCCGCCACCTCGCCCCTCCGAATCCCGGGAACACGGCTCTTAAGTCATAGAAAATAAATATAGTACCAACGAAAAAGAACGTTGAACTTGTCGCTCCGCCGCATCGTATTAACAGGAAGGGTTGGTAGGTTTGACTTGCCCGAACCCAGCGGCCTAACATGAGTGGCTCTCTCCCAGGAGTGTTCACCGGAATGATCGGCCAGACCGTGTCCCACTACCGTGTCCTATCGCAGCTGGGCGGCGGCGGGATGGGCGTGGTCTACGAGGCCGAGGACGTCAACCTGGGCCGCCACGTCGCGCTCAAGTTCCTGCCTCCCGAGACGGAAAACGATCCTCTGGCACTCGACCGTTTTCAGCGCGAAGCGCGTGCCGCCTCCGCTCTGAACCACCCGAATATCTGCACCATCTACGAGGTCGGCGAGGACGGCGGACGTCACTTCATCGCCATGGAGTTGCTGGAAGGCGAGACGCTCAAGAGCCGAATCCAGCGCCAGCCGCCCAACCAACCGATGGATCTTGAGCATTTGCTCGATCTCGGCACCCAGATCGCCGACGCTCTCGACGCCGCCCATGCCAAAGGGATCATCCACCGCGACATCAAACCCGCCAACATTTTCGTCACCAGCCGCAACCAGGCCAAGATTCTCGATTTCGGCTTGGCCAAACGCACCGCCAAGCCTTCCCTCCATTCGGCTGCTACCATCAGTTCCGCCGCCACCGTGGATGAGCCCTTCCTCACCAGCCCCGGATCGACCGTCGGCACCGTCGCCTACATGTCTCCGGAGCAAGCGCGAGGCAGGGATCTCGACGCCCGCACCGACCTGTTCTCGTTTGGCAGCGTGCTCTATGAGATGGCCACCGGTGCTGTGCCCTTCCGAGGAGACACGTCCGCGGTAATTTTCGACGCGATCCTGAATCGTCCTCCCGCACCAGCCCTTCGCCTCAATCCGGATTTGCCTCCGCACTTCGAGGAAATCCTGAACAAGCTGCTTGAAAAAAATCGCGACCTGCGCTACCAGAGCGCTGCCGACGTGCGCTCCGACCTGAAGCGCCTGAAACGCGATTCCGAATCGGGCGCGATTTCAGCCGCGACCTCTTCCAGTTCTTCCCTCCGCCGCCCACCAGCACCAGCCAAGAAACTGCCTCCGTGGCTAATCCCGGCTCTGATCGTCGCGCTGGTCGCCGCCGGTATTGGCTTCGTGTTTCTGAAGCGTGGCCACGCGCTCACCGAAAAAGACTCGATCCTGATCACCGATTTCGTAAACACCACTGCCGACCCCGTTTTCGATGGCACGCTCAAAAAAGCGCTGGCTGTCGATCTGGAGCAGTCCCCCTATCTGAACGTCTTCCCCGATCAGAAGATCCGCCAGACGTTGCAGTTCATGGGCCGCACTCCCGCCGACCGCATCACCACCGACGTCGGCCGTGAAATCTGTCAACGCGATGGCATCAAGGCCATGCTGAACGGCAGCATTGATAGCGTCGGAGGCCAGTATGTCATCAGTCTGGAAGCCACCAACGTTGCTTCCGGCGATTCACTTGGACGCCAGCAAGCTCAGGCGGAGCGTAAAGAAGATGTGCTGAATGCGCTGCACAGCGCCGCCACCAAACTGCGCGGACAGCTCGGCGAGTCGTTGTCCATGGTGCAGAAATACGACATGTCTCTCTCCCAGGCCACCACGTCATCGCTCGACGCGCTGAAGGCCCTGAGCCTGGGCGACGCCAAGCACAACATGGGAGACGAACTGGGTGCGCTTCCCAACTACCAGCATGCCGTCGAGATCGATCCTAATTTCGCCATGGCCTATGCTCGCCTGGGCGCGGTCTACAACAACCTGGAGCAAACCCAGTTGTCGGAGCAAAACCGTCAGAAGGCTTTCGAGCTTCGCGATCGCGCCAGCGAGCGCGAGAAGCTCTACATCATGTCTCATTATTACGGCGACAGCGGCCAGCTCGACAAAGGCATTACTGCGCTCGAACTCTATCGCCAAACCTATCCACGGGATCCCACCCCGTTCAGCAATCTGGCGAATGTCTATAACATGCTCGGACAATTCGACAACGCGTTGGAGAACGCAAAGCGCGCCGTGGAAATCGACCCTGACATGGTGGTCGGCTATTCGAACCTCGCCACGGCTTACGCCGGACTGAACCGGGTCGAGGAAGCACGCGCCACTCTCAACACCGCGCTCCAGCACAAGGTATCCCCTGGCGGCTTCCATCAGGGGCTGGCCATGCTGGACTGGTGCGAAGGCAAAGACGCCGACATGGAGAAGGAACTGCAGAGCGCCTCCGCGACCCCTGACGGAGAGTTGAACGTTCTCGGATTCCGCGAGAGCGTCGCCTCCGCCCGCGGGCAAGTCCGCCAGGCGCGGGAATTTGCGCGCCAGACCGAAGATGGGTTGGATCGCCTGCACTTGCAAGGCCGAGCCGGCGTGGGGGCGGGACTCGCCATCTTCGAGGCAGTGGTGGGAGATCGCGCCGAAGCTAACAGCGACGCCACCGAGGCGCTGCGTCTATCCCGAACTCCTTCTGTGATGGGGAATGTCGCCACGACCTTCGCCGTATTGCGCCAAGATCAGAAAGCGATTGCATTGGCCGACGAAATCCAGCACGTTCATCCGAACAATTCCATGGCAGTCAACGTGATCGTTCCCATGATTCGCGCGATCGCCGCCCTGTGGCCCGCGAATTCCGCCAAGGGCGACCCGGCAAAGGCCATTGACTTCCTTAACACTGCCGCCCTGTACGCTCGCGCCGATGCCGGCGTTTTCTACGTCCGCGGCTTGGCGTACGAGCAGGCTGGACGCTACGCCGAAGCGCAGCAGGATCTCCAAAAGGTCCTGGACATGAAATCCCACAGCTACCCCGACATAGTGTTCGTAGTCGCTCAACTGGAGTTAGGCCGCCTGTTTCAGAAGCAGGGCGACACTCCCAAGGCTCGCATCGCTTATCAAGACTTTCTCGCCGCGTGGAAGGACGCCGACCCCGACGTCCCGCTGCTCCACGAAGCCAAAGTCGAATACGCAAAACTGCAGTAGAGAGTGCGTGTAGCGCGGGCGAGAGCGCCCGCGTGGCCTTTCCATCGGCAAGCGTCCTTTGGTCGCACTGCACGCAGAACGCGGGCGGGGCGCCCGCGCTACATTTTTAGAAGTGGAACCCAATCTCAGCCGTCAGCGCCCGCGGCGTCACATAGTGCGTCCCGCTGAAAGTCGAAAGGAAGTTATACAGCGCCAGCTTGTTAGCCAGGTTAATCGCGGTAAGCGTAAGACTCCACTTGTAATGGTCGCCCTTGAACAGATTGTCGTCGCCCACCGAAGCATCGAACAGATTGCGCGACGCGATACGCGGCGGATTGTGGTCGTCGTTCTCGGCATTCGGCGCTGGTACCTTGATAAGACTCGACCCAAACTGAGATGCCAAGCAGGTGGCGGAGGACAACGGGCTCGTCGGGGTTGCGTGCGCGCCATTGCAAGTGAACCCGGCCTCGTACTGCTGATCCGCGCTCAACGGGTTTCCGAACACATCTTGCAGGAAGACGGCCGGTTGCCCGCCAACCGTGGTCGACTGCGGGCAATCGTTGTTGGCATTCAACCCATAACACGGCGCATTACCGGCCACCAGACCGCTGTCATAGCGCCAGTTGAAGCCGACCCATGGGCCGCGCTTCCAGGGTTGGTATTGAACGTGGGTTGTCTCGTTGAATTTTTCGTCGTGGTCAATGCGGAACGGGAGTCCGGCGCCGTTCGACACCGTCGCACCCGCACCGCCGATCTGTGGTTGGAAAAAGCGCGCCGCCACGCTGGAGAAGACCATCTGCGCCGAAAATCCATGCAGATTCGGTACGCTCAGGCGGCCGGCGTATCCAGGAATCTTGGCGTTGTGCCATTCGATCGGGAAAGTGATGGGAGTATTTCCAAGAACACTGAAATCGTAGCCGTTGTGTGTGTATTTCGTGATCCACTCGCCAGAAAATACCAGATACCGTCCGAAGGCCTGCTCCAGGCCGGCGTGAATTTCATTGCGAAAGCCAGGGCTCAACGGGTTCGCCGAAGGCGCGGAACAGGCAAGCAGCGGATTCAAAACCGGGTTGCTGCATCCGATGCTGGATAGAATCAGATTCTCATTGAAAGGAGATTCGAGCGTGCGCGCGTACGAAACACGAAGAATCGTGCTCGTCTTCTTGAAGTTGTATGAGATCCCGACACGAGGCTCGGCCTGGCTTGCTGCGGTAAGGCCGTTGTAAACGTCGCCACGCAGCCCCAGGTTCATAGACCAGTGCCCTACCGTGATCGCGTCCTGAATGTAAAGAGCAAGCTCCTTCACGTCGGTGTGGCCCTTGAAGGTGTACGGGCTTCCGCCGCGCGTCAGGTCGTAGGGAGCCAGGGTTGGGTTGAAAACCGGATAAAAAACCGGGTTGGGGTTAAAGGGCTGGCCGTTGGACAAGTATCCCAAGGCGCCGTACTCGGCAAGAGTGTTCGGCAGGTTCGCGCCCGTGCACTGCGAAGGGTCGGTTAAACCGGGGACTGGAACGTAAGGGTTCGGGTTGAGTGCCGTCACCGTGGACGAAGTTATGCAAGGCGCGTTGTAGGCGGGATCAACGATCCCGATCGTGTCATTCTCACCGAGAAACGTTTGCTGGTAGGTGACGCCAGCCTTGATGTTGTTCACCCCTCTGACGTAGGAGATGTCAGATCGAATCCCCGTGTTGGTAAGCGTCCGGTTCTGACCCACGGACTGCCGCTGAAGACTCGGCGGCCCGAGATCCGCGAATGGATCGCTGCTCGGGTAGTAGTTGTAGTCGTCGCGCCGCACGAACGCTCCCAAGGTGAATACGGAGTGCGTACTTACAAGCCGCGTCCAAGAAGGGGCGACATTAAAGGTTCCAATCTTGGAGCGTTGATCGGCCGCTCCAACCGTAATATTGGTGCCCGGAACGATGCCTCCATAGTTCTCCAGCGTTCCTGGCGTCCCAGGAAGTACTCCGTTCAGCCCGCTCCAGGCGGTCGCGTTTTCGGCATCCAACGAATTCGGCGTCTGGAACCAGCTCCGGCTGTAGCTGAAGTTGAAGTGAATCGTGTCGGCTTGCGACAGTTGGAAGTCGACGCGGTCGAAAACATTCTCGGCATTGCCTTTGTCGTGGATCACCGCGAACTCCGGCCCGTCCAGGAAACGGCCGCTGTTTAATCCGCCCACCGAGATAAAGTTTCCCCAGTTCTTGCCGCCGTAACCAACATCGGCCGACACCGTGGATGCGCCAAACGACCCGTAGGAACTGTTAACGCTGCCATGGGGTGTGGTCATGCCCTGGCCCGAACGGGTGGTCGCCACAATCACCACACTGGTCTTGCCTCCATATTCCGCGGGCGGCGCGCCCGATATCACTTCCATCGATTGAATCGAATCGACGGAAATCTGGTTGGAAAACACTTTGCTGTGCTGGTCCGTATCCGGCTGGTCGTCGATGTTGAATGAATTCTCCGCATGGTCACCCAGCCCGTGCATTTGGCCGTTGGAATCGGAAGCGATGCCCGGCGTTTCCGCGCCAACCAGCGAACTCATTTGCGAAGACGCGCTTCCCAAAGGAACTTTGTCGAACAACTCCCTGTCGATGTCGGTGTGGGAGGTCGGGTCGTTCTCCACCAAATCTCCCTTATCCTCGACCGTAACCGTGGTGGAAGAGGCAGAGACCTGAAGATTGATTTGGACGATGGTGGGCACGGCTGACCGAACCTGCACATCCTGCGCGGTCTGAGCGAATCCGGCGGCCGTCACCGTCATGTGATACGGATTAAACGGCACGTTCGGAAAACTGAAATTCCCTTTACTATCGGTGGTCGTCGTTCGGTCATAGCCGCTGACCGGGTTATGAATCTCGACGCTGGCATTCTCAACCACCGCGCCCGATGGGTCCAAGATTGTGCCGTTAATCGATCCCGAACTTCCAGCCGACTGCGCACTCGCAGTCCCAGCACTCAACACCACAGCAACGGCCACAACTGCCGCAGCCAACCAACTTTTGTAGAACGATTGCATGATTCCTCCAATAAAATGGTTCTGGAGCGAGTCCGATCAGAAATCACAGATCTGAAGAAAAAAGATCGAAGCTCGCGGCCTCTTGGGAAATGCTTATTGAGCTGGGCGCGGAATCAGAACGCAGGTGGAGGGCGAATAAACTGGGTAGTGACGGGACGGAAAATCGGGGAAACTTCTGCCACAAAACTCGCCAAGGCCGTCGTGGCCAAAATTGGAGCGGTCGCAACCGTCTGCGTACTAAGTCCGGCATGAGCGGTCGCGCAAATCGAACAGGTGTGGTGGGAGGTAGTCGAGTTCTCGGAATGCGAGTGGGTAGCCTGCACCGTCCCCATCACGCACATCAGGGCCACGCAGAGCACACACACCGCTCTGACCAGTCCGCCCCGATTCGACGATGCCTTCAGCATGCCATCCCCAAGTAACCCGTTTAGACGATTCTACCGTTAGATGGTCATCCGTGGAAACTCGGAGCACGAAAAAGTAAGTTTCCCGCCACTCTCCGGAACACGGCCTTCCGGGGACACGCACAGGGGTGTTGTCTTCCCCTGTGTCCCCCGTGTCCTCTGTGGTAAAGAACTTCGCGCGCACACCCACCGACCCGTGTGAGAGGTGAGAACCAACAAAAGCACTATCACCAGCGCCGGCATTCTCCGACAATCGTTGCAATCGGAGTCAACCAGCGACAAGTTTGTCGCAGCGCCGCCTGCGTCTTAAATTGCTTTTTTATTCTGGCGCCCGCTTCACGCGCGCCCGGCGAAGTCAGGCTCAGGGAGAAGTATCTATGGCGTTACAAGTGATTTTGTATTTTGACGATCAGGCAGACGCGTTGCGCTTCGCCCTGGCCGCAGGTTCGGTCATGGCTGGAGACGGAACGCGCGCCACCGGCGATTTGCTCCAGGAAACGGCGCGAGTCACGCGCATCCGGCTGGATGCCGCCAATAAAGGAAAATTCAAACCCAATCCCCCCGAACGAGTTGCGTGAACACGTTTCTGCTGGGCGCCTCACACGCACACCGAATCACAGCGACTGAAGTCCCCTCGTAGCGCGCGGCCCGCATTAGAATGTCAGCTATGCCCATAGCTGAACACGTTTCATCCTCATCCACCGCGCTCGACCTGGCCTGGGTTCGCTCGCAGTTCCCCGCGCTAGCCCAAACCGTCAACGGACACCCCGCGGTCTTCCTGGACGGTCCCGGAGGCACGCAGGTGCCGCAGCGTGTAATCGACGCCATCGCCGACTATCTAGCTCGCAACAACGCCAACTCGCAGGGCGCGTACCACACCAGCCGCAACACCGACCGCATGATCGCGGAAGCCCGTTCGGCGATGGGCGATTTTCTGAATTGCGACGCCGATGAAATCGTTTTCGGCCCCAACATGACGACGCTCACTTTCGCCATGAGCCGCGCCCTCGGACGCGAACTCAGCCCCGGAGACGAGATCGTGCTCACCCTGCTCGATCACGACGCGAACTTCTCGCCCTGGAAGGCGCTGGAAGAAAAGGGCGTGGTCATCCGCACCGTGAAATTCAACGAAGAAGATTGCACGCTCGACATGCAGGACCTGGCCGCCCAAATTAGACCCCGCACGCGGCTCGTAGCCGTCGGATACGCGTCGAATGCGGTCGGCACGATCAACAACGTCGCCGAAGCGGTGCGCCTGGCGCGGCAGGCCGGAGCGCTCAGTTACATCGATGCCGTCCACTACGCTCCCCACGGACCGATCGACGTGCGCGCCCTCGACTGCGATTTCCTGGTCTGCTCGACCTACAAGTTTTTCGGTCCGCACATGGGCGTGCTCTACGGCAAGCGCGAGCACCTGAAGACGCTGCGCCCGTATAAAGTCCGTCCTAACACCGACAACATTCCGAACTGTTGGGAATGGGGAACGCTGAACCACGAATGCATCGCGGGGATCAAAGCCTGCGTGGATTACTGGGAAGAGTTGGGCCGCCGCGCGAATCCCGCGGTCGCGACCCGTCGCGCCGCGATTCTTGCCGCCCACCAGGCGATCCATGAGCACGAGCGCAAGATGACAGCAAAGATGATCGCCGGCCTGCTCGCGATTCCCGGACTGAAGCTCTACGGCATCAGCGACCCGCGGCGCCTCGAAAATCGCTGCGCGACGTTCGTAGTCCGCATCGATCCGCACACGCCCCTGGAACTGGCGACAAAGCTCGGCGAGCGCGGCTTCTTCACCTGGGACGGGAATTACTACGCCCTGAATCTCACCGAACAGTTAGACGTCGAGCGCCGGGGAGGATTTCTGCGCATTGGGCTAGCGCATTACAACACGATGGAGGAAGTGGAACAGATGTTAGCGGCGCTGCGAGACATTGTGAGCCGCTAGGGGCGCAACTCTTCCACGCGGTCTCCGCGCCCCACCAACACCAACTTCGCCAGCCCGATAAACAGCCCGTGTTCCACAGTGCCGGGGATATTACTCAAGGCAAGCGCCAACGCCGCCGGATCCGCGATCTTTCCAAAATTGCAATCTAGAATCTGATTGCCATTGTCAGTGAGGTAAGGGCTGCCATCAGGCCTGGTCCGCAACTTTGGCGACGCGCCCAGCGCCGCAATCTTCTTCTCGACCACGGCGCGCGCAAACGCAATGATCTCGACCGGCAAAGGAAACTTGCCGAGCACGGGAACAATCTTCGCCGAGTCCGCAACCACAACCATCTTCCGGGACGCGGACGCAACCACCTTCTCACGCAGCAGAGCGCCGCCGCCGCCTTTAATCAGGTTCAGGTGAGGATCGACTTCGTCGGCGCCATCAATGGTGACATCGATCTCCGGATGTTCGTCCAGCGTCGTCAGCGGAATGCCGACTGCGCGCGCCAGGTCAGCGGTCTGCAGAGAAGTTGGGATTCCAACGATTTTCAGTCCCGCCTTCACGCGCTCGCCTAAAGCGATGACAGCGAAATAGGCGGTCGAGCCCGTTCCGAGTCCAACAACGTTCCCGTCGCAAACTAATTTTGCGGCGGCCCGGCCAGCGCCTTCTTTTTCTGCTTCATTTGCCATGAGCCCGCTATTATTCCACAGCCTTCTGAATCAACCCAGCAACTCCCGCGATGTTCTTCATGAGGTCCGCCGGAAAGCCGTGCCGCTGCTGCAGGTATTCCGGTGAATTGTAGGAGAGCCACACCTTGCCCTGCTCGTCCTGCCATGCCAGCGCTTTCAGCGGAAGGTCAATCGCCAGCCTGGGCGCCGCGACCATCAAAGGCGTGCCGCCTTTCGGACTGCCGAAGATCAGCAATTGCGTCGGGCGCATGGCAAGGCCAACCTTCTCCGCCTCGCCGCTGTGGTCGATGAGCGCAAATACCGTCATGCCTTTCTCTTTGACGGCCGACTGCAGCCGCGCCAGAGTCTCGGGCACGGAGTAGCGACTGGGCACATCAATCATTCCGCTGGCCACGGGGGATTGCCTCCCATCTAAGATTTGTCATCCCGACCCTGAGCGTAGCCGAAGGGGAGGGACCTGCACTTTGCCGCGAGATGCAGATCCCTCGCTCCGCTCGGGATGACAATTATAGGAGGTTCCTCGCGCAGCAACCCACCGCCTGCTAGTTCAAAATCATCTTCCCCAATATTTCCTTAAGCAACTTGGCGGCAACCGTAGCGGTGAGTTGGGTATGGTCTTGCGCGGGATTGAATTCCACAATGTCGGCGCCGGCGATTTTCCCGCTGATGGCATGCAGGTGGGCGATCGCTTCTCTCACCGCCATTCCTCCCGGCTCGCGATGTGAAATGCCGGGCGCAAACGCGGGATCGAGCGCGTCCATGTCGAAAGAAATGTAGATGGGACCATCGACCTTCATGCGGTCGAGCGCCGGCAATTGGCGCATTTCGATGACCTCGACGCCAAATTTCTGCGCTTGCTCCCGTTGATGCCCAGTCATCGTCCGAATGCCGATCTGGATCAGCCGTTTGGCTGCGCCTTCTTCCATGATGCGCGCAAACGGGCAGGCATGCGAGAGCCGGTTGCCCTCGAGTTCATCGTAGAGATCGGGGTGGGCATCGAAGTGGAGGATGGTCAGGCCGGGAACATGTTTACCAAGTGCGCGTACGATCGGCAGGGTAATGGAGTGGTCACCGCCCAGACAGACCGGACGCAGGCCCTGGTCAAGCAGTTGGCCAACTTTGGTTTCAATCGCAGAAAACGGCTCCTGGAAGGTGAACTTCAAATCGCCGGCATCGCAGTACGTGCCCTCGACGCCGAGGTCGACTCCGGTTTCCGTCCACCAGTTCGACGAAATGGAATGCAGGGCCACGCGGATGATGGGCGGCGCTCCGGCCGCTCCACGTAACCATGAAGAGTTGGCATCGAATGGGACGCCGAGAATAACCGGAGTTCCGGGCTTGGCCGCGTTGGGACGAAGTGTCATGGAGATATTCCCCCGTTTTCACAGTAATCGCGGCCGGCGTACCGTGCAGTGACCGTCGGCACAGCAGTTTGCCAATGATTTCTTCCAGCTGAATCGGCCACGCAGAGCAGCGCATCCGTTATTCTATAGAAGACCTTTTATGCCCACTTCAACTAAGACCACCAGCAGGGGCGCGGTTCCTGCCGTCACTCAAAACTACGAACGTGAACGTGTGTTTGGGCTGTTCCGGCAGTTTGGATATCTGGAAGCCGAACTGAACCCGCTCGGCCTGCTGCCTCCGCAACCGCATCCCGACCTCCAGATCGACAACCAGTGGGCGCGGGAAGCGCGGCGCATTTATTGCGGCAGCGTCGGCGTCGAGTTCATGCACATCGCCGACCCCGAGCGGCGGCGCTGGATTCAGGAACGCATTGAGATTGCGGCGGAACCGGCCGCAGTCGAGATTGATCAAGCCCGCGCCCTCGACCTGCTGATGCGCGCCGACCTGTTCGAGCAAACGCTGCAGCAGCGCTATCTGGGCAACAAACGCTTCTCACTCGAAGGCAATACGTCTCTGTTGCCGGCGGTGGATGAGGTTCTGGACGTGGCCGCCGAGCGCGGCGCCGTGGAACTGGTCATGGGCATGAGTCATCGGGGGCGGCTGAATGTCATTATTCACGTGGCAAAGCGTCCAGCCGAACAAGTGTTTGCCGAGTTTGAGGATGTTGATCCACGCAGCGTATTGGGTTCGGGCGACGTGAAGTATCACATGGGCGCGACCGGCGAGTATGTTACGAAGAGCGGCAAGAAGATTCATATCCACCTGGTGTCGAATCCCAGCCACCTCGAAGCCGTGAATCCGGTAACGGTCGGGCGCACTCGCGCCAAGCAGGACCGCGCCGGCGAAGGCGGCAAGGCGAAGTATCTGCCGCTGCTGGTGCATGGCGACGCCGCCTTCGCGGGGCAGGGCATCACGGCCGAGACGCTGAATTATGCGGACTTGCCCGGCTACACGGTGGGTGGAACCATCCACGTAATCGTCAACAACCTGATCGGCTTCACCACCAATGCCCGCGAAGAGCATTCCTCGCGCTTCTCCGCGCAACTGGCGCGCCGGCAGGCGATTCCCGTCTTTCACGTGAATGGCGAAGACGTCGATGCGGTCATGCGGATCGCCCGCATCGCAGCCGAGTACCGCTACCAGTTCGGCACTGACGTGGTCGTCGACCTGATCGGCTATCGCCGCCATGGGCACAGCGAGGTGGACGATCCCACCGTGACGCAACCGCTGATGTATAAGGCGATCAAACAGCATCCGCCGCTGTATCAGATTTACGCCAAACAAATCGGTGTCGAAAATGTTGCGGAGCGCGTCGGGATGATCAAGAGCGAGTACGAAGCCGCACAGAAAGACGCGACACAAGTCACCAAAAAGCCCCTGATGCGCGATCTTCCCACCTACTGGAAAGATTATTTCGGCGGCCGGTATAAACCGGAATACGAGCAGCCCACCGGCCTCGCGCGCGAGGAGTTGCTGGAACTCACCGAGCGTTTGACCACCTATCCCGAGGGCTTCCACATCCATCCGAAGGTGAAGAAGTTGCTCGAGCAGCGCCAGGAAATGGGAACTGGCAAGAAGCCCGTCGACTACGGCATGGCCGAGGCGCTGGCTTTTGCCAGCCTGGTCAAACCTGGACAGGAAAACCAGGGCATCCCCGTGCGCCTCAGCGGGCAAGACTCCCGCCGCGCCACCTTCAATCAGCGGCACTCGGTGCTGCTCGATGTTGAGGACGAGTCCGAATACGTTCCCCTGCGCCACATTGCGTCGGGCCAGGCGGCGTGCGACATCTACAACTCGACGCTTTCGGAAGCGGGCGTGATGGGATTCGAATACGGCTACAGCCGCGATTATCCCGAGGCGCTCGTTCTGTGGGAGGCGCAGTTTGGCGATTTTGCCAACGTCGCGCAGGCGGTGATCGATCAGTTTGTATGCGCCGGCGAGGACAAGTGGTTACTGCTCTCCGGCCTGGTGCTATTGCTGCCCCACGGCTACGAAGGCCAGGGTCCGGAGCATTCGAGTGCCCGCATCGAGCGCTTCCTGCAACTGGCGGCACGCGACAATATCCAGATCTGCCAGCCCTCGAATGCCGGACAGTATTTCCACCTGCTGCGACGGCAGGCGCTGCGCAAGTGGCGAAAGCCGCTGATCGTATTCACACCGAAAAGCATGCTGCGCCATCCCGATGCGCTCTCTCCGCTGGAAGACCTGACGCATCAGAAGTTTCTGCCCGTCATCCCGGACACAGAAGCGCAGGACGCCAAGCGGATTCTGCTCTGCACCGGCAAGATCGGCCACGAACTGCGCACCGAGCGCCAGAAGCGTAAGGATCTCAGCACCGCTATCATCTTCCTCGAGCAGATGTACCCGTTCCCTGAAGTGGAACTCAAAGCGGAATTCGAGCGTCACCCCAACGCGCGAGATATCGTGTGGGTGCAGGAAGAGCCGGCCAACATGGGCGCGCTTTTCTACATGTTGCCGCGCCTGAGGTACATCGCAAACGACCGGCCCGTGCATTCGGTGAAGCGTTCCGCGAGTGCGAGTCCGGCCACCGGGTCGGCAAAAGCGCACGAGGTCGAGCAGAAGACGCTATTGGCACTGGCCTTCACGGCGCAAGATTGAAAACGACTGAAAATGACTGAAAATGTGATCGGGGAGAGAGAAGGCCTTCCCTGTCAGTCTTTCATTACCTGATGACATTCCTTTTCGACCGGCGCCATTTTCTCCGGCGGAGGCATGGTGAACGTTTCGCCCGGACGCGAGGACAGGGCTCGCAGGCATTTCTCAAACGCAGGCTTGTTGAAGAAAAACAGAATCATCGCGGACTCACTGGAAGCATTTTCGACCCCTACCCAGTTCCCGTGCGGAATAAATACTGTAGCTCCCGTTCTCGCGTCGTATTGATGACCCGCTAAAGTAACCTGCACCGCACCTTTGTGGACAAATATGACTTCATCTTCATAGAGATGCTTGTGTGTCGGAATTTTGTTTCCGGGTGGCATCTCTTCTGTAGCAACCATGAGCGTGTCCGTCCCAGCAGTCACGGGGTCGACCTTGAAGATGAGCGGCTTTTTGCCAATCAGCATCCAACGATCGCCTTCACCGGCCTGAAAGACGGTTGGCGTCGGTTGGTTTGGCACCGGCTTCGATTCTGTCACTTGCGTTTGATTGCTCGCGTTCGGCGCAGGTGTGACGGTCTGAGCAAATAGCGCGGCAACGGCTGGAAGCACGAATAAAGCAATGCGGGACGGGGCCGGCATATAACCCTCCGTTGGATGGTTTAAAACAAAACAATAGCCCGCGACCGATTTCCCGATCCCGGGCTATTTCAATTTAACTGACGGGCAGACGAGGAAACCCCGTCTCTACCGCGACTACGAATTCACTTACGGCCAGCGCTTAGCCACATCTTCCCAACCAGCGACGCGCGCCGGCGGGTTTGCGCCCTGGGCCGCAACCACCGGCGGAATCCGCACTGGCTGCTGCGGCGCGGCAGCTAAGCTCGGCTTGGGCGCTTCGACCTGCTGCTCTTTTTCATCCGAAAGCAGCGGGGCGGCCACGCGCAAGGCCTCAACTTCCTTCTCCAGCCTGGTCAGTTCAAGTTCCTTCTGCCGTAAGACTTCGTACACATTTTTCATGCTTGGCACCTATGCGTTGAAACAAGCGATTAAGCGCAGACTATGGGTTCCACCGGCAATTTGTCAAGGGAAACAGGCGCCTTCGGGTGCATAGGTGGTTATCGAAACACCACGACGGCGACCAGGATGCCCAGGACTAGAACGACAATCGCCAGCAGATTGACGTGATTCGCCAGCCACGATTCTTGCGCGGGCTCTGAGTTTGCCAGGAAGGCCGGCACGATTTCCTCCGGCGTTGCCGCACTAGATGCGGACAGCGTGTCCAGCTCCGGCCCGCTTTGCACGATCTCACTCTTCTCTTTTTGACGCTTCTTCTCCGCGATATTTCTCTTCTCGACATCTTTCCTTTCACAATCGAGGCAGATCGTTCTCCCCTCGGAAATGGGAAACCCGCAGGAAGCGCATTTTTGCACCCGAAGCATGGCCTCAGGGACAGCAGCCGACACGGCCGCTAGCTCCGGCACTGGTGTTGCCGTCGATGAATCGCCGGGCGACTCGGCGGGAAGGACTGCGGGCTCGGCGACCTCCGGATTAAGGGGATTGTTCAGGGGAGCGTCAACGGAAATCGCGGGAGCCTGCGCCGCGCCGCCTGCCACCGAAGACTCAGCGGCCTTCTCCGGCTCAAGCCTGGCCGCCGGCGAGGAGATCCGGCGCTGCTCCGCCAGATCGAGGGCCGTCAATGTAAGGTCGGCCATGCGTTGGAGCGCGACCAGATCGCGCTCTTCAAAAGCGTAGGGATGATCGGAGAACAGTTCAAACAGCCCGCGCACATCCCCATTACGCCGCAGCAATGGCAAAACCACGATGGACGCAATCCCCAGCGCCCGGCAAGCTTCCAGATTCACCCGCGCGTCGATTTCCGCGTTGTCGCAGCGCAGTAACTGCCGGCGCGAAATACTCTCCCCGGTCAGTCCGGAACGAACCTGCAGCCGCGCCCCAACTGCCGGCGCGGAAGCTCCAGCGCTGGCCCGGCAAACCATCTCCTCCCCCTGGGGTAGAGCAAGAGCGGTTCCGGTCGCGCCGGTGATGTACTGCGCGCGCTCCACTAACAACTGGAGTGCGGAATCCAGTTCCGTTTCCTCCAACACGCGGTTCCCGTTGGAGTTATCGCCTCCCGCGCCAACCGAGGCGGACCGATCCGTCCCCGCAGTCGCCTGCTCGGCGCCAGCTGGCGGGAAACGATCGTCGGATTGGGCAGATCCGTGCACGGGAAGGCTGAACCGAGTCTCGCCTTGGAGACTCTAGCTGTCAAGGGCTGGCGGGGTTAGGGGATAGAGGCCCGCAAAAGTGCACCCCCCCTCTACCACACAGTCTGCCGGGTTTTGGGGTTAGGCCGGGGGCCCGCGCGCTGGCTGGTGCGAGGGGCGGGGCGTGCGGGGCGCGCGGAGTGCGTACAAACGTGCGCTCTCGTGCGGGTGTGTAGCCGTGCGAAATTGCGTTCCCAAGGTTCGTATTTTCGCGCGTGCGGAGCGGAAATCGGTGCGGCACGATCCGCGCGAATCCGTTTTCCAAACAACTTGAACGTTTTCGCGTGGGCGCGCGGGGGCGGGCGCGCCAGGCTAGGTGGGCGAGGGCGAACCGGGGGGCCCAGCGCAGGTTCCCCGGCGTGGCGGACAGAACCGGGGGAGCGCGTTGGCGGCTGTTTTTCCGGACGACTGAAAAAAAACGCCAACTACGCCCGGGGGCATCGGAAATAATGTCACCAAACGGCCCGCCGAACGGCAACTTCTCCTCGACCACGACAAACGCATTCCGGTAGGCTAGAAAAGTAACAGGGAGCTGAACCCCTCCTTGGAGAAGGATGAGCACCGAGAAGCAAAAAGCGAAGTGGCGAAAGGCTTCTGTAGACTACCGGAAAACTCATCCCGACATTGTTGCGCTCTATAACAGGCGTACGTGCCACGTTCGGAAGGCGATTTTGAAGTGGATGCGCAACAATAGACCGGACCTGATGAAGAAATTTGAACGCGAAGCGATAAAGGTATTTCCCCTTAATCAAACACCCCGGAAAACGGCAGGTAAGGCAAAGATCAGTTAGACGCTGCAAACCAACAGAGCTGGTGATTGCTGTGAGGGGTGATGAGGGGTTCTGAGTGTAATCGCCTGGTTTCGACAGTTGAATTCATCGGGTGTAGCTTGCGGTTTGTGGACGAAAGTTGACGCACGGTGTAACATCTGACCATTCATTCGGGCATCTTTCCGCCGGGCGCGTAAGACGACGTTTTCTTGTGGAAATCTATCAATAAACGTCGGTCAGCAGGGGTGGTTATGCCGACAGATCCGGTCCGAAGTATTCCCAGATGGAAGTTCCCAAAGTGGCAGCCCCAATTTCAAGATGCAATGCTTGAGTTTGACCCAAGGAAATTGCCGTCACTCGTAGAAGCAGCCGCAACGGCCATCTTTGTGCGCTTACAATCTCAGGAAGCGGACCCAGAAGAGCTCAAAGCCCTTGCCAATGCGTTGCGCTCTGTTCGTGCCATCCAGACCAAGAGATTGGACCGCCGGGGCGGCGGCAGGCAGCAAGAACGATGTGCATGACGCAGTTTCTTGGGTGAACGTTCTGAGTGAAATCGCCTGGTTATACCAACAATCAGATAAAATCCAATCGTAGTGATCAGGAATGCGGGCGATGGAATTCTCCGCAGAGTTCGACCATAAAAACAATCCATGCAACTGATGGGCGTCAACATATCGCGTGTGGTGTCCGCGGCAGTGGCCACGACGCTGCTTGGCCTTCTCTGGTATGGGCCGCTGCTCTTTGGGCGGTCCAGAATGCGCTTGTTCGATGGTCCACGGGACCAGACGCAGACGAACGAAATGCGGAAAAGGTCTAGCAAACTCTACGCCCTTTTGTTCCTGGCCAACGTGCTGACTGCATTCGTGCTCGGCCTGGTCATCCGGATTAGCACTGTCAATACCGCTCTGTTCGGGATGAAAGTGGTGACCTGACCGGTCTTTTGTACCAAGTGGAATGTTAGTGTAACGCCTCTTTTGACCTTTGTCCGTAGTCGCCGTCGGGGGTGTGGAGATGTGGGAAACGGGTTTTGTTTTCCACATCTCCATGCCCTGGTCTTGCAAGGATGGCCTGTGGTGCTGGTGGCCGGTAGCCCAACGCCGAGTGCGGACGCTCCGTGTTATATTCCACGCGCCATCGCTCGGTCAGAATCTGTGCCTCCTTCAGCGAGTAGAAAATCTCGCCGTTCAAAAACTCATCTCTCATTTTGCCATTGAAGCTCTCGCAGTACCCGTTCTCCCACGGACTCCCAGGCTCGATGTATAACGTCTTCGTGCCCAGCGTGCCCAGCCACTTCCGC
>CAVZDM010000142.1:0-33482 GCA_963773955.1 uncultured Acidobacteriaceae bacterium | reverse complement strand
TTTTTTTTTTTTTTTTTAGGTGCAGGTGCAGGTGCAGGTGCAGGTGCAGGTGCAGGTGCAGGTGCAAGGTGCAGGTAAAGTGCAGGTTTGTGCAGGTTTGTGCAGGTTACAAAATGTGCAAAAATAAAAATAAATAAATAAATAAATAAATAAATAAATAAATAAATAAATAAATAAAAAAAAAAAAAAACCCCCCCCCCCCCCCCAACACAAACAAAACAATCGGTTTACAAACAATTCGGTCCGTCCAGCATCAAGTTTGGTGTTGTCCAACTGATTCCAAACATCCAGAGGCGACACAGATGGTTGGCAAACACACCAACAATGCCTTCTACGTAAGCCTCGAGGCGCGGATATTGCGAGGATCTTTCAGGGCGGCAGCGCCGGGCTGTGCATCCATCCTGAATTATGGACTCCCGGGATGGGCGCGCGCTGTTTGCCGAGGTGGGGATTGGGATCCCAGACGGAATCGAAGAGAACGAAGAGCGTCAGCGGCGGATGCGGTGCCGCGGTTTACCAGCACCACCAGCGGATATTCCTTACCCCCGTTGCCGTGCTGCGCTACATATCTTTTCTCTGGGGACGAGCGGCCGTGATGCGAGACGATCAACTGGTTCTTCTTCAGGAATTTGTCGGCTACGCCTACCCCTTCACTTAGCAGCCCTCCAGGATTCTGCCGCAGATCCAGGACCAGGCCCTTCAGATCGCCCATCTGATCCAGCGCTTCGGCGACTTCATGCTCGGTGGTCTCCTGGAACCCGGAGACGTGCATGTAACCAATGCCGGGCTTGATCATGAAGTGCAGGTCCACGCTGTAGCGCGGAATCTCGTCACGAATGACGGCAAATTCCAGCGGATGGTCGGAACCTTCGCGCAACATGGTGATGCGCACCGTGGTGCCTTTCGGTCCCTTGAGCAGATCGGCAACGTCGGAGGTGCTCATGTTGTCGGTGGGCTTGCCGTCGATGGCGGCGATAATGTCGCCCGGGCGGATGCCGGCGCGATAGGCCGGGGTGCCGACGAAAGGAGCGATGACGATAACTTTATTGTTGCGCGGGCCAACCGTCATGCCCACGCCGTAATACTTCCCGCGCTGCTCTTCGCGCAGCTGCGAATAGGATTTCGGATCGAAAAAATTCGAGTGCGGGTCGAGCTGGTGCAGCATGCTCGGGATGGCGCCGTTATAAATCGCCTTGTCAGGGTTCACCGGGTCGGCATAATTCTGCTCGATCGTTTCATACACCTGGGTGAACTGCTTGAAGCTGTCGCGGACGTCGGAGTCGCTGCTGGGCGTGGTTGCCGGGCTGATTCTTTGCGCGAACAGCATTCCCAGCAAACCGAACGTAGCTAGGACAAAAACTATCAGGAAGAGTGAACGACGAGAACTACCAGCCATGTGTCGAAAACCTCAGTTCGAAATACTCGGTTCGAAATACTCGGGCAGGGACGTGCAGGGATCCAACCACCCCTTCTGAGCGCAGTATAGCATGCGAAAGCGCCTGTTTACTTGGATGCCTAAACCCGCTGGTGGTTACTCCCGAGCGACATCTTTCGGGGGGTGAGGGGTAGTCCGAATCTTCCAGAACATCAAGGAAGCCGAAGCGCGACGCGTCTTACGATGGCGTAACGGCTTGGGTGGAGGGCTGCACCGAGTCCAGCACTTCGCGTACCTTGGTTTCAAGCTCGACCGGCGTAAACGGCTTCTGCACAAAGGCGAATCGGTTTTCGAAAACCTCGCGGTGAATCAGGGCGTCATCCGTATAACCGGACATGTAAAGTACCTTGATATGCGGCCGCAAGGCGACGGCGCGGCGCGCCAGCTCGCGTCCGCTCATGCCCGGCATGATCAGGTCGGTCAGCAGCAGGTGAATGGGCTGGGTGTGCTGCGTGCAGATCTGCTCCGCTTCCGCGGGATGTTGTGGTGCCAGCACGGCATAGCCCTTGTCATGCAGAATGTTGTTGGCGAGGGCACGCACCGCAGGGTCATCTTCCACGAGCAGAATGGTCTCTGTGCCGCGCGGCGGAAGCGAGCGCACGGCATGCGCCGCTTGCGGCTTGGCAGCGCGCTCATCCACCGGCAAATAAATCCTGAAGGTGGAGCCGTGGCCCACCTCGCTGTACACCGAGATGTATCCTTTACTGTGCTTGACGATGCCATAGACGACGGCAAGTCCCAGCCCGGTGCCGCGGCCCGCCCCCTTGGTAGTAAAGAAGGGATTGAAGATCTTCTCCTGGGTTTCGGCGTTCATGCCGGTGCCGTTGTCGCTGACCACCAACAGCACATGGGGGCCGACGCGTGAGCCCACGTGGCTCTCGACAAAAGTTTCGTCCAGAACAACGTTGCTGGTCTGGACGGTGAGCTTGCCACCCTCCGGCATGGCATCGCGGGCGTTCACCGCTAGGTTCATGATGATCTGCTCCAACTGGCCGGTATCGGCCTTCATCAAGCGCAAGTCGGCGGCCAAAGATGTCTGCACGTCAATGTGCTCGCCAATCAGCCGTTGTAGCATCTGCATCATGTTGGTGATAACCGTGTTCAGGTTCACGGTGCTGCCCTGGAGAATTTGCTGTCGGCTGAAGACTAGCAACTGCCGGGTAAGCGCGGAGGCGCGTTGGCCTGCCTTGTGAATCTGGTCGGCGGCGGAATGGAGGCGCGCGTTTTCCACCAGGCCATCCATGAGCAGGGTGCTGTAGCCGCCGATCACGGTGAGCAGGTTGTTGAAGTCGTGCGCAATTCCGCCGGCCAGCGTTCCCAATGACTCCATGCGCTGCGCCAGTTGCAGTTGCCGCTGCAGCTTGCGCTGCTCGGTGATGTTCTCCACCGTGCCTTCGTAGGCGATGATCTTCCCCGAGCCGTCCCGAATGGCCTTCAGGTGTTCCGAGGTCCAGATTTTCTTGCCGTCCTTGCAGTTGATTTCGCTCTCAAAGCTCTGGAGCTCGTCGTCCCGCCGCAGCAAGTCCTGAAATTGCCCTTTCATGGCGGGGTCCGCGTAGTTCTCCTTGGCGTTGTAAGTACGGGTCTGCAGAAACTCCTCGGCGGATTCGTAGCCCAGCATCTTCACCAGGGCCGGGTTGGCGGCCGTATATTTTCCATCGGGCGTAACCTGGAAGATCCCGTTGACGGCATTCTCGAAAATGTTTCGGTATTTCTCTTCGGCGGTGCGTAGCGACTCGGCGGTCTGTCCCTGGCGAAGCCTGAGTTGCTGCTGAGCGCGCTGCCCCAGCACCAGACGCGCGCTTGAACAAGCGAACGAGGCGAACACCGCAACCACGGCAACGGCCAATTGCTGGCGCTGGGCGTGGGCCGCCGTGATCAGAACCAGAAGGGGCAACGCGATGTGCGCGAACTGCGCCAACAGCAACGGTTCCGCCGCAATTTTGCCGGGCTCGGGCTCCGTTTCCGCCGGCGCGGTCCAGCTGGCAGCCAGCAAAATCAGCAGCGTGCGCGGCACGGTCCATAACAGTTCGTACCAGGAACCATCTTGCATGCCGCCCCAGATTTGAACATTGAGATAAACCAGGTCGCCCACGCTGAACACCAGCAGAAACAGGGCGACGCGGCCGAACAGCGAGCGCACCAGACCGGAGCGGGTCAGCAGAGCGCGCAACGCAAAGGCCGAGGTGATGACCACATCGCGGACAATCTCCACCCGCCAGATCAGCGTAGCCATATAGTGGTGCGGCCCAGGCACCCAAGGCTGATAGAAGAAGAACAGATAGGTGGAAACCGTCACGATCCCGACTTGCAGGAAGTCGAGTTGCCGCTGACTGGAGAAGGCCCTTGCCTCAGCGCTGTCGTCGCCCAGAAACAACGCCATCACCATGGGCGCGACGTAAAACAGCAGTAGAGCGTCGCTCGGCCACCACAGGTTAGGAGAGGCGTGCAGGATGCTGTCGTAATAGGTGTAAAAGGCTTGGCCCAGAGAGTAGAGCGTGAAGGAAACGGCGATCAGCCGCCAGAAGCGGCGGGCAAAACCATGGGCGCCTTGCGCGGTATGGTAGGCGGCCGCTGCTGCAACCGCAGCCAGCGCCAACTCCACCAGGTTGCTAAGCAGGGATTGGTGCAGCGCGAGCACCAGGACATGGCACGCCAGCAACGCTATCGCTACAATAATGAGCTTCCGGGAAATACCCAGATTCACGGTTCGACCCTGTCCTGCCCACTCATCCTACGCCTTTTGCGCGAGATTTATGTGCTGGTAGCAAGGTCGGTAAGCCCGTCGTTTACGTTGCCAATCGATATTGCATTTGTCTGACGGCCGCCCAAAATGCAGATCTACTCCTCTTCAGCTTGGGGCAGAGCCGAGACGACAATTCAGGAAGCGTGTGGGCGTTGCAAAACCACTCACAAGCGGTACAATTCAGGCGATTCAGGGCTGGAAGAGAAATGCCTGTTTCAATCGGACCAGGGCACGACGGATTTGGTCCGTCCGCTTGCAAGAAGTTGTGATGGAGCAGAAAAAGTAGTCGCGATAATTAGAGAATATGGGTTCAAAATACTTATTGGAGGGACGGACCATGAAATTATATCGTCTCGCATTTGCGTTCAGCGTAATCGCTTTTGCAATCCTGACCGCAGGGTGTGACTCAACCGAGAATAAGCCGAAGGAGAGCACGCCCGAAAAGCCGGCGGCGGCCGTACCGGTGCCTTACACCGGTGAGGAAGCGTTCAATCGCATGCTGGCTCTCGCCGTGAAGTGGTCGCCCGATGCGCAACCGGCTCGCGTGGAATCCGTTCTCACCCCGGAAACCACCGGCCAGGACGGAAAAGCCACCATCTGGCGAGGATACTTTGCTTCGCCCGCGCGCCGCGCCGTCAAGACCATCGTTTGTTCGGGCAGTCGGCGGTCCGATGCGCCTCCCTTCGGAGTTTCAACCGAGGGCGATGCCGCCTACAACGCCGAATCGGCCAGTCTTGTCTTTTCACAGTATTTGCTGAAAACCGATACGAGTCAGGCATTCGCGACCGCGCAGCAACACGGGGGCGACGCTATCGTCAAGAAGGATCCACAGCAGCCCGTCACCTACGTTTTGCTCAAGGACCGGAAGCAGAACGGGCCCGTCTGGTATGTCATTTACGGTGCGAGCGAGAAGGACAGGAAGGGCATCGGTGTGATTAACGCGACCACCGGCGCTTTCGTAAGCGCCGGCAAGTGAGAACGGCGAGACACGTAAAAGCTGGCGCGAAATTGCCACGAGGGACAGGGCCGTGGAATCCCATCCTTGAGGGAGAACCTCAAGGATGGAAAGCGGCCCCAGTCTCCAGGAAACGAAACGGAACCAAGTCAGGTTAAGATCTAAACAACTTGCGGCGTACGGTTCCGGCGATGGCGATCAAGCCCGTGCCTAACAATCCCAGTGTGCCGGGTTCAGGAACGGCCAGGTTGCTCTTGCCGAGACGGATGCCGCCCTTGTGATCGAAAGGCTCTTGATCCGTGAACGCATAAATAGTCTGCGTCGTGGTTCCGCTCACGTTACGGCCGTTATACAACTCTCCCCAGATCGCGCCCGAGAGCGTAAAGATGTAGTTGTCATGGACGTGACTGACCACCGTCCACGTAATCGGCCCGACAAAGCTGCCGGTAAAGAGCGCTACCGGGTTTTTTGTCGCTCCCGCTAACTTTTTTGCCCAGGGGCCGATGCCAATTACGTCAAACGACGAGCCCGTGGCCGAAAAGGTTCCGCCGCTCCAGATGCTGGCGCCGGAGAAAGCGCCGGTGGAAAAACTGACCGAGCCCAAGTCGTGTCCGGCAGGTGCTGTGATCCCGCCGAAGCTCATAAGCTCGGACCCATTGGACACGAGCCCGGCGTTGGTGAAGGTAACAGTGCCAAACTGGTTAGTTAAATCGATCCCGCTTGCCCAAGCCGCCATTGGTACCAGCAGCGCCCACAGACCAATTACTACTGCAATTCGCCTCATTCGTTTCCTCCACAGATTTCAAGTGACCTTGCGGACAACCTTTGGGGGGTGGGTCGCCGGGATCAGGAGAGTTTAGATTTTTGGTGACGCACCTCTTGCACCGAAGAGTGCAAAGGAGCGCTAGAAACGAACAGTCGAGGGAGGGTCGACGAACAGAACTCTAGTCTTCTGGACTGAAAAAAGCAGTGACTTTTGTCACCGTGCGTGGTGACTGGAGAAAGCAGCCGGCAGGCCGACTTCCCGCGCCCAGTCGAGGTTTCGGGGCACTGGAAATGGTTCAAAAGAAGCGGGTGACACCCTCTTCGAGGACGACCACCTTGTCTTGCACGCCGGCCGCCATCGCTTCCTGCTCCAGCAACTGCAGGGGCTCTTCGATGGGCTCATGCGACAGCCGGAACGTCCCATAATGCATGGGCACCATCCAGCGTGATTTGAGATCGAGAAAGGCTTTGGTGGCGTCGGCGGGGCTGGTGTGCACGTTGCGAAATTGCTCGGGATTATAGGCGCCGATGGGCAGCAGCGCGAGTTCCGGCGACAGACGGCGTCCAATCTCGTGAAATCCCGCGAAATAGGCGGTGTCTCCGGCGTGATATACGGAGTGTTTGCCGCTGCGCAGAACGTAGCCGCCGTAACCGCGGTGCGAATCCTTAATGATGCGGGCGCCCCAATGGCGCGAGGGGACGTGCGTGACGTCCAGCGTGCCATGGCGATAGGTGTTCCACCATTCCAGTTCAACGATTTCTTCAAAGCCGAGATCCGACACCAGATCGAACAGGTGATGCGGGACCACCAGCGTGGGCGCTGCGCCGGTCTGGCGTCTTGTTTGGCGCGCGATGGTGCGCAGAGACTGCCGATGCAGGTGATCGAAGTGAGCGTGCGTCACCAGCACCACATCCATCGGAGGCAGGTCGCGCAGGTTCAATCCCGGCTTACGCAGACGCTTCAGAATGAACAGCCAGCGCGCGAAGTTGGGATCGATAACGACGTTCTGTCCGCCAATCTGCAGGAAGAAGCTGGAATGTCCAATGAAGGTGACCCCCAGTTCGCCGTTTGAAACCAGTTTCGCCTGGTGAGTCTCACCGGTGCGCGGAGTGACTGCGGAGTGTCGCACCAGCCGAGTGAACTGACTCGCGCGCTTGCGCAGAGCGGGATTTTTCAATGAAGACTTTAACATCGCTTCGACCAGTATGACTCGACCACTATGACTCGACCATTATGATTCGACCAGTATGCTGGAAACGGGGACTATTGACACATTATCGGCTTTGTTCTCTCAAGTCTCTAATTATTATAGATGCTCAGGAACGCGGTCTCGACACGCGGGCGGCCATGATCTTCGGATTTTAGTCCTTCGGATTTTAGTCCTTCGGATTTTAGTCCTTCGGATTTTAGTTCTTCGGATTTTAGTTCTTCGGATTTTAGTTCTTCGGATTGGGCCTCCCGGGCGGGTGATTTGACAGATCGTGTGGTGGCGGGGCTTTGCCCCGCGAAAGTGCCAACAGTCTTGTTTTCCTCAACCGTCACTTTGCCGGTTCTATTTATAATCCAAAGCTCAGACAAAATACGCTTGGAGGAATCACGCCGATGCGCGTCGCTTTTCTTGGCATGGGAATTATGGGACGGTCGATGGCCACCAACCTGGTCAAAGCCGGACACGAGGTCGCAGTCTGGACTCGAAGTGGCGGCAAGGACGTGGAGGGCGCGCGCAGCGCAGCTTCTCCCGCGGATGCGGCGACGGGCGCGGAAGTGGTGTGGATGTGCGTCTCCGACACAAAAGCGGTAGAGGGCGTGCTGTTTGGCCCGGGCGGCGTGGAGTCGGTTCTGGCCGCGGGCATGATTATTGCCGATTCGAGCACGATTTCGCCCTCCGCCACCCGACGCTTTGCGGAGCGCGTGAAGGCGCGCGGCGTCGACTACGTGGACGCTCCCATGACCGGCTCAAAAATCGCCGCCGAAGCTGGGAGTCTGATTTTTATGGTGGGCGGCGACGAAGCCGTGCTGGCGCGCCTGCAGCCGCTTTTTCAGGCGATGGGCAAGCAGGTGTTCCACATGGGCGAAACCAGCAAAGGACAAGCCACGAAGCTGGTCATGAATCTGCAAATTGCTCTCATCTACGAAGGCTTCGCCGAAGCGCTCACGCTCGCCGCCAAGCTCGGTGTGGGCGCGGAAAAGCTGTTGCCGCTGATACAGGCTTCCATGGTGCGATCGGGAGTGGTGGACTACAAGGCTCCATTCATTTTGAAGCGCGACTTCTCGCCCAATTTTCCGCTGCGGCTGATGCTGAAAGACATTCGCCTGGCCCTCGATGCCGCCAGGGAATCGCGTGTGCGCCTGCCCGGACTCGAAGCGGTGGAAGAGGTATACGACGTTGCGGCTGAGGAGGGACAGCAGGATCTGGACTACGCCTCGACGCTTACGCTGCTGGAAAAATGGGCGGGGGTAGAAGTGAAAGCTGCGTCGATGTAGATGAAGATCGTATCGCGAATCCAGCGTTGAGGCGCCCACGGGTAGCTGCCGAGCTTCGCTCGGCTTGGACGGGCGACGTTCCCCGTTCCTACACTAGCGCTCGGCCTGCTTCTTCGCGAACGAGCGCACGTAGTTCACCATGTTCCAGATGTCGTCATCCTTCGCACGGTTGTCTTCGGGCGGCATGTCGGCGCCCCTGCCATTCCTCATGACGTAGAAAAGTTCTCCGTCAGTGCGGTTTTTCAACGCGTCCGGATTGGTGAAGTCGGGGATGTTTTTGAAGTCCGCCCCCATGTCGCCCTTGCCGTCGCCCTTGTTCCCATGACACATCGCGCAGTCGATGACGAACATCTTCTTGCCCTTGACGAGCGACTCCTCGGAGGGCTTGACGGGATTGACCTTGGCGGCATCTGCGGGGGGAATCTTGTTTTCGGGCGCGGGCGCTTTTGCCGGGGGCTGACTCTGCTGCGCCCACAACGCAAACACAAGAAAGAGCAAGCTGAGAAGGATGAGAGCTTTCTTCAATATTTCCTTCTTCGACAGTCTCTTTTTCAACACACACCTCCTGTTCGGGAGCACGGTTGAAACATTCAACAATACTCCGCGACGCGGTGACGTGCACGGAAAAATTGCAGGCTGCGAAACGGCCCGCGGGATCACCCTGAGCGCAACCCGTGACCCCCGCTTGCGTGGAGATCGAGTCTTTTCGTCTGCAGCGCGTTACGCTCGTAACCCCTTTAGCTAGCGAGGATTACAGAAGTATTACAAAGTAGTGCGCGGACTCTTGCTATTGTCTAGTGCGGACCTCAGTTAGAAGGTGCGGGAGAGAAAAACGATGAGCCAGACATCACGCGACACGATAAGCGAAGCGACCAGCCAGGCAATGAACGAAGCAGGAGATGGCGTCAATCGCAGAGAACGAGCGAGTCATGACGGCTTCAACTGGGTCACCGGGATCGCCGTGGGCCTGTTTCATGTGGGTGCAATTGCGGCGCTGTTTTTCTTTACCTGGCCGGCATTTTTCGTCGCCATCTTTCTATGGTGGGTCTCGGGCAGCCTCGGGATCGGGATGAGCTATCACCGCCTGTTGACCCATCGCGGATACAAGACGCCGAAGTGGGTGGAATACTTTCTAACCTGGTGCGCGACCCTGGCTCTCGAAGGCGGACCGATTTTCTGGGTGGCGACCCACCGCATTCATCATCAGTTTTCCGACGAGGACGGCGATCCGCACTCCCCCATCGATGGCAAGTGGTGGTCGCACATGGGCTGGATCCTGAGCGGCAAGTCCATGCATCATGACACCACCACCCTCGCCCGTTACGTCCCCGACCTGACCAAAGATAAGGTTCATGTCTGGCTGACCACGTATCACTGGACTTCAAACGTTATTCTGGGCGTCATTCTTTATGCGATTGGCGGATTGCCCTGGCTGCTCTGGGGAGTATTCGCCCGCGTGGTGGTCGGTCTGCATGCCACCTGGATGGTGAACTCGGTCACACACCTGTGGGGCTCGCGGCGCTTCGCGACCAAAGATCTCTCCACCAACAACCTGATGGTGGCCGTCCTGACCTTTGGCGAAGGCTGGCACAACAATCA
Source organism: uncultured Acidobacteriaceae bacterium (assembly GCA_963773955.1). GTDB lineage: Bacteria > Acidobacteriota > Terriglobia > Terriglobales > Acidobacteriaceae > Acidiflorens. Next base: position 23,497 of record CAVZDM010000142.1, on the reverse strand, counting down.
TCACGCGCATCCAGTCTCTGCGCGTCATGGCCTTACATGGTACGAAATCGACATGAACTGGTACGGCATCTGGGCGCTGAAGAAACTGGGACTGGCGCGCCACGTGTACAAGGTTGCGCTCGATAACCTCCCTCCCAAACCGCCCCTGGTGCGGGATGTAAAGGCAGCGGCAGTGATGGCAGCGGCCGCAGGTAACGACTAAAAAAGCAAACGCCGACAAATCATTCCGGTAGAGACGCGGCTTGCCGCGTCTCTGTAAGCGCCATCAGAAGCCCCGGCGCCGATATCAGCGCCACCCGGCCTGCTTTTCGTGACACCTGCAACCTGACACCTGACACCTGCCCCGCTACAATCTTCCTGTGCGCATCATCAGCCGCCAGAAAGCGATCTACTTTTTCCTAACGTTCGGCGTTTGCCTGGCGGCGGTGGCATTCGCCGTCGGCAGCGGATGGATCATCCTCAACTGGCGCGAGGGCATCAAGGTTTTCCTGGGCATCATTTTCTTTGGCGCCATCGTTGCCGGCCTCGTCCTCAATACCATTTTTCTGGTTCGCGAGATTCGCCGCAACGAGCAGCACGACAGCTTCATCAACGCGGTCACCCATGAACTAAAGACGCCGATCGCGTCCATTCAGCTCTATCTTCAAACGTTACAGAGACTCGAGGTAGGAGAAGCGCAGCGGCGCCAGTTCTACCAGTTGATGCTGCTCGATACCGAGCGCCTGCTGCACACCGTGGAACAGGTGTTGAAAGCGGGAGAGGCGGTGCACAAGAAAGGCCCAGCCCAGCGCTTGCCGCTCGAATTCAACACACTGGTGCGCGAGTGCGTCGAACTGGCGCGGGCGCGCCATCATTTGCAGGCAGGGGATCTCGATTATCGCGAATCTCCATCCTTAGCCTTGTCCATATCTGCGCAAAACGGCAGCGGAGCCCACGTCCTGGGCGATCCCGAGGACTTGCGGACCGCGGTCTCGAACCTGCTCGATAATGCGGTGAAGTACTCGCCCGATGGCGTGCATATCACCGTGGAGTTGGAGGCTCCGGATGAGAAGCGAGTCGTACTGCGGGTGCGCGACCAGGGCGTGGGGATTCCCGAGCAAGATTTGAAGCGCGTCTTCAAGCGGTTTTATCGCGTGACGCAGCGCTCGCTGTCGCAAGCGAAAGGCACTGGCCTCGGATTGTTCATCGTGCGCTCGATCGCGCGCAAGCACGGCGGCCGTGTGTTCGCCGAGAGCGAAGGTACAGGGAAGGGAACCACTGTGACCCTGGAATTGCCGCGGAGAATCGCATGAGCCGGGTGCTGGTCGTGGAGGACGAGGCGCATCTGGCGCAGGGCCTGCGCTTCAACCTGCAAGCCGAAGGACACGCGGTGGAGGTTGCCGGCGACGGCGAGACGGCGCTCGAAAGGCTGGTAGAAAAAAGAGAACGCTTCGACGCGGTGGTTCTGGACGTAATGCTGCCCGGCAAGAGCGGCTTCGATGTCGCGTCCCTGCTGCGCGAGAAAAAGAACTATGTGCCGATTCTGATGCTGACCGCGCGCGGGCGTCCCGAAGATGTGCTGCAGGGATTCGCGGCGGGCGCGGATGATTACTTGCCGAAGCCCTTTGAGCTGGCGATTCTGATTGCCCGCCTGGAGAGCCTGCTGCGGCGCAGTGTCTGGATGAAAGACGCCAAGCCGGCGGGCACTGGCAGCGATACTGACGGTGACAAGACGCGGCCGGCGCCCTTCGGCGAACGCAAATCTGGCGGCGATACCTTCAATTTTAGCGGCAAGATCATTGACTTCGAAGAACTGGAACTGCGCTCCCTGGGAAACACCATCCATTTGACGGTGATGGAGGCGGAGTTCCTGCGCTATCTGGTGCAGAGCGAAGGTCGCGTGGTTTCGCGCAAGGCGATTTTGGAAGATGTGTGGGGATTGCGGGAAGACACCGACACCCGCGCCATCGATAATTTTGTGGTGCGGCTGCGGCGCTACATCGAAGAGGATCCGTCGCGCCCCAGGCATTTGCAGACGGTGCGCGGAGTGGGTTACCGCTTTGTGGCGGAACCGGAGTAGGGATGCGTGCCAACCGCGGGGCATTTTAATGCGCACTCTGGTCGCGCTGTGCCAGGAACCTGTTCTGGCACTCTTTCGCTTCCGCTAGCAATTCGCCGAACTCCGGAGTTCCCCTCAGCTTCACCAGCAACGGGTCGGTTTGCAGGGCGGTATAGGCACAATAGTTGTGTTCAACGGCGCGTTTCAGCAAGCGCAGAGCCGCATCTTTCTGCCCACAATACGACAGCAAGGTTCCGGCCCAGTACCGAGGCTCCGAATCAACCGACGCAAGCGCGGCAGCTTCGAATTTCTGAGCTGCTCTGTCAAATTGGGACCTCTGCTGGGGATCAAGGCAAGTTTGAAGCAGATCACGACCCATTAAAGGCATGTCCGATGTTCTCTGGATGGTTTGTCGTGCTTCGGCCAGTTTGCCTTGGCCCAAAAGAATATAGGCGGTTTGTCTTGCAGCCCATTCCGAGCCTGCATCGGGGCGAATAAACTCCATTGCCCTCTGTGGCTCATCCAGTTGCATAAAGGCCAAAGAGCACGAACGGAATTGATAATTTCCCCGATCCAGCCTCGAGGCAGTGTCGCATTCTCGGGCCGCGTCCTCCAACAACCCGGTATAGCGCAGCACGTAGCTCAGAACGAAATGGGCTGAGGCGCTGTCGGGTCGTCGCTTGACCAGTGCCGTTGCTTGCGCATAAGCAGTTCCAATCTCACCTCGATCCGCCCGATTGGTGATCAATTGCCCAGCCGCAAGGATTAGATTTGGGTCAAGCGTGATGGCGCGTTCAAAGGCCGAGTCCGAACGCTTGAACATTTGTTCTCCGCCATCTGCATAGGAAGCGTCGTAGTAATAGCGCAACCCCAGAGCATCCCAGGCAGGCGCGTAGCTGGGGTCAATGCCCACCGCACGCTCCAGCATCGCGATCGCTTCCTTGTTGGGAGCAACATCATGCGGAACCGCAATGCTGCGTAAATACAAATCGTAGGCCTCCTCGCTCTTCGGCCGAGTCCCCGCTTCCCCAAAAGTCGATGATCCTCCCAGCACGGGGACAAGTCCTTGCCGAACCCTCGACGTTATTTGCTCTCGCATCGCAATCCTGTCCGACGCTGCAACGCTGATGGTGTCTCGCCAAACGCTGCGGTTATCGGCGACATCAACGGCTTCCAGCGTGACCTCCAACTGGTCGCCTTCGGCGAGGTAGTGTCCCGTCACGATCGAGGCCACCCCCATCTCGCGACCAGCCTGCTGCAAGTCCAGGTTCGGCGCGTTGTACTTGCTGGTTGTGGCAAACGGACGAATCGAGAACAACGGCACATAACTCAGCGTATTCGCAATTTCATCGGGCAAAGCGAGCCGTAGAAAATCAGTGGCCCGATCGGAGCCCGCATTCTGAAACGGCAGCACCGCGATCGCCTTCGGGTTTCGAGAATCAACGCGGGAGTCGGGGGAATGTCGAGACTGCCAGAGGAAGACGGCAATCACGATTGCGGCGATAACTCCAACCGCCCCCGCAGCGATCCATTGCCGTCGCCTCTTGCCAGAAATGGGCGCCGCCTCGCTCGCGGCCGCCGACTTGCCCGAGTCCGTGTCCCGCTTCAACCGTTGCAGGTCGGCTCGCATCTCAGCCGCGCTCTGGTAGCGCAGATTGCGGTCCTTCTCCAGGCACTTGCTGATGACCCTCTCCAGATCGGCCGGCACATCGGGATTCAGCCGCACCGCGGCAACCGGGGCACGGTTCAGAATCGCATCGAAGATCGTCGCCGTACTGTCCCCGCGGAAGGGCAGCTGCCCGGTAGCCATTTCATAAAGGACAGCTCCAAACGAGAACAGATCCGTGCGCGCATCCAACTCTTTCGCGCGTGCCTGCTCCGGCGACATGTAGGCCACGGTCCCCAGCGTGGAACCGGGACTGGTCAGGTGCTGATCGTCGATGGTCGCGGTCGCTGCGTTCGCCGACGCAATGTGGCTGGAGGAGATGGCGGGCACGACCTTCGCCAGCCCAAAATCCAGAATCTTGGCGTGGCCGCGTTTGGTCACGAAAATATTGGCGGGCTTGATGTCGCGGTGGACGATCCCTTCGGAATGCGCGGCGTCCAGCGCATCGGCAATCTCAATCGCCAGGCCGAGCAAAACATCGGTCTCGAACGGCTTTCCGGCCACACGATGCTTCAGTGTCATCCCGTCCAGAAACTCCATGGCGATGAACGCCTGGCCGTCCTCCTCGCCAATGTCGTAGATTGTGCAAATATTGGGGTGATTCAGCGCGGATGCGGCTTGCGCTTCGCGTTGAAAACGAGCTAATGCCTGCGCGTCGCGGGCAACTTCATCGGGCAGGAACTTGAGCGCCACAAAACGACGGAGCCGGGTGTCCTCCGCCTTGTACACCACACCCATCCCGCCCCCACCAAGCTTCTCAATGATGCGGTAGTGCGAGATGGTTCGCCCGATCACTGGCGCAAATCTTACGTGGACGAATCGGACGAGTCAATAAAAGCCGGGGACTTCGCGAGGCTACCGAATCATTGGATCTCTTACACTCAATGATTCAATACCTCAATGATTCAATGAATCAATGATTCAATGAGTCAATAAATTCAGTGCTGTTTCGCGGAGGAACTGGCCGCCAGTTCACGGAAAAGGCCAAGCAAGGCGGCTGTCGCTTTTTGATCGGAGAGGTTTTCGAGCGCGACCGTGGCGGTGAAGTGCGGCGCAGTCGAGTTGAAGCGGACGCCGACAAAATCCTTGTCGCGCCACGAAGCCAGCGCGCTCACCACCGGGTTGAGTTCAACAGGCCAGTCTTCTTTGGTCGTAAGAATGACCGGGCCGGGGCGAGTGATGGTCCAGGCACGAGTGCCGGTTGAGCTTTTCACCACCGAGCTTTTCGCTCCCGAGTGGCCCGACCAGCGATGACGGATGACGTCAAGGTGGAAGCCCGGCGGGAATCCCATGTTGGCTTCGAAGGTGAGCGTTTCCTGCTGCTGCCGCCAGCGGCTCAGCGCCCACTGCACCGGAAGCGGGCGCGGCAACAGGCGGATGGTGAGCCGGGCATCCTCAAACCAGCGCGAGGAAAGATTCAGCGTGGCCTTCAGACGGGAACTGCTCGCCTGCCATCGCAGATCGACGACGCTGCCCTTTCCGAGACACGCTGCCTGCACCCACTGCAGCACGTTGCCGGCGCGTCGCCGGTTGTAACGGACAAACCAGGCATACCAGAGAAAACAGAGTGCGACCGCTGCGACAACGTCGATGAGAATGAAACGCCCCACGGTGCCTCTCTGGGGAGAAATCGTACTTCTAATAGATGCAATTCCGCAAGGGGAAGAGACAGAAAAAAGCGGGTGCCCCACTCATTCGCGTTCTGTGCGAATGAGTGGGTTTCGCCGTTCATTAGGTACTGCTGAACCTCTGACCGGATTTCTCTAGCCTCACCCGCTACAATGACGGCGTGCCCTTCCGCATCCGACAATTTGCGACAGCCGATTTTGACACGCTGTGGCGGATTGACCAGGCTTGCTTTGATCCGCAATTGGCCTATTCGCAACCGGAATTGGCCTTCTATATGCGCCGGCCACGGTCGTTTACTCTGGTGGCCGAATCTGAAGCCGTTGAGATTCCTGGCAACGGCAGCGCTCCGGTTGCGATTCCGGGTTTCGCTATTCTGGGTTTTATTGTGGCCGAGACTCGGCGCAACACTGGACACATCATTACCATCGATGTGGTCGCGGAGGCGCGCCGAGAGGGCGTCGGTTCGGCTCTGTTGCAGGCTGCGGAAGATCGTATGTTGGGGTCAGGCGCGGTCGCCGTGGCGCTGGAGACGCCGGTGAACAATGACGCCGCAATCCGCTTCTACAAGCAGAAAGGGTACTTCGTGGAAAAGACGGTCACCGGCTACTATTCAAACCACATGGACGCGCTGGTTATGATGAAAGAGCTGGCGCGCTCGCCGGTCGGATGATTTTCCGGCGACAAGGTTCGTATCAGGGCATCGCTTTAGCGATGCCGAAAGTCCGACGAAATCAGATGCCCCTTTAGGGGCTGCGCGGCGAACGCATCCGCCGCTAAAGGAATGGCTTGATGAAGATTGCGATCCAGGGAGAACTCGGCTCTTTCAGCCACGAAGCCGCCGAAGCGATGCTGCCGCGTGCGTCGGTGGTTCCGTGCGCGCGTTCGCTTGAGGTCTTCGATCGAGTGAAGCGGGGATCGGTGGACGGCGCCATAATCCCAATCGAGAACTCGCTGGCGGGTTCGGTGGCCGAACATTTCGATCTTCTGCTCAGTCGCGACGTTCACATCGTGCGCGAGTTTCGCCTGCGCATCGTCCACAACCTGATTGCTCAGCCGGGCACCAAACTAGCACAGGTCCGTCGTGTGTTCTCGCATCCCGTCGCACTCGATCAGTGCCGTGACCTGTTTGCCACGAATCCGAAGCTCGAGCCGGTGCCGTTCTACGACACAGCCGGAAGCGTTAAGCATGTCGTCGCCGAGGGCTTGCGCGATGCGGCGGGCATTGCCAGCCGGCGGGCCTCCGAAGTTTATGGCGGAAAAATTCTGAAGGCCGGCATTGAGGATGACAAGAAGAACTTCACGCGCTTCTTCCTGATCGAACGAGGAAGGATCGAACGAGGAAGGATCGAACTAGGAAAGATCAAGCGCGGAAAGCCGCGAGCAACGCGAACTGCGGATAAGACGTCGCTGGCGTTCAGCGTGAGGAATATTCCGGGGGCGCTGTTCAAGGCGCTCAGCGTGTTCGCGCTGCGCGACATCAGTTTGAGCAAGATCGAGTCGCGCCCCATGCGCGGCCGCCCGTGGGAATACGTGTTTTTTGTGGATCTGCTGCGCGGCGACGACGAAGATTCGCGCAATGCCCTGCGCCACTTAAGCGAGGTGTCGGAATTGGTGAAGGTGCTGGGAATTTATTCTGGAGCGTAAAGGCAGAGGTGGTTGTTCCCTGTGTTCCTCTGTGTCCTCTGTGGTAAGAAAACGCCTTTGCCACAGAGGTTGCGGAGAAGTGATGATTCGAGGTATGTACCATGAGAAATCGACTGTTTTTCCCCGCTGTGATCTTGGCGCTGGCGCTCCAGCCGACCCTCGCGTCCTGTCAGCAGCTAATCGTGCAAACCGAGAGTGGAAAGCAGACTGTCCTGTCACGCGCCGACATCGAGGCCTTGCCGCGCGTGAAGGTCACAACCGGCGCCTCCGGTTTATCGACGACGTTTGACGGCGTCCTCCTAAAGGCTTTGTTGGAAAGAGCGGGAGTTTGGTTCGGAGAAACCATGAATGGAAAGCAGATGGCTTCGTGCTTGCTCGTAGAAGCCGCCGATGGCTATCGGACAGTGATCGCTCTGCCCGAGCTCGATCCCGCGTTCACTGACAAACAAATTGTTCTCGCTTTCTTGAAAGATGGGAAGCCGCTGGATGCCAAGGAGGGCCCTTACCGCATCATCATCCCCGATGAAAAAAGAATGGCACGATGGGTAAGACAGGTGACGACGCTGAAGATTGTTGAAGTGCAGTGAGGCGCGTCAGTCCTTCTGAATCATCACCTCGGTAGCTTTGACCACAGCGGCGACGGAATCGCCCTTTTTGAGCTTGAGTTCGTCAGCGCTGCGGCGAGTGATGACGCTCTCAATGAGATTGTCTCCGACCCGAACCACCACGTGGGCCATGATGTCGCCGAGTTGAATTTCTTCGATCTTGCCGCGCAATTTGTTTCGGGCTGAGATTGGCATGCACTCTATTATAAGTGCCAGGAAGCGGCCCCGTTAAAAGCCGTCGCGTGAGCATGGCATACCACCCGCCGTAGCTCCCCGGCCACGGGTTTTTCGTCACAATCTGCTGTGAGGTGGTGCACAGCGCAAACCGCACCGTAGTCCTAGCCTGAAGGTGGGCCGTTCTGGCCCAGAGCCAAGGAGGCTTGTATGCGCAATATCTTTGCAGGAATGCTTATCCTGATGTGTGTTTTTATGCTGGCCGCGGTTTCGGGCGCCGAGAATCAGCTGGGCATTAGAGACACCTATAAGGTGAGCTTTACAGAGAAGGTCCGGGTGGCGGACACGCTGTTGCCACAGGGCAACTACGAGATCCGTCACGTAATGGAGGGCTCGAACCATATCATGGTATTCCGGCAGCTCGGGACGAAGAAGCCGGTCGAGGTGCGCGCGAAGTGCACACTGGTTTCGTTGAGCGCGAAGGCGGATAGGGACGAGAGAATTTACGTCGTAAATGCCGCTAACGAGCGCGTTCTGCAGGAGCTGGTGTTCAAAGGCGATCTCGCGAAGCACGTGTTTTAGTCGCAGGCGCGGAGAACGAGAAAGCCGCCGAAATTGACGGGGGCGTGCTGGAGGAGAGGCACGTCCCCGAAAGTATTGGCCCCATCGGTTGGCCGAGTCCCTTCTGTGTGTTGCAAAAGGCAAGAGAAGGTTTAGAATTCAACAACCTAGCACGACGGCTGCATCCTTTTGGCAGTTGGTTTCATCCAAGGTTGAGTAAAAGTCACTCAAGGACAAGTCATGAGCGATCCTGTTTCTTCCGAGCTCACTTACGAAACCACTGAGCGGTCGCTTCCGATTCTGCCGGTGCGCGACACGGTCCTGTTCCCCCACGCCGTACTGCCTCTGACGGTGGGACGGGAAAGTTCTGTGCAGCTGATTAACTCGCTGGGCGAAGACAAGACCATCGTCGTCGTAGCGCAACGCGAGGCGCGCGTGGACTCGCCGCAGCCGACCGACCTCTACGCCATTGGAACGTTGGCGGTAGTGCACAAAGTTGTGAAGATGCCCAACCAGAGCCTGTTCGTTTTTGCGGAAGGCTTGGAGCGGGTGCGGCTGGCTGATTTCGCGCAGCTTTCGCCCTTCATGCGCGCACGCGTGACCACGATTCCAGAGACGATTCCACCCAAGGATTCCGAAATTGAAGCGCTCCAGCGCAACGTGCTGACCTTGTTCCAGCAGATCGTGGCCGGTTCGCCCACGCTCTCCGACGAGCTTTCGACCGTGGCGATGAACATTGAAGAACCGGGACGGCTGGTGGATTTTATCGCCTCCTCGCTGCCCTCACTCTCGACCGCCGACAAGCAGGAAACTCTGGAAACCAGCGACGTCCGGGTCCGTCTGGAAAAAATCAATCAGCACTTGGCCAAGGAACTCGAAGTCCAGCAACTGCGAAACAAGATTCAGTCCGAAGTACAGGATCGCGTGCAGCAGACGCAGCGCGAATACTACTTGCGCGAGCAGATGAAGGCGATCCAAAAAGAGCTGGGCGAGCAGGACGAGGGTGCGCGCGACACCGAAGAACTGAAGCAGAAAATCGAATCCGCGGGCATGCCCGACGAAGTGAAGAAAGAAGCGCTGAAGGAACTGGGCCGCCTGGCGCGCATGTCGCCGATGGCAGCGGATTATTCGGTCACCAGGAACTATATCGAGTGGCTGGCGATCCTGCCCTGGGCGAAGACTTCCGGCGGGGAAATTGAAATCCTGAAGGCAAAAGAAATTCTCGACGCCGACCACTACGACTTGCAGAAAGTGAAAGACCGAATCCTGGACTACCTCTCTGTGCGGCGACTGAAGCCCAACATGAAAGGGCCGATTCTCTGTTTCGTCGGGCCTCCGGGCGTAGGTAAGACTTCGCTGGGCAAGTCCATCGCCCGCGCGCTGGGACGCAAGTTCACCCGTCTGTCGCTCGGCGGCGTGCACGACGAAGCGGAAATTCGCGGCCACCGGCGCACCTACATCGGAGCGTTGCCCGGCCAGATCATTCAGGGCATCCGCCGCGCGGAGACGAAAGATCCAGTCTTCATGCTCGACGAAATTGATAAGGTAGGTCGCGACTTTCGTGGCGACCCGGCATCGGCCTTGCTCGAAGCGCTAGATCCCGAGCAGAACGCGACCTTTCGCGACAACTATCTGGACGTGACTTTCGATCTCTCGAAAGTATTGTTCATCACCACCGCGAACATGCTCGATCCCATCGCCGAGCCGTTGCGCGACCGCATGGAGATCATCGAACTGCAAGGCTACACCGAGGAAGAAAAGATTCACATTTCTTTCCAGTACCTGATCCCGCGTCAAATCGAGGAAAACGGAATCACCAAGGAGCAGATCGAATTTCCCGAAGAAGCGGTCAGCTACGTCATCCGCCACTACACGCGCGAGGCCGGGGTCCGGAACCTCGAACGCACCATCGGCACCATCTGCCGCAAGCAGGCGCGCCGCATCGCGGAAGGCAAGAACGACAAGCTCATCGTTACCAAGGAAATCGTCCAGGAATTTCTGGGCGGCATCAAGGTGCGCAGCGAAGGCGAAATTGCCGAGCGCACCAAACGCGCGGGCGTCGTGGTAGGACTGGCGTGGACCCCATCGGGCGGCGACGTTCTGTTCGTAGAAGCCAACCAGATGAAAGGCAAAGGCGGCCTGACCATCACCGGTCAGATTCAGGACGTGATGCGCGAGTCGATGCAAGCCGGGTTAAGCTGGGTGCGTTCGAACGCGAAGCAGTTGGGCATCGACGAAGAATTCTTTGCCACCCACGACATCCACATTCACGTGCCCGCGGGGGCGATCCCGAAAGACGGCCCTTCGGCGGGCGTCACCATCGTGACCGCGCTGGTGTCGTTGCTGTCAGGCAAGCAAGTCCGTCCGCTGACCGCAATGACGGGCGAGATCACGCTGAGCGGAAACGTACTGCCGGTCGGCGGCATCAAGGAAAAAGTTCTGGCCGCCAAACGCGCCGGTGTGCGTGACGTGATTCTGCCGGCCGAAAACAAAACCAACGTCGAGGAAGACCTGACGCCCGAGCAGTTGCTGGGATTAACCACCCACTATGTAAAGACCATCGACGAGGTGTTGGAGTTCGCCCTGCCAAGTTCGGCGCGCCAGCAAATCCAGGATGCCGAAGAGCGCGAAAAAGTCCTAAGCACCTAAAACAAATTCTGGTAGAGACGCGGCTTGCCGCGTCTCCCGCGGCAATGGGCATACCTTTCCCGTCCGGCCGGGGCGCCACCACCCTCGTTTTCCCTTGACAACCATCCCAAAACGAAAGTAAAAGTAAGCATTCGTAAGTTTCCGAATCCCCGCGCACTCTCATTGCGTGAGGTTGTTCCTTCCAGGGAGAAGTGCTTATGCCACGCAAAACATCGACATCAATACAGATTGCAGGGATGGTCCACGCCGCGACCCTAATAATTGTCCTGCTGCTTGCCCACTCACTTTCTGGACAGATTGGCGCTACCTATTTTGTGTCGAAAAAGGGCAGCGACAGCAATCCCGGCACCATCGGTTCGCCTTGGTTAACCGTCCAGCACGCGGCGAACTCAGTCTCAGCAGGCGCCACCGTGTACGTATTAGGAGGAATTTACAACGAGTCCGTAAACTTTCCCGCGTCTGGAACGGCGTCCGCCCCGATCACATTCCAGAGCTATCCCGGCCAGACTGCGGCGATCGACGGCACCGGCTTGAGCGTAAACGGCACACAGGGTCTCATCAACATCGTGGGTAGCCGGAGCTACATCACCATCAACGGATTTGAAATCCGCCATTACACGACCGACAGCGAAGACAACGTTCCAACCGGAGTCTGGATCACGGGCTCAGGCACGGGAATCCAGATTCTGAACAATCGTGTGCACAACATCACCACCAGGGCGGAAGCCAACGGCAACGCGTTCGGCATCTCCGTTTACGGCACGTCGCAGACTCCCATCACGCAGCTGGTCATCAGTGGCAACGAAGTTTACGACCTGAGGACCGGGGAGAGCGAATCCGTCAACGTGGATGGAAACGTGACCTACTTCAAAATCACCAATAACCTCGTTCACGACAATGACAACATCGGCATCGACGCAATCGGCTACGAAGGCGTCGGTCCCGTCGGCTACGACGAGGCGATGTACGGGGAAATCAGCGGAAACACGATCTATAACATCAGCGGCATCACCAATCCCGGCGAAGGCTATGAATACGATGCCGACGGACTCTACTGTGACGGTTGTGCCTATGTCACCATCGAGCGGAACGTGATCATACAGACCGACTACGGCATCGAGACCACCAGCGAAAATCAAGTCTGCCAAGCCAATGGCACCGAGTGGTCCGGCCCCAACAATACCGGAACCGCCGCCCGGGGCAAGTTCCCCTGTTACGGCAGGTATGTGACGGTGCGCAACAACATCTTCTACAACTCCAATGCCTGCGGTAACTCCATCGGCGGTTATGCGCCCGCGACCAAAAATGGCGGCCACAGCAATGGAGGCGGCAGCAGCTACCGCGACGTCTTCGTCAATAACACTCTGTACAACAACGCTGTTCAATCGGGCAATTATTCCGAAGGTGGCTCAACCGCCGAATTCCAGATTCAGAACCAGGTGGGCAGCGCGCAAGGCGACATTTACGAAAACAACCTGGTCTACGCCGGAGCCTTCAATACTTGGATCTACAGCTACGCCCCGTTTTCGCCGACGTACCCTGCCCCACCAGCGACGCTCAATTGGAACCTGTACAACTCGTCTGCAGGTTATGTAGAAGGAACGTCTATCTGGTGGGGTAACGTCAGCAGCTACCCGAGTTTTTCAAACTGGCAGACCTCGAGCGGCGAAGATGCCAACTCCGTGAACGCGGATCCCCTCTTCGTCAATCTACGCGCCACGCCGCCAAACTTTGACACCATCCCTTCTTCTCCGGCCGTCGGCGCCGGCAGCACCAGCCTCTCATGCAGCGATGGCTGGTGTGATCCGAATGGCAGTTCCCCTAACTCCATCTATGGCAGCACCGACTTCATCGGGAATCCTCGGAGCAACGGCTCGAACATTGACATCGGCGCCTACGAAAACACGGGAACCGCAAAATACAACTCATTGACCGTGAAGCTGACCGCGGAAAAGTACACCCTCCGGCCAGGTGAGGCGACCACCCTGACGGTCGCTGTGTCCGCCAATCCCGGTGGCGGCGGTGTGCCCAGCGGTACGGTGTACTTCATGCTGGGGTCAACCTTGCTGGCGAAAAGAACGCTGCTGCCCACCAGCGCCGCGGAGTCTGCGGCAAGTCTGCCGCTCAGTGCGTCACAGCTCGCGCCCGGCGCCCACACGTTAACGGCGGTGTACTCCGGGAATTCGATCGCACCGTGCTGTCCCGTATCAGGACCACCGGTTACCGTCTACGAAAGCAAAACCTCGGCGCCCATCACCGTGACGAAAAAGAGCGGCTCAATCCAAGAAGTTGGCCTGTCGCAGTAGGGTCTGGCCCAACCAACTGACCAGATCCCGGTCAATGAGTGTAATGATTCCATAACAATGTCGGCTCCCAGGCCCGAGTAAACTTTGGAGGCGCAAACCGACCAAAGGGCTCGGAGGAAAGGAGCCGAACATGCTGATTATAGGTTGTGACTATCATCCGGGCTTTCAGCAAATTGCATTTGTGGACACAGAAACCGGGGAGTGCGCCGAACGGCGGCTGACTCACCGCGAAGAAGCTGAGCAGTTTTATCGCACGCTCGCGGGACAGAACGTGCGAGTGGGGATGGAAGCCAGCGGGCACGCACGCTGGTTTGAGGGTTTGCTGCGCGAGTTGCAGTTTGAGTTGTGGATCGGGGACGCAGCCGAGATCCGTACCAAACGGGTACGGAAGCAGAAAACGGATCGACAGGATGCGCAGTTGTTGCTGCGACTGCTGATCGAAGACCGCTTTCCGCGAATCTGGGTACCGGACGCAGAGAATCGCGATCTGCGACAACTGCTGTGGCATCGGCATCGATTGGTGCAGATGCGCACTCGAGTGATGAATCAGTTGCACGTGGTAGCACTCAACGAAGGCCTGCGGCGCAAGAAAGCCTTATGGCGAGCGGCGGGTCGGCAGGAGCTGGAGTCGATCGCACTGGCTCCTTGGGCGAGCCGCCGGCGGCAGGACCTGCTCGACTTACTCGATCGACTAACGCCGAAAATCCAGCAACTGACGGGTGCCTTGGAAGAAGAAGTGGAAAAACGTCCTGTGACGCGGCGCTTGGCGACGCATCCCGGAGTCGGACCCCTGACGGCGTTGGCCTTCGAGTTGGTAATCGGAACGCCGGAGCGTTTTCATTGCGGCAAACAGATCGCCAGCTACGTAGGTCTGGTTCCGACGGAAGAGTCCAGCGGAGATCGTCGTCGACTGGGACACATCAGCAAACAGGGCAACGTGCTGCTGCGCTTTCTGCTGGTGGAAGCGGCGCAGGTCACGGTGCGCAGCCAGCCCGAGTGGCGCAATAAGTTCTTCCACCTTGCCATGCGGCGCGGGCGGAAGATCGCCAAGGTGGCGATGGCTCGGAAACTGGCGGTGCATCTGTACTGGATGTGGCGCCAGGGCCATGACTACGGCCAACTGCAAAAGCTTGGTTCGCACGCGGGAGAGCCCGGAAATCCCGATGGTGGGCAGTAAGTCACCGACGTAATGATTGGGCATCCCGCTCCCCTCACCGGGGAGTCTGAACAAGTAATCATGATCGCAGTGGGTGATCGAAGAGATGGCTGGGTCGGACTGAGTTCCTGACCCCAACGATGAACAGCGAGCCCAGGTTGGAAATGCGCAAACCACCTACGAGAGCGAAATGGCGCTCTTCTTCGAGTGCATGCCTCAGTGCGCTCAAAAAGTGTTTGACACTGCCGACATTGTTAGAGATGGGGATATTACGCCAACCATGCGTTACTGCGAACTGTACGTTGACCTTCCCGTCGCCCACAACCTAACATGTCTATCCAGTGTCCACGCCCTCCCAACCCGTGGGGCAGACAGTGTCCCACTACCGCATCCTCAGCAGGATCGGTGGCGGGGGAATGGGCGTGGTCTATAAAGCCGAAGACCTCAAACTCGGCCGCCACGTCGCCCTGAAGTTCCTTCCCGACGAACTCGCCCACGACGCGCAAGCCCTCAGCCGCTTCCAGCGGGAAGCTAAGGCTGCGTCCTCTTTGAACCACCCGAACATCTGCACGATCTACGAAATCGACGAATCCGGTGGGCGAACCTTCATCGCCATGGAACTGCTGGAGGGGCAGACGCTAAAGCATCGCATTGCGGGACGTCCGGTAGATACCGAACTGCTTCTATCGCTGGGCACAGAAATCGCCGACGCTCTGAGTGCGGCGCACGCTAAGGGTGTCGTTCATCGTGACATCAAGCCAGCAAACATTTTTGTGACTGAGCACGGGCACGCTAAGATTCTGGATTTTGGATTGGCTAAGATAAATGCCACTTCAAATGATCCCAGTGCTTTGACGACCTCGCTGAGCACCGACTTGACCAGCGAGGGGGCAACGCTCGGAACAGTGGGATACATGTCGCCGGAGCAAATCCGAGCCAAGGAGTTGGACGCTCGGACTGATTTGTTTTCCTTTGGCGTCGTGCTCTACGAAGCGGCGACAGGCACGATGCCTTTCCGTGGGGACAGCACGGGGCTGGTCTTCGAGTCCATCCTGAACCGGGCACCTGTACCTCCAATTCGGCTGAACCCCGACGTGCCAGCGGAACTAGAGCGCGTCATTAGCAAGTGCCTCGAAAAAGACTGCAACCTGCGCTACCAACACGCTTCTGACGTACGCACTGACCTGCAACGGCTGAAGCGGGACACGGATTCGGCGCGAGGGACAGTAAGTGCAAAGGCCGGAGCCGGAGGCGATATCGGGAAACACTGGAGAACCATTGTTCCCGCTGCCGTGGCTGTGATTGCGCTGTCGGGCGTTAGTTACTTTTATTTCCACCGCACGCCCAAGCTCACCGACAAGGACATGATTGTCCTTGCGGACTTCACAAACACAACCGGCGACGCGGTCTTTGACGGCACGCTCCGGCAAGGACTCTCGGTCCAGCTAGAGCAATCACCCTTCCTCAGTATCATCTCTGACCAGCGAATTCAGCAGACTCTCCAACTGATGGGTCAGAAGCCGGATTTGAAGCTCACACCGGAGATTGCGCGGGAACTCTGCCAGCGAACGGGCAGCGCCGCCGTTCTCGACGGTTCGATAGCGCAGATAGGCACTCGGTACCTCCTAACCGTTAAAGCGGCCAATTGCTCAAGCGGGGAAACGGTGGCGAGCACAGAAACGCAAGCGAGCGACAAGAACCATGTGGTCGATGCTCTGGGGAAGATGGCCGGGGAAATTCGGACCAAACTGGGCGAATCGTTGAGTACGGTGCAGAAGTTTGATACCCCCCTTGAAGAGGCCACTACGCCATCACTCGAAGCCTTGAAAGCATTCAGTTCGGGTCGTAAAGTTCTCGGCACAACAGGGTCTGCCGCAGCGATTCCGTTTTTTAAGCATGCCATCGAACTCGACCCGAATTTCGCGCTCGCCTACGCAATGCTGGGGCGCGTGTATGGGGATATTGGACAGTCCGGCATGGCTGCCGACCGCACTCGCAAGGCTTACGAACTCCGCAACCGAGCCAGCGAGGCAGAGAAGTATTTCATCTCGGCTTCCTTCCATATGGTGGTCACTGGGAACATGGAAAAGGCCGAACAAAACTGCGAGCTTTGGATACAAGCTTATCCACGCTCGGAGATGCCGCACGATTTCTTGTCGGGCATAATTTACCCGGTCTTGGGGCAATATGAGAAAGGGGTTGCAGCAGCCACGAATGCCATCCGATTGAATCCAGACGACCCCGTGTCCTATGGCGTCCTCATGTTCAGCTACATCCCTTTGAATCGCCTAGATGAGGCAAAGGCGACCTATCGGCAGGCTCTCGAACGCAAACTTGGTTCCTCTAATTTCCTCCCTATCCCAGCGTATCTGATGGCATTCTTGCAGAACGATGCGGCAGGGATGGCACAGCAAGTAGCAAGGTCAGCCGATCAGCCGGGAATAGAGGACGAACTGCTAGGTATGGAAGCCGATACCGCCGCCTATTCCGGGCGGCTTAGGGACGCCCGGGAGTTTTCCCATCGGGCGGTGGACTCCGCTGCAAGGGCGCAAGAGAAGGAAGCGTCCGCCATGTACTCTGTCCTGTCTGGCTTGCGGGAAGCCTTGTTCGGCAACGCACAGGAAGCGCGACGGCGTGCGACTTTGGAAATGGGAAGCTCGGCAGGCCGCGACGCGCAGTACGGTGCTGCGCTCGCCTTCGCGTATGCGCGGGAAGATGGGCGAGCGCAAGTCCTAACCGACGATTTGAGCAAGAGGTTTCCGGAAGACACCATCGTGCAGTTCAACTACCTGCCAACACTTCGCGCCAAGCTTGCTGCTAACCGGGGGAACGCTTCTGAGGCGATTGAGAGTCTCAGAACCGCAGTCCCGTATGAGCTAGGACAGACGACATCCAGTACGTTTGGTTGGACCGCCCTTTATCCCGTCTTTGTACGCGGCGAGGCTTTTCTGGTGGAACATCACGGCGGCGAAGCTGCCGCCGAGTTTCAGAAAATCCTCGACCATCGTGGAATTGTTCTAAACGAACCCATCGGCGGACTGGCCCATCTCGGACTCGCCCGTGCCTATGCCATGCAAGGCGACACCGCCAAGGCTAAGGCGGCATACCAAGATTTCCTCACCCTCTGGAAAGACGCTGACCCCGACATCCCCATCCTGAAGCAAGCCAAAGCCGAGTATGCGAAGCTGCAATAAGTGGGGGAAACGCTGCCTCATAGCTTGCCGTTGTCCAACAAATGTTGTTAGCAGGCGTTTACACTCAGAACCCCGCAGCAGCGACGATCAAATTCCGCTCTTCTTTCAGACAGATAACGAACGACCAAAAGCGGCGGAGACTCGGATCGTGGTACCGGAGCTGACCGCTAACCCTGACAGCTGCCCCGCTAGAAGAATCCACGCAAACAGGCGACAATGGTTCCTGCAAGGGAAGCAACCATAGTGGCAGCCAGTCCTATTCTGAAGGCCAGCCCTCAGCCCAGTCTAAAGCCGGCTGAGCCAAAGCCGAAGCTCGGTCTCCACGCCTGGATGGACCGCGTGCTGGTGGAGTGCGATCGCGCGGCCATGGGTTTCGACGCCGACGCGGTGCACGATCTTCGAGTGGCGCTGCGGCGCTGCCGTTCCCTGGCCGATGGATTGATGGCGATCGATCCCGACTCTTCCTGGAAGGACATGAAAAGGGCGGGGAAGAAGCTCTTTCAGGCGTTGGGTGAGCTGCGCGACATGCAGGTGATGCAAGAGTGGATCGAGAAGCTGGGCGGCGGTGCCGATGCCAATGACTCGGCCAGCGACCCAGCGTCCGCCGACCCAGCGCCGGGCGATCCCGTTGCGACTCGGCTGCTCAATTACGTCCGCGCGCGCGAAGCCGACTGCAAGCAGCGCGCCTTCAAAGATCTCAATCAGTTTGACCGCAAGCAATGGCGCCAGTGGTCGAGAACTCTGCCGCAGCGCGCGTCGCGGGTGCGTCCGGGGAGTGTGGTCTACCTCCATCTGGCACTGGAAAAGTGGACAGCCGCCCACGATCTGCACAAACGCGCGCTGCGGACGCGGTCGCAGCTTAGCTGGCACGCGCTGCGCATTGGCATCAAACGCTTCCGCTACACGGTGGAAAATTTTCTGCCGCGCCAGCACGCGTCATGGGGCGGCGATCTGAAAGAACTGCAGGATCTCCTGGGAGAAGTGCACGATCTGGATGTGCTGTGGGCAACCGCGGTCAAGATTGTCGCCTTCCCCGACGTGGAAAGCCGCACCCGCTGGCGGGAAAAGTTGAATGCGGAGCGGTCCAAAAGAATTGAGCGCTATCGAGAGAAGATGGTCGGCCGCGAATCGCTATGGCGTGTCTGGCGCGTGGAGTTGCCGTCTGGCCCGCAGTTGCGCGCCTCGGCCCTGAGCCGTCTTCGAGCCTGGGCCGGATATCTCGATCCTGATTTTCCGCATTCGCAACGCGTGGCCCAGTTGGCGCTTCTCTTATACGACGGGTTGAAAAACGCAGGCCTGGCGACGTCGGACGCCGTTGCGGAAACGCTGGAGGCGTCGGATCTGAATCATGATCCGCGAGCGGTTCTCCAGGCGGCGGCACTCATGCATGACGTCGGCAAAGTAAAGGGCGCGGAAAACCACCAAAAGAGTTCGTACCGCATGATCCGCGGGCTGGCACGCCCTCTGGGCTGGAGCGCGCGAGAGCTGGAGTTAGCCGCGGTGGTGGCGCGCTATCATCGCGGGGCATTGCCGCGTCCACGGGGCAAGACGATGCAACTGCTGGAACTCCAAGATCGGCGGATCGCCATGGAGCTGGCCGGCATTTTGCGTCTGGCAAACGCCTTGGACCCGCACAATAGGCACCATCGGAAACCAAACGAGAACGAAGACCCTCCGCGCATCGAGGTTAGCTTGCAAGACCGTTGCGTAGCCGTGCGAGTGGCGGGATACTCAGCGCTGGACGGCGCGGCGGAAAGCGTAGCCGCAGCGCGACATCTATTGGAAACTGTGTTGCGTCGCCCCGTGCTGGTGCGAGCATTAAGACTGCATACCACCCCTAAAAGCGGCCGCTTCTCTCCGGGAAAAGCCAAAAGCGAGAAGCTGATAGCTGAAAGCTGATAGCTGATAGCTGCTCTTCAGAATTCCGCCAGTTCCTTCATGGCCCGGAACAGATCGCTTGCCTGGGGCAAGATCGCATTTTCGAGAATTGGCTGATACGCAACGAAGGTATCGGTAGCCGCGATTCGTTTCACTGGCGCATCGAGATGATGGAACAGTTGATCGGCGATGCGGGCGGCAATTTCGGCGCCATATCCCCAGCTCAGCGCGTCTTCGTAGGCAATTAACGCGCGGTTGGTTTTCTTCACCGACGCGGCAATCGCCTCCCAGTCAAACGGATTTAACGAGCGCAGGTCGATCAGTTCGACACTGACGCGATGCTCGCGCTCCAGTTTTTGCGCGGCCTGCAGCGCCCGCGGAACCACCGCGCCGTAGGTGATGACGGTGAGGTCGGTTCCGGGTTGCACGACCTTCGCTTTTCCAAACGGAACCGTATAGTCAGGACCGGGATAGGGCGCGCGTCCATAGGTCTCGCGATAGAGCCGCTTGTGTTCAAGGAACAAAACCGGATCGTCGCAGCGGATCGCAGTCCGCAGCAGTCCCGCCGCATCGAGTGCGTTCGAAGGGAACACCACGCGCAATCCTGGAGTATGGGTGAAGATGCTCTCGCCGCACTGCGAGTGGTAAATGGCGCCCCCCGTCAGATACCCGCCAATCGCGACGCGCACCACCACCGGCGCCGAGAAGGCGTTATTCGAGCGCCAGCGGATAATGGGAAGTTCGTCGCGCAACTGCATCATCGCCGGCCAGATGTAATCGAAGAATTGGATCTCAACCACCGGCTTCAATCCGCGCGTGGCCATGCCCGTGGCGCGGCCGACGATTGCGGCTTCCGCTAGCGGAGAATTGAAGACGCGGTCAGCCCCGAATTCCATCTGCAATCCGGAAGTCAGCTTGAAGACTCCGCCCTTGCCCTTGATCAGCTTCTGCTTGAGATACTGTTCGCGGCTGGCGTCGGCCACGTCTTCGCCGAAGATGATGACGCGCTCATCCCGCCGCATCTCGTCGCGCAGGGCGGTATTGATCAGGTCCGCCATGGTTTTATTTTGCGAGGTGGGCTTCTTGCCGTCCACTGCAGACTCGGGAGCCGCAAATGCCGGATGAGTTTCGAACGCCGCCGAAGTGGGATCGAGATCGGGCGAATACACGAAGTTATAGATGGTGTCAGGCTGCGGTATCGGGGCCGCGAGCGCGCGATCGGCATCGGCCTGGATCTGCTCCTCGATTTCCTTCTCGATTTTGTTGATTCCTTTTTCGTCGAGGATTCCCTCGCGCAGCAGAAACATTTGCAGGCAGTGCACCGGATCGCGCGCGGCATCGGCCTGCCGCTCGGCGTCGGGACGGTAAAGACGCTCATCGTCCGAGAGCGAATGCGAATAAGGGCGAATCACATGGGCATGGACAAACGCCGGACCATGGCCCGCGCGGCAATAGTCGGCCGCCCGTTGAAACGCGGCATAGGCGACAATCGGGTCGGTACCGTCAATTTCTTCGAAATGGAAGTTGGGGAAGCCGGAGACCAGCCGCGAAATGTTGCCCCCCGACGTCTGGACTTCCACAGGAACGGAAATCGCGTATTGGTTGTCTTCCACGCAAAAAATTACCGGCAGACGGAGGTTAGAGGCCGAGTTCAGCGCCTCCCAGAACTCGCCTTCGCTGGTGGTGCCGTCGCCGAGCGAGACGTAGGTGATTTCATCGCCCTGGAATTGAACGTCCTTGAATTGCCGGTAATCGCCCTCGGCTTTCTGGCATGCCTTGGGATGCCTGGCGAGATAGCGGCCGGCTTCGGCGCATCCCACGGCTTGCAGGATTTGCGTGCCCGTGGCCGACGATTGCGTGACGACGTTCAGCCGCTTGTATGCCCAATGCGACGGCATCTGCCGACCGCCGGAACAGGGATCGTCGGCCGCGCCCACAGCGCCAAGCAGCATTTCGTACGGAGTCGCGCCCAGCGCAAGGCACAGTGCGCGGTCGCGGTAATACGGATAGAACCAGTCGTATCCAGCCTTCAACGCAAAGGCCGCAGCGACGCCCATGGCTTCGTGGCCTGCGCCCGAGATCTGGAAGAAGACCTTCTGCTGCCGCTTGAGCAGGATCTCGCGGTCGTCCAAACGCCGCGAGGTGAACATGGTGCGGTAAGCGTCAATGAGTTGCTGACTCGTCAGGCCCTGATAGCTCTTGGCCTTTTTCGCAAGGTTGCTATCGTTGAGCTTGGGATCGACTTTAGTCGTGGCCATGCCGCGTTCTTCACCCCAGAGAGTTTCAGCCCGCATCATTGTAAACCAAGGTTGCAGGTGTCAGGTGTCAGGTCTCAGGAGAATCTTTTCACCGGGAGTCCGCCGTTGGAGGTGACCCTTCCTGAGACCTGACACCTGAGACCTGACACCTTGGTTTATCCTGAACAGTAATGATTCGTTTCCTGCGCCCCTTCGATCCGCATCGCATCCGCTTGCTGGTGTTCGATCTCGACGGCACTCTGATTGACTCGCGTCTCGATTTGATTCACTCCGTGAATGCCATGCTGCGCCATATCGGACGCCCCGAGCTGGATGGCGACGTCATTGCCAGCTATGTCGGAGATGGCGCTCCGGCCCTGGTGCGCCGCGCTCTAGAAAACACGGATGATGAGGCGTTGCTCCGAACCGCACTGGAGTATTTTCTGGGCTACTACCGCCTGCACAAGCTCGACCACACCACGGTTTACCAGGGCGTTCCCGAGTTGCTCGCGGGACTGGCTAACTTGCCGAATCGGGTTAAGTCGAATGGCGTGCAGCGGCAGATGGCGGTACTCTCGAACAAACCAGTGAATCCTTCGCGCGACATTGTGCGGGCGCTGGGGTTGGGACACTTCTTTGTGAGTGTTTACGGCGGCAACAGCTTTACCACCAAGAAGCCCGATCCGCTGGGGGTGCTGACCATCCTCGATGAAACGCGTGTCGCGGCAGATGAGGCGCTGATCATCGGAGATTCGTCGGTTGACGTTTTGACCGGCCAAAATGCCGGGTTGTGGACGTGCGGTGTGACCTACGGATTCGCTCCGCACACTCTGGATGACGTGCCGCCGGATGTGCTGATTGAGAGTCCTCGCGAGCTGGGGGAATTATTGATGTAGCGGCTTTGTCTAGAAAGGTAAAGTTGCAGCCTAAGTTGCATTGTCTGCATCTGTACATAACGGAGGGCCTCGGGTAGCAAGGACGCAAGAGGAGGTTCTAAAAACATGAAGATTTTCGCAGGTACCGCGGAGTTCTCAGTACCCCAATTAGCCAGGCAGAGTTTGGCTTTCCTTCTTTCATTCGCTCTTTTGTTCGCGACTATGCCGCTGACCCTGGCGGCGCAAGACGCGCCACCACAAGACGCGCAAGCCACGCCACCGCAAGATGGGCAGGGCGCTCAGGCGCCGCCCTACGCACAGCAGACTCCCGAGCAGTTGCAGCGGCTGGTAGCGCCGATTGCGCTGTATCCAGATTCGCTGGTGGCACAGATCCTGGCCGCATCCACGTTTCCCGAGGAAGTCGTCGAAGCCGACCGATGGGTGCAGGCGAATCCTGATTTGAAGGGCGAGGCTTTGGGTAAGGCGGTTGACCAGCAACCCTGGGATCCGAGCGTCAAGGCGCTGACGGCGTTTCCATCCGTCCTGGGAAATATGGATAAGAACCTCTCCTGGGTCTCATCTCTGGGCGACGCTTACTACAACCAGCAGCAGGACGTGATGGATGCGGTGCAGGTGATGCGTCACAAGGCGAAAGACGCTGGCAATCTTAAGAGCACGCAACAGGAAGTCGTGAAAGACGATGGCCCGGATGTCGACATTGAGCCGGCCGATCCCGAAGTGGTTTACGTCCCGGCGTATAACCCGTGGTTGATTTACGGATATCCCGTCGTGGCCTGGCCGGGATGGTATCCGTATCCCGGAATCTGGTTCGGCGGACCGTATCTCTCTTTCGGACTAGGCTTCGGCATCGGCTGGTACGGAGGT
>CAVZDM010000141.1:0-45852 GCA_963773955.1 uncultured Acidobacteriaceae bacterium | reverse complement strand
TCGATCAGCGCGTCGGTGACGAGCTGCGTGGAGATGATCGGCACCGCCAACTCGGAACGACCCATGCGCTGCAGCGATGCCAGCAGCATCCTGCCGACGGGATCGCCGAGCAGGCGCCAGCCCTCGTCGAAG
Source organism: uncultured Acidobacteriaceae bacterium (assembly GCA_963773955.1). GTDB lineage: Bacteria > Acidobacteriota > Terriglobia > Terriglobales > Acidobacteriaceae > Acidiflorens. The sequence goes on along the minus strand of CAVZDM010000141.1, from coordinate 45,720 downwards.
CAGAACAACTTCAAGCGCCCACGCTCCGAGCCCATCAGGTGCATTGCGAACATCGCGATCAGGCGGACCACCTGCTCGCCCACACGCTCAGCCTGCGAGTAGTCCCCGCGTGGCATACCCGGCGGCGGGGCGGGCAGGTCGCGGATCGGCAGGTAGGTGACCTGGCGGTGACCCACGGGCGGCAGCTTCACCTCCGGATCGGCAAAGCCGAGCTGGGTCAGCCCGGAGCGCGCGTACACGTCCAACGCCCTGCCAACCTGCACGTCGGTCTCCTCGCCCTGTTCGAGCGCCCGCACCACCTCGCGGCAGGTGGGCTCGCGACAGCGCGTGAGCACGCGGTCGACCGCGCCCACCACCGCCGTCTCCCACGCAGGATCGGCCCTCGCGGGAAGCAGGTCGCGCAGGAACGAGACCGCGGCGTCCTGGCGCAGGTGGACGGGTGCCACCCGCAGCGGATCGAGCATGCCGCGCAGCTCCGAGTCCGGGCGCAGCGTGACGCGCTCGACGTGGGCGGCGACATCGCTCAGCAGGTGGAAGCGATGGTCGCCCTTCGGATCGCAGTCGACCACGCGTGCGCCCTGCAGGAAGCCCTCGTATGCGAGCTTCTGCGCGAGCGTGGTCTTGCCCGAGCCGAGGGCGCCGACGCTGAGGATCGTCGCGTTGCCATCGCTTTCGGAGCCCTCCCGCAGGTTGAACCTCACGGGCTGCCTGGAGGCGGACAGCGTGTGTCCGAGATAGAACCCCTTGTCCGAGCCGGCCGCGTGCGACGCGGTCGCGCATCATCGCCGCGACCTGCTCGACCGTCAGCGTGTCGTCGTAGCCGGCCACGAGCGTCCGCTGACCCGGCAGCTGCTGCAGGAACAGCCGCAGCTGATCACCCAGCGGACGATGCAGGCGCACCTCGCCATAGGCGCGCCGGCACATCTCCACGCGCCCCTCCAGCTCCTCCTCGTCCTCACCCGCGACCGCGACCGCGAGCGTCGCGCGCAGCAGCGGCGGCTTGCTGGATGCCTGCAGATAGGCGAGCAGGTCGCGCGCCTCCTGCGTCCGCGCGTACCCGAGATCGGACATGCCCTGCTCACCGGCGGACTCAGCGCGCACGATCTGATCGGCATCCTGGATGCGACGCCTGCGCGATCCGCACTGCGAGCTCATTCGGCAGGAACCTCGCGCTCAACGACAGGTCCACTCCGAACGGCAGACTCTCGACCGCCGCGAACATGAGCTCAGCACTGGCGCCCGGGAACGTGCTGCGCTCGGGCAGCGCCCCTACCACGAGCTGCGCCTGCCAGCCCGTGCCGAGCTCGGACTCGACCTTGAGCACGCTGCCCCGGCTCTCCACACACCCGTCCAGCCAGCGCACGACGTCGCCCTCGAGCGGCGCCAGCGTGGCCTCGCCGTTGCGCTCGAATACGAGCGCGCGCGGCGCATGCAGCCCGTCGACAGCCGGTTCGCCCACGCCCCGACAAAACGCCCTGCGCATCAGCCACTGCAGCTCCACGCCGCGGACCTGGTGCACCGGCAGGAAGTCCGCGAGCCGCGCGTGGGCCTGATCGGCGCGCACCCGGGTCCGCTCGAGCTCCGCAACCGAGAGCGTACGCCGGTCCGGAAGCGTGAGCACGCGCCGCAGCGCTGTCCACCAGTCGCGTGGATGCTCGCCCGGCACGCGTGACACGTATGTGGCGACGTCACGCTCGGGCTCGCTGAGGCTGACGAGCACGAACACCTGCGGCTGCGCCCCGCCGAGCCACCGAGCCGCCTGACGTGCTCGCGAGATAGCGCTCGCGCGCGGACGCGTGCACCCGCTCCCTAGCCGCCCCTGGCACGCTCTCCTCGCGCACGGATGCGCATAGCCCTCGAGCTGCAAACCCGCTGAGACGCGTAGCAGCTGCACATCTGCCTCGACGCTTCGAGCGCGCCGATCAGCGCGAGGAAACGAGCGCGCTTGCCCTCCTCGTTTAGCCACGCGTATGAAGCGACGTCCACGTTGAACGCCGCCCACGGGTCGTCGAGGACGTGGCGAACACGCAGTTGCCGTACACGAAGCGACGGGTGCGGCCATCGTCCGCAGGCGCCGCCGCTTCGCGGCCCTTACGAGCAGCCGCGCGCCCGACCCAGGGAGATCACCTGCGCGCCCGGGTCGCGCCCACCGCAGCCCCTCCCGGAGCGTGAGCACCCAGTGCTGCCTAGCGCGCCGAGCCGCTCGCCCTGCGCTCGATACCCGGCCGCCGCGTGCGTGCTCCACGCGCACGACCGCGGCCCCCGGGCCCGGTCTACCGCAGGCCGGCGAAGGCCGGCCGTCCGATCCGTCGGGAAGCAAACCACGAGCCCGTCGGCTGCCACACCGCCCCGGGCGTGTCAGCCGCGCCCCCCGGCCAGCTGGCGGGGACCGAGACGGTAGCGCACAAGCGCGTGCGCCGCCAGGTGACACGTGCGGCCCTCGATGCGAATGACGCTCAGGACCATCGCGGCCGCTAGCGGAACTGCGATGTCGCGCAAGTACCACGGTATGTACGTCAGCAACGGCGCCACCAGCGGGGTGCCGGCCAAGCAAGGCTCGTAGCGCGAGCGCGAGGAAGTACACAATCCCCCTCACCGGAACGCCGCCGGGGTTCAAGCGCAGCTGGTCGATGCTGTAGATGCGCCGCTCGAGGTCGAACACGCGACGAAAGGAGCGGATCTCGATCATGGCGAGCCGAACAGCGATGCGACCGTGTCGCGCAACAGGCTTACCCCCGCCGGCGTCGCTAGCAAGACGGCGACGATCCCGACGGCGAACACCCCGCCGCCTCCTTGAAATCGCGACGAAAGGCCAACACGGTGGCCGCAACGGCAAGCGCGAGCCCGAGCAGGCTCATCGCGACTGCCCGTCCGGTGCTGCCCGCCTTCGCCGCCGCCGATTCCAGCGAGCTGGCGCCACTTTCACTCGCGGCAGAAGGCGCGGGCGCGGGCGTGCTCGCCGCGACGTGGCCCTCGCGAACGCGGCGCGAACACGCAAGGCACGAGCACGCGAGAAGCGTCGTGATCGCGAAGATCGCAGTACGTACGCTCATCGCCTCTTCCCGGAGCGCTACTCATCAGGATCCGTCTGCACGGCCGATACCTCCCAGCGCCCCTGGGCCCGTAGCACGTCCAGTTCGTAAGCGAGCGTGTAGCGGGCACCACGGCCTTCGCTTGCCTGAACGGTGGCGAGCACCGCGCTGCCCTCCTGCGCCCATACGAGTCGTTGCACTGAGTCGAGAACCATCGGCATGGCCGGCAGCGAGACGCTCGCGCCTGCTGTCAGGTCCGCAGCGAGCTCGCTCTCGGAGGCGTCGAGGTAGTTACGCAGCGCCCGTTGAACGACCGTCGCGAGCGCGGGATCGGATACTTCACGCAGATGTGCAGCCGACTGATCCGGCTCGGCGGCTGGCGGCCCGACGAATGCTGGATAGCCAGCGACGGCGAGCGCGCCATCGGCGGTGCGCGCGACCGGCACAGTCACGTAAAGCAGACCGGCGCTGTCGGTCTGCGCTGCAACCGTGTACACGTGCTCTCCCGGGGCGGGTTCGCGCGCTTGCACGATTTCGGCCCACTCGACGCGTTGCTCTCCCTGCTGCGGCAGCTCGAGGCCGACATCCGCTTCCATGCCGCGACCGACGAACGCTTCGAGGCTCTGCGTGCTGCCTGGGGTTCCCCGCGTTCCAGTGAGATAGCGGCGGGCAAACAGCGCTGCGTACCCTTCGGCGGACCGGTCTGCGGGCGTCGCCTGACGCGCGTCGGCGACCGGCGCGCGCGGAACCGGCGGAGCGACCACGAAGCGTGCGCTAGCCGCGAGACCGGTGAAGGCGAGCGCGTAGAGCACATAGCGGGGCAGATCGTGGGCCAGCCGCATGCGCCAAAGCCGGCGAGTGTTGATCGTCACCTTTGAGGCTGCCTGCTCGCGACCCATCCGTGCCGCCTCAGCGCTCGAACCCGAACTCGGCCTGCGTCTGTCCCGCCTGGGCGGCGGTCTGCGCCGGCGGGGCCCGCCCGGGCCCGGGCGACGCGGCGGCGCCCGTGGATGTCGCCGCCGCCCCCGCCGGCGCGGATCCGCTCGCCGCCGAGGCGTTCGGCGCCGCGCCGGCCGACGCGACCTGCGAGTGCGGGCGTCCGAACTCGCGCCGGATCTGCGCGATCGCGCTCACACGCCGTGGCCCGCGCCGGAGCGACGTCGTGTGCCGCGCGGCGACCGGCCGCGCGGCGGGCGCCAGCGGCGGCACGGTCCGGCGTGGATGCGCTCTCCGTGCCACCGACCGCGCGCCCGGGGCGCCGCCGCTCGCGAGTGCGGTCGCGCCGGCGCGCGGCGCTGGTGATGTCGCGCCGCGGCCGCGTGGTGCGGCACCCGCCCGCGACGGCCCAGCGCCGGGAGCACGCCGAGGTGCGAGCACGCCGCGTACGTGCCGGCCGCGCGCGACGACCGCCAGACCGCGGCGATGCCGACCTTCAGCGCGCCCGCGCTCACGAGCGATCCGCCGGCCACCCCGGCGCCGGCGCCGCCGGATGCGCCGGCCTCGGCGAGCGGATGGCGCGCGATCCCGGCCAGCCGGCGCAGCGCCGTCCAGCACGCCGGCGAGCAGGCCGCCGCCCGCGGCCGGCGCGGGCAGCAGCGCGCCGACCCGAGCGCGTCGCCCGGCCCGGCTCACCGCGCCATCCGCGAGCACGCCGGGCAGTTCGCCACATGGGCGCGTGCCCGCGCCAGGGCGCCGCCCTCCGCAACCCCGGCGCTGAACGCGAGCAGGTCGGGCTCGAGCCGCCGGCAGCGCTCGCCCCGTTCGTACTCCGCCATCAGGCCACGAAGCTTGATGCGCGCCCGCTGCGCGACCTTCCGGTACTTCTCGACCGACCAGCCGTAGCGCGCGCAGAACTCTCGCCGGCTCCATGTCGACGAGCACCTGGCTGGCGAGGACGAGCTGCTGGTCGCGCGTGAGGTCGGCGATCAGCTCGCGCAGCACGCGCATCTCGGTGCGCGCGAACACCTGACGCTCAACCGCGGCGGCGCGGTCCTCGAGATCGCCGGCGCCGTCCCCGGGGGCGTCGACCGGCACCGCCTGCGCGATCGCCGCCTCGATCGCGCTGCGGCCCTCGATCGCCCGGCGCCGATCATCGATCCGGCTCCGGAACCGGAGCTCGAGCGCGTTTGCCACGTGCTCCGCGTTCACGAACGGCGAGCGCCTCGCGCGCGTCACGAGCTCCAGCGTCGCCTGCGAGTAGCAGTCCTCGAGATCCTCGAAACGCAGCCGCCGGCGGTAGACGCGCAGCAGCCGCGAGCGCCGCGCCGCGGCGATCCGCGCGACCTCCTCGGCCGGATCGGCCGTCGCTGCGCCTGACACCCCGAGCCCCATCGGGGGCTCCTCCGACGGTCCGCCCCCGAGCAGGACACCAGGCAGGTCGAGCGCCATTCCCGAGGCCCCGCGACTATGCTCGCGGGAGGCCGCCGGACTCGGGATTAACCTCCGGGCGTGCGGGAGGTTCGTCCCTCAAGGCCCGCCTGCGTGCGCTCGACGCAGCCCAGCAGCGGCACCGCTGGTCGGCGCTGCCGGTCGCGGTCTACGCAAGTTCGCCGAGGACCAGGCGGACGCAGCTGGCCGGGCTGATCGCCTACTACGGCTTCGTCTCGCTGTTCCCGCTGCTGCTCGTGCTCGTCACGATCCTCGGCCTCGTGCTTCGCGGCGACCCCGGCGTGCAGAACCAGATCGTCGACTCCTCGCTCGGGTCGTTCCCGATCATCCGCGACCAGCTCAAGCTCCACTCGCTGCACCGGCAGCGCGAGCGCGCTCGTGATCGGCATCGTCCGGCCGCTGCTGGCCGGGCTTGGGGTCACCAACGCGACCCGCGCGCTCAGACCGCGTCTGGAACGTGCCGTTCACGCACCGCCCCGACTTCCTTCACGAGCGGCTGCGCGGCCTCGGCGTGCTCGCCATGTTCGGCACCCTCACCATCATCTCGACAGTGCCGACGGCTTCGTCGGCGCCGGCCACGCCGCGCTGACGCTCGTGGCGCGGCTGGTCGTCGCCATTCGTCCTCAACCTCGGCCTGTTCATCGCCTTCATCCTGCTGACCGCGCTGGAGCTGTCCGGCGCGAGCTGCTGCCCGGGCGTGATCGTCGCGACGATCGTCTGGCAGCTGCTCCAGCACGTCGGCGGCTACTCCTCGGAGCACGAGCTGAAGCGCACCGGCCCGCACGGCCTGTTCGCGCTGGTGCTCGGCACGCTCGCGTGGCTGCACCTCGGCGCCCAGCTCACGATCTTCGCCGCCGAGATCAACGTGGTGCGCCTGCGCACGGCTGTGGCCGCGGAGCTTCTTCTCCACCCTGCTCGACGCGGACAAGCGCGCGCTGACCTCCGCTGCCGAGGCCCAGGAGCGCGTCCACGAGCAGAACGTGGAGGTCACCTTCGACGAGCCGGGGGCCTGACTTTGGCTCTGCGACGCCGTTTCGGGACGATCTAAGGAGTACTTGCACACGCAACCACCTCGCGCTATACTAACTACACTTTCGTAAGCACATATGGAGCGAATATCTAATGGCACCATCCTCATCACCCCCCGAGAAGCTCCCAACGCCGCCCTCCCCAGCCTCTCCCGAGGGCGAGCCCAAGCAGCGCCTGCGTCTGATCCCGCTCGACGACACGGTGGTGTTCCCCAACATGGGGATCACGCTCACCGTCGACGTCGGCGATGACGAGCGCGTGGTGCTCGTGCCCCGCCACGAGAACGAGTTCCTCGAGGTGGGCACGATCGCCGAGGTCTCCGACAAGATCCGCCTGCCCGGCGGCGGGCGCGCCGTGTCGCTGTCCGGCGAGCACCGGGCGCTGATCGGCGCGGCCGAGACCGGCACCGCTGGTGAGCTGCGCGTCGAGGTCGACGAGCGCCCGGACGACGTTCCCACCGACAAACGCACCCGCGAGCTCGAGCGCGAGTACCGCGCCACGGTCGAGGAGATCCTCGAGCTGCGGGGCGACGACGGCCGCATCGCCGCGTTCCTGCGGGCGATCGCCGAGCCCGGAGCGCTGGCCGATTCCGCCGGCTACTCCCCCCACGCTCTCCTACGAGCAGAAGGTCGAGCTGCTGCGCACGCTCGACGTCGCCGACCGCCTCGAGCTGGCCGTGAGGCTGCAGCGCGAGAGCCTGGCCGAGCTGCAGGTGCGCAGGCGCATCCGCGACGATGTGCAGGAGGGCGCTGAGAAGCAGCAGCGCGAGTACTTCCTGCGCAAGCAGATGGAGTCCATCCGCAAGGAGCTGGGCGAGGACGACGCATCGGTGGCGGACGAGTACCGCACGAAGATCGATGAGGCCGACATGCCCGACCCGTGAAAGAGCAGGCGCTCAAGGAGCTCGCGCGTCTGGAGCGGATGGGTGAGCAGACGGGCGAGTCGAGCATGATCCGCACATACCTGGACTGGCTGATCGCGGTGCCGTGGGGCAAGCGCTCGGAGGAGCGCCTGGACCCGGTGGCGGCGCGTGCGGTGCTGGACTCAGACCACGAGGGCCTCGAGGACGTCAAGGACCGCGTCACCGAGTACCTGGCGGTGCGCAAGCTGCGCCAGGAGCGCGGCATCGAGGCCGACCCCAAGTCGGGGGCCATCCTCACCCTGATCGGGCCCCCGGGCACCGGCAAGACCTCCATCGGCGAGTCCATCGCCCGTGCCACCGGACGCGAGTTCGTGCGCATGTCGCTGGGCGGCGTCCGCGACGAGGCCGAGATCCGCGGTCACCGACGCACCTACATAGGCGCACTGCCAGGTCGCCTGGTGAGGGCGCTCAGGGACGCCGGCACGATGAACCCCGTGATCCTGCTGGACGAGGTCGACAAGGTCGGCGCGGACTGGCGGGGCGACCCATCCTCAGCTCTGCTCGGAGGTGCTCGACCCTGCCCAGAACCACTCATTCCGCGACCACTACCTGGATGTGGAGCTGGATCTGAGCCAGGTGATGTTCCTGGCCACGGCCAACGTCGCCGACACGATCCCCGGCCCGCTGCTCGACCGCATGGAGGTGATCAGCTTCGACGGCTACACCACCGAGGAGAAGCTGGCGATCGCCAAGGGCTACCTGTGGCCACGCCAGCGCGAGCGCAACGGCCTGCGCGAGGACGAGGTGGAGATCGCCGACGACGTGCTGAAGACGATCATCTCCGAGTACACGCGCGAGGCCGGCGTTCGTAGCCTCGAGCGCCAGCTCGGGACGGTGCTGCGCAAGACCGCCACCAAGATCGCCTCGAGCCAGACCAACGGCGCCACGCCGCTTGAGACACCCGTGAAGATCGACCTGGAGGCCGTGCGCGACGCGCTCGGGCGCCAGAAGTTCTTCCAGGAGTCCGCCGCGCGCACGGCGACGCCAGGTGTGGGGCAACCGGCCTGGCCGTGACCGGCACAGGCGGCGACGTGCTGTTCGTCGAGGCCACCGGCATCAAGGGCGCCGGCAAGGGCGGCAGCCTGGTGCTGACCGGTCAGCTTGGCGACGTGATGAAGGAGTCGGCGCAGATCGCCCTCTCCTATGTCCGCGGGCCACGCCGAGGAGCTCGGCATCGAGCCGGCGACGTTCGAGAACAAGGAGTTCCACGTGCACGTCCCCGCGGGTGCCATCCCCGAGGACGGCCCGAGCGCGGGCGTGACGATGGTCACGGCGCTCGCGTCGCTGCTGTCAGGACGCCCCGTCAAGCACACGGTGGGCATGACCGGCGAGGTCACGCTGCAGGGCCGCGTGCTGCCGATCGGCGGTCTCAAGCAGAAGGCGCTCGCCGCCCACGCAGCCGGCCTCACCGACGTGATCCTGCCGGAGCGCAACCGCGGCGACCTCGACGACATCCCCGAGGAGGTCCGCGAGCAGATGACCTTCCACCCGGTGATGACCGTCCAGGAGGTCCTCGACCGCGCCCTGGAGCCCGCACGCGATGTCGCGCACGCGTAGATGTGAGCCCGTCCCGATGGAGGTCCGCGCCGCGGCGGACCTCCTCGAGCGCGGCGCTGGCAGCTATCGATCCTCTACGCCGCGCTCAGCCGCGCTCCGCTTCAACGAGTTCGCCGATGCCGTCGCCGGCATCTCCCCGCGGAGATCTCCGAGCGCCTGCGGGAACTGGAGGCTGCGGGACTGATCGAGCGCACGGTCATCCCCTCGAGCCCTCCGTCCGTGGAGTACCGCCTGACCCAGCGCGGGCGGCGCGCTCGCGCCGATCATCGAGGCCATGCGCGCGTACGCGCGCGAGCCCGTGTGAGATGATCGCCCGCAGGGTCCCCACGGTCGGGAGCACACGAGCATGAAGCAGCGGACGTCGGCGTCGGGTGCAGCATGGTCGCTGGCAGCGACCACGTTGACGCTGATCGCCGCGTTCGGCGCGTTTGCGCCGGGAGCGTCCGCCGCCGGCGCTCGGAGCCCGGCGCAAGCCGCCCACCACCGCGATCCTCTGTCAGCGCCAGGCCGGCCGCACGATCCTGCGCCGCGGCGCGGTGCGGGTGTTCAAGCAGACCGGCCCGGAAGGCGCGCTCGTGTTCGGCTGCGTCAAGGGGAGCACGAGAGCCGTGATGCTGTGGGAAGTCGGCCCCGAAGTCGCCCCCGGGGTGGTCGAGACCAGCGGCTCGGTCGGGCAGGTCGCCGGGCGTTTTGTGGCCGCAGAAGCGACCACCAGCAACCAGTACGAATACAACCAGTCGATCGAAGTGTTCGACCTTCGCAGCGGGGCGCACTACCCGGTCATCGCGGTGCGCGAACCGATCGACGAAGGTGCGCCGGCTTGGGCGCCCCGCCTCGAACGCTACCTGCTCGCCAGCGACGGTCGCACGGTACGCCTGTATGGGCCGCCAGCCAACATGACCCCACCACCGGGAGCCCCCGGTGCTGACACAACCCCCGCCCCCCAGACCCTCGACCTGCTCGGCTTCCACCACCTCGAGCGCCAGCTCGCGACCGGTCCCGCTGGCGCGATCGCGCCAGCGTCTGCTCGCCGTCAAAGGCAGCACCGTCACGTGGATGCAGAACGGCGAACAGCTGTCGGCGAGCGCCTGAGCGCTACGCGCGCACCGTCTCCGGACTGCTCACCCCCACGAGCTGCCCGCCGGCGCATTCTGCGGCCTGCACGTCCTTGCGCCCAGGATTGCGGATACCGGCGACGCCCACCAGGCCGCCAACCCGCGACGAGCACGGCGGCGATTGCCATGCCGAGGTGGAAGCTGTGCAGGGACGCGGCTTCCGCGGCGGCGTTCACGGCGCGCGCCTGGGCGGCCGGCACGCCGTGCACGTCCGGTCGCCCGAGGCGGCAGGCGCTTGGCTTCCGTGGACGGCCGCCCGTGCCGCCGATGCGAGCGGCGTGCCGGACAGGCGACGCTCGATCGAGGAGGCGAACGACGAGGAGATGGCCGCACCGACCGTCGCCGTGCCCAGCAGCCCACCCACCCGGGCGATCGCGTTGTTCACGCCCGAGGCGATCCCCGCGTCGTGCTCTGCGCCCGCCAGCACGGCGGCCGTCAACGGCGCGACCGTCATCGCCAGGCCGAGCGCGAACACCAGCAGCGCCGGAAGCACTTCGGAGAGGTAGTCGACGCTCACACCCACGCGCTGGAACAGCAGCAGGCCGCAGGCCGCCACGAGCGGCCCGGCGCCCATGAAGAAACGCGGCCCGAAGCGGTCGGCGAGCGCGCCGAAGCGACGCGAGAACACGAACATGATGAGCGTCACCGGGAGTGTCGCCAAGCCGCTCTCCAGCGGCGTGTAGCCGCCGATCTGCTGCAGGAACAGCACCAGGAAGAAGAACAGGATCGCAAGGCCCGCGTACATCGAGAACGTCTCGATGTTGCCCGCCGAGAAGTTGCGGCGGCGAAACAGCCGCAGCGGCAACATCGGTGACGCTGGTGTGCGCCTCGAAGGCCACGAACAGCGCGAGCAGCGCGATCCCCACGGTGACGCAAGCTGGTCGATAAGCGTACCTTCCCGGCGATTGATATCCAGCGCTCGGGCACGCGTAAGGAAGAGCTGCTGATTCCGAAAGAGGATTTGCAACGCATCTGGGTGCTGCGAAAAGTCCTGAACCCGCTGTCGCCGGTCGAAGCCATGGAGTTGTTGATTGAGCGGCTGGCCAAAGCGACGACGAACAGCGAATTCCTGGCCAAGATGAGCCAACTGTAGTTTCCGATCAGAAGCTAGGCACTGACGCCATCCAGTTGGACTGGATGGCGTTTCTTTTTGGCGTGCGCCGCACCAGTCATCTTTCGTGGGAGGGGCGGCACAGGGGGCCGCGGTTGGCGCTGGGCGCAACCCCAGCGGCCGAAACGGTCGGAATTGACGGTCTGAATCGCAGCCGTAAATCGCTCCGCCACCCAAATGCTGTGTTTATACATTACTTGACATTACATCATTACATGGTAATATTGAACTCGGGAGGAATGATGTCATGGCTAATACAGGGACCGAAACCGCACTGAAGGTAGCGGACGAAGTTTGGATAGCAACTGCCTTGCTGCATCGTGAGCATTCCGAGGCGGCGGACTTCACCGTCAAGGAGATTGTTCAACGCGCGGAGCGGGAAGGGCTGCACAAGCCTCTCCGGCGCGGCGTTTACGTGCATGTCATCCAACACTGCGTTGCGAACAGGCCTCCGAATCCGGGTCGCTATCGGATGCTGTTCGAAACCGGATCTGGCCGCCGGCGACTCTTCCGCAAGAGTGATTCCTACCATCCCGATCGCGAAGGGGCGAAGATCACGCCCGAGCGTGAAGACCTTCCGTACGGCTACAACGGCCTGCTTGGCTGGTATAGAGACTGGTCTGCGGCTGCCGCTGGCAATGCTTCGAAAGAAGATCCGCTGCTATCGTTGCGCGGGTCAGGCAAGCGTCTTTGGGCCGACGAGCACGCCGACGATTATGTTCGCCGCCTGCGTGAGGGCTGGGAATGAGTCGCGTTTTCTGGGACACCAACCTCTTCATCTATCTCTTCGAGGACTACGGAGTGCTGTCAAAGGCCGTCGCGCAACTTCGTCTCAAGATGCTCGACCGAGGGGATCAGTTGCTGACTTCCACGCTCACACTGGGCGAGATACTGGTGAAACCCACCGAGCGGAGCGACTCTGAACTTTGCCGAAAATATGAGCACGCAATCACAACTGCGGCGACAATCATTGCCTTCGACGTGAAAGCGGCCAGGGTGTATGCGGCCCTGCGATCGGAACGGTCGCTCAAGGCTCCCGATGCTGTTCAGTTGGCCTGCGCCGCCAGCGCGAGTGTGGATCTTTTCGTCACTAATGACGAACGGCTTCAGGGCAAGCACGTCGACGGCATCCAGTTTATTGTGCCCCTTGCAAGAGCACCTATCTGAATTGAAGCGATGACCCGATACAAGCCTCAGCCGCTGATACTATCCGAGTTACTTTCGTCTTGAGAGAGCCCCCTTTGCCCGCCTGCTGTTTGCGAAAACCGTGCTAAACCACTGCTTAGCCTCGGCGAATTGCCGATGGTTATGCAGGAGCACGGTTATGTTGAAGCATTTGACGCACGTTGCAGTCCTGATCTTGTCGCTCGCACTGTTCACCAACCCGGCGCACTCGCAGAACACAGTTCTCGTGGATGCGCCGCAAGTTCAAAGGCAGCTCGCCCTCCCGCCTGATGCGTTGAACCACGATTTGTCCGGCAACCCGCAGCAGCAGATGCAACGAGCCATGCAACGAGCAATGATCGCGCGCGGCATCGCCGAGCGTCAGGCACAGCTACGAAGTGACACCGAGAAACTAGTGTCGCTCACCGCCGAACTCAAGCAGCACGTCGATAAGGCCGGCGCCAACATTCTCTCCATGGATGTGATCAAGAAGGCGCAGGAGATTCAGAAGCTGGCCAAGAGCGTACAGGACAAGATGAAGAACGCCTACTGAGAGGATATTCGGCAATTAAAAACGCCATCCAGTCGCGCTGGATGGCGTTTTTCTTTCGAAGTTCGCGCAGGGACAGCCGAGGGCGGCTGTCACTGCGTTATTCCGAGCTGATTCGCATCCCGTAGAACGATCGGTAGACGAAGAACACCGAGACCGCGAAGAACGCGAGCGCCAGAACGTGGGTGAACCCGGTGCCCTGGTCGCGGGTCAGCGAGACCGCTAGTTCGACCGCCAGCAATCCGAACAACGTGGTGAACTTGATGACCGGATTCATGGCCACCGAAGACGTGTCCTTGAAAGGATCGCCCACCGTATCGCCGATTACAGTGGCGTCGTGCAGCGGCGTGCCCTTCTGCTTCAGTTTCGTCTCGACGATCTTCTTGGCGTTGTCCCAGGCCGCTCCGGCGTTGGCCATAAAGATTGCCTGGTAGAGACCGAAGATCGCAATCGAAATCAGGTAGCCGATAAAGAAAAACGGCTCCACGAAGGCAAACGTCAGCGTCCCGAAGAAAACCGCGAGAAAGATGTTGAACATGCCTTTCTGCGCGTAGCGGGTGCAGATCTCAACCACCTTCTTGCTGTCGGCGACCGATGCCTTCTCCGCGCTATCGAGTTTGATGTTGGCCTTGATGAACTCCACGGCGCGGTAGGCGCCGGTGGTCACGGCCTGCGTGGATGCGCCGGTAAACCAGTAGATCATGGCGCCGCCGGTGATCAGGCCCAGGAAGAATGGAGCGTGCAACAGCGAGAGCTTATCCACGTTCGCGGTCAGCCCGTTGGTAAGCGCCATGATGATGGAGAAAATCATCGTGGTGGCGCCCACCACGGCGGTTCCGATCAGCACGGGTTTGGCGGTCGCCTTGAAGGTATTGCCGGCGCCGTCGTTTTCTTCCAGCAGGTCCTTGGCGCGCTCAAAATTCACGTCGATGTTGAAGTCCTTCTTGATTTCCGCCTTGACATTGGGTACTGCTTCGATCATTGACAGTTCGTAGACGGACTGCGCGTTGTCGGTAACCGGGCCATAGGAATCGACCGCGATGGTCACCGGACCCATCCCGAGGAAGCCGAAGGCAACCAGGCCGAAAGCAAAGACCGGTGCGGCGATCATGGTGGCCGCCGCGGCCAGGCCCATCCCGCTGAAGAAGTAAGCAATCGACATCAGCGAGACCATCGCCAGCCCCAGCCAATACGCGGAAAAGTTTCCCGCGACAAAGCCGGAAAGTATTCCGAGCGATGCGCCGCCTTCTTTGGCCGAAGTCACGACTTCGTTCACGTGGCGCGAGTCCACCGAGGTAAAGACTTTGACCAGTTCAGGAATCAGCGCTCCCGCCAGCGTTCCACAGGAGATGATCGAAGCCAGCTTCCACCACTGCGAGTTGTCGCCACCCAGGTTGGGGATGATGACAGACGAAACAATGTAGGTGGCAATGATCGATACAATCGAAGTAAGCCAGACCAGCGAAGTCAGCGGCGTTTCAAAATTCATTTTATCCGCGTTCGCGTACCGGGCCTTGGCGATCGCGCCATTGATGAAGTAGGCCAGCGCGCTCGAGACCAGCATCATGATGCGCATCACGAAAATCCACACCAGCAACTGCACCTGAATGGAGGGATCTTTTACGCCCAGCAAAATAAAGGTAATCAGCGCGACGCCGGTGACACCGTAAGTTTCGAAGCCATCGGCCGAGGGTCCCACCGAGTCGCCTGCATTGTCGCCGGTGCAATCGGCGATCACGCCAGGGTTGCGGGCATCGTCTTCTTTAATCTTGAAGACGATCTTCATCAAATCGGAACCGATATCGGCAATCTTGGTGAAGATGCCGCCCGCGATACGCAGCGCCGCCGCACCCAACGATTCGCCGATCGCGAATCCGATGAAGCAGGGGCCAGCATAGTCGCCCGGTACGAACAGCAGGATGAAGAGCATGATGAGCAGTTCGACCGAGATCAGCATCATGCCGATCGACATTCCGGCCTCAAGCGGGATCTGATAAACCGGGTAAGGCTTGCCCGGGAGAGAAGCGAAGGCCGTCCGCGAATTGGCGAAGGTGTTGACGCGAATACCGAACCAGGCGACGCCGTAGCTGCCCGCGATTCCGACCAGACTGAACATCAGGATGATGGGCAACGTCAGCGCAACTGATTTGCCCGGCACCGGCTTCAACCAGCCGAAATACACAGAGATAATGACGGCGATAAAGACCCACAGCAGCATCAGGAACTTGCCCTGCGTGACAAGATAAGTCTTGCAGGTTTCGTAAATCAGTTCCGAGATTTCGCGCATGGAGCGGTGCACGGGCAGGTTCTTCAGGCGCATGAAGATGGCCATGCCGAAGCCAAGGCCGAAGACGCAAAAGACCAGCCCGATCAGGAGCAGGCTATGCCCGTCCATGCCATGCCCGCTCGAACCGAGGAAAGAAACCGAAGAAAGGTCGGGCAGTTTCAAGGCCGCCTCGCCAGCGGCTTCAGCAGGTTCAGCCAGCGCGCAGCCGGCTGTCAGAAGCAGCAGAGTTGCAAGGGTTACGAGAATTCTCGTGAACCGGCGTCCCACGGACGCAAAATTGGCGTTCCAAGTGCGCATCACAAATCCTCCAAAGTATTCAGGGGTCACGACGTGTGATTCTCCGAACACGCTTCCACCGCCAGGCATAACAATAAAAAAAGAGGAGTGCCGATTTGGCCGCGTCGGAAAACCTGTGCGTCGGTATATAGTCCCAGGATCAGACCACACACGATCAGACTACACACTCCCGCACAAAGCACTCGTTTATAGCACCTTGCCGGAAGTCGGGTCAATGACAGCCGTCACAGGATGTACCTCACCACAGGGTACCCCAGGATTTTCCCTGTGTACCCCGTGCTCCCTGTGGTTAAGGATTTTGACTCAGGATTTTCCCTGTGTGCCCCCGTGCCCCAGTGGTAAAGGATGTCCACCCGAATCGGGCGGCTTCCGTATAATTGAGCGTCTGCCCATGCCAGCCTCCCTCGACTCCATTGTCGCCGCCACCCGCCAGCACCTATTGCTGAATCGGCGAGACTACGACCTGCGAGCGCTGGAACGCGCGGCAGCCGCTCATACTCCGCGTGGCTTTCGGGAACAACTGCGCCGCGTCGCGCAGAACGGAATCGCAATCGCCGTTATTGCCGAACTGAAAAAAGCGTCGCCCTCAAGAGGCTTGATTCGCGCGGACTTCAGACCAGACGAACTCGCACGCGATCTCGAACAGGCAGGTGCCGCCGCATTGTCGGTGTTGACCGACGAACATTTTTTTCAAGGTTCGCTGGACTATCTGCGCCAGGCTTCGTCGAGCAGTTCTCTTCCCTGCCTGCGGAAAGATTTCATTGTCGATGAATTGCAGATCGTCGAAGCCCGAGCCAACCGCGCCGACGCCATCCTGCTGATTGTCGCCGCTCTGGAACAGAAAGAGCTGGTATCTCTAGCCGCGGCCGCAAAATCTCACCGTCTCGACGTTTTGTGCGAAGCTCATGACGAGGCGGAGCTGCAACGCGCGCTCGATGCCGGCTGCGACCTGATCGGCATCAACAGCCGTAATCTGCGCACCTTCGAAGTCAATCTCGAGACCGCATTCCGGCTGGCGGAAAAAGTACCCGCATCGTGCGTCCGCGTAGCTGAAAGCGGAATTCAATCGGGTGCAGACATAGCAAGGCTGAGATCGGCGGGTTACGAAGCGTTCCTGATAGGCGAATCGCTGATGAAAGCGAAAAGTCCAGGCGATGCGCTGACAAAATTGATGGAAGAAGCAAGAATGGCGGTAAGCAGGTAGTTGATTTTCACTGAGACCTGAGACCCGAGACCTGAGACCTGCTCTTATGACTTGGATCAAGATCTGCGGAATGACCAACCTCGACGACGCGCTCGCCGCCACCGATGCGGGCGCGAACGCGCTGGGCTTTGTCTTTTATCCAAAAAGCCCGCGCTACGTCACTTTGGAAACCGCGCGCTCGATCGCCGCCAAGGTGCCGCAGCACATGGAAAAAGTCGGCGTTTTCGTCAACGAGAGCTTGGACCAGGTGTGTGACACCGCCAAGGAGTTGGGACTTACCGCCGTGCAATTGCATGGCGACGAAAGTACGGAATTCAGCCGCGCGCTCTTCCATGGACTCGCCAACCTGGGACGCGCCAACCTGGGACTCGCGAACCACGAGTTCGGCAACGGATCCTCCCGTCCGATGATTTTCCGCACCTGGCCCGCGGAGACTTTTGATGCGCCCGCTGAGCAATCGGTCGGGTGGGATCCGGTCGCGGCGGGACTAGTCGAACCCGACGAGGCTTACAAGGGCAAACGAGTGCACAAAATCCATGTCGCGAAAAACGGCGACCTCTTTCTAGAAACGCACGGCTTCCGCCCCGGCGTGGTCTCGGGCGTCCTGCTCGATTCCTCGAACGACGAAAGACGCGGCGGCACGGGACAGACTTTCGACTGGGAACGCGTCCAGCCCTGGGCCGGAATCATCAACAGCATCAGCAAACTGATTGTCGCTGGCGGCCTGCGTCCCGACAATGTGCAGGAGGCGATCCACCTGCTCCATCCCTGGGGGGTGGACGTTTCCTCCGGCGTCGAGCGCGAGCCCGGCAAAAAAGATCCCCGAAAAATCCGTGCCTTTGTCCAAGCTGTTCGGGCCATGGAAGAGGCAAATTGACGATGGCGACCGCAAGTAGTTCAGTGGAGCGACGGGCGTCTCGCCCGTCCACCCCGGCAATCAAGGCGATCGCTCGGAAAAACTCGACGAGCGACGCGACTGCCGGACGTTTCGGTGTATACGGCGGCCGCTACGTTCCGGAAACGCTGATGGCCGCGCTCGACGAACTGCAACGCGAATACGAAAAAGCCAAGCGCGACCGCAAATTCCAGCAGCGTCTCGACCTACTACTGAAGACATACGCCGGACGCCCCACGCCCCTGTTCTTCGCCCGCCGCCTGACCGCAAAACTAGGCGGCGCGAAAATCTATCTCAAGCGCGAAGACCTTCTCCACACCGGCGCGCACAAAATTAACAATTGTCTCGGGCAAGGCTTGCTGGTCGAGCGCATGGGGAAGCACCGCGTCATCGCGGAAACCGGCGCCGGCCAGCACGGCGTAGCGACGGCCACGGTATGCGCTCTGCTCGGCTTCGAGTGCGTGGTCTACATGGGCACCGAGGACATGCGCCGCCAGGAGCTAAACGTCTTCCGCATGCGCTTGCTGGGCGCCGAAGTTCGCGGCGTTGATTCCGGATCGCGCACCCTCAAAGACGCCATCAACGAAGCCATGCGCGACTGGGTCACGAATGTGCGCACCACGCATTACCTGCTGGGCAGCGTGCTGGGAGCGCATCCCTATCCGACCATGGTGCGCGACTTTCATCGAGTCATCGGACGCGAAGCCCGCGCCCAGATTCGCAAAGCCGAGGGCAAACTTCCCACGACCATCATCGCCTGCGTAGGCGGAGGATCGAACTCCATCGGCATCTTCTACGACTCCCTAAGAGACAAGAAAGTCGAGCTCATCGGAGTCGAAGCCGGCGGCCGCGGCGAAGCATTGGGCCAGCACGCAGCCCGCTTCCGCGGCGGCTCGCCCGGCGTTCTGCAGGGAACCTACTCCTACGTGCTGCAGGATAAGTTCGGCCAGATCGCAACCACGCACTCAGTATCTGCCGGTCTGGACTACCCGTCGATCGGCCCCGAGCACGCCATGCTAAAAGATACGGGCCGGGCGCAATATGTTCCCGCCTCTGACGCCGAAGCGTTGGAGGCAACCGTGCTGCTGGCTCGCACCGAAGGCATTATTCCGGCGCTCGAATCCGCGCACGCTGTCGCCGAAGTCATCAAGCGTGCTCCGAAAATGAAGAAGTCGGAAATTGTAATCGTCAATATTTCGGGGCGCGGGGATAAAGATGTCGGGATTTTGCGGGAGAATCTGAAGCTGGATTGATCCCCAGCCCACATTCAAGTATGCCCTTTCATTTCGAAAATAAACCATCGCTAATCGCCTACGTAACCTGCGGCGACCCCGACCTCACGACAACGCGCGAGGTCATCCTCGCAGCCATCGACGCCGGTGCGAGCGTAATTGAGCTGGGGGTTCCGTTCAGCGATCCGCTAGCCGATGGCCCGGTCATCCAGCGTGCCAGCGAGCGGGCGCTCAAGCATGGGACATCACTGCAGCAGGTGCTCACGCTCGCCGCCGAAATTCGCGAGCATTCCCAATCGGTCGGCCTGGTGATCTTCTCCTACCTCAACCCCATCTTGCGCATGGGCCTCCCGAAATTTTGCCAGGTAGCGCGGTTGGCGGGGATTGATGGGACGCTGATCACCGATCTGCCCGTCGAAGAATCCGCCGAGTATCTGCGCGAGGCGCGCAAGAATGACCTGGCAACTATTTTTCTGGCCGCGCCCACTTCGACCGACCAGCGTCTGAAGTTGATCGCGCAGGTTTCAACTGGTTTCATTTATGCGATCTCGCGCACCGGGGTCACCGGAGAGCGCCAGCAGATGACGGGAGACGCGCAGGCGCTGGTCAAGCGCCTCCGCCGTTTCACTAAGCTTCCTATCGCCGTCGGCTTCGGAATCTCAACCCCGGCGCAATTCGCGGCGGTCGGTAAATTCGCAGAAGGCGCCGTTGTCGGCAGCGCTATCGTGCACGTCATCGAACAAAATCCCGGACGAGAAGCCGTGACTGTGGCAGAATTCGTAAGATCGCTCGTAGCTCGTGGCTCGTAGCTCGCAGCTCACTATGGACATTTCCGACTGGCGCAAGAAAGTCGACGAACTGGACCGCAAGCTGGCGGCGCTGCTCAATGAGCGCGCGGCCGCAGTGGTGGAGATTGGACGCTTGAAGCGCAACACCGGAATGCCCATTTACGAACCCGACCGCGAACGCGAGGTGATCGCTAATGTGCACCAGAGCAGCACTGGGCCCTTAGCCAAACGCGATCTGGCGCAAATTTACGAACGAATCATCGACGTGATGCGCAGTATACAAAAGCACGAAATTGTTCCCGACGACGGACCCGCGGGCCACGACGCCGAAATTGATTCGCAATACGAGGACTAGAACCTTCAGCCACGCGGCCGTGCGGTTTTCAGCCGGCTCCGGCGGGGCAAAACGAGCGCACTCATGATCGTAGCAATGCAAGATTCGGCCAGTGAAGATCAGATCCAGCGGGTAATCGATCAACTGGTTCATTTCGGCTTTGAAGTCCACCGTTCCACCGGGGCGCGGCAGACGGTTCTCGGCGGAGTCGGAGTACCTCACGATTTCGACACCCGCGAAGTCGAAATGATGGCGGGAGTGCAGGAAGTTCACCGCATCACTTCACCCTACAAGCTGGCGGGGCGCAACTTTCGCCCCGAAGGCACCATCGTCAAATTTGCCAATGGGATTGAAATTGGCGGCAAGAAGATTGTCGTCATGGCCGGACCCTGCTCGGTCGAATCGCATGAGCAGCTGTTCACCGTCGCCGACTTGATCACCAAAGCCGGAGCACGCGTGCTTCGCGGCGGCGCCTTCAAACCTCGCTCTTCTCCTTATTCGTTTCAGGGGCTCGGCCTCGACGGACTGAAATTGCTGCGCGAGGCGGGCGATCGTTTCAAATTGCTGGTGATCAGCGAGGTCATGGAGATTTCGCAGATCGAGCTGATGCTGCCTTATGTGGACATCTTCCAGGTGGGCGCGCGCAACATGCAGAACTTCAACCTGCTGCGCGAACTCGGGAAGGTCCGCAAGCCAGTGCTGCTCAAACGCGGAATCGCCGCCACCATCGAAGAACTGCTGTGCTCGGCGGAATACCTGCTCGCCGGCGGCAACTACGAAATCATTTTGTGCGAGCGCGGCATCCGCACGTTTGAAACTTATACTCGCAACACGATGGATATTTCCGCGATCCCGATCGTTCATAAGCTTTCGCATCTGCCGATGACTGCCGATCCCTCGCACGGCACCGGACGGCGTGACAAAGTGGCTCCCATGGCGCTTGCGTCCGCTGCTGCTGGCGCCGACGCCATGCTCATCGAAGTTCATCACCAGCCGGATAAAGCGCTCTCCGACGGTGCGCAATCGCTCTACCCGGACCAGTTTGCCAAGTTGATGGATCAGCTCCGCATGATCGCGCCTGCGGTGGGACGCCAGATCGCGTAAACTGCTTGCCAATGTGGCGGCGGCTTTCCGCCGATCTTCGATCTGAGATCTGAGGCCTATGAAAATACTCACTGCATCGCTTCTATTGTTGTTACTGCCCCTCTGCCTGGCGCAGGACAAGATCGCAAAGCCCGTAGCAGATGTCGCATTAGCGGAGCTCGCATTTATCTCCGGCCACAACCGCGGCGAGTATGAGGGAGGCATCGTCGACGAGCACTGGAGCGAGCCGGCGGGTGACAGCATGATGGGTATGTACCGTTACATAAAGAACGGAAAAGTCCAGATCTATGAGCTCATAGTGATCGAACAGACTGCCAAGGGACTGGTGTTGCGTCTCTGGCATTTCAATCCAGGATTGGGGGCACGCGAGGACAAAGCCGAAATCCTAATCTATCCGCTGGTTCACTTTACGACCGGAGAAGCAGTCTTCGAGCGTCCCGATAAGAGTGTGCGCATCACCTATCACGCGATCGGCGGCACCGTTCTTGAATCCACGATTGAGCACACGGGAAAGAAGACCGACGTATACCAATACCAGCACTCTGCGGACTGAAGACTGACCGTTCTTTAAACCAAGTAAAACAAACCAAGCGAGACAGACCAACTACGATTGATCGAAATGGCCTTCAAGCAAGTCACCATCATCGGAACCGGACTGATCGGAGGCTCGCTCGGCCTCGCGCTGAAGAAACGCCGGCTTGCTGGACGAATCATCGGCTGCGATCGCGCTCCGGTTTTGGAGAAAGCTGAGCAATGCGGCGCTATTGATTCGGGGACGTCCAACCCGGCCGATGCGGTGCGGGGCAGCGATTTGGTGGTGCTGGCGACGCCGGTGATTCCGATCCTCGACCTGATCGGGCGGCTCGGTCCGGCGCTGCCCGCGAAGACACTGGTAACCGATGTCGGCAGCACCAAGGCGGAAGTTGTCGCGCGCGCCGCGAAGTCGTTTGGACGAAACGCTGGGAACAGATTCCTAGCCGGGCATCCCATGGCGGGCAAAGAGCACGCTGGGGTGGAGTTTGCCGATGCCGATCTTTTCGCAGGCTCGGCCTGGCTCTTCACGCCGCTGCCCGGCCAGAACGTTCACGCTGGGCTGTGCGGAGAATTTATTCACTGCGCGGACAAAATGGGCGCCAAGATCGCGGTCGTCGATGCCGCCGATCATGATCGCTTCTGCGCCTGGATCAGCCATCTGCCGCAAATGATTTCGACCGCGCTGGCGGCGGCTCTGGTCGACGAATTTGGCCCCGACGCGCCCGTGCTCGATATCGGCGGACGGGCTCTGCGCGAGATGACCCGCATCTCCGGGAGTCCGTATTCGATGTGGCGCGACGTCGCCATCACTAACAAGAAGAACATTGCCGATGTGCTGCAGAAGCTGGAACAGCGGCTGGCGCACATCCGCGAGAATCTGGACTCGCGAGAACTGGCCGTGGAGTTCGAGCGTGCGCACCAGTTGCGCAAGACTAAGCCATCTCTTCCGCCGAAGCAGTCGACATCGCGGCGATAGAACAAGAAATGAATTCCTCTGTGCTTTCTCTGTGTGTCTCCGTGGCCCCTGTGGTTGGATTTTGCTGTTGACGTTCTCCTGCAAGCCGAATTTCCTATAGAATTCTCCTGCTATGCACAAAGTAGTCGCCAGCGCTGACGAGGCGATCCGGGACGTCTTCGACGGAGCCACTATCATGGTGGGAGGATTCGGTTTGTGCGGGAATCCCGAGAACCTGATCCGCGCTCTTGCCCACAAGGGCGTCAAGAACCTGACCACCATCAGTAACAACGCCGGTGTCGACGGCTTCGGCGTCGGACTGCTTCTGGCCAATGGGCAAATCCGCAAGCACATCGGAACCTACGTCGGCGAAAACAAGTTGCTCGAGCAGATGGTGCTGAACGGCACGGTGGAACTCGACCTGGTTCCGCAGGGAACTTTCTCCGAGCGAATTCGCGCCGCGGGCGCTGGAATTCCTGCGTTTTTTACGCCGACGGGCGTTGGAACGGTGGTCGCGGAGGGCAAAGAAGCGCGCGATTTCGACGGCCGCACATACATCATGGAACGCGCGCTAAAAGCCGACTTTGCCTTTGTCAAGGCGTGGAAGGGCGACCGCTGGGGCAATCTCGTCTATCGCAAGACCGCGCGCAATTTCAATCCCATGATGGCCACCGCCGCCAAGATCACGATCGCAGAAGTCGAGCATCTGGTCGAGCCGGGAGAACTTGATCCCGACATGGTGCATACTCCGAGCGTGTTCGTGAAACGAATTTTTGTGGGTGAGCTGTTTGAGAAGCGAATCGAGAAACGAACCGTGACCAAGGCGGCGGCAACGAGGTAGCGAAACGGTCGTTGGTCGCCAGTCGTTAGTCGTTTGGGAAGCACAGCAATTGCTCAGGCTCGCTAACGACCAGCGACTAACGACCAACGACATTTCTCCTCGTCGCCGAACCAGAGTCGAAGAAAATATGTCAACTTTGCCCAAAGTCCCAAAGGATACCGACAAACGCGAACGCATCGTCAAGCGCATTGCCCGTGAATTGCGCGACGGATTCTACGTCAACCTCGGCATCGGATTGCCCACGCTGATTGCCAATTATG
Source organism: uncultured Acidobacteriaceae bacterium (assembly GCA_963773955.1). Lineage (GTDB taxonomy): Bacteria > Acidobacteriota > Terriglobia > Terriglobales > Acidobacteriaceae > Acidiflorens. The sequence goes on along the minus strand of CAVZDM010000141.1, from coordinate 22,121 downwards.
TGCCGCCGGGTATGGATGTGATTCTGCAATCCGAGAACGGGATGCTCGGCATCGGGCCCTATCCGCTCGAAGGCACCGAAGACGCCGACCTGATCAACGCGGGAAAGGAAACGGTCAGCGAGATGGCGGGCACCGCGTACTTTTCGAGCGCCGATTCTTTCGCCATGATTCGCGGCGGCCATGTTGACCTGAGCGTGCTGGGCGCGATGGAAGTCGACGAACTCGGCAACCTGGCGAATTGGATGATTCCCGGCAAAATGGTCAAAGGCATGGGCGGCGCCATGGATCTGGTTGCGGGAGCGCGGCGCGTGATTATCGCCATGGAGCACGCGACGAAGGATGGGCAGCCGAAGATCCTGAAGAAATGCACTCTGCCCCTGACCGGCGTAAAGGTCGTGGACACAATCGTCACCGAGATGGCGTACATACGAGTCACGCCGGAAGGCTTGCTGCTCGAAGAGATTGCTCCCGGGTTGACGGCGGACGACGTCCAGAAAGCGACCGAAGCGAAGTTGCGGGTCAGTTCTGAACTGAAGACGATGCAGGAGTGAAAATTCAGTTCTCAGTTCTCGGTTCTCAGTTTTGGACGCGCCCTCAGTCGTGGAGCACTACATCTAGCAGAGTGCTGCGAACTTCCAAGCCCCCGTTGTAGTCAATGAAGCCCAGCTTCCTGAAGCGATTCATAAAGAAAGTAACTCGCGCCCGGGTGGTGCCGACGATCTCAGCCAATCCTTCGTGGCTGATCCTTGGGAGCACAGGTTCCAATCTGTCCTCTTTGCCAAAGCGAGTCAGCAGTAAAAGAGCGCGAGCCAGGCGTTTCTCCGCGGAATTAAAGAGTTGATCGATCAGGTCCGCCTGAATTTGGCTGTTGCGAACCAGCAGAAACGCGACCAGCAAATCGGAGAAGGCGTGTTCTTTGTGGAGCACTTCGAGCATCACCTGTTTTTCAATTCTCAGCGCCGCACAATCCGTAATGGCAAGCGCAGATGTCGTGCGCAGCGGGTGGTCGGAGGTGATACATCCCTCTCCCAGGAAATCGCCTTCGGTCAGCAGCGCGACGGTGGCCTCTTTTCCCTGCTTGGACACGACGGTGAGCTTCACTCGTCCTTTTTGAATGTAGAAGACCGCATCCGAGGGATCTCCCTGGGCAAAGATCAGGCTGTTCGCGGGATATTGCAGGATGGTTCTGCCCAGACCGACCCTGTACAGGAAGGCACGGACATCAAATTTCTGAACTTTTTTCTGAACCTTTTTTCGGCGCTTTTTTCTGAATTTTCTTCCGAACTTCACGACGGGGCATGGCGACCTCCCAAAGGCGCCTCGCATGCGATCACCGGGATCACACGTCTGGCTGTCGGGTAAATTGCATCAAAAGGAATCCATTGTCAACTGATAGTGTGCAATTTTGAACAGACAGGGCCGGAAGGTTCCAGCAAAATGTGGGCAATTCTCCGAGGGGCGTTGGGATCGTCCAACAACCAACGAGCGAAATGGGGTAGCTCAGCCTGATTGCGCCCAAGATGTCCTTCCCCCTTTTTCTACGGCGAGGCTGAGCTACCCGCGTTGGGAGGCCTGAATGGGTCAACTGCATCGAGCGACGAAGCGCACGATCCTCTGTATCGATGATGACGCTGGCGTCCTGAGATATGAGAGAGCGTTGCTGGAAAGATCGGGCTATAGCGTTCTGACGGCGGAATCTCCGAAACAAGGGCTAGCTCTGGCAATGATGTCTCGACTTGATGCCGTGGTTCTTGACTACCACATGCCGGGAATGACCGGCCACGATGTGGCTGCCGCGATCAAGAGTCGCCGGCCCGAAGTTCTGATCGTCATGTTTTCGGCAAGCGAGATCCCGGAAGAGACCCTCAAGCTGACCGATGCTGTCGTACATAAGTCGGATGCGATCACAGAACTCCTGCCAACGGTTGCACACCTCTGCAATCGGTCTTCGTCTTTGCCATCCTGACGGCATGCACGCGCGGCGGCGCGCAAAAACAAAAGACGAATCGTGATCCCTCTTTCAAATTCTGGAAAGACGAAACGGAGCACTGAGCAAGCGCGCCGGGAGCATCACCACGGCCCAGACCAGGGCGAGCGCTCCGTGAACGGCGATGCCTACCAGGCGAAAGGGCAGCAACAACAGCCACACGAATGGATAGAGAATCAGCGCCAGCAGGGCCACCGGCCAGCACAGTATGAAGAGTAAACACCAGAGCAGGAAGGCAATCATGGGGACACCTCCTCCTGAAATATGATACGCGGGCGGCGAAAAAAAAGTTCAGTTCTTAACCACAGAGGGCACAGGGGAACACGGAGGAAAACTCTTTGCCTCGGGATCAATTCAATCGTCGGTTGAGAAAGAAGTCCCCCGTGTTCCTCTGTGTCCTCAGTGGTTAAGATTTGAGGTATTTCTGCAAGAATTGCAGGCTTCTTAACCCGGCGTCGCGCCAGATGGTTAGGTCCTCGAAGCCGTGGCCGACCCCGGGATAGATTTTGATTTCGTAAGGGATTCCCTTCTTCTCCAGCAACTTCTGCAAGTTGTAGGCTTCGTCAACAGGGACGGTCGCATCGGCCTCGCCGTGCAGAATAAGCACGGGGCAGAGACGCCTCATGAAGAGGTTCATCTCTTTCGGCATGCCTCCGAAGAACTCGACGACGGCTCGCACGCGCGGGTCAATGGCGGAGTTGGCGAGCGAGAGGTAGGCTCCCAGCGAAAAGCCGAGCAGTGCGATGCGCTTGCCATCCACCTCTGGCTGCGTCTCGACAAAGCTGATTGCATCCCAGAGGGTTTTCATCCACAACGGAAAATTGCGCATGATCGTCGGCTTGTCGGCGGATTCAATGCCGCTGCGATCAAAGTAATGGAGCAGGTAAACGGCGAAACCCTGCGCCGCCAACGTGCTAGCGTAGCGCTCCATGCCGGAGACGTTGCCGCCGGCACCGTAGAGCGCGACCACGGCGGGGACTGGACCGGTGGGAGCATCGGGCAGGTAGGCGTCCAAGCGGATGGGCCTGCCGCCGCTTTGGAAGGTGAGTTGTGATTGCGCAATTTGCGGCATCAGAGAGTTCGGATTACCGCCCGCCGTCAATCGGAGTTGTTCCCTGCAGGGCGCCGGCTGCTGTATTGGTTACAGCATCACAAATCAAGTTCTTCGCCTTTATCGCTTCTGGAATAAAACCTCCGACAGTAAGCGCAACGCCAAAGATGAACATTCCCCCAGGAATAATGGAAGACGTCGATCGGGTTGAGATTGCACCGAACCCTACCATCCCGAGCCAGAAGATCATAAAGAGAGCCACGAGTGGGTGGATAAACATTGTCACGCAAACTCGCGTACCGACACCATTCGGTGTGATACGGCCCCTGATCATCGGCAAGAACGAATTACGATAACGAATGTCTCTTCGTAGCTTGAAAGACTCATCCTGAACGGACCCGATGAACGGCACGCTTGCCGGGTCACCAAACCACCACATTCTGCGAAAGGACTCCCGGAATGTCGGCATGTCCCGCACTATTGTTCGAAGCCGTTCGGCAACAACATGCGGCGGCGCATCCACGTCGATTTGAAAACGATAGAAAGGCATGCGATCTGCTGTAACTCTAGCAGACTCGACCCTACTCACCGGCTCCTATGGTCGCCTCCGCAAGCGCTAGTAGAGACTCTTCGTACGGGGCGCGGGCTATGCCTCGTTCGGTGATGATGGCCGTTACATATTTTGCCGGGGTTACGTCGAAAGCTGGGTTCTCGACCTCGACTCCGTCGGGCACCATCTGCTTGCCGGCAATGTGCGTTACTTCTCTGGCGTTGCGCTGCTCGATGGGAATTTTGCTCCCGTCGGGCGTGGCCAGATCGACCGTGGAAATCGGCGCCGCGACGTAGAACGGAATGCCGTGTTCTTTGGCCAGCACAGCGACCGTATACGTGCCGACTTTGTTGGCCACGTCTCCGTTAGCAGCGATGCGGTCGGCGCCCACAACGATGGCTCCGATTTTACCTTGCTGCATCATGACTCCGGCCATGTTGTCGGAGATGACGGTAGTGGGAATGCCGTCTTTCATCAGCTCCCACGCGGTCAGGCGCGAGCCTTGCAGAAAGGGACGCGTCTCGTCGGCATAGACGTGGATTTTCTTGCCCGCTTCGACGGCGGCGCGGATCACGCCAAGCGCGGTGCCATAGCCAGCGGTGGCTAGCGCTCCGGCATTGCAGTGGGTGAGCACGCCGCCGCTCGATGGCATCAGCGTGGCGCCGTGGCGTCCCATGGCCTGGTTCGCGGCGATGTCTTCGGCGTGCATGCGCTGCGATTCTTCGATCAACGATTGCTGAATCTGCGCTACTGGACGGATGCGAAGGGATTCAAATTTCTCCGTCATGCGGCGGATCGCCCAAAAGAGATTGACGGCGGTGGGCCGCGTCTGGCGGATGGTCTCGCAAATCTGCTCGAAATCTTTTTTGAGGTCAGAGCCGTTCTCGGCTTTGGAATTCTTCACGCCAAGTGCGATGCCCATGGCCGCGGCTACGCCGATAGCGGGTGCTCCGCGAACTACCATATTGCGGATCGCGTCGGCGACCTGCTGGTAGGTAGTGCAGGTTACGTACACTTCTTCGGTGGGCAGCTTCGTCTGATCGATGAAGACTACGCCGGATTTGGTCCATTCGAGCGTTTGGATCATAGGTCTCAGTTCTCAGTTCTCAGTCGTAATTAGTGGAGCGCCGGGCGTCCTCGCCCGGCAGGACGGGCGAGACGCCCGTCCCTCCACTACTCACTGATCTCCAAATGTTGTTTCCTCACGTCGGTTGCCGTGAAGATCGAGATGAAATTTGCGGGCGCGGCGGCCTTTTCCACATTGGGGCGGCCCTTCGCATCCTCGCGCTCGACCAGGCACATCGCCCCGACCACTTTGAAACCAGATTCTCGGGCCGCTTCGATGGCCTGCACGGTTGAGGCCCCGGTGGTGCAAACATCGTCCACGATCACTACCCGCGCGCCTTTTTCGTGGAAGCCTTCGATACGCTGCCCAGTGCCGTGCTGTTTCTCAGACTTGCGTACAAGGAAACCGTTCAGGGTCCCGCTGATGACGGCGACGGCTACGACAATGGGGTCAGCGCCCATGGTCAGTCCACCGATGGCGTCGGCGTGCCAGCCCTGGCCGCGCATTTCATCAAAGAAAACCTGGCCGACCAGTTGTGCGCCGCGAGCGTCGAGCGTCGTGGTGCGGCAGTCGATGTAATAGTCGCTGGTGCTGCCGGACGACAACTTGAATTCGCCCAGGCGAAATGATTTCTGCGCCAGCAGTTTTAATAATTCCTGTCGTGCAGTGGACATGAAAGTTCAGGTCTCAGGTCTTAGGTGTCAGGTTTCAGGGTATAGGGAACAGCCGACGACTGCCAACCCGACGCTCAAGCAATTAAGCTGTAACTCACAACAGCGGCTCGCGCCGAAGCCTGAGACCTGACACCTGTCACCTGAGACCTGCCTTACTGAGACCTTCTTCACTGATTCAGTTTCTCCAGATGCCGGAATCCGTCGGTGGCGGCGAACATGGCTACGGTGATGGTTCCGTTGTAGGCCACGTGGATCAGCAGACTGGCGGCAACGGAATTCCTCTTGGCTCGCACCATCGTCAGCACGAAGCCAACCAGGAATATCACCAGCACCGGTCCCCAGGAGAACCCCAATTGGGCCCCATGTAGCAGGGCGAAGGGGACGGTGGTCAGCAGGACTGCGGCCGCAACACCCACACGGCGGTTCAACACTGGAAAAAGGAAGCCCCGGAAGAAAAGCTCTTCCATCAGGGGCGCCAGTGTGGTGCCGAAAATCGAAAGTGCCCATGCTTCCGCCGGTGTGCGGAACATACTATCCATCGGCAGGTTCTTCGGAATCGGCAACAGGTGGGCAAGACCTTGAAGCGCAACGGAAAGCAAGAGTCCCGCGAAAAGGTACCATCCAGGTTTTGAGGGCCAATTCCAATGAATCGCCGCGAGAAAATCCGGACGTTGTTCCACGCGTGTGACGAGCAGATACATACACGCAAGAACGAGAACATAGCCGACAGCCTGTCCAGATAAGAGAACCAGCGGCATGAGTGCGATTTCGGTGCCTCCGAAGTGGGGGTAGATCCATTTCCTGGCGATCAGCGCTGCCGCGACCACGCTGCCGGCCAGAAGCACCACGGAGAAAACGGTAAGAACCACGAGCACGAACACATCCCACCAGGATGGGTGCTGTGGCAGAGCGGGGCCAGCTTCCACAATCGCGCCAGCCACTACGTCAGAGGCCGAATTCGACAGAGCCTCTGGAACTGCCCCCGTATTTTCAGGAAGAGAATTCAAGACACGCCCTGTGGACTATTGATCGTGACCAAACCAGGCTTCACGCCATTGAAATACGCGCTCAGCGCCTGGCCGGTGTATGACTTTTTCACGCGCGCGACTTGTTCGGGCGTGCCCTGGGCCACGATGCGGCCACCTTCCTCTCCGCCCTCAGGGCCGAGATCGACGATCCAGTCAGCGTTACGGATCACATCGAGATTGTGTTCGATGATAATGACCGTGTTTCCAAGATCGGTGAGCCGATGCAAAACGTCAAGCAATTTGCGCACATCGTCGAAGTGCAATCCCGTGGTGGGTTCATCGAGCAGATAAAGCGTTTTGCCGGTTTGGCGTTTGCTGAGTTCGCGGGCGAGTTTGATGCGCTGGGCTTCTCCGCCCGATAGTGTCACCGCGGATTGACCAAGGTGAATGTATCCAAGCCCGACGTCGACGAGCGTTTGCAGCTTCTGCTTGACCTGCGGGATATTTTCGAGAATCTGGAGCACGTCCGACACCGGCATTTCGAGCAAATCGGCGATGGAATAACCGTTGTAGTGCACTGACAACGTTTCGTGGTTGTAGCGGTGTCCGCCGCAGACTTCGCATTGCACGTAAACATCAGGCAGAAAATTCATTTCGATGCGGCGTTGGCCTTCACCCTGGCAGGCCTCGCAGCGTCCGCCAGCGACGTTGAAAGAGAAGCGTCCGGGTTTGTATCCGCGCTCGCGCGATTCGGGCAGCATGGCATAGAGGTCGCGAACGGCCGCGAAGATTCCGGTATAAGTCGCGGGATTCGAGCGCGGAGTGCGTCCGATGGGAGACTGGTCGATGCGAATGACCTTGTCGATCAGCTCCGCTCCAGTGATGGTCTTGTGCGTGCCAGGCTCTTCGCGGGAACGATACAGCTGCTTCGCGAGCGCGCGATACAGGATGTCATTGACCAGGGTTGATTTGCCGGAGCCGGAAACGCCGGTCACCACCGTCATCACGCCCAGCGGGAACACGACGTCGAGATTCTTGAGGTTATTTTCGCGTGCGCCGAGGATGGCGATGGCCTTGCCATTCGGGCTCCGCCGCTCAGCAAGCATGGCAATCTGCTGGCGCCCGCTGATGTAAGCGCCGGTGAGTGAGTCGGGCGAGTCCATGATTTCGGCGGGCGTTCCGCTGGCGACCAACTCGCCGCCGTGACGGCCAGCGCCCGGGCCGAGGTCGATGACATAGTCGGCGCGGCGAATAGTTTCTTCATCGTGCTCCACAACGAGAACGGTATTGCCCAGGTCGCGCAAGTTTTCCAGTGCGGCCAGAAGGCGTCCGTTGTCGCGATGGTGCAGTCCAATAGAAGGTTCGTCGAGCACGTAGAGCACACCGCGCAGCTTCGATCCGATCTGCGTGGCGAGCCGGATGCGCTGGCCTTCTCCACCAGAAAGTGTGGCGGCGGAGCGCCCAAGCTGGAGGTAGCCGAGTCCAACGTTGTGCAGGAATTCGAGGCGTTGAGTGATTTCGTGCGCGATGCGTCCGGCGATGGTCAGTTCCCTGCCGGTCAGCTTGATGTCGCGCGCGGCTTCGAGGGCGCGTGCAATCGGAAGGCTGGTGAAATCGGCAATGGACATGCCGTTTACTTTGACCGCCAGGCTCTCCGGACGCAGACGCTTGCCGTGGCATACCGAACATTCGGTGGCCGACATGAAATCCATCAGGTATTCGCGGTAGGTATCGGAGGTGGAGGCTTCGAGATTCTGCTTGAGGTGGCCGAGAATTCCGAGAAAACCAGTTTTGCCCCCGCGCTGCGGTTCGCCATAGAGCAGCAGGTTCTGAATCTTGTCGGGAAATTTCTCAAAGGGCGTCGTCAAGTCGAAACCGTAGGCCAGGACGAGCAACTGCAAACTGCGAAGCAGGTTCTGCGATGACGAACCGGGGCCCAATCCGCCATCGAGCAGCGGCTTCGACCAATCGACAATCACTTTGCCGGGATCCAAATCATAGCGGCTGCCAAGGCCGTGGCATTCGGGACAGGCTCCGTAGGAACTGTTGAACGAGAACGATCGCGGCTCCAGTTGCGGAACGCTGATGCCGCAGTCGGGGCAGGCCAGGCGCGCCGAATAGAGGGTCTCGTCTCCGTTGACAACGGCCACTAGGACGAGCCCGCCCCCGAGTTTCATAGCCAGCCCGACCGAGAGTTCGAGGCGATGTTCGATTCCGGGCTTCACCAGCAGGCGATCGACTACGACTTCGATGGTGTGGTTCTTGCGCTTGTCGAGCGCGAGATCGTCTTCAAGGTTCACCAGTTCGCCGTCGACGCGGGCGCGCGAGAAACCGTGCTGAATGAGCTTCTCCATTTCTTTCTTGAATTCGCCTTTGCGCCCGCGAACGATGGGCGCCATGATCATGACGCGGTCGTCAGGCGTTAGCGACATGACGCGCTGCACAATTTGCTCGGCGGACTGCCGCGTAATGGGCTTGCCGCAATTCGGGCAATGGGGCACTCCGATTGAAGAGTAGAGCAGGCGCAGATAATCGTAAATTTCGGTGATGGTGCCGACGGTCGAGCGCGGACTGCGGCTGGTGGTTTTCTGCTCGATGGAAATCGCCGGGCTGAGGCCGTCGATCGAGTCAACGTCGGGGCGCTCCATCTGGTCGAGAAACTGCCGCGCATAGGCGGAAAGCGTTTCCACGTAGCGCCGCTGCCCTTCGGCGTAAATGGTATCGAAGGCGAGCGAGGATTTGCCGGAGCCGCTCAGACCCGTAATGACCGTCAGAGTATTCCGAGGAATCTCGACGTCAATATTCTTCAGGTTGTGCTGCCGCGCGCCGCGCACGGATATGCTGGTGATGGCCATTTAACACAAAACTTTATGGACTTCCGTAACGTGGACGGGTCCTAAGAAATGTTGGAGAGTGGAGATACGCAGTCCGATTCCCGTATCTTATTTGTTAACAGCGGCGGGGGTCAAATGCGGATATTGTCCTAAAGAAAGAGCAAAAGTCGGGTAAACATCTGCAGCCGGCCAATTTAGAGCAGGGCTGCCAGCAAGGGCCGGTAAAGTGAGCGCACTTTTCGTAGGTTTCTTAATCAGCAGCACCGCAATCCTAACCGTAATTCTGGGCGTTTTTGGCGCGTATTGCGCGATTTGCGGCATATTGGCCGCCGTCAACCCTTCCCGGCCGTCCAACGTTTTTCGAGCGTTGGTACCCCATCAAAGCCACGTAAGCGGCGACTAAGCTCGCTCTTGAGGCTGCCCCGCGTATCTACCATCCAACCCTGCTAGTGAAAAGCTGTGCGTCTCCCGGTGCCATCCATCACGCGGTCAAGCTATTAGGGATCACCATCAGCGATCGGCACAAGCGATTCGTACAAGCGATTCGTATCAGGGCATCGCTTCCAGCGATGCCGAAAGCTGCCGGTGATCAGCCGCCCCTTTAGGGGTGGCTACTGTGGGGGCGGTTGCGGGTTCGGCGCGACAGGCCCGGTCTGCAGTTGTCTTTGTTTTTGGAGCATCTCCAGAATCTGCTCCGGGCTCTTCGGCCCCGCGTTGGGAAGACTTGGATCTGGCTGCTGCTGATCCTGGACGTTGGCGTTGGCGCCAGCCGAGTCGGGCTGCACCGGTTGTCCGGGCTGGGTCTGATCGTCGGCGTTGTCGTCGGCATTATCAGAGTCGTCATCCTTGCTATCTTCTTCGGCATTCGCCGGTTGCCCATTCCCAGGTGGCACCGGCATCGCGCCAATGGCCTGCCGGTTGAACGGCTGCGCCGGCCGGCCGCCGTTTAGCAACATCGTCCCCGGATTGCCCTGAGTTCCGTTCGCGGCAGTCTGGCTATCTGCCGACGACGAGGGCTTCGCTATCAGCACCACGCTGGAAACAGCCGTGGGATCTGAGCTCGAACCGAGCATCACGTAATCAAAACTAGAGCCGTTGAGCAATCCGGCCATAACATCCCGTGGCGCTCCCGGGCCAAGGTGAGTCACCACGCGCTCGCTAGCGGCGGAGCCCGGCGGAATTTCAATCGAAGCGCCGGTGAGCCTGCGCACATCGCGCAGGATTTCACCTAACGTCGAATTCTGAGCCGAGATGGTCAATAAACCGCCCTCGAAGATGACATTGGCTTTCGTGGCCGGAATCTGGTCCATCGGCAACTGACTCAGCGGACCGCTCGGAAGCGGCGGAAGCGCGACTGGTTTCTGGGCTTTGTGGGATTTATGGGCCTGGTGGTGCGGGGTGGTGGTCGTCGGCGCGGCGGGCTGAGCCGGAAGGCCTTGCGCAAGCAGGGCCGGGGCTGCCAGCACGAGCCCCAAAGCAATCCATTGGCCTGTGTGCGACATCAGAATATACCCATTTCCGCGACCGGCTGCAGGTCTTGCAGCTACTCCGCCCCTGCCTGATATTACCACCGCTGGTAGAACGCTGGACGGCCTCATTTCTTGCGTAGTTGATTACGAATGGCCGATGCCAGGTATAGCCTTTGCAAGCATTTAGCCTGCTCTCGGCTTGAACTGCGCGTAGAATGCCAGCGGAGGCTTTCCCTTTGGGTATGGCTTCGGAACCCGCGTTCCGGAATCTCCGGCACTGCCGAAGATGGCTGTGGCTGTGGCTGCTGGGAGCGTCGGTCTGTGTCTGTTCCCAAGCCCAGATTTGCCAGGGCGCCGCGGATATGGATGAGTCCGTACGAACCGGGCTCGAAACCGCAGCGAGGCGCTATTTCGAAATGTCGGCTCGCGGCGATACGGCTGCCCTGCGGCAGAACTCCATTGCCTCCGTAGCAGCAAGTTTTGCTGGAATAGAGGCCGCAGTCAAAGAGAACCAGACCGCGTTCACGGGCGCAAAAGCCGCGGTTCGACCGCCCTTTTTTCTGACCGCCGATGGTGCTGAAGTGCTGGCGCGCGCTGAATTCCTGTGCGGGGTATTTGGGAAGTCGGGTCAGACGAAAGACAGCGCGGTATTTGTCCTGAACAATCTGCCTCCCGGCAAATACGGCATCACCATTCTCGACGTGAACGGCAGCCAGGCGGCAATAACAACGACGCTGACCCTGGTCCTGCAGCAGGCCGGCGCCGACTGGAAACTGGCGGGGTTTTTCGCCAAGTCTTCACGGGCATCCGGACACGATGCCGCGTGGTTCACCGAGCGCGCCCGCGATTTCAAGGCTAAGGCTCAGAATCACAACGCCTGGCTGTATTACCGCGAGGCCATCGCCCTGTCTTCTCCAGTGGACTTCATGAGCACCCTGGCCACCGACAAACTGTACGACGAAGCCCAGGCAACGCAACCCGCCGATGTACCCGCTAACGGCAACACCGTCGATATGAGCGCGGGAGGCAAGACCTATCGCCTGACCGAAATTTTTCTGCGCGGTGTGGGCAACGATAACGACCTTGACGTGGAAGTAAACTATCAGGCGGCGGATGTCTCGGATACGGCGCGCACGTTTCAGGAGAATACCGCGTTGATCAAAGCACTAGTGGCAAAGTTTCCCGAACTTCGCGACGCCTTTGCGGGAGTGGTAGCGCGAGCCGTCGAGCCCTCAGGCCACAACTTCAGTTCGCTGATGGCGATGAAGGACATCAAGTAGGCAGTGTGGTGGTTGCCGAGCAGTACCCGGACAGCCGCGTGCTATACGATTCGTATCAGGGCATCGCTTTAGCGATGCCGCCAACCGCCCCGTCTGGACGCGCCTTTAGGCGCTGCGGGGCCGCGTCCAGCTCAAAATCTGAATGCGCCGACGAGTACGGATAATCCGTCCCCGCCGCCACCAGGCACCGCTCGACCGGATTCGCATGAATATACTCGCGCAGTCCCATGAAGGCCTCTCGCTCTTTCACCCGGACTTCCGAAAATCCTTTCTGCCAAACCGGGGCGCGGAAACCGAGTTCGCGCCCCGCCCGAAAAGAAAAACCACCCTTGATCAACTGAACCGCCTTCTCTACAGTCACGTCGCCTCCCACGGTGATCAGCAAATGGAAGTGGTCGGGCATGATCACAAATTCGTGGAGAAGATATTTCTCCTGCTCACGATAGTGATAGAGCACGTCGATCAATAATTTGGCGGCACGAGTAGATTGCAGGAGGGCGCACTTGCCCCAAGTCGAGGACGTCACGAAAAAGGTACGTTCGCTTGCAATTACGTGCGAACGATCGGCATTGCGAATAGGAATCGACATTCAACCCCAGCGCCTAAAGGCGACTTCCTTTGCCTGATTGGCGTCATCGCTGAAGCGATGACCTGATACAAATCTCACGTTGCCAAGCTAAATGCAGTGACGCCGGAACATTCGGAAAGTGATGAATTATCCTCTTGCATTTGCCTTCTCCATCCCGCGGGACTAGTATTTTTCAGGGTCATTTCGCCGCAACCAACTTCTATCACTCGATCTCGTTCCAAGAAGCACGAAGGAGGATGTATGGGAATTGCAGTTTCGCCAATCCAGATTGATTCACGCGTCAGCGACTTCATCGCGAAGCCGCGCAAAATGCTGATCGACGGCAAGTGGGTAACTGCCGTCTCGGGCAAAACTTTCCCAACCTATAACCCAGCCACCGGAGAAGTCCTGGCGCAGATTGCGGAAGGCGATCGGCAGGACATCGACCTGGCCGTAAAAGCCGCGCGCAAAGCCTTCGACAGCGGTCCCTGGTCGCGCATGACGGCCTCGGATCGCGGCAAGCTGGTGTGGAAACTGGCCGACTTCCTGGAAGAACACATCGAAGAATTCGCGACGTTAGAAACACTTGATAACGGCAAGCCGCTCACCGTGGCGCGCGCCGCCGATGTTCCGCTGGCCGTCGATATGTTTCGCTACATGGCGGGATGGGCGACCAAGCTCGAAGGCACCACCATTCCGCTCTCGGTGCTGTATACGCCCGGCGTAAACTACCACGCTTACACGCTGCGCGAGCCGGTTGGCGTGGTGGGCCAGATCATCCCGTGGAACTTCCCGCTGCTGATGGCGGTGTGGAAACTGGCGCCGGCGCTGACCACAGGATGCACGGTGGTGTTGAAACCGGCCGAGCAGACGCCGCTCTCCGCGCTGCGTCTGGGCGAGCTGATTATGGAAGCCGGATTCCCGGATGGTGTGGTCAACATCGTCCCGGGATACGGCGAGACGGCGGGCGCGGCCCTGGCAGCGCACGATCTGGTCGATAAAGTTGCGTTCACCGGATCCACGGAAGTGGGCAAGCTGATCGTGCACGCAGCCACCGGCAACCTGAAAAAAGTCTCGCTCGAACTCGGCGGCAAGTCGCCGAACGTCGTCTTCAAAGATGCCGACCTGGACACCGCAATCGGCGGCGCGGCCAGCGCCATCTTCTTCAATCACGGCCAGTGTTGCTGTGCCGGATCGCGGCTCTACATTGAGCGGCCGGTCTTCGATCGCGTGGTGGAAGGCGTGGCGGCGCAGGCGAAAAAGATCGACGTGGGGTCGGGTCTGGAACCGAAAACGTCGATGGGCCCGCTGGTCTCCGAAGAGCAGTTGCAGCGCGTCTGCAATTATCTGGAGAGCGGCCTGTCCGAAGGCGCGACCGCAGTGACGGGCGGAAAGAAGCTGGGCAACAAGGGATATTTTGTCGAGCCCACCGTGCTGGTGAATACCAAAGACAACATGCGGGTCGTGCAGGAAGAAATTTTCGGGCCAGTGGTGGCGGCGATTCCATTCGACGAACCGGAAGAGCTGCTGAATCGGGCCAACGATTCCATGTACGGACTGGCGGCCGGCGTCTGGACCAACGACGTGTCGAAGGCGCACCGCACGGCAGCGTTGCTGCGCGCCGGAACGGTCTGGATCAACTGCTACAACATCTTCGACGCGGCGTTACCGTTCGGCGGCTACAAACAGTCCGGCTGGGGACGCGAGATGGGCAAGGATGTTCTCAATCTCTACACGCAGACGAAGGCCGTGTGCACGAGGATTTAGGCTAGTAGGCTCGTGTGGGGACGGGCGACCCGCCCGTCCAGCAGTAACGTGGAGCGACGGGCGTCTCGCCCGTCCGGCAGTTCGGTGGCCGGGCGGGGACGCCCGGCGCTCCACCATTCTTAGTCCAGACCTTCGGTTTTGGTTCTCGATCTTGTGGGGTCGTTTGCGCTAACGCCACCACTTTCCGCCTCAGAGACTACCCTCAGTTTGGCGTTCATTTACTCAAGACAACTGCTACAACCTTCGCATAAACTTCCAATTGTTATGATCGCTCGGGGCATCATCTTCGTCATGATTGCGGCCCTCATCGTTGAGGTGCTGTTCTGCCGATGGCTTGCCCGGAGGAAGTGGAGACCGGCAGCAACTCGCATCACCATAGCAGCCGGAATCGCTGCTCTCGTTGGCCCGGCTTGCGCTGTCCTTCCTTACACGGACTATCTCCCGGACTTTCCTAGTTCGGTAGTCGTGTGGCTGTTGGCCACTATCGGGGCCATTGGCGTTGGCATCGGCGTTTTTGCGTTCAGTACGGGCAGCAAGGTCGCGGGCACAATTTGCGTCCTGACCAATATCCCCGTCGCCGCTTACTGGGGATTCATAGCCGCCTATGTCTCCATGGGGGGATCGAGGTGAGCCGACGCGGTTCGCGCAACGGAAAACTGCACTTCAAAAGGAGAATCTTCTGATGGCCTCATTGTCGGATGTACTAGTCAAGGAGCTGCTGGGCGGTCGACATATCGCTTCCTTCGCTACACACAACCCGAACGGTTCAATCCATATTGTTGCCGTGTGGTTCTGGTTCGACGGGACCGATATTTATGTTGCTACGTCTTCGCGCAGCCGCAAAGCCCGAAACCTCCAAGCAAATCGGGAGGTCTCTCTAATGATCGATGCCCGTGACCCCGCTGCATCTTACGGAGTTACGGTCACGGGCACTGCCCAGGTTCTTACCGGTGAGTCATCTCGCAAATGCAATGCGGAGATTCATCGCAAGTATCTAAGCGAAGCTGCGTTAGCGGACCCGATGGTGGGTCCAGTGTTTGCCGGATGGGATGACGTTACCGTCCGACTCCCGCCAGCCTCTGTGATCGTTTGGGATATGCGTCAGGCAGATCAGCACGTCTTTGGAGGAGCATTTAAGAACAACCCCACATACCTGTTGCCGCTAGAGCGGTAAATTGTCGAAAAATTCCGATTACACTCATTGGCGGATGACGGTGAGTCTTCTATCCATGCGCTAGCTTGGCCCTCACGCGCAAATAGACGACGCGGGGAATACGAATCATACGACAGCTGCGCTTGTGCATCTTCTCAGGATGCAGGTTGGAGGCGCGGGTGAGAATCGAACTCACGATAGAGGTTTTGCAGACCTCGGCCTTACCACTTGGCTACCGCGCCCTCATTCACTTCTAAAACGAAAAGCCCTCGCCGGGGCAGGGCTTCGAGAAACTGGAGCGGGAGACGGGATTTGAACCCGCGACTTCGACCTTGGCAAGGTCGCACTCTACCACTGAGTTACTCCCGCTCGACTTTATGAGTATAAACGACCCTATCCCAGGGGAGCAAACTTCGCGTTCACGGCGGGCTTAAAAGCGACGGACAGGGGCAAGCCTGCGATTTTCCCCGAGGCTTGCCCCTGACGTCAGTTCTTACTCTTCTTCTACTCTTCGGTCCCGAATCTCTTCAGATCCTCCGGTCCATCTGCCAAGGCTACCGCTTCTTTGCCCTGCACCAGTACCCGGATGCTTTCCACCACGTCAGGATTGGCCAACGTCGTGATATCTCCGGTGTTCATGTTGTTGGATAGGGCGGCGAGCACACGGCGCATGAGCTTGCCGGAACGGGTCTTCGGCATATCCGGAACGATGTGGACATGCTTCGGACGGGCAATCTTGCCGATCATGGTTTCAATGACCTTGTTGACCTTGTCAATGATCTCAGGACTCGCCGTAACACCGGGTTTCAGGGCGATATAGACCTCGGGCACGCGGCCCTTGATCTCGTCCGCCACCGGCACCACCGCTGCTTCCGCCACCTCGGGAACGGTCAGACAGGCAGACTCGATTTCCTTCGTGCCCAAGCGATGGCCGGCCACGTTGATGACGTCATCGACGCGACCGAGTATGCGGAAATAGCCGTCCGCGGCCAACACAGCTCCGTCCGCCGCAAAATATGGCCAGTCCCGCCAATCCTTGCTGCTGCGATTCTTGCAGTACTTGGCGAAGTACTGGGTGACGAAACGGTCGCGATCACCCCAAATGGTTTGCATGATCCCGGGCCAGGGATTGCGGATGCAGATGTTGCCCGCCTTCCCCGATCCAGCCGTGACTTCCTGGTTGTTTTCGTCCATGATCGTCGGATAAATTCCCGGCATGCCTGGTCCGGCGCTGCCCGGCTTCATTGGATCGAGCGCGGGCTTTGTGCTGCACAGGAAGCCGCCATTCTCGGTCTGCCACCAGGTGTCGACAATCACTGCCTCCCGCTTGCCGACGGTTTCGTAGTACCAGCGCCACACCTCGGGCTCGATGGGCTCGCCCACCGTGGTCATGTGCTTGAAATGGTAGTTGTACTTCGTGGGTTCATCGTGACCGGACTTGCGCAACATGCGAATGGCGGTCGGCGACGTGTGGAAGATGTTGACGTCCAATCGCTCGGCGATTCTCCACACCCTGCCGGCGTCCGGGTAGGTCGGGACACCTTCGTAGAGGACGCTGGTGGCGGCTAACGCCAGCGGACCGTAAACAATGTAGGAGTGGCCGGTGATCCAGCCGATGTCGGCCATGCACCAGTAAACATCCTCGGGATGAATGTCCTGGATGTACTTGGAGGTGCCGGTCACGTAGGCGAGGTAGCCGCCGGTGCGGTGTTGGCAGCCTTTGGGCTTACCGGTGCTGCCGCTGGTGTACATAAGAAACAGGGGAGCCTCCGCATCCATGGGGACGGGAGCGACCAGTTGGCCTTTGAATCTCGGGAGCACTTCGTCAACGAAGAAATCGCGCCCTTTCACGAACGGCGAAGCGGACGCATTCTGGCCCGCGTGCCGTCTCCAGACCAGTACCTTATCTACCGTCTGGCCTTCATGCTTGGCGGTAGCCAGCGCGATATCGGCGGCCGCTTTGTGGTCGAGCATCTTGCCATTGCGATAGTAACCATCCATCGTGATCAGGATGTGGCTTTGCGAATCGGCGGCGCGCATGCCGCAAGCCTCGCCGCTGAAGCCCCCGAACACAACCGAGTGAATGATCCCCAGTCGGGCGCAGGCCAGCATGGTAATCGGCAACTCGGGGACCATCGGCATATGAATGGTGACGCGATCTCCGCTCTTCAGGCCGCAGAAATCGCGCAGCAGCGCCGCGAACTCATTCACTCTCACGTAGAGTTCGCGATAGGTGACGGACACGGGCGCTTCGGATTCCGGTTCCGGAACGAAGATCAGCGCCGCTTTGTTCTTGTACTTGGCGAGGTGCCGGTCAACACAGTTGTAGGAGGCGTTGATCTTGCCGCCCACAAACCACTTCCAGAACGGCGGATCGCTGGTATCGAGCGTCTTGTCCCAGTACTTGTCCCAGGTCAGCAGGTCAGCGTACTCCCGGAAGCATTCCGGGTAGTTCTTCTCGCTGAAGCGTTCGAGGATGTCGGGATCGCTCAGATTCGCCTGGCCAACAAATTTCGCGGAAGGATAGTAGTATTCTTCCTCCCGCCAATGGACTGCGATCTGAGCCTCGGTGGTCTCGGTCACCACAGTTTTTTTCTGGAGAATTTCAGCCATATCGGTTACCCCTTAGATTTCTGAATTTGTGAAGCACGCTGGCGGTTTCCCGCCAGCGCGGAGTCAATCAAGGTCGTGCGCCGTCTTCCTGGAAACCCGCTGGTTCTGCGCTCCCAGGCTCCCGCTCTGGAACCTTGGTTATGCTGCTGCTGGCACCTTCTTTGCCGTCAACTCGCCGCCCGGAACGGTCGGGCGCTTGGCTGCCAGTTCGCAGATTAGAGCAACTGCCGCCAGAGCTGCCGCCGTGTAGAACGCCATCTGGTAGTTGTGGTACTTGTCGAACATCCAACCACCGATGCGCCCACCTAGCAGACCAGCCACACCCCAAGCCGTGAATAGCATGCCGTAGTTGATACCCACGTTCTTGGTGCCCCAGAAATCGGCTGCGGTTGCTGCGTTGACCGAAAGCTGGGTGCCGTAGCACCAGTAAACGATGAACAGCATCACGAACAGACCTACTACGTTGCTGCCCACGTAATAGAGAATGGGCATGGCAACCATGGAGATGCCGATCATCAGGCGCAAGACGTTAATGCGGCCCAAGTGATCCGACATCCAACCCGACAAGATGCGGCCCATGGCATTTCCGGTCGCGCCCACCACCAGGCCAAAAGCAGCCAGGGTGGTGCCGGGGATACCCACGCTCTTGGCGAAGGGTACCAACTGGCTGATCACCATGAGGCCGGCCGCGCAACCAAACGCATAGGCTACCCACAGCAAGTAGAACGACGGTGTAGCGAGCACCTCGGTGGGGGTGAAGTCATAGGTGCTAGCCGCAGCCTTGGAAGCTGGAGCAGGTGTCCAGCCAGCTGGTTTGTAGCCAGCGGGTGGGTTCTTCAGCAGGAACGAGCCAAACACTGTCATCACAAAGAAGATCACCCCCAGGACTTGGAAAGTGACGCGCCAGCCAAAGTGCGGAATCAGGTAGCTGGCCGCCAGCGGGCCAAAGATCGCTGAACCGCCGCCATATCCGCCCACGGCCAGCCCTACCGCGAGACCGCGCTTGTCCGGGAACCACTTCGACATGACAGGAATCGGGGTCGCGTAACCAAAACCGTTGCCCAATCCCCCGAGGACGCCGAAGAGCGTCACCGTGTACGCGAAGCTGACCTGGCTGCCCATGCCAACCACCAATGGAGTGGCAGTGGGCGGCTGCATGGTCAGGTTCAGAACCGGCGCCAGCTTCGCGACAAAGGCATCATTGGGTCCGTCGAGAGTGCCCTGGTTAGGATTCCTCAGAGGGAAACCGGTGGTGGAAGCGGTCTCTCCGGCGAGGTAGCTGGAACCTTGTTGATCGAGCGCGACACCGGTACCGAAATCCGCGCCGGTTCCACCGAAGTAAGTGGTGGTGCTGGTAGCGACGCAAGTAGGAGTTACGATCGGACTGCAGGTTGCCGCCGTGTTGATACTGGCAAAGAATGCGTCGGTCTCGCCTCCGCCGAACGTGGACTGTATGGGACTTCCGACGATGGGGAAGCTTGGAGTTGGGGAGTTTGTCCATCCGGTAATGCGCGCTCCGGAATTATTGTCCACCGTGATCGCGGTGGCGACATCGGTTCCTGAACCGCCAAGGTAGGTGAAGTAAGTCAGCGGAACAGTGGACGTGGTACAGGTAGAGCCAGAGCACGGTATCCCAAGTTTGGCGATAAAGGCATCGGTGCCGCCGCCGTTGTTGGATTGTAATGCCGTGCTGACGGTCCCGGTAACATTGAAATCCGTGGAAGAAGTTGAACCGGCAACATAAGCATCGTCGCTCGAA
Organism: uncultured Acidobacteriaceae bacterium; assembly: GCA_963773955.1. Classification (GTDB taxonomy): domain Bacteria; phylum Acidobacteriota; class Terriglobia; order Terriglobales; family Acidobacteriaceae; genus Acidiflorens. The sequence continues at coordinate 2,382 of CAVZDM010000141.1, read as the reverse complement.
TCCACTGCCATGGCGTAGCCCACATCGTCGCCAGAGCCGCCGAGATATGTGGAATACAAAAGTTGCGTTCCGGTAACGCCGGCGGGGTTGAACTTGGCTACAAAGGCGTCCAAACCGCCCTCATTGATGGCTTGATAAGCGTTGAGCAAAGGCAGGTCGGTGAAGTTCGTGCCTCCGGTAATGTAGACGTTGCTGGTGGTATCTACCGCGATGCCACCGCCCACGGCTACCCCCGCAGCACCGGAGGGACTTGCCCCGCCAAAATATGTGGAGTACGGCACGCTGGAGCTTCCCGAAACGTTGGGATTAATCTTGCTCATGAAAAACTGGATGGCCGATCCCGCCGCGGGAGAGGTTTGATAGGAACCGATCGTCGAAGGAAATCCCGTCTCCACTTCCTGAGAGGTGGTGGTACCGGTCACGTAGGCGTTGCCGCCGGGATCAAGTGCCAACCCCGAGGCGAGATCCACGCCCAGGCCGGAAAGATAAGTTGAATACAGCAGCGTCTTTCCGCTGGGATCGAGCTTACTTAGGAAGACGTGTTTGCCACCGCTAAGCGGTGTTGCCTGAAAAGCAGTATTGCTTCCCTTAGTGGGGAAATTACCGGAGCTGGTAATTCCTGCCACGATCACATCAAAGCCAGCATCCACGGCGATCCCCGCGGTATAGTCGGTGCCGCTCCCGCCGAGATAGGTGGCAAACAGCAGAGAGCCAGCGGGACTGAACTTGGCGATGAAGGCGTTCGCAGTAGCGCCTGCTGCCAGGGCAGGCTGGTATTCGCCGACCGTGTTCGGGAAATCGGTGGACGTAGTCGAGCCCGCTACATAGGCGTTGGAGGCTGCATCCACGGCTATCGCTGGACAGCCGGGGGTTGGCGCGGAAATTCCAACAATGATGATTGGGGCGATGACGGAACACGCTTCATTGCCGCTGCCCCCGAGGTAGGTCGAGTAAGTCAGCGTGGGATCGATGATCAATGTCCGGCTGCGATCGTAGGCGCCTAAATGGAAACCGACTTCGTTTTGGCCACGAAGTTCGAAACGGCCCGCCACGGTTCGTTCTTCTGCTCCAAACTTCTGATACACGCGCGGGGCTTGCAGCCGCACTTGGCTCCCGCCGACAGCCATAACGAGATCACCGGTTCCGTCGATTGTCGGATTCTGGGAACCCTGAAATTCCAGTTCCACCTGCGCGGGATCACTGCCGGGCGCGACCTCGAAGTCATATTCCAGACGCCCCTGATTGCCGTAGTACACCAAGTCAACGCCGGGGTAAACGTTGCGGTAGCGCACGCGCGCGAACTGAGGAATGTCGCGATGCCATTTGGTGGGATCGTTGCCGATGAAGTAATTGCTTTTGCCGGGGAGTTGGAGGTCGCCCGCCGGTTCCACAGCCGCAGCGGCTCCGACCAACTTCATGCTTATCACCGAACGGGTAGGATATTGCGAGTCGGCGGGTGAATGCTGGAAAGCAAGCACAGCATCCTGAGTCGTAAGGTACAGGCCATAACCGCTGCCCCGCGCGAGGAATCTCACTGTCGCATCGGTCTGTCCGTGGTTCGGTTCAAAAATTAGCGGAAGATGGCTGTAAGTGGCCAGAACTTGCTGGGTCTCTCGTGCGCCGGGAGTAAGCACCAAAGGAGTTGGATGGGAAACAAAAAGCGGTTGGGAATTTGCGGCGTCAGCGACCCGCGACTTGGCTGCACCCGAACCAACGGTGAGAGCAACGGCTCCGACTATCATCAACAGCGTGACGGCCGCGAGGACGCGGGTTGGCGAACAAGTCTTTCCCGACCGACGGCGATTCAATCTCACTTAACTCCTCCGGTTTCCCGCGATGTCTTTTCCCGATTTCAGGGAGAGAAAGAAGAAACGGCGCACAAACAACACCCCGAGTCGCGCCCGCGAAGCGGTTGGCGTACTTGTCACCAAAAATAAGTGCAAAAAGTTAAGTAACTACTTAAACATCTGACGGATAGCCTGTCAAGATGCGCGAACCTGTTCTTCGCCTTAAGATTCGTCAGATGCGGAGTGGCGTCGTTGGAGATGCCGTAGGGATGCAGAAAAGCGTGGCAGTCGGGAAACGGTGGTCGGTCGCAGATTTTCTGCAAACTATTTATGCGGCGTTTCTATCGGCAGTCGTCGAGAGCGTCAAGTCATTCATTCTCCTGCCTACGCGCATTCACTGGTGCACCATCTTTGTGGCAGTATGATTGCTATTGAGACCGAGCGCATCCCTTCCCCGCCCTCCCCGTTTTTCGTTCCGCGACAAACCTGACGCGGGCCGCGCGAGGCAGTAACCGAGTCAGTTCCCTCATCGCTTTGGTCTTGCAAACTGCTGACAATTCGGTGTACTTTGGCCAAGAGTCTGCCTATTAGTTGT
>CAVZDM010000140.1:0-117738 GCA_963773955.1 uncultured Acidobacteriaceae bacterium | reverse complement strand
TCGAGGACAACGTCAAGGCGTGGAGCGGCGACCACTGCATCGACCCGCGACTGGTTCCTGGAGTTCTGTTTTCAAGCCACAAGTTTATCGCAGAGAAGCCGGCGATTGTGGATGTGGCGCCTACGATTCTGAAACTGTTTGGCTTGGCGCTGCCTGCGCATTTTGACGGCAAGCCTTGGACGCTGGCGGCGAAAGCTCAGTGAAGGGGCTCTGAGTGTAAACGCCTGTTAGCGAGGATCACCGATTTATTCTTCCGCATCAATCATTAAAGCGGGTTGTCTCCGTCACTTCCCAGTCGCGACTGTATTGAACATTGCGTTCACCAGGGAATCGCCCCACGCCTGTTTCAGGTCCAACGCGATCGCATAGGCCAGATGGTCGATCTTCAGTGTTGGCGTCCAGTGTGGATTATTCATGCGGTCGATGAAATCGAGTTCCACGCTGGCCAGGAACTCCCGGAAACCCTCCAACTGATCCATACGTTCGCGACCCAACTTGGTTGGAGCTTGCAGAAGGAACGGAAAGGTACAGTTGAGCAGAGAGGTGGCTAATAATGAAAATGCGAATATCGGTTCTGAGATGTTGGCGATGCGCGCCCCCAGAAAGCCTAGGACGCAAAGGAAAAACAACAGCGATACCGCCATCGTGATCAGGTTGGCCGCACTCATCCGACCCTCGAACGCGCCACGAATGACGGGAGCGACATTAAAAACGACAATGCCGCCGATGCCCGTAGCCCACATGACAAACAGTAACGTCGTCAAAACGATGTTATCGGCATGATGGAAGCTGACCGCACTCCCGACTGCCAGCGCCGACGAAAGCACGACGGCAGGAACGGAATATTCGAGATTCCGCTTGAAGTATGCGTCGCCCAAACGCCGACTGAGAGCGGCGGAGATGGCCGCCTGGATTATTAACAGCTTGTCGCCCTGGTCGGGCCGCAACCGGAAGGCGTTTTGCATCGCGATGTTGCCATAGGGCCAATGAACCGCGGATCTGACAGACCGGTCTGTAGTATCACTCATGGCGAACATGGCCCTGAAAGCGTCGCTTTCGTCCTCGGGAAGTTCACCCGGCAGCTCGTCGACCAGACGCGCAATCACGTATTCGCTTCCATCCGGAGTGACGGAAATCAGCCGCCGCGCAGCCATGTGGGCGATAACTGCGGCGACGGATTTGTTATCGCTCACCCCCACGCGCAAGAAGCGCATCTCCGCTGGCGTCATGTCGCCCGGCGGAGAATATTGCGGCACAATGGCCACGGCAGTCGGCCGGCGCGCAACCAGTTGCCACAAGATCACGTAATAAACAAGCAACGCGATCGGCAGAAATATGAACTCAAAACGCATACCGAATGCTGCCCGATGCTAGCACGTGACCCAGTGACAACGGTTGTGGGGAATGTTCTCGAGATTACCTGGGTAATCGAGACCAATTGCGGTCGTGAAAATGTGATTGTTGGTGGCTTACTGAGCGCTGGGAAACGGCTTTGTTGTTCTCAGACGCGCTGCCAGCCAGCCGACACAGGTTAGCATTCCGCACCAGCCCAGCGTTCGCACGATGGCGCCAATGGTCGTGTCGTACTGCAGGACTCCTAGACTGGAGAAGATCGTGTTCCAGTCGTGCTCGATGTAGTCGGAGTCTCCGGCGGTCACCAGGGGCAAGGCCATGGCGCGGGCGTCGGCCATGTAGGTGGCGGTGTAGAGCCAGTTCTCGAAAAAGAAAAACAGGCAGAACACGAAGGCTGCGGGCTGGCGTTCGTGGAAGAAATAGGCGGCCAGCAGCAGCGGGACGAGCCATTGCAGGATGGTTCCTCCCCAGAGGCCGAGCGTTCGGCCGAACCATCCGAAGAGCAGGTGTCCGCCTTCGTGGACCACCAGGTTGGCGGAGTCGATGAAGAGGTAGCCGCCATGCATGCTGAAGGCGTAGATCAGGAAGACGGCGTAGAAGACAAGCCATGGCAGGACGGCCCAGCGCGAGATGGGACGCCAGTCTTCTTGGGCGCCTGACCATTCGACGAGTGTGTCCAGGAATTCGCGCATACGACCCAATAGCAGTGGAGCCCTCAGGGGCTAAAGCCCTCGTGTTGATTGGCTCTGGGCGGCACGGCTGAAGAGGCTGCGGAAAAAGTCGATTTTCGCTACCTCAGCCCCTAAAGGGGCGTCTGATTTCGAATGAGTTACGGTATCGCTGAAGCGATACCCTGATACGAAACCGGAGTTTTTCAGCAGCCTGTGAAGCCGTGCCCTTCCCGTTCGTGCTCGAGCCTGGTTCGCGGATGATGCAAGACGGGGCAAGCCCCGTCTCCACACGAGTTTTTCCGCAAGGTGTGAAGCCGTGCCCTTCCCAAGACCTTCTGCGAGATAGCTCGTGTTTACCGAACGCTACTCTGCGAACACCACTTTCCAGGCGCTACTTTTCAGGCGCTATTTGCCAAACATGGGATAGTGACTGGCCGCGCCCATTAGGAACAACATGGGGAATGACAGAACGAAGTTTGCGCGGGAGGTGAGAAAGGCCTGGCGCGCCAGATACTTTGCTTTGTCGGGCATTGGTGTGCCGTTGGCTGCGTTGTCGGCGGTCCATTTGATGATTTTCTTCTGTGCGCGCCAGATTACTCCCCAGACGTTCAGCATCATCACCCAGCCCATCCCACCGCCGATGCCGATGGCTAGCAGGCGATTGCCTTCCCAGCCATGATCGTTGAAGCGCAGAAACAGGCAGGAGGCTGCGGCCACAATCACCGTGTAAATCACGGCTAGCACCGGGCCTTTGTCGAGCGCGCCTTTACCGGGAATCTGGCAGGCATACATTAGCGCCCAGGCGACGGTCCAGATCACAAAGAAAGTCGCCATTGGACCACCGGAAGATGCGGCGCCGTTCCTGGCGTCAGAGGCGACAATGTTGCCCCAATATGCCAGGCCCGTCAGCACGGTGAGCACCGATCCCCAGCGAAACCACCACAGCGCACGCGACATCAGGCTGGGTAGGACTTTGCCCTTGGTGGCGGGATCAAGTCCCTTTATGAACGGCACGTTAACGAGATTGAAAAAATACAGCAGGCCGAGCCAGGTTATGCCGCCAACAAAATGCAGCCAACGAAACAGCATCAGAAGGTTGGTGTTGAAGTCGGTGGGGAGGTTGATTTCGGTCAAGGTCAGTGCTCCTGTTCTCTGTTCGGGAAGTGACGATTGTAGATGGCTGGCGACAGAAATGAAACCCCGGTGATTTCTGGATGGACGGAAAACGAGGTCTAACTCAAGATCTTTACCACAGGGAACACGGGGGTACACAGGGGAAAACACGGAGTCGAAATCCTTTCCCGTCTACCATGGCCTAATGCCATCCTTCAAGCGGGCTGCGGCCGGGCCAGTCCCCTAAAATTTTTAGGCCGGAAGTTGAAAAGCGCGAGGCAAGGCCGTATTGTAGGACCGACAGGAGCGCTGCAGCCAATTGCCCTCCCTCAAGCTCAATGGCGCAGCATCGAAACATAAAATAAGGAGATCGGCAAATGGAACCCAAGCCGGCACAACAGAACATTCAGGATTCCTTCCTCAACACGGCACGAAAGGAACGGCACAACATTACCATCTACCTGGTTAGTGGGGTGAAGCTGACAGGCCGCATCCGATCGTTCGACAAGTACTCGGTGGTGCTCGAAACCAGCAACCAGGAGCAACTCATCTTCAAGCATGCGATTTCGACGGTGGTCATCGCGCGCGGCGCGTACAGTCATACGGATGCGAAGCCGGCGGCGGTGGCGTCCCACGGGGAGGCGGTGATTCCAACTCCCGCTTCCGGGACCGAGGGATAGAGTGAGTTTGCTTGCGCCGAAATGACTCCAGAGTGAGCAGCCGCGGCAGTTCGCGGAATGAGCCCAAGGCGGTGCTGAATCGATCGGAGCAGCAGGAACGGGCGTTCCTGGTGGGGGTGGAGTTTCGCACTCGAGGGCGTGCGGGAAAGCCAGGCTCTGCAGGTATCACTCCCGGAGCGCAGGCGGCTCGCGACCACGCCACGAGCGTGGCCCGGTCCTCGTCGTCTTCGTCCTCGTCCTCGTCGCTGACCCTGCCTACGGATTCCCCGGATTTCAGGTCCGATTTCACGTCCGATTTCACGTCGGAAGACTCGCTCGATGAACTGCGGAACTTGGCGACGAGCGCCGGCGCTGAGATTGCCGGTGAATTCACACAGCGCAAGGACCGGCCGGATCCTGCCACGCTGATCGGCAAGGGCAAGCTGGAGGAAATTGCGGGTGCGGCGGCGTCGGTTTCGGCGGATGTGATTCTGTTTGATCATGACCTGTCACCTTCGCAACAACGCAACATCGAGCGCGTGGTCAAGACGCGGGTCATCGATCGCACGCAGTTGATTCTTGATATCTTCGCGCGGCACGCACGCACTCGTGAAGGCCAGTTGCAGGTGGAACTGGCTCAGCTTGAGTACATGCTTCCGCGGCTCGCGGGGCGCGGTGTGGAGATGTCGCAGCTTGGCGGCGGTATCGGTACTCGCGGACCGGGCGAAACTCAACTGGAGACTGACCGGCGGAAGATTTTCCGCCGCGTCCGGCACGTCAAGCAGCAAATCGAAAATGTGCGCCGCATACGGGCGCAGCAGCGGCAGCGGCGCGAGTCGGTTCAGGTGGCTACGGTGGCGCTGGTGGGGTATACGAACGCGGGGAAATCCACGCTGTTCAATGCCCTTACCAAGGCGAACGTGGTCGCGTCGGCGCGGATGTTTGCCACGCTTGATCCGACCATCCGGGGCGCTGACCTGCCCTCAAAGCGCAAGGTTCTTTTCTCCGACACGGTGGGGTTCATCCGGCATCTTCCGCACACGCTGGTTTCGGCGTTCCGCGCCACGCTTGAGGAGGTGCAACGCGCCACGCTCATCCTGCAAGTGTCGGATGCGAGCAGCCCGGTTTCCGCCGAGCAGGATGCGCAAGTGGAAAGCGTCCTCAAGGAACTCGAAGCTGACAAGAAGCCACGGCTGCGAGTGATGAACAAAATCGATTTGCTTCCGCCGAAGCAGCGCGAGTCGCTGCGCGACAGCGATCTGCGTGACAACATGCAGACCATCCACGTTTCGGCGGCAAAAAGAATCGGGCTGAGCACCCTGCTCGATCGCATTGATGCCGTACTCGAAGGAGACCGCCCCGAGCGTGTTCGACTGCGCATCCCGCAAAAAGAGGGCAAGATGCTGTCGCAGCTGGAGGCCGGCGCCCGCATCTATTCACGCCAATATCAGGATGGTCTAGTGGTATTGGAAGCGGAAGCGCCCGCTTCGCTGCTGCGGCGGATGCGGGAGTGGGTGGTGGAGTGAGGGGCATAGGTCGTCGTTGGTCGTTCGTCGCTAGTCGTTGGCTTGATTGCTTTCAGATGATCGACTAAGTAGGCTGTCGATGCCCGGCCCCTAAAGGGGCCTTAATCTCGCGGACCTGGTGGCATCGCTGAAGCGAGTGGCCGGCGGGACGCCGGCGCTACGACAGCGATGCCGTGATACGAATCCCGGCGTGAGCAGTTACGTCGGGAACTTGTCAGCATGGCCCCGTTGGTATGACATGAGGAGTCATGAGGACCAACATCGCATCGAGGCTCGGTCTGGCGCTGCTCGCTTTTCTGACCATTCGCGTGGCTGCGCAGCCACCGGCCGAACCGGGCGCACAGGTTCGCAAGCTGGAAGAAAAATGGACCGAGGCGTACAAGGTACGAGACATCGATATTCTGTCCACGCTTCTGACCGAAGATTTTGTGATCACGGTTGAGGATGGCAACACCTACAGCAAAGCTGGTTACATCACGCACAGCGCCGACCCCACGGTTCATGTGGAGGTCGCCGAATTGTCGGACCTCCATGTGCGAGTTCGCGGCGGCGGAAACATCGCCGTGGTCACCGGGGCGTATCACGAGCGCGGGAAGTCCAACGGCAAGCCTTACGAGTATCACGACCGGCTGACCGATGTCTGGGTGAAGGTTGGGAATAACTGGCGGGTGCTGGCTTCGCATTACAGCGTTCCGGTGAAATAGTGAGCCCACGTTCAAATCCGCTGCCAGAGCAGCGGGCGGGGCGCCCGCTCTACACTTTCGCGAATCTACACCTTCGCGAAGGGGTTCTCCAGCGATGGGCTTTGCGGCGTGAACAATTCTGCGCCTCCTTCCTTGATGTGCATGTCGTCCTCCAGACGGATGCCGAATTCTCCGCGGATGTAAATGCCTGGTTCGTCGCTGAAGGTCATTTCTGGCTGGAGTTTTGTTGAGTTGCCGCGCACTAGATACGGCCACTCGTGGCCGTCCATGCCCATGCCGTGTCCGAGGCGATGCGTGAAGTACATGTAATCGGGGCCGAAGCCCGCTTCGGCGATTACCTGGCGCGCGGCGGCGTCCACGGAACCGGCTTCCACGCCGGGCTTGGCGGCCGCGAGCGCCGCGCTCTGGGCCCGGTGGACGATATCGAAGACGCCTTTCATTTTGTCGCTCGCTTTGCCTAGCACAAACGTGCGCGTGATGTCGGACTGATAACCTTCCACGGAGCAGCCACCGTCGATCATCACGATCGTGCCGTGGCGAATCACCTGCGGCTTAATCGAGCCGTGGGGGAAAGACGAATACTCTCCGACCTGTACATCGGCGCCGCCTTCGAATCCCAGTTTGCGGTGCGCGGCTTCGAGGAGCCTCCCGACGTCGTTCTGCGTCATGCCCACTTTCAGCGAACGATAAGTTGCCTCGTAGGCGGCGAGCGTGACCTTGGATGCCAATCGCATCAGGTCGATTTCGTGTGGGCTCTTGATCATGCGGCATCCGGCGGTGACTGGAGTCGCGCTGGTGAACGTCGCTCCTGGTGCGGCTTTTCGCAGGTTGTCGCTGAAGAGAAACTTCATCGTTTCTTCGACGCCGATGGCGCCGGTGGCAAGGCCGCGGTCGCTGAGTCCTTGCGCTACGCGTGTGTAGGGGCTTTCGTCTTCCTGCCAGACGCGGAGGTCGGAGTTGGGACTGGCGCCATCGGGCGATTGCGCGATCTGCTCGCGCGCGCGGCCTTCCTCGAACGCCGGAGACACGTAAAACGCTTCGCCCTTGGCGGGTAATACCATGGCGAAGAGGCGCTCTCCGCCCTCCCAGCGTATGCCGGTGAAGTAGGCGAGAGACGTGCCCTGGGCCAGCAGGATCGCGGACAGGTTGTTATCACGCATCAATTGGCGCGCCTTTTCCTGGCGCGCGGCACGCTCTTCGATGGTGATGGGCTTGGCTTCTGCGCGCCGTGTGCGCAGAGCGGCTATGGCTGGCGGAAGATATCTGTCATCATTGGCGTTGGCCGCCTGGGACAACGTGGGCAAAGCTACGCTGACGCCGGCAGCTAGCGAGCCGGTTTGCAGGAAACGACGGCGCGAGACCATGTGCGAGACCATGAAGCCTCCGGGAAAGAAAAATTATTATATATAGGATGGCTCACACTCTCCGGCTTGGACGGGCGAGTCGCCCGTCACCCCATCGTCGAAGTGTGATCGACGCTGAATTAGAATAGCGGCAAGATTATAGCGGCGAGTCTTTTCTGGAGGAGCTATGAGCAATTATCCCGTAACCGCAGGCCGTATGGTCGCCCACAACATGGTGACCACGCAGTTCGAGCTCGATGGCTTTCGCGTGGTGCGCACACTGAGCGTGGTGCGCGGAATTGTGGTGCGTTCCCGGTCGATCTTCGGAACCATCGGAGCTGGGCTGCAGACGCTGGTCGGCGGCAACATCACGCTCCTGACCAATCTGTGCGAGAAGACGCGCGCCGAAGCGTTCGACCTGATGCTGCAGCACGCGGCGGAACTCGGCGGCAACGCGGTCGTGGGCGCCCGCTACGACGCGACCGAAGTGATGCAGGGCGTCAAGGAAGTTCTTGCGTATGGGACAGCCGTGTTTGTTGAGGCAACCAAGGTTGCCTAGTGTTTAGGGTGCTTCTTAAAGGGCGGCTTAGGAAAAGCCCAATCCTTTTCAGCCAATGCCCTCCCCTCTGCCCATTCCGGTTCACAATAGATAAATGGCTGCGACGCCTGCTTCGCAGTCGGTCCCATGACGCTGAGGCATTGACGCCACTGGCCATTGACCAAGCCAAGATGCAATGTCTCATCCCAGTACCCATTTAGGCTGCGAAATGCAATGCTCAGCCTCTGCGAATTCCCCTTGGGGAGTGGGTACGTACCGAGCATTTCCACATCTCCCGATGGCCCTTCTGGAGATTGAGGCTTTAGATATAAGCAACGGTATTCCGTATCTCTGGAGCTAATTGCTTTAATCCAATCTCCCTCCGGATGTTTGTTATATTCGGCCGCCGCTGCCAATCTTCGTTCATCATCCATCATGGTTGCGTGTACTTCTCTAAGTGGATATTTCCCATGGCTGGTTATCGCGACTTGAAAATACGAGGCCGCAGCAATGCGCTCCGCGTTGCCGAAAATCTGCTGGCAGACAGGATCCTTTTCCTCGAAGTGGACATACCCTGCTTCGGCTGTAAAGGTTATGTATGCGAAACTGTCGCCACCTGTTTGCGTCTTAATGGTGTCACCTAGTCCTGCGAGTATTCGATCTGACCGCTGCATTACTTGATCGAAGTTTATGTCAGAATCCTTTATTGCTTTTTGTATTCCCCCAGCGATTTCTTGGAAGTTCCGCTCTTCTTGCTGTCTCGCAGTTGCCTGCTCCCTATCGTGGGCATCGCGGTCTGCATACACGGCTCTCATCTCAACAATAAACAATGCAAAGGCGATCACAACATAGATAACCCGCTCCCCATGACTAAAGCTGTCGGCCCTAACAGCCATGATGACCGCCACTACACCCAAGAAGCTTATGGCAATCGTCGGGATCAGCGGCCACCACTGGAAACAGAATAGACAAGCCACAATTATCACCGCTTGGGGATACAGTCCCCAGCGCGTGTATTGCGGAACTGGGCGCAATGCGAGAGATGAGCCGCGTTGCCACACCGTTACAGCAAGAGACTTGCAGGCGTTCACTATTACGACTGCGATGTTTCCGATCCGAACATAGACATGATTCTTGATGCCGAAAGAATAGGCCGCCACGGCGCCCTGAGTCGACTAGATAATCTTGAAGAATTTCAACATCGCCGATCTTTAGAATCATGCGATTAGCCAAAAATTCCTTGCAAATCTTTGAGTTCAGGTGACTTGCATGGAAAATATTGAGAAATCAGGGGTTAGCTGGGGGCCGTCTCGCTTGCGTTGGGTGGGGACTGCGAGTCGGGCTCCTTGCTTGCTGGAAAGTGCTGGGTTTGCGACAGTCCTCTTGGATGCCGCTGATGTATTTCGCGCTCAGAGAGATGGACGGCTGCGGGGTCGGCTTTAATGGCGGCGGCTATCCGCAGCCAGCGGGCCCTAAATTCCAAGGCATCAGGGTTGTCCGGATCATCCAAGTCCATGATCGATTCTTTCTCCAGGTCATGTTCCGCTCCGTGATTGCTAACTCCGTCATTTGCGGCTACGAGATCGTACTCTTGGCCTTCTACTGTGGACCAGGCGGTGGCGCCCAGCGGACGATTCTCGACGCACTTGGGATCGATGACGATCTCGGTGGGTTTCGGCTCGAGGGAAGTGAATTTGACGTTGGCGGCGGCGGTGCGCAGGGCGCGCAGGAGCAGAGAGGCGATGCGGTGATCGATCTGGTGGGTGACGAGCAGGCGCATGACTTCGCCGAGGCCGAGCTGGATGGAGTTGGGGTCCTCGAGGGTGGGGAGGGTGATGATGTCGTGCTCGGTAAATCTCATGTTGATTTGGCGGCACATCGCGCGGCACTGCTCGTGGAAGTAACACTGTTTTTCGTTGCGCAGGGCGGGCGATCCGCATTGGATGCCGTTGACCTTGATGTGCTGGCAGCGGCGGATGGTTGTGGCATAGGTGGACATGGTAGCTCCTTGGTTCAGGTCTCAGGTGTCAGGGTTCAGGTGTCAGGGAGCCGGGGTGGCTCCAATGGAAAAAGGGTGCGGGAATGGATCCGCACCCTTTTTTTCTTCTTCTATTTCTATTATATCAATTCGCACCGGGGTACACCGACAAGTTTTCCGGATTTATTTTTCTTGGCTGTTCATTGACTTAGCGGGAAAAAGGGGGAAATGGGGGCTTGACAGGATTTTCGGCAGGGGTTGCCGGTGTAATGGCAACTACTGCGGGAGGCTCTCCAGATTAAGCCATTTCAAGGCAGAAGGAAGGTCGTAGAATACACGGATTTGCGACGGATTATCCGACATTTCAGTAAAGACCTCCCACATTCGTCCCACACCGAAGACGGCCGGACTAGCGGCAACAAAAGCGCGTTTCGAAGTGAGAGAGAAGATCATACGGCGTGCCAGGGACCTGGCTTGGTCTTGCGTCAAATCGAGAGCGGTAACCGCTCGCAAATCTACGATTTGATTGAACTCTGGGTTAAAGTCAGGATCGGTCTTGGTTTGGTCTTGGCGGTCTTGGATTTCCTCCCACGTTAGACGATCCGACCCAGTGCTGATTACCAGACGGTGCTCGTTGTAAACGACATAGCTGAATGGCATACTATTTTTCCGCCCGGAGTCTAACATGACTGCCTTGGCTTCAGTTGGCGAAAAATCGGCATTATGCTAGCTGAGAAACGTCCGAGAGATGGGAAAGAGACGCGGCAAGCCGCGTCTCTACGAAAGCGTTCCGGCTTACTCCTTGTACAAGAATCCCGCGACCAATGCGGCTAACATCGATCCTACCCACATGTCGAGCATCCATCCGAGGGGCAACATGCGCGGAACGGGCGACCATGTAGCTTGCGCAAAGTTGCCCGGAACACCTGCGCAGAATCCTACGATCATCCCGATTTTGAGAGCCGTCTTCGGGCCTGGGCCGGCGGTGGCGCGAGCGTTCGCGTAGAGGTACGCGATTAGAATCGACATCACGAATATCAGCACAATCCAAAGCGGCGTGAAAAACGCATAGCGCGGTTCCTTCAGGAATAGTCCTTGTTTCTGCATGGCCGCGTAGTACGGAGCCTGGCGGATACTGACGAAAAAGCCCCATGCAATCCACACTACTCCGCCGGCAATGCCACCCAGCAACACCCGCATCTTGTTCAGCTTCATTGCGCCCCCTGTTTGCGTTGGCTTGAATTCCGCACAAGTGTACTCCAGCGCGTCAAGGCGGAGGAGTCCCGGGGTGGATGCGCGGAGCGGGCCGCGGTGCTTTCCCAGTCAGGACAGACCGCTTGACATGTACTGTATGACCGTACATACTGGAACAAGTGTTTCTCTCTTCCACATCACGCGAGTGGTGCGAAACCGCAGGCAGTGCCCATGGTGGCTGTATCCTGACCGCAGGGATCGCCAACCGCATTCGGCTTGGGCTGGATGCTCGCCGCGGAACAAGAGGAGCACTTTATGATCTTACGTTTTCGTGCGAAACCGCTGCGCGAACTCTATGAAGAGGGAAGCGCCAAGCGCGTGCCCTCGGCGATGGCCGACAAGCTGCGCAAGCTTCTTTTCGCCCTCGAAACCGCCGAGACACTGGAGCAGGTCGGCCGGTTTCCCGGCTGGAAGCTGCATCCTCTGAAAGGCGAGCGGAGAGGATCATGGAGCCTGACAGTTACGGGAAACTGGCGGTTGATTTTCCGCTACGACGAACAGACCAACACCGCCAGCGATATTGACCTGATCGACTACCACTAGGAGGCCGGAGTGACCATGAAGAAGCCGCCGCATCCGGGCGACCTGATTAGAACCGAAGTCATCGAAGCCCTCGGCCTCAGCGTGACGAAGGCGGCGGAGATTTTGCAAGTGCGCCGGGCCACGCTTTCCGACCTTCTGCACGGTAAGGCTGCGCTGACGCCGGAAATGGCCCTACGCATCGAAAAGGCGTTCGGCCCGGATATGGATCATCTTCTCCGGATGCAGCTCGCCTATGACGTGGCGAAAACGCGAGAGCACGCACGAGGCATCTCAATCAAACGATATGCTCCGGCATGAGCGGGTTGCGGCAAGAGGCGTGCGCGATAGTCGCCCTCAGCGGCTAAAGCCGAGGCTGAAAGCAATCCATTGATCGCAGCGGTGAAATGCTGCGCCACCCAAAGGCAAGTGCAACCCCGGTGAACCGCTGCGCCACCCAAAGGCAAGTACAACCCCGGTGAACCGCTGCGCCACCCAAAACCAGGTGCAACAAATCCCACGCACGATGCATTTGTGGAATCCCACCCTTCGCAAAGTGCGCGAAGGATGGGGCACCCATCGCTCGACTCACCCCTCGACTAGAGTTTCCACAGGGAAGATAACATCAGCGTCGGAAATGCAAGAAAAATCGCAGCGAATGAATAGCGAAGGCACCTAGACCGTAAACGCAACCCCTAGTGGTCATCTGGCTGGTTAACCCCTACATTTCGTGCTCCGGAGGATGAGCTCCTAATTGGGACGCCAACCTTTAACTTTCCTGTTGACAACAAACGATTTAGGCGTAGGATGTGGACAAAAGTGGTTGAAAGTGGAATAAACATTAGAGGTCGTGGGTAAAAACGCTAACTTTCGAGGCGCCAGTGGTTTCCGAGACTGACACCGACAAAAACGAGCTAAATCCCAACGTACCCGAGTCCACTGCTGTGCTGACCGCTTCTACCTCCCTCGTGCTAGTGGCTGTGGTAGCAGCCATGAGTAAAAGGACCCCGTCGTTTTCATCAAGGTCAGTGAGCAGGTCGCATGTTTCGCGGAAATCATCCAACGCGCGTCGACGAAAAGGGACGATTAAAAATCCCCGCGGAATTCAAGCGCGTGATCGACGAGAAATATGCGCAGAAATTCTACATCACAAGTCTGGATGGAAACATTGCTCAAGTGTATCCCTTCGAGGAATGGGAGCGGATCGAGCAGAAGCTGGCGTCGCTCTCGACTTTCAATCCGACGAAGAAAAAGTTTCTGAATCGCACGAATTACTACGGGCAGGTCGTGGAGATGGACGGGCAGGGGCGCCTGCTGGTTCCGCAGATCCTGCGTGAGTCGGCGCAGATTCGCGGGGAAGTGGCAGTGCTCGGCAATCTGACTTACCTGGAAGTGAGGAATCTGGAAGCGTTCCGCAAGGAGATCGACGAGCAGGCCTTTACGGATGAAGACACGAAGACGCTCGACGAATTGGGGATTTAGGCAAGCGTCGAGTGAGTGTGGAGAAAAAACATGTACCACAGGGGACACAGGGGTTCACAGAGGACGCACGGGGGATAAGCAGGGCTTCTCTGGTGGCGACGGATTCAGATTCGGATTTAAACAACACCCCCGAGTGGGGTGGGCATGGGGCAGGTGGCCATGTCCCGGTTCTTTTAAAAGAAGCGATCGATTTTCTAGCCGTAAAGCGTGGCGGAACTTATCTGGATGCCACGGTGGGCCTGGGCGGGCACAGTTTGGAAATCGCAAGACGCCTCGGCGCACCGGGACATTTGATTGGCTTCGATAAGGATGCGGCGGCGCTGGCAAGAGCAGCTGTCAGCCTTCAGCCATCAGCCATCAGTAAAGGCGTTACTGAGCGACCGTCCAGTTCGACTGGACATGAGCCGCGGGAGTTGGATTGGCCGTCCGTCTCTTTGATGCATGGATCGTTTGCGGAAGTTGGGTTGCGTTGTGCTCCGGCTTCTCTGGACGGTTTGCTGGCGGATCTGGGAGTTAGCAGTTTGCAGCTCTCGGACGCGGCGCGGGGATTTAGTTTTCAGGCGGAAGGACCGCTGGACATGCGGATGAATCCGATGTCGGGCGAGACCGCTGAACAAGTGGTAAACCACATCGACGAGCGCGAGCTGGCCGATGTGATTTACGAATTCGGTGAGGAAAGGAGGTCGCGGAGAATCGCCAGAGCCATTGTCCGGTCGCGGCCGATACGCACGACGACGCAACTTGTCGAGGTGGTAGCGGCCGCGGCCCGGTCAATGAAATGGAAACATGAGCGAATTCATCCGGCGACCCGGACTTTTCAAGCTCTCCGAATATTCGTAAACCGTGAACTGGACGATCTGAAGGCACTTCTTGCAGCGGCGCCCGGGGTGCTGAAGCCGGGTGGGAGGCTGGTGGTGATCAGCTTTCACTCGCTCGAAGACAGGATCGTCAAGGATGCGCTTCGGGAGGGTGCGAACCAGGGCTGGTACCGGCTGCTGACCAAGAAGCCGGTGACGGCTGGCGAGGAAGAGATTGGGCGTAATCCGCGGTCGCGCAGCGCGAAGATGCGGGCGGCGGAAAGAACGGTTTAGCGCGACGTTGGTGGCGGCACGCGGGCGAGGGCGCCCGCGCTACACAGGTTTGAGTTGCCTCGGAGAAACTGCCGGGCTCGGCCACCCCGTCACGCGAAAAACGCGCGTGCCGGGGACCCCGACTTCCCGGTGCGGTGATAGTAGGGCGCGCCGGGTAAAGAATTTAGGAAACGTTTTAGGAAACTCTGTGGTGGAGTTTTTTTCGGAGCGGCCAAGAAAAAATAGAACAAGGCCGCGTCCGGAGAAGAAAAACTGGAACAGTCGAAATGAGATTCACGGGCACCCTGATTGAAGATCTGATGGCCACGGTCGAGCGCGCAGAACAGAGGGCGCACTCGGACGAATTCCTGTCCGTCGAAACCTTAGCAGTCGAACCATTAGCAGTCGAAGCATCGGCCGTCGAATCGTTAGCAGTCGAGTCATGGTTCGCTTCCGTCCAAGAAAATGCAGACTACGATTCTAAATTGCTGGGAGTGGCATAAATCATGAGTGCCGTGGCGATGCAACCCGCAGCTTCTTTTGGCCGGAGCAAGTCCTGCTGGCTGGGAACCCCGGAAATTTATTTCCGCAAGACCATCGATAACTCGCGTCTGGTGAAGGTCGAAGACCCGCGTCGCGAGCGCGAGATGAAATACTTCGGATTTGCTCAGTGCTGCTTATTCCTGCTGGTTATGGGATACGCGCTGCAGCATTTCCGCGCGATTGAGTACGGGTACAAAATCGAGACGCTGCGGTCACAGCGCGATGGGCTTACGGAAATGAACCGGGCCCTGCGGCTGGAAGAGGCGTCGCTGCGCGATCCGGAGCGAATTGATGTGATGGCGCGCAAGCTCGGCATGCAGTCGCCGCAGCCGGGGCAGGTGCTGCGCATGGATGCGGATACCGACACGGCTACGCCGGTGATGGCCAGCGTAGAGCAGGTGTCGGGTGTCAGGTCTCAGGTCTCAGGAGAATCTCACTTGTCCTACTGAGAGGTGAGAACCGACAACTTAGATCTGCTACCTACGACTAGGGCCTGAGACCTCAACCTGTGGTTACCAACTCTTCGAATAACGCGCGATTCAGGCTTTATGCCTTGTCTGGATTGCTTTGCCTCTGGTTGATGGCGATCTGTCTGCGTCTGGTCTATCTCCAAATTTTCTGCTACGGCGATTTCGAGCGCCGCGCGCAGCACCAGCAGCAACGCAGCTTTGACCTCTCGCCGAAACGTGGAGTTATCTATGATCGCGCGGGACGTGAGCTGGCGATGTCCATTCAGGTGGATTCGGCCTTTGTGGTGCCTTCGGAAGCTCCCGATCTTCCCAACATCATCAGCTTGATTACGCGCATCACGAAAGACGATCCGCGGGTTGTGCTCGCCGACTGCCGCGCCCACAAGACCTTCTGCTGGGTGGCGCGCAAGGCGGACGCCGAAGTGATTGACCGCATCCGCGCGCTCAATCTGCAGGGTGTTCATTTCCAGAAAGAGCCGAAGCGCTTTTATCCCAAACGCGAGTTGGCGGCGCAAATTCTGGGGTACGTCGGCACCGACGACCAAGGGCTGAGCGGTCTGGAGCGTCAATTCAATCAGCAACTGCAGGGCAAACCCGGCAAGCTGATGATTTCTGTCGACGCGCGCAAGCATTGGTTTGCCAGTGTTGAAGAGGAATCCGAGTCGGGGAACAGCCTCGTCCTCACCATCGATCAGAACATTCAGTACATTGCCGAGCGGGAACTCGAGCGCGGGATGGAGGACACGCACGCCATCGCCGGCACGGTGATCGTGGAGAATCCTCACACGGGGGAGATTCTGGCGCTCACCAATCGGCCGACTTTCAATCCGAATATTCGGAAGGAGATTCGCAACGAAGCCCTGAAAGACCGCGCGGTCAGCGACGTGTACGAGCCCGGCTCGACTTTCAAGATGGTGACTATCTCCGCCGGCCTGGAAGAAAAAATCACGCGTCCCGACGAAATGTTTGATTGCCAGATGGGATCGATTGTCATCAACGGGATGCGCATCCGCGACAGCAGGCCGCATAGCATGCTCTCGGTAGCCGACATTATTGCGGAGTCGAGCGACGTCGGCGCCATCAAGGTCGCGCTGCGGCTGGGCGACGATCGCTTCTACAAATACATTCGCGCCTTCGGATTCGGCCAGCAGACCGGGATCGAGCTTCCTGGCGAAACGCGGGGCTTGACTAAGCCCGTGGAGCGCTGGTCAAAAGTTTCGATTGGCGCGATCTCCATGGGCCAGGAGATCGGCATTTCGCCGCTGCAGCTGGCTTCGCTGATCTCGACGATCGCCAACGACGGCGTGCACGTGCCGCCGCGCATCGTCGCGGGGACGATCGCACCGCAGAGTACTCCGCAGACTATCGCCATCGCCTTCCAACCAGACGCCGGGACGCGGGTGATTTCATCTCTCACTGCGGCCGAGATGCGTCAGATGCTGCAGGGAGTGGTGCTCCACGGCACCGGGCGAAAAGCCCTGCTTGAGGGCTACAGTTCGGCGGGCAAAACGGGGACGGCTCAGAAGGTGGACCCGGCTACTGGCACTTACTCGAAGACAAAGTATGTCGCGTCGTTTGCCGGGTTTGCTCCTATTAATGACCCGCAAATCGCGGTGGTGGTGATTCTCGACTCGGCCGTCGGCCTGCATCAGGGAGGCCAGGTGTCGGCTCCGGTCTTCCAACGGATCACGCAGCAGGTGCTCGAGTATCTGCACGTGCCGCATGACGTTCAGCTTCCGCCGAGCCGCCAGGTGTTGCTTGCTCGGCGCGATGTTCCTGACGCGAGTCTGGAAGAAAGCTCGCCCGATCATCTGGGCGCCGCACTGGATATGGCCGAAGCCAGTGACACGCCCGCCATTCCGGCGGCGGTCAAGTCTGGCGCAATTTCCGCCCAGGTGGTTTCTGCCGCGCTCACGGCGAGAGAGGCGGGAAGAGTACCAGATCACCCGTTGACGACGGATCGGACAGCAGGGAGTTCGGCGGCCGCACAATCTGTTGCACGATCCGAGAGCTTACCTCCGCAACAATTGCCAACCAGCGGGACGGTGGTTCTCGATGTGGAGGAGGGAGGGATCGAGGTTCCTTCGTTTCTCGGCAAAAATCTGCGCATTGCGATTGAGGCTGCGCAGGATGCGGGGCTCGACCTCGACGCCGTCGGCAGCGGGACGGCCCGCGAACAATCACCTTTGCCCGGCGCGCACGTCGCGGCTGGATCGCGGGTCACGGTGCGCTTTGGTCGATAGGTTTTCTTCTGTACCTCTGCGTTCCCTTTGGTTGAGAAAAAAAGCTTGAACCACAGGGGACGCAGGGGTACACAGGGGTGCACAGGGGAACCACGCTACCGGCTATTTATAATCACTCCAATGACTTTTCAACAGCTCCTGCAGGGCGCCGAGGTCCTCTCCCAGAGCGGAAACCCGGCGGTTGCCGGGGTGGAATACGATTCCCGGCGGGTGCGTCCTGGAACTGTTTTTGTCGCTATGAAGGGCGAGACCAGCGACGGCAATCGGTTTATTGATCGGGCCATCGCTGCGGGAGCGGTTGGCATTGTCACCGACTCCGCGGATGAAATGCCGCGGCCGAACGTTGCCGGGGTTGCCTGGGCGCACGTGGCGCACGGACGCCGCGCGCTTGCCCGGCTGAGCGCGAATTTTTACAAGCGTCCTGCCGAGCGAATTTCGAACACTGGAATTACGGGCACGAACGGAAAGAGCACGACCGCTTTTCTTATCGAATCCATATTGCAGGCGGCTGGACGCAAGACCGCGCTTGTCGGAACCATTGAATATCACGTTGCCGGGAAGATTCTGCCAGCGCCTCACACTACGCCGGAAGCGCTGGAGTTGAACCGGCTTTTGGCGGAAGGATTGGGCCTGGGAGTGACCGAAGCGGTGATGGAAGTATCGTCGCACGCGCTGGAGCAGCAGCGGGTTTTCGGGATCCCTTTTGATGTGGCGGTATTCACGAATCTCACGCGGGATCACCTCGATTATCACGGCACGATGGAGGAATATTTCCGCGCCAAACGAGTGCTTTTCGAAGGATGCGGGACGGACCCGCCGCGCGCCGCCGTTATGAACGCTGACGATGAATACGGACGCCAGCTACGGAAACTTTGCCAGAAGAAGAGCGCGCTGGTGCTTACTTACGGTTTGACCTCAGGCGGTCTGACTTCTGGTGACTGCGACTTCCATGCCGAGGCGGTCGAAATTACGCCGCGGGGAACTCGTTTTCAAATGGTGACGCCCTTGGGGAAGATCGCCATGTGGACTTCGTTGATCGGCGGCGTGAATGTGTACAACGTGCTTGCAGCTTCCGCGGCGGCGTATGCGCGCGATTGCTCGGCCGAGGCGATCGCGAAGGGAATCTTCGATCTCACCAGCGTTCCGGGCCGCTTCGAACGTGTCGATTGCGGCCAGCCGTTTACGGTTGTCGTGGATTATGCGCACACCGACGACGCGCTCCGCAACCTCACCGCACTGGCGCGCGATTTTGTCGCGCGCGCAGGATTGAAGGGCAAGGTGATCACACTTTTCGGATGTGGGGGCGATCGCGATCGTGCCAAGCGTCCGCTGATGGGGGAGGCGGCGGGCAAAGGTAGCGACTTCGTCGTGCTCACGACTGACAACCCGCGCTCTGAAGATCCGCTGGCCATCATGAATGATGCGCTGGTTGGATTACAAAAGTCCGGCGCAAAGTATTCCATGGAGCCTGATCGCCGCAAGGCCATCGCTTTTGCTCTGCAACAGGCGACTCCCGGCGACATCGTGCTGCTCGCGGGTAAGGGGCACGAAAAAGTGCAGGTTACAAAGGACGGAGCGATTCCGTTCGACGATGTGGAGGTTGCGCGCGAGAGTCTGATGGCTCTGGGCTATGACTGCAAAAGCGCGGCGAAAGCGGGGAAGACGGCATGAAGCGGTCGTGTCGCGGTTTGAAAAGGCGAGGCGAGCGTGCAGTTGGCACCGGCGAAAGCAGGTCCTTCTCCTTCGGCAAGCTCAGGGTCAGGATGACAAGGTAATTTACGAGACTGATCTACGTAGATTGCGTCAGCAGTGAAGAGACGACTGATATGAGGGGGGAGCTTCTCTCAAACTCCAAAAAATTCGGGAGCATCGTGAGAATGCCTTGCTGGGCTTACCGTTGCTCATGCGGGTATAGGGTCCTTCGACTCCGCGGGACCTTCACTTCGTGAAGGTCTCACTGCGCTCAGGATGACAACCTTTATGATGACAATCAAACTGAGCCAGTACGCATGAAACTTCTTCTTTCTCGCATCGCGGAGTTCATTTCTCCGATGGAGCAGGCTCCGACTGGGCAGGGCGCCGGCCAATTCGACGGTCACGCCATGGCCCAGGGATATTCCATCGATTCTCGCACCGTGCAACCCGGCGAACTCTTCTTTGCTGTTAAAGGCGAACGCCTCGATGGTCACGACTTCGTCGAGCAGGCGCTGAGCCGAGGTGCGGTTGGTGCGGTGGTTCGGAGAGATCAGTTGGCGCGGTATCCAGGCGGCGTCGGACTGCTGGCCGTCGACGACACTCTGGTTGCGCTGCAGACGCTGGCGACGGCGGTCCGGAAAATGTGGGGTAAGACTGCCATTGCCATCACCGGGTCGATGGGCAAGACCACCACCAAAGAAGCGATGGCGCATTTGCTTGCGATCAAGTTCCGCGTGCATCGCACCAAGGGGAATTTCAACAATCATTTTGGTCTGCCGCTCGGGCTGCTGATGCTTGAGCCGGAATACGATCTTGCGGTGGTTGAGATGGGGATGTCGCATTCGGGCGAAATCGCTGCGCTGGCTCGCATCGCGCTGCCCAACGAGGCCGTGGTTACCAACGTTGCACCGGTGCATCTGGAGAGTTTCGATTCGATTGCGGGAATTGCGCGCGCGAAATATGAACTGATCGAGAGTCTTCCGCACGGCGGCACGGCCGTGCTCAATGCCGACGATGAATATGTCAGCCAGTTCGGCCGCGACTTCAAGGGCAAGGTGGTCACGTTTGGATTTAAGGCGACGGCAGACGTGCGGGCGGAGAACATCGAGGTGCTGGGAGCCGAAGGGACGCGCTTCGATCTGGTCAGCCACGAAGTGCGGCAGTCGGTGCAGAGTCCGTTGCTTGGCAGGCACAACGTGTACAACGTGCTGGCCGCGGCTGCCGTTGCGATCGAGCACGGCATTACCCCGTCAGAGATCGCTGCCGCTCTGCCGTTGCTCCAGGCCGCCGACAAGCGCGGACAGGTCGTCCAAGTGGGTAACATCACGGTGCTGTACGATTGCTACAATTCAAGTCCGAGGGCGCTTATGGCTGCCGTTGATACTTTGGCTGCCATGCCGGCGCGGCGCCGGATTGTTGTTGCCGGAGAAATGCTGGAACTGGGAGCCACCGGCGAGCAACTGCATCGCGAGTGCGGACGTTATGTGGCGGGACGGAAACTCGACTTCCTGCTGGGCGTGCGCGGCTTAGCTCAGCCGATGGTGGACGCGGCTTGCGAAGCGGGCATGAAGGCGGAATTCGTCGCGACGCCGGAGGAAGCTGGCGAGTGGCTGGCGCGCGAGGCTCGCGATGGCGATGTCGTGCTGCTGAAGGCGTCACGCGGCGTGAAGCTGGAAAAGGCGCTGGAGACTTGGCAACGAAAATTTGGGATTTAACGATCTTCCCGACGCTTGGAACTCTGGTTTGGGTGTCCGACGAAAGGCTTGAACCACGGGGGACACAGGGGTTCACAGGGGACCACTGGGGAATTCGTGGCTTACCCATGCGGCTGGGATCGAATCACTTTTAGCTGACAGCTTAGAGCTGACAGCGGGTGTTGGAGGCGGATTGCTCTACTGGCTGCTCTACCTGAAGCTCTTCCATTATTTTCCGCCGTTCCGCATTTTTCGTTATCTCACTTTCCGCACCGCCTTCGCCAGCCTTACGGCCCTTTTCACCGGCCTGATCGTTGGGCATATTGTGATTCGGCGGCTGCGCGATTTTCAGATCGGGCAATACATCCGCGAAGAAGGGCCGCAGGCTCATCAGAAAAAAGCAGGCACGCCGACCATGGGCGGTTTGCTGATTGCTATCGCCATTCTGGTGCCTACAGTGCTCTGGGCGGACCTGAGCAATCCGTTCGTCTGGATCGCTGTGTTTGCCACGCTGGCTTTCGGTGCGATCGGTTTTGCCGATGACTACCTTAAGGTTGTTCATCACCGCAACCTTGGCCTTACAGCGCGCGCCAAACTGGGCTTTCAGGCCGTGGCCAGCATTTTGATTGCGGTTGCGCTGATTGTTTTGCAGCACCGCGGAGAGTATTCAACCAGGTTGCTGGTTCCATTCTTCAAGCAGTTTCACCCGGACCTGGTGATCGAGAGATGGGCGTCTCATCCGCACCTCTGGCCGCTGGCTTTTCTGCCGTTCGTGGTCTTCGTGGTGATCGTGATTGTCGGATCGAGCAACGCCGTGAATCTTACCGACGGCCTCGACGGGCTGGCCATCGGCTGCACGGTGATCGCGGCTGGAGCGCTTGCGGTTCTCACCTATCTCAGCGGACACGCCACTTTTGCCACTTATCTTGAATTGCAGAAGATGCCGCAGATTGGCGAGCTTACTATTTTTTGCGGGGCCATGGTCGGTTCCGCTATTGGATTTCTCTGGTACAACGCGCATCCGGCGGAAGTGTTCATGGGCGATGTGGGCTCGCTGGCGCTGGGCGGCGCGATTGGCACGGTGGCGGTCATGATCAAGCAGGAACTGCTGCTGCCGTTCATCGGAGGTATCTTTGTGATTGAGGCGCTTTCGGTGATCTTGCAGGTTGGTTCGTACAAGCTGCGCAAGAAACGCATTTTCAAGATGGCGCCGATTCATCATCACTTTGAACTGCTGGGCTGGTCGGAGTCGAAAGTGATTGTGCGCTTTTGGATCGCGTCACTGGTGTTTGCTTTGTTCGCGCTGACTACTTTGAAATTACGATGAGAGAGTTCACCACAGAGGTACAGAGACACAGAAAAAACCAAATCTGGCTTTTTCTCTGTGACTCCGTGCCTCGGTGGTGAAATGAACTTTATGGATCTGAATAACAAACGCGTGCTGGTCGTTGGTCTGGGTAAATCCGGCGTCGCTTCCGCGCTCTTTCTTAAGTCGCGCGGCGCTCGCGTTACCGTGTCGGACTCCAAGCCAGAGGCCGAACTTCGCGATGAAATCCTGCTACTGCTGGAGCATGGGATCACGGTCGAAACTGGCGGCCACGGCGACCGCACTTTTCGCGGGCAAGATTTGATCGTGGTTAGTCCGGGGGTGCCGGTCGATGCGCCTCAACTGGTGCAGGCACGCAACCTGGGAGAGCCCGTGATCGGCGAAATCGAGCTTGCGGCGCGATTTTTGTCCGGTTCGATCGTTGCGATTACCGGAGCCAACGGCAAAACTACGACCACGTCATTGGCCGGTGAAATTATTGCCGCTGGAAAGTTTTCCACGCTGGTGGGCGGCAATATCGGCACGCCGGCTATTAGTTTTGTCGATCAAGCTGGGCCCGCGACCTGGACCGTGCTTGAAGTGTCGAGCTTTCAGCTGGAAACGATCGTTGAATTTCGTCCGCGGATCGCGGTGATTCTGAATATTACGCCTGACCATCTCGATCGCCACAAGACTTTTGCCAATTACGTCAACGCCAAGGCGCGCGTCTTTGAGAACCAGGGCGCGGATGATTTCACTGTCCTCAACGCGGATGACGCCAGCACAGCTGGGTTGTCCGATCGTACGCACGCGCACTTGTTCTGGTTCAGCCGGAAAAAGGAGGTTGAAAGAGGAGCCTTCGTCCGGGGCACTCATATTTATTTCCGTGACGGGCGCAGTGAACGCGAGATCATGCCGCTCGCGGAAGTGCCGCTGAAAGGCGCGCACAACCTGGAAAATGTGCTTGCGGGAGTGGCCATCGGAAGCCTCGTCGGTTGTCAGCCGGAACAGATCCGCCATGCTGTCGGGAGATTCAAAGCCGTCGAGCACCGGCTGGAGTTTGTGGCGCGGGTCGCGGGCGTCGATTATTACAATGACTCCAAGGCTACGAATGTGGATGCCACGATGAAGGCGCTGGAAGCGTTCCCGGCTGGCGATCATCTGCACCTGCACCTCATTCTCGGCGGCAAGGATAAGGGGAGCGATTACACTGTGCTCAATGAGCTGTTGCGGCAGCGCGTGAAGCGGGTGTACACGATCGGAGCCGCTGCGGTCAAGATTGAATCGCAAATTCAGGGTGCTGCCGAAGTCGAACATGCGGAAACCCTGGAAAACGCTATTCGTCTTGCGAGCGAATCAGCTGCGGCGGGCGACGTTATTCTTCTTGCTCCGGCTTGCGCCAGTTTTGATCAGTTCCAGAGCTACGAGCATCGGGGCAGGGTGTTCAAGGAGACGGTGCATTCGCTGGCTATGTCTCGATCGACGTAGGGACGCGTTTCGCATCAGGTTGTCGATTTAGCGATGACGTCAGCGCAGCCCCTGAAGGGGCGTCTGGTTTTGTAGAGCTTTTGGTATCGCTAAAGCGATACCCTGATACGAATCCCCTGATACGAACCCTAGGATACGAAGCCCCTGATACGAACCTACACTGACACGAATCCCAGCTCGGAACCAACTCAGTTATCCTCTCGCCTCGATCGACGGCTGAAATTGCTCCCGGTCTTCGTCTGTCCGTGATGAAATGGATTGTTTATGGCTAAGCGGGTTAGCGTCGATCGCTGGATGTTTACCGTGACTACGGTCCTGGTTTTTGTTGGACTGGTCATGATTTTCAGCGCCTCGGCGGTGATGGCCAAGGAACGGTTTGGGTCGGCTTACGAATTCCTGCTGAAGCAACTGGTTTGGGCGGTCGCGGGACTGGTGGTGATGATCGTGGCCATGAAGGTGGATTACAAACGGCTGCAACATCCGGCGCTGGTGTTTTCGCTGCTGGGTTTTACTACGCTGCTGCTCATCTCTGTTTTTTTTCTTGACCGCGCCCACGGCACGCATCGCTGGTTTCACGTCGGTCCAATTTCCTTGCAGCCTTCGGAACTGGCGAAACCCGCGCTCATCCTGTTTCTTGCGTGGTTTCTTGAAAACAGGACCAAGGCCATGGACGACTGGCGCAATACGCTGATCCCGGCGGTGGCGCCGACCGCGGCTTTTCTTGGGCTGATTGTTTTTCAACCCGACCTGGGGACCGCGATCGCCTGCGCCGGCATTACCGCTTGCGTCCTGTTTATCGCCGGCATTCGTCTGCGCTACTTCGGATACGCCTTCGCGCTCTCGCTGCTGCCACTTTATTTCCTGATCTTTCATGTTGCTTACCGGAAAGACCGCATTCTGGCGTTTCTGAATCCTTACGCTGATCCCAAGGGGTTTGGCTTCCACATTATTCAGTCGCTGATTGCGGTCTCCACCGGCGGCGTGACCGGACTCGGCTTGATGGAAGGGAAGCAGAAATTGTTTTATCTTCCCGAGCCGCACACGGATTTTATTTTTGCCGTCACTGCCGAAGAATTGGGCCTGGTGGGAGCGATGGCCGTCATCATCCTGTTTGCGATCTTTCTCTGGCGCGGCACGCGGGCTGCGCTGCGCACTCAGGATAACTTTGGCCGATTCATCGCTGTCGGAATCACCAGCATGATCGTGCTGCAGGCTTTCATCAACATCAGCGTCGTGCTGGGGCTGATGCCCACGAAAGGGATTCCGCTGCCGTTTGTTTCCTACGGGGGATCATCGCTGTTTGTGACCCTGATGTGCGTGGGCGTGCTGCTTAATATTACGAAGCAGGCTGAGTAGGATCGTTCCTCGACTTCCAAGAAAATCCTAAGCTTCACGCAGCGGGGAATCCCACCCTAACGTCGAAGAACACGACGTTAGGATGGGGCACCCGGCACCCTGGGTGGAGTGGTCCACTAAGTTTTCTCCACGAAAACTTGCAAATAGATGCAAGGGATTGCGCTTATTCTGCATTGCGATGCATGAGTTTGAATGATCCATTCGATTACGACACTGGGGCGGGCGGAGCACGGCGTCTGGTGCGGGATCTCGGATCAAGGAAGATTCTTATCCGACGCTCAATTTTTTTCATTGCGAGGAGCCGATAATTTGCTTGACTTAGATTGGAAATACGCTAAGCTGCCTGCATCAGCGTAGGTCCCTACGCTTCCCCCAGTAGAGCCTCACTGAGTTGAACCTTCGACCATTTGGAAAGAACCGCCAGGAGGAAATTCCCTTGAATTTGCGGACGGAAGCCTTAGACGGCCTCGGTTCGTAATCGGGATGTCCTCTCGGCCTCAAAACGTTCTCTCTCAGGACATGACATTAAGGAGAAAAGGTAATGCAAAATCAGAATTGGCGATTCTTGAATAGAGTGATCGTGGTGGCGATAGCAGCAGTATTGGTGGTGAGCTTCTCAACCATGGCAGCGGCGCAAGCGCGCGAAGCCGGTTTGGCAAAGGCCGGGATCAAGCCGGAAGCCACCGCACGCGGGGTGCAAGCCGGACACATTCTCACTCCACCGAGCAGCATCGCGCGTCCCGAGGACGCTGGCCTGCGCGCTCACACCAACATTGTGCTGCGCAGTCTTGACGGAAGCAAGCCCTTGCTGGTGACTTCCAAAGAGGCGATGACAGCCGTCACGTCGAACGACACAATCCAAAATTTTGAAACTCCCTACTCCATGGGCTGCCTTTATGTATCGAGCCCAGCGAAACGGACCACGGGGTGCGTACCAAACTTCCCACAGGCCCACGGGCCCGCGGCCGCGGGTTGGGGCGCCATCGCTTTGGTGGACGCATTCGATAACCCGAACATTGCCGGCGATCTGAAGACCTTTATCAAGACCTTCTCCCTGCCAGCGGCGAATTTCACGAAAGTCATCGCCAATGGCAATGGTGACTGCATCTATCCGCCGGTGGATCCAGGCTGGTCGATCGAGGAGTCGCTCGATGTCGAATGGGCGCACGTCTTTGCCTCGAAGGCGAATATTATCCTGGTCGAAGCGTGCTCGAATTCCTACGCGGACCTTCTTTACGCCGAGAGTGTGGCCATCGACTACATCGCCACTTATTATCCTGGCGGGGACGTCTCCAATAGTTGGGGAAGCGAGGAGTTTGAAGGTGAGAATGCCTATGACCCGGTGTTTACGGGATTTGGCAACGGCGTCGGGACTCCGATCACGACTTTCGCCTCAGCTGGTGACAGCGGTTGCGGAGCGGCGTATCCCAGTTCCAACCCTTGGCTGGTCTCCGCCGGCGGCACGTCGGTGCTCCGGAACGACGACCTGACTTTCAACTCTGAGTCGTGCTGGGCAGGTTCTGGCGGCGGCAGCAGCGTGTACGAGACGTACGCCACTTCCTGGACCGGCGGCTCCAATACGGGACCGTGGGCGGACTACCAATACCCGATATTTGGGCAGTCCTCACGGCAGACGCCCGACCTCGCCTTCAACGCCGATCCGGCGTCGGGCGTGATCGTCGACAGCCTGTACTACGGTGAGTACTTCGGGTATTGCGCAACCCAGCCCTGCCTCTGGATCGTGGGCGGCACCAGCGTGTCGTCGCCCTCCCTGGCGGGCATCGTGAACCGGGCCGGAAACCAGTTGTCGGGGTGGTACGGGTATGACGTAGACTTCTACGGCTACTTCACCAACGAGGAAGACACGCTACTCTACTCGCAACTGCCGGCCGCCACAGCCTATTACACGAACTTCTACGACATCACAACAGGTTCGAATGGCTGCACCGTCTCTCCTTCCTGGGACTATTGCACGGGCGTTGGAAGTCCGCGCGATCTGCTCGGGAAATAACTTTCGCTGTTCAATGGCGAAATTAGAAAGAGGCCCCGCGAATTGCGGGGCCTCTTCTTTTTTCTGCGGCATTTCTGCACCGCGCGTGGTGACGGGGCTCCGCGACGTTAGCGGGGCAGAGCCCCGCTACCGCACAACCTCATCACCGATCACTACTCAATTACCTCTTTCTCTACCACCTGGCCCATCTTTTCGTAAGGTAGTGCACTTGTCGGGAGGAGTAAAGAGTGCTTTGTCCAGCGTGCCGAGCACGATATCGCGATACACGGCTATAAACTTGCCGTGCTCGGTTTGCGATTCGATCTTCACCGGAACCCCCTTCAAGTCGTCTGCCTCCCATACCTTGGACTCGATGGTTTTGCCGTCAGCCCTGGTCACCACGACGTTCTCGACCTTGCAGCTATGGCCTTCCACGGTTTCTGTCCCCGCCGGGGTCCGTTTCACCTTGGTGCCCTGCAACAACTCCAAAGGACTGGGCAGCATTTTTGCCTGGTCGGGCCTCATCACAACGCATCCCCGGGTCTTGTCGGGGTACACGGTCAGGTCTGTATACCTTGCCGCTCGCGGGCAAATACAAGTTGCCAAGGCGGGCGTGAGATCAACCCGCACGCTGGTGCCCGACCAGTACACTTTCGTCGGCAACGGTCGCCGCTCCGGCCCCATGAGACTGAATGGCGGAGAAGTCGGGGAACTTCCAGGGATCTCCGGAGTCCTGTGCACGCGCCAGGATGGCGGACGACACCAATATCAGCACTGCCGCGACTTTTCCGATGGTTCGAGAAGTCCTCATTACGTTCTCCTTTGGTTGGACATGCCTGATTGGATCTAGTTCACGATCCATAATAAAAGCACTAGGGCTGAGCCGTCAGGAAAAACCGTAGTGGCTCAGTGTGGAAGACGCATTCCCCCAGCGGCTAAAGCCGCTACTGGTTACGCAGCATTGACGGCACGACTGAAGTCGTGCCCTTTCAAAACAATTCGAAACCGAGCCATTACCAGAAAAACGCTGCAAGAAATGCTCGGTACGTACTTTGATTGTCAATATTGATTGTCAATGTTTGATGGTTAAGAGCGACTTGTTGGCGTAAATGCCGGCTCAGGTCAACTGGCGGTCACTCCAAAGGTTTGAAGTGCGGCGATTGAACGCCGAGTTCGGCTAACGCCTCGTCTACGCTGCGTACGACTTTCAGGAGCGGCCTGGTAGCTTCTCCGAGGATCTGAAACATGCGAGACAGGCCAAAGCCAGCGGTCATGGGAGCAACAAAAAAGCTAGGGCGTCTGGTCACGTCCGGCATGGCTGGTTCCGATTGTGCCATGTGACGGACAAAGTCAGAGGATACGGCAATCTGAGTAACGGATGAGAAGTCAAAAATGCCGGCGCTGGCATCGGTCGCGATCGAATACTTCCTGATCGCCCCGTAGAACTCTGTCCCCAGTTCTTCCGTGATCCGTCCCTCAAAACGACCCATCAGGATCTTGTTCATTGGGTCGAACTCAAAGCGATAGCTCATCTCGTCATAATCTCATTTGGGGTCTTGAAAGCGGCAAACATTCCAACGCCCACATGGCAGAGTTATCGGCCGGTAGTCATGGCCATCGCTTGCGGCTGTGTCTGTACCACTCGACCGAGATACATTCTGTACGACTGATACACGGCGAACAGCACTGCCATGAGAGTGGCGACCGTTGCCAGTCCGCTGATCGAGCTGAAAGTGGAGGCGATCGCAGTTAATCCCGCACCGATTACGTAGTTCGGGAACGACCACAGAAAGACCTTGTGCCAGAGGGCAAGAGGACTGCCACCTTCCGTCAGACCGATGATGCTGGCTATCGGGGCTGTGTTCGCCAGGAAGTAGGCGGCGGCGGCTACGACCACGGACATGCTGTGGGCGGCCGCGTGCGCGCGCAGGATCTGGTTATGGTAGGCCAGATAGGCCAGGCCGGACGCGTTCATCAGCGTGCATGCGTTAAATACAAATTGGATTGGTTTCGTTTTATTCCCGCCGGATGCGTAGGATTGGGCGATCGCCGCGGTTGCCGCTACGAGCAGGCTGGCGAACAATCCCAGTTGCGTGACTGCCAGAAGAATGACGGGCAGACTTCCCGACATCGAACTGTTCATTCCCGGCAACTTCACCTTGAAGCGCGAACTGAGTGCGGCGGCCGCTAACAGGAGCACCAGCTGCGGCCAGGCCTGCGCTTGCCATCGGACTGCTCCGAACGACAGGGCGCAGAGACTCGCGGCGGCCACCATTCCGACCATGACTTTTGCTTTCATTGGTAACGTATTTGTCATGCAAGTCCCGAATGTTCAGTCGTAGTTGTCTCCAGCGTCGCTGCCGAGTGCTGCCAACGAACTGTTGAGCGTTGAAGTTGCGCCCCAGACTACACTGACGCCAGAAACCGAGGTTGACCCCCAGACGACGCTGGTGGCGCCCCAAACTACCGAGTCGCTGAGGATCTCGTCAGCGCCCCAAACCACGGAATCTCCCCAGACCACTGACTTCGCGCCCCAAACCACGCTGCTGCCGGCGAAAACAGAGTCGGGAGTAGTATTTACGATGGTTACGGTGTCGTTCTTGGCGTTAAAGACAGCGGTCGGCGACAGTGCTACGCCGTTCGCGAGGTCCGTATTACCGAGAGCGGCGTCGACATCCAGATACCCCGCTCCATATGTGAAGATGTCGTACTCGTTGGCGTAAACGGCTCCATTGCTGTCGGCGGTGGACTGGGTGAATTGCCCGAAACCCTTCCACGCTGTCTTCATCAAGCGCGCCTTCACTTGATCGGGAGTCAGCGCGGAGTTCTGTTGCAGCATCAAGGCGACAGCGCCGCTAACGATCGGCGTCGACATGCTGGTCCCGCTCAAGACAAAATACTTTGAGGTTCCGTTGGACGAGAAAACTTCAAATTGAGGATAGATCGTGTCCAGGGTGCTGCCCCCGTCACGGATAGAAACCAGATGGTTCCCCGGTGCGACCAGGTCAGGTTTCACGATGTGATCGATCGCGGTCGGACCCTTGGAACTGTAGCTGGCAATCACATCGTCGACCCGCGTCGCCGTATTCATCGTCAGTGTCGCTCCCACCGTGATGACGGCGGGGTCGTTGGCCGGAACGCCGATGGTGCCGAAGCCGTCCGTGGGGGCGTAGCGTCCGTCATTGCCCGCGGCCACCACCACCACAATGCCTGCCTTCCAGGCGGCTTCGACTGCCTGGTCAACCGGATCGAGGGTGTAACTCTCGAATATTGGGCGTCCCAGTGACATGTTGATGACGCGGATGTTGTAGGTGCTCTTGAGCGTGATCGCTTCCTGAATGGCCGCGATTACGCCGCTGTCTGTACCGAGCCCGAGCGCGTCGAGCACGCGGAAATTGATGAGGTTGACGTTAGGAGCCATGCCGGCATACACGGCCGGATAGCCGTTGGCCGATCCGGAACTGGCGCCGGTGCCGCCGACCAGGCCCGCCACGAAGGTTCCGTGGCCGTACCAATCCTGTGTCCTGTTGTCGCCAGCGAGAAAGCTCTGGCTGTAGACCACGCGGTAGACGCCATTGGTGTTGCGCAGATCGCTAAAGCAGGAGATGCCGCTGTCAATCACGGCGACGCCGACGCCGGTGCCGTCCAGCGCATACTGCGAGGCTGCGACATCCGCCTCTACTGCAGTGGCAAACTCCTCGGTCTCAGGATTCGCAGTCACGCGTACTTGGCGGTCTGGTGTGATGTAGGCGACGTTGGAGTCCTTCGCCAGCTCCGCCAGCATTCCGACGGGCACGCGCATCGTCAATGCACGGATCGTGTGCAGCTTCGATTGGATCGCGGCCCCACGCATCTGCATGGTCTTGATATGCGAACTATCGGGCATCTGGTGGTACTGAACAATCACGGTGACCATTGCGTTCGCGTCTGCGGCGTGCTGCTGGAGATCCCTGGAAAATTTGGCGGTGGTGCGTGCGTCGTCACCCAGAACGGGCCGGGCGCTCGCGTGGGACGGGATTGCCGAAAGCATGAGCAGCGCCAGCAGCATCAGTCCGATGGCTGGGGAATTGAGCGAACGATCTCCGTGTCCCCTGGTGAGCTTCGACTTATGGTGACTGTTCATAAGGCTTTTCTGGCGACGCTTTTGAGGGACATGGCGTACAGCACGGCCTTCGCGCCTGCATCTTCAGGGGCAATCGCGAGGCCAATCACGATGTGGATAAGCTTAGTATTTACAATGGTTTGCGCGTCGGCGATGGCCGGGCGCCACGGGACAACTTGGCCCGGCGATCGGGCTCCATGCCACCGCCCAGGCCGTAACTCATTTGAAACAAAGGTGGGGCCTACTGGGAAGCTGGTTTGGGACAAAGTGGCCTGGTCTGTCCCGTCGGGCTCGTTCAAAACTACGGGTGGCACTCGGCTTTCCGTGCCCAGCCCCTAAAGGGGCATCTGAATTCAACGAGCTTTATGGCATCGCTAAAGCGATGCCCTGATACGAAACTTGTGGCATCGCTAAAGCGATGCCCTGATACGAATCTTGAGTTTTTCAGCAAACTGCTAAGCTCCGGCCCGTTTCTCCATCGCCAGCAACTGTTCTTTGCGCTCGATGCCCCAGCGATAGCCGCCTAATTCGCCATCCTGGCGGACGACGCGATGGCAGGGGATCGCTACTGCTACTGGATTGGTGGCGCAGGCTCGAGCTACGGCTCGCGTGGCTTTCGGCATGCCTATCTTTTTCGCCACGGCGCTGTAGGAGCGGGTTTCTCCTCGGGGAATTCTTTGCAGAGCTTCCCAGACTCGGTGTTGAAATGCAGTCGCCCGAATATCCAGCGGGAGAGAGGGATTGGTCTCTTGTCCTTGAATCAGGCGCGCGAGATTCTCTTGCCATTCGGACATGGCGGCATCGTCGCGGCGGCGGACGGCGAAGGGGAACTCGCGGATCAATCCCTGCTGCAGTTGTTGATCGGAATCGGCGAACTGGATGGCGCAGATGCCCTTATCAGTGGCGGCGATCAACATGCGTCCTAGCGGCGAGTTCGCTATGGTGTAGCGAACGACTGCGGCCACGGCGCCGCGGCGGTACTTCTCGGGAGTCATGCCTAGCTGCGCGGCGGTGCGCTCGTAAAGACGGCTGCTGGAGCCGTATCCGGCGGCGTAGAGCGCGGTGGTGACGTCGTTGCCGGCTTGCAAATTTTGTTTCACCTGACGCAGGCGGACGGCGTCGATGTAGGCCTTGGGCGAGACTCCCAGGACGGATTTGAACGTCCGCTGCAGGTGGAACGAACTGCGGCGGAATTCTTTGGCTAGCAGGCTTAGCGTCAGACGGTCTTCGATATTTTGCTCGATATAGCGGCACATCGCGCGGACCAGCGCGGATTGCGGATTTCCGTCCACGGCCTTCGGACGGCAGCGCAGGCAGGCGCGATAGCCGGCCTGCTCGGCTTGGAGCGCGTGATCGAAAAAGCTTACGTTCTGGCGGCGCGGGCGCTTGGCGGGACACGAGGGACGGCAGAAGATTCCGGTGCTCGACACGGCAAAGACGAACATGCCGTCGAGTGTGCCGTCGCGAGCGAGGACGGCTTGCCAGCGGCGGACGTTTATTGGAACTGCCGTCTGAACGGGCATCTGCTCCTTGGTCGATTCTGGAGTTCGCTTCATCGCTTCTTCTTCTTTTGCAAGTATCGCATTGGTGGCCATGGAGGTAACATAGGGCTGTCGCGGCGCGCGGACTATCCGAATGTTGCGGTCAAACAATTTTTCGTCGCGGACTGGGAACTTTTCAGGCCTGTGAATCTCCGTGCCCCCTGCGGTGGAGAAAATCTTAACCACTGGGGGCACAGAGGTACACAGGGGTACACAGGGGAAAAACGAAAGGAACTTCGATGAACGGTGATATGAAATGCAATCGCTCGATGATGATATGGATGGTTTTGCTGGTAGCGCTTTTTGCGCAGGCGGGCGCACAGATTCTTGCCGGCGATCAGGTTAGCAAAGTTGCTCCGAGCTCGTATTTCTTTGCTGGCCAGAGCGCGGCCGTGCAGGTGCGGAATACGGCTGGGTTGAAGAACTCTGCCGGCAAGCTGGTGCTGGCGGGGCTGGTGGATACATCGGGGTATTCGACCGCCATCGCGGAAAAATACCAGGGCTTCCTGATCACCGAAACCAAGCTCAGCTTTGACGGGGCTACGCTGGATCCGGGAGCTTATGGATTTGGCTTCAAGGACGGCAAGTTCACGGTGATGAACGTGGCGGCTACGGACGTGTTCTCGATTGCCAGCCAGAACGACGATCAGCTCAAACACCCGGTTCCGCTGAAATTTGAAAAAGACGGTGCCGGGTACCGGCTGTATGCGGGGCGGAAATATGTGGTCGTGAAGGCGGATTAGAAGCCAGGTTTCATAGTTGGGGCCGGGCGGGGACGCCCGGCGCTCCACCGTCGATTTTCCCGCGCAACTTACCGTGGTAACGTGGGTTCGTTACTCATAAAGTGCAGATGCTTGCATCCGCGGGTTCAGCCCTATCTTGTTTCTGGTTACTAACTCCATTCCCGACATTCACTTACACCGTACCCCTTATATGGTTTCACGGGTGCACTGTTCCTTCATGAAGCCCAGAGCATTTGGGCGAGTTTTGGGGGCACCTTGACCGTCATTTACAGCTCTGAATGCGAAACTCCCCGGACCACAGCGCGGCCGGCAGCCATACTGCCGCTGCTGGTGATTTTGTTCATTGTCTCCTACGGCATTCTGACCACGCTGGTTTTCGAGCAGGGGCAGACTATTGAATCGCAGCGGAGTTTGATCCGCGAGATGCTGAAGGACAGCACCCAACTGGCCGCACTGAAAGGCAAGCTGGCACGGGACGATGGCAAGGGATTGCACGACAAGGCGGCGGTGCAGGCGGATCACAAGGACGCGAATTCCAGCAGTCCTAATCCGGCAGCGGGGGCCAAGGGGCCGGACAAAGACGCAAAACGTCCGGGTAAATCGGCCCACACCACCAAGGAAGTTCCGGGGAAGCCGGCTGCGGATTTAGAAGATGTTCGGCGTTTCACCCAGGTCATCTAGTTGTCGTATTGACGTGATTTGAACAAGCAGTTCGGGTTGTAAAGACAGCAAAAAGAAAACGGTTCTGTGAGACGCGGCCTTATGTGGGGGCCGTGATGTAAGCGAGACCCAATCATGAAGACCCTGGCCCTAGCTCTGATCTTGTCGCTCCCCGTCCCGAAATTGGCACCACCAGCTCAGCTCTCCTCCACCCCCAGCCAACAGCAGCCCGCCAAGCGAAAGGGTGGGCGATGGTACTTTGCCGCCAATGGACACGCCGTGTATTGCTACGGACCGGTGATGACCATGCCCCAGGGGCAAGGCGGCCTGGCGAAAGTCGCAACCTTCTGCCGGGGCGATCGAACCATGGTTCCGCTGAAGGACTAGAACCCATCTCATAAATGGTTCAGGCCCGTGCGTCTCGCGCGTCGCCTGCATGCGTTGTTATGCGGCGCTACGTTAGTCGTGGTGAAAATAGAAACGGTTTCCGTCGATGTCCTCGACGGTGAACTGCCTTAACCCCCAAGGCTTCTTTTCCAAGGGCTCAACAATGTTCGCACCCAAAGATTTCAGCTCATTGTAGGTCGCGTCGACATCTTCGGCGAACACCCAGTGCACCGCAGCCTCAAATGGCGGGGTTGTCTTCCGAAGGAATATGACCGCGTTTCCGCGTGACACGGCGCCAATCCCGTCCGGATGGAGCCAGCCAATCTCAAAGCCGAGTGCATCCCGATAGTGCTGCTGCGCGCGTTCCACATCGGTAACGGGCAGTTCTGGCACTGGCTGGCCAATCGACGTCAACTGTTTCCGGCTCACGAGGCTCTCCTCTACGATCACGGCGTGCTGATGGGCACCCGCATCACTGATAGTAGACCGATTAGAATATCGCGCCGTACTACGTACTAGCGTAATGCCCCGCATCGTGCCACTCGGAGTAGAATTTTTGCAGGACCTACGGCCTCCATGACCAAGTTGCGTTTCTTGCTTTCGGTGACCAACGACGATAACGATTTCCAGATCGAGCAGGTGAAGACTGCGCGGCAGGCAGCCAGCAAGGCGGGCGTGGAGATCGAGATCCTGTGCGCGCGGGATGACGGCATCCTGCAAAGCCAGCAACTCCTCGACAGAATCCAGTCCGCGGCCGATCTTCGTCCGAACGCCATCCTGTTCGAACCGGCCGGTTCGACCGCGCTTCCGCAGGTAGCTCGCGCCGCCGCCACGGCGGGGATTGGCTGGGCCGTGCTGAGCCGCAACACCGAGTATCTCAACGAACTGCGCTCGATCTTTCACGTGCCCGCTTTTGTGGTTACGCCCGACCACGAGAAAATTGGCCAGATCCAGGGACGGCAACTGGCCGCTTTGCTGCCGGGGGGAGGATTGGTCCTCTACATACAGGGCCCCAGCCAAAGCCTCGCCGCCAAGCAGCGCTACGCTGGCACGCTGGAAACGAAGCCGGAGAACATTCAGTTACGAGTGCTCAAAGCCCACTGGACCGAATCGAGTGCAAACAAGGCGGTGACTTCCTGGCTCTGTCTTTCCACGTCTCGCGCAGCCGAACTGCGAGCGGTGTGCGCGCAGGACGATTCCATGGCTTTGGGAGCGCGCAAGGCGTTCGAGCAGTCCACCTCAAAGTTGCACGAATCCTGGCTGAAGATGCCCTTCCTGGGTATCGACGGCCTGCCCAACACCGGTCAAGCATGGGTTCGCAGCGGCCTTTTGACGGCTACTGTGTACAGCCCTCCGACGGCCGGGATTGCGGTTGAATTGATGGCTCGGTTCATGGGGAGCGGAACTATGCCGCCGGTTTGTACGGTGACTGAACCCAAGTCCATTCCTGACATCGAGGAACTGGCTCGACGGGCGCGGACGGCCTCGGCCAAATAGCGGGGCTTGGGGCAATTCTGGCGGCCCTGAAGGGCCGCTCTTCCACGGTGATCCGCGCATTCGTGAGTTTTTCCGCAAGCTCTGAGGCCGTGCCCTTTCAAAACAAATCGAAACTGAACCACTACCCGGCTCCAACTCGATTGGGAAAATCAGCTAAATTTGATACATGATGTTCGGCAGTGCGGCGGTTCAGAGGCTATGCGATACTGAGGCCGAGCAGCACAAACTGGAGTTTCTGCGGTTGATAAATGTGAGCTTGGGCCCGTAGCTCAAATGGATAGAGCATCGGATTTCTAATCCGGCGGTTGCAGGTTCGATTCCTGCCGGGCCTACCAATCCAACCCCTTGAGCCTATTAGCTAATTCGCCGATTGGGAATCGCCAGTAGTCGCTTTTTCAGGTTCACTATGCCCGAAACTATGCCCGTCCCGATGTGATTGCAGCATCTTCATGGCGTCCATGATGTCGGCTTGGGAAACGATTGCGTAGCGCTCAAATACGCTTCTCGTGCGCCATCCCCCGATCTTTTGAATGACGCCTTCGGCAACGCCTGCTCGTCGCAGATTGCGGGCCGCTGTGCGTCTCAGGTCATGGAAAATCAGCCCTTGATACTTGAGACTGGGTGAATTGCAGGCATCACAATTCTTGCCGTTCACCGGACGCGAACAATCGCTGCAAATCAACTTTCCTACTCCTGCTCGAATACAGGCAGCCCACCACGTCTTCCGAAAGTCCCTCACAGGTGTCCCGTCTTTACGAGTGAAGACGAAATCGTCTGGATTCTTTCCCGCGAGCAGCACGCACATTAGACGGTAGATCGTTTCAGTCATCGTGACCTCTCGTCCATCTCGGTTCTTGGTAGTTCCGGGTTCCAACCGCAAGGTTCTAGCGAGCAGGTCAACCTCTCTGGCACGCATCCGAAGCAGTTCACCTTTTCGCCATCCATAGGTACGCCCAACCTCCAGCAACACGCGAAACCAAAGCTCCGGGCAAGCGTTGAGCAATCCGGAATACGCCGTGTCCTCAAGGAATCCCTTTCGGATATTGTCTTCCTTCAGTTTCGGGAAAACGGGCATCCGCTGAATCTTGGGAGGCGTCATTCTCTGCGCCAGATGATACATACGCTTCAAACACGCTAGTTCACGGTTGATTGTGGCGTTCTCCGCACCCGCTTGTTGCCTGGAGTCCACATACCGCGCAACCAAGTCACTTGATACCTCCACGGCCCGGAGATTGCCAAAGACCGGCTGGAGGTGGAGTCGCCATCTGGCCTTAGCATCGGGCAAAGACTTACGCCCATTGATTCGGTAATCCCGCAAGAAGTCCTCTGCTAGTTCATCGACTCGAATCCGCTCCGTACGCGGTCCAACGAAGTTGCCTGTCGTGATCTCCGCGAGTCTTTGCTTCAGAAAGTCTTTCGCCTTTCCCTCATCTTGGGTGTGCGTGCTCTCGCGATAGGACTTGCCGTTCCGGTAGTACTTCACCCACCAAATCGAACTGCCCTTTTGCAGGTAAATGCTGCCAGTCCCTCGTGGTCGTGGCATGTTTTCTCCCTTCTTTTCGGTCATAGTTTGGTCATAGAACACTCGGGAAGGTGCTTGAATGCTGGGGTTCCCGAGGCGCAGCGGATATGGAATGCAATGCGAGGACCAAAGCAGGGCCGTCCCTAACACGGCTGGAATATCGGCGGAATCTTCGGATGCGGTGCTCGGAGAGATTTTTCCGTCCGAGGTTTAAGCTTATCGCTCGGTGGGTGGCCTTCGATTAGGGATGGGACCCGTCCGGCCGAAAATTTTGGAAATTTGAACTGGGCTAAAATCAGCATCAGGCCTGCTGTCGCCACTCAGTCCAACAAAAA
Source organism: uncultured Acidobacteriaceae bacterium (assembly GCA_963773955.1). Lineage (GTDB taxonomy): Bacteria > Acidobacteriota > Terriglobia > Terriglobales > Acidobacteriaceae > Acidiflorens. The sequence goes on along the minus strand of CAVZDM010000140.1, from coordinate 79,956 downwards.
GGGTGAAACGGCCTGCACCGCTCAAACGGCCAGCGCCCCACAAGGTCCGCTTCGCCCAGGATAGTGGCCCTTCATGGAATACAAGGTTGTCACCGGTCGCGAGCCCGCGTTGACCCGTTGACCCGAAGAGCATTCCAAGCCATCGACCTCAGCTCGACAGCCATCGCCAGCTAAGTTCATTTCGGTTCTTCGTTCGGATGTAAGCGTCTCCGGCGTTTTTCCAACCCAATACACTGCTCAAACTGCGTTAAGCATGCCTGGGATGAGACAACCAGTCTTCCCTCCGGATCGACCACAAAACAATTCGAGAGTTTGACCAGACATTGTTGATCGATGCTGCGAGTGCAGAAACTCTGACATTGCTGTTCCAGTTGGGGGCAATTCGCTGGAAAAGCGTTCGGAGTCGCTGCACAAGCCGCTTGTACCAATTGACAAACCTGCGGGCAGGTATTAGCTGTTCCAAGATTAGTAATTGTGCATTGAGCGCTTCCGCCCGTTGGGACGAATAACGCGCCGCGAAGATTACATGAGCCGTTGTAGAGAGTGCGATAGCTCTTCAGGGAAGTGCTCCCGCATGGAGCTTCACTCACCCGATGTACCGTTTGCGAGGCCACGCTCTGAGGTCCAGTGGTGCCGCCGTCCCCGACACACTGCGACAAAGGACTTCCATCAATCTCAAGTTTGAATTGCCCCGGATCCTGAGATGGCGCCAGGGTCTTATTCACCGTCATAGAGCCCGGAGGCGGAGTAACCACCTGCCCGTCACCGATTTTTGCGAGAAAGCCGTTGGTGTTGCCTTGTGTTGGATCAGCTTTCAGACTGGACTGAAGCCCCCCCTGGGTCGGTAAATCAGTGGAAGACGTGTCGCCCACAATGTATGCTGCTCCCGAAGTGTCTACGGCAATTCCGTAGCCATCCTCAGTGCTGCTGCCTCCAAAATAGGTGGAGTAGATAAGAGTGCTCGCGCCTGACTTCGTTGTATCGAACTCGGCCACGAACGCATCCTGAGTACCCTTAAGAAGTGTTTGATAAGCGTTGCCCGTGACCGGAAAGTTGCTGGATCCCGCGTCCCCAGTAATGTAGACGTTTCCCGACGAATCGAGCGCGATGGCCCGTGCAAAGTCGGCCCCGCTGCCGCCTAGCAGAGTGGAGTAGAGCAATGAGGCCGCTCCAGATTGTGTAGGGTCGATCTTAGCGACAAACGCGCCTTCGGTTCCAGTCGATGTAGATTGATAGGCGCCGGAAGTTGTCGGGAATGCAGGGCTAGCTGGAAGGTAGGTGTCGCCAGCAACATAAATCACTCCGGCTGAAACTGCAATCCCACTGGCAGCATCACCGTTGGCCCCGCCGAGATAAGTTGAGTAGAGAAGCGACGCCGTTCTGGATTTTGTCGTGTCGAACTTAGCTATAAATGCGTCCAGAACACCTCCCCCATAGGTTTGACTGAATGCACCCGATGTAGTCGGAAGATTCGTGGAAGATGTACCTCCAACTATATAGGCACCTGTCGTATCGATGGCGATTGCATTGCCGGTGTCACCGTTCGACCCGGATCCACCGAAATAGCTTGAATATAGCAGGGAAGCTTGTCCCGACTTTGACGTGTCAATCGCGCTTAGAAATGCATTGCCGTTTACGGACGCTAGGGCGGACTGGAACGCGCTGGAAGTAGTCGGGAAATTTGAGGAAGTTGTTTGTCCGGTCACGTAAGCAACCGTTCCGGCAACCGCAATCGCATTCGCGAAGTCGTTGTTGCTTCCGCCCAGGAGGGTGGAATACGTGAGTGTGAGCGTGGCAGCGGGCGTGAATTTTACGAGAAAGCCAGTTCCGGATGCGTTAGGATAGGTTTGTAAAAGAGCGTTTGGGGTGATGGGAAAGTCAGGGGAGTCCGTGCTGCCTACGACGTAGACGCTTCCGGTGCTGTCCACGGCGATGCCATATCCGGTTTGGTCGGAAGCGCCGCCGAATAATGTTGAGTAAACAAGTGAAGCGGCCCCATATTTCGTAGTATCGATCTTGGTGACAAAAACATCGGATTCGCCTTTAAAAGAACCCGTAGTAACAGGAAAATTCGTTGAGCTCGTGTTTCCGGTGACATAGGCGAAGCCGGAGCTATCAAGCGCAATCGCTTGGGCAAGGTCAGAACCCGAACCGCCCAAGTACGTTCCATACTGTAGCGTGGGATCAATGACGAGAGGCTTATCTCGATTGTAAGGTCCTATGCGGAACCCGATCAGATCACTGGCGAGAACAACGTAGTCTCCCGAAATCCTATGTTTGCCTGTTGTGGTCTGCTGGTATACCCGCGGTTTGTGCAAGATAAGGTGACCGCCGCCGGCAGTATCGAGGGTCACGTTGCCGGCTGCGTCGCGATGCGCATGTGCCCCGTGCTCAACCGCTAAGCGGATAGACGCCGGATTGGCGCCGGGGTTAACGACAAAATCGTATTCCAACTGGTCCGGATTGCCATAGCAGAGGAGATCGATTCCCCGGTAAGCGTCGCCGTAAAGTACTTTGGCATAGGTGGGTACGTCAACGTGCCAATCCTTTGGCTCATTTCCAATAAAGTAATTGCGCCTGCCGGGCAATTCATTAACCCCACGAACGTCCGTGCCCGAACGGGAACCGACAAGTCTAATTCCCAAAGCACTAGCTTCGTGAGATCGCACATTACTTGCGGATCTTAAAAGTCCGTTCTTCAGCGAATGACGACTTTCCGGAGCTGCGTGTCGCGGCATGAGATATATTTCGTTTTGCGTGAGAAACACGGAATAGCCAGGAGCACGACCAATAAATTTCACCTGCGGATTAGCTTGGCCTTGATTCGCCTCGAAAATAAGGGGTAGCGAACCGTATTTTCGGACATCGATTGAATGCGGATTATTTTGAGCAGACGCACCTGCATTTACCTTTGCAGCTACAGTCATAGATGCTCGATTTGATTGGCCGCAAAGAAGCGGTGCGACGACGAGAAGACTGAGTGTGCCCAAGCCGCACAGATGCAGAAGAATTTTGAAGTGTCGCATGCGATCCCCTTTCGCGAAGCATCTCGATATCCCGTGGGACCCGCTGGCTACGACTCGGTAGATGGCAGCGAAGTTTGCGCCCTGTCTAGTTATTTGTCAACAATGATTTCTTTGGCTTGATTTCTTTGGCTGGGGTGTCAATCCACGACGCTGGGAGCCAACGTCTCCTTTTCTCCTCGCCTCGACGGGGTTCGCACGCCGGCGTGGCAGGGCCCTCGCTAAATTTTGTTCGCCCCGACTTTAGGCTTATCGCTCGGGGTGGCTTCGATTTGGTGGGTTCCATCCTACCCGAACGAAAAAGTTTGAAATTTTGAACGGATCCGCACTGAGGTCAAAAGAGGTAATCGCTTTGGGGGACAACCACGAGCGGAACCTATGGTGTGCACAGGCTACCGGGTCCACGAGAACAATTAAAAGGTAATCCTGCGATCTTCAGCCCTTCGACCATGTGGGGTACGGACGGCAGTCATGCGACGCACGCCAGCACGAGACCAGCAAAAATCAGTTGACATGCCTTCTTGACGGTACTAGCATACGCCGTTGTGCGTATGGTCATGCCGTACGTGCCATTCCCAGCAGAGCAGCTTCCCTCTTCCCCGGCATCTGTTTGAGACAGGTCCCTACAACCTAACTCACCTGTGGAGGAGACCATGAAGCAAACAATTCTGATTGCTTTCGTATTGCTGCTTGTGCCCATCGCTAGCGCACAGGTTTACAAAATCACTGATTTGGGACCGCTTTCTCCGACAGCTATTAACATCTGGGGGCAGGTTGTCGGTAATCTCAATGGACAGGCTTACATCTGGACGCAATTTGCAGGCCCGCAGGGATTGGGAACATTGACTGGCGGTACATCCAGCTACGCTGCAAGCATCAGTGACCTTGGAGTAGTAGCCGGTACCGCCGATGGACCCGCCACAGTGATCTCCCAGGATCCCTCTTTCCCGAATGAAGAATGTAGCGATCTCACTCAGCCCTTCGTCTGGACAGCGCGGAACGGTATGCAGGGTCTGAGCACGGTCGGGTACTTTGCGTGGTGGCCGTACTGGTGCGACATTCCCTTCTATGCCGCGGGCGTCAATAATTTTGGTCAGGTCGTTGGATACAGCGAACAGGCTGTCAGCTATCAGTGGGGTTTCCTTTGGACAAGTGCAGACGGCATGACTTTGTTCGGTGGTAGTTGGCCACCCACTTTCGTCAACGGAATTAGCAATACCGGCAGGATAGTCGGCCAAAATAGCGGCGACCCCTATTCGACATACGGTTTCGGGAATGCGACGTCATGGGAGAGTGGCGTGGCAACGGATCTGGGAACATTAGGCGGGGGAGCGGATGTGGTGGGCTACAGCAGCTCGGCGAATGGGGTTAACGACCTGGGCCAGGTTGTCGGCTGGTCTACTACTGCCCCCGTAGAGTTTGAGGCATGTTCGGGGGGCGTCGGCACGGGGTGCCCTATGCATGCGGTCCTATGGACGAAAAATGGAGTAATACGCGATTTGGGGACTCTCCCGGGTGACACACTTAGCGCTGCGTCGAAAATAAATTTCTTCGGGCTTGTGATCGGCTCTTCCGGGGATTCGTTTGCTATTGAGGAAGAGGGACAAACTTCCTCTGAAGGCTCGCCCGAAGTGATTGGACGTCCTTTCATCTGGACCGCTCCTAGCGGAATGCAAGATTTAAACACTCTAATCTCTTCTAACTCAGGTTGGGTACTTAATACTGCAACAGGGATTAATTTCTGGGGCCAAATCGTAGGATCGGGAACCCTCAATGGACAAACCCATGGGTTTCTTTTGACGCCCAGATGATGAGTCTCCCTGTAGAAGCTGTGGGCATTCTGGAGTCCTCACGGCATCGTGTCTCTGCGAAGCATCTGGCGGCCTATCTTGACGAAATGAAGTGGCGGTTCAACAACCGCAAGAACCCGTTCTTGTTTCGGGACACCATGCTGAAACTTATCCATTCCGAAAACCTCGAATACAAGGAACTCACTAAGGCTGCATAGAAGGAGAAAGAGTACGGGCAAGACTGTGCAAATAGCTACCAGCGGCCCATAGTGAAAACTTGCCTGAAGCGAACAACCCATCCCATTTTTTGTCCTCCTCCGTCTCAGGATGCGTAACTGATAATCTTTGACGAATTGCCCTGCGGTACAGATTCGCTTGTGGTATTAGCTTTCTGAGATCGTCCGCATAAGCCAACTCTATGTCGGCTTGTTTTTGTGCTTGCTGTCGGTGAATTGCCCTGATCTGGTCCTGAGTTGCTCCCGGTCCTACAGGGATCATCAATACAACGTCTGCTTGATCATGGTCGTGCTTAAGCCATCGCGCTTGGAGGGTCTCTGCAAACTCTAGTGTCTGCCTAGCGAGCATGTCGTCGGTCATGCCGAAAAGCACCGGTGATTCTTGCAAAGGCGTGGCATTTGGCACTGGCTTAGCGAATGCTTGTAATACTTCTGACATTTGTTGTTTCGTTAGATTCGATGGTGGATTATTTCCAAGGAAGTTCTTCATCCAATCCAGCTTGGTGTATAGCGTAGTTACTTCGATATTATGCGCCCTGTCTATTTCCCTTTCGAGGAAAAAGCTGCCAGTAATACCGAGGAAAGCTACGACAAAAAATACAGACCGCCATAAGATTTTTTCGGTCTTCGATGCCACAATTTCCGCAGCCAAGTGATTCCCCATCAACGCCATTGCCAAAGGTATTGCCGCATAAATGCCAACCTTACCTAGTAAAACCCATGAGACATCATGCTGGAAATGCAGATATCTGGCTGTACCGAGCAGCAAAATCCCCACTATAGCGGGCCACCGCGCCCATTTTTTCCCATTCGCAAGTAGCAATCCGAACGCAAGTACCATTGATAGGATGTCTAACGTTAGAATGGCTAAACGCAAGGCAGCACCTCCGCATCAGGCTTCCAAATAAACTGGAAGCATCCGACGCGGAAAGGCTACTCTTTTGGCGTATTTTCGTCATTCCGAGAATCTGGAATACGAGGGATTGACGAAGGCTGCTCAAAGATGGATAGGGTCGGTTCATTTGTCGTTATGTTTTCCCTGTTCTTGAGCAGGCTGGAGCAGATGTCTGGGGAAAAGGAGTGAGATTGCCGTCTCTGCTCTCTTCGCGTGCTTATGCCTGTGCACGTATCTAGCCCTGTATCCACGTTTTGTCTTGCGGATCGATGTCCCCTCTCAAAAAACCGCAGTGCGCGTCAGCATTGGCTATGATCGGACCCCGTTCGCCAAAGCGAATTTTAGCTCCGACTCAGACGAGGACATGGTACGGGCGCGAGGATTCGACGATGAAGAAATCAAGAAGCTCTGGACGTATCCCTCTCTAATGGTTACAAGGCTCGCCCTCTTCGGGTCGTATTGCGGCTTCATATTGGGATTGGTCGCGACATTCAGTTTGGGGATAGTTCTTGGCCAGGCTGACCAAAGGAGTTCCCACTAGGAAGGAGGATAAAGGCAATGACCAGCCTACAAGACGCCAGAATTAAAGAGTTTGAAATCGAGGCAAGGAAGCGGCGCGGAAACGCGGTGATCGATTGGAAGGAGAGCAATAGCTCCGAAAGCCGTGGCATTATTTTCGCGGATGTAGACGGAATTACGCTGATGGTCTACCTTGACGGCTTAATAAGCATACCCGCCGTCCGCACCTATCATCCGCCTAGATATTCAACTCCCATAATCGCAGCGGCCTTAGCGACGGAGCTATGGACAAAGCAAAAGGCACGAGACGACGCCAATCCCGATTTGGCGAAAAGCCGCAGAACAGGGCACCTCGGCCCGATAGTTGAGCTTGACTTAGAGTGTCGAAACAAGGTCTGCCCGTGCCATGGAGAGAGTCCAGCAATTCGACAGAGCCGAGCACGCGGGGGATTCAATTGGAATCCGGATCAATGCTCGTGAAAGCAGCCGCTCGCCGATTCTTGCTGTGGAGCGTTCGCGGTCATCTCTCGCAGCCGCTGTTCTGGTTTCACGCCGCTAACGATGGAGGAGCGCTGTCCCTACTCATTTCCCCTCGCAAAAAACGGGGTTGGCAGCCTTTCCCCTATGCCCGATCTATGCCCGTTTCGCCCGCAGCTCTGGTTTCCCGACATGATTTGCGAGCCGTTGTCCGTCCTAAGTGGTTGCAAACAAATTGTGGTCAGTGACGTTGGAGATAGGCGCTGCTTTCTAATCCGGCGGTTGCAGGTTCGATTCCTGCCGGGCCTACCAGAATGTCCTATAGCAGCCCCCCGTTGGTGCCATTCCCCCGGTGGCGATCGGAACGTAGAGTTGGAGGTGAGCAGACTTCGGGGGAGGGCTGTTCAAACGGGCGTCCGATGACTCTAACTGAGTCCGGGCGCTTTCGTTTTTTGGGGCGTTTCTGGCGCGGGATTTGGTGAGGGGACGGGGAAATCCCGAGATTGCGGCGGCAGGGGAATCCCACCCTAACGTCGCAAAAGGCGCGACGTTAGGATGGGGCACCCGGCTTTTTCTTTGGTTTCATCATTTCCCACTCTTTTTCGGTTAGCTCTCGTCCTAACGCTGTGAACTCGCCTGCTCCTTGCAACCACTCTCCGCCGTCCATGGTGACGACTTCTCCATTTATGTAGCCGGAGCCGTCACTGATCAGGAAGGCGGCCAGGTTGGCAAATTCCTCGGTCGTTCCAAAGCGTCCCAGAGGATTTCGTTTCTTTGCCGTCTCCGCTAGTTCTGGACGCGGCAGCAGACGCGAGAACGCGCCTTCGGTCGGAATGGGGCCGGGTGCTATGGCGTTCATGCGAATGCCGCGGTCTCCCCACTCGACGGCCAGGCTTCTGGTGAGGGCCTGCACGCCTGCTTTTGCTACTGCGGATGGGACCACGTAGGCCGAGCCCGTCGTTGTGTAGGTGGTGGTGATGTTCAGCACCACGCCTCCGTGTTTGGCTGCTAGCCAGCGGCGGCCGCACGCCATCGTCGTGTGCAGCGTGCCCATCAGGACAATTCCTATTACCGACTGGAACGCGCCTAAGGAAAGCTCTTCGGTGCGCGCCAGAAAATTTCCTGCTGCGTTGTTCATCAGGACGTCGAGCGGAGCTTCGGCCCAGATCGTCGCGATCATCTCTTCGACCGCGGCTGGGTCGCGCACGTCGCAGGGGCGGGAGTGGATTTTGCCTCCGGTGCGCTGGCGTAGCTCGTGCTCGGTTGCGGCCAGGACGTCCTGGCGGCGGCCGCAGATGTAGACTTCGGCGCCTAGCTCCAGAAAACGGTGGGCGGCGGCTTTGCCCAGGCCGGTGCCGCCGCCGGTGATGAGGATGCGCTTGTGCTGGAGCAGATCTTTCTGGAACATGGGTCCTCCTACGCAGCCCCTAAAGGGGCGTCTATTTTGGCCGATTTCGGTATCGCTAAAGCGATACCCTGATACGAATCAAGATCTGGTATCGCTAAAGCGATACCCTGATACGAATCAAGATCTGGTATCGCTAAAGCGATACCCTGATACGAATCAAGATCTGGTATCGCTAAAGCGATACCCTGATACGAATCAAAATCTCCTGAGCACTCGTTGCTGGGTACTGCTTTGCTCTAGTGTTGCCACTGCCCAGCGCGCGTGTTCGGCGACTACCGGGTCTGCATCTTCGCTGAGTTTTCTTAGCGTGGGCATGAATTTCTTGTTGCCGCTGTTTCCCATGGCGATCACTGCGTTTCTCCGCAGGCCGGAAAGCTTGGCGCGGCGGACGGGAGATCCGCGAAACACTTTCTGAAATTCTTCCGGTTGCATTTCGGCTAGCCAGTCTAGCGCCGGATTGACCAGGCCTTCGCGCGCCTCGAACTCGGGCGCGTTGGTCACCGGCGCTTTGCGGTTCACTTTGCGGTTCACTTTGCGGTTCCAGGGGCAAACGTCCTGACAGATGTCACATCCGAAGACGTGACGGCCCATGCCTGAGCGCAGTTCTTCTGGAATCTCGCCGCGTTTTTCGATGGTCAGGTAGGAGATGCAGAGACGGGCGTCCAGCACGCCGGGGGCGGTAATCGCCTGCGTTGGACAGGCGGTGATGCAGCGGGTGCAGGTTCCGCAACGATCGGGGGCGGGTAGATCGGCGGTGAGAGCGGCTGGGACCTGAGCGGGCGAGTCGCCCGCTCCCACACTGGCCGCTTCCACACTCTTGAAATCGAGCGAGGTCAGGATTACGCCCAGAAAGAGCCACGATCCTAGCTGCTGGTTGATGATGCAGGTGTTTTTGCCGATCCATCCGATGCCGGCGTATTTCGCGTATACGCGCTCGATGAGCGGGCCGGTGTCGACATAGGAACGGAAGTGCGAGTACCCAGTACCCGGTACCCAGTACCCAGTTGCTTCCAGTAGTCCGCGCAACGCGTCTTCCACCTGCTTTAGGCGGCGCAGGACGGCTTCGTGATAATCCTCGCGGGTCCAGGCGTAACGGGAAATCCAGCCTCGGTTTGTTTCTTCTGGCTGTTGCGTCGAGTAGGGATGGGCGGTGTTGTAGTTGATGGCGCACACTACCACGCTGCGGGCCCAGGGAGCGACTCGGGCGAGCGAGGCGCGCTTGAGTTCTCCGGCCTGATCGTTATTGCACGCTTGGTAATTGCGCGCTTCCAGGTATTTCATTTCGCCGTGCTTGCCGGCCGCGATCCAGGCGGGAAAGACGCGGAGCTCGTCGAAGTCGCGGACCGGCGCAATGCCGCAGAGGTCGAATCCGGCGTCGCGGGCGCATTGCTTGATGCGGGTTGGTAGGTTGGAGAACACAAGGGGCAATGGCTCGCGGCGCGTTCAGCCGCGGGGTACACTCACGTCCTCCAAGAGGCTAACACCGCCGGGTTGGGAGGGAAACGGGCTGATTTTCGATTTCAACGAGCGGAACTTACGGAGTGGCTTAGTTTGGAAGACGCGTTCCCTCAGCGGCTAAAGCCGACGATGAAAATAGGCGAGTTATCGCAGCGGTAAACCGCTGCGCCACCCAAAATCAAGTGCAACAGCGAGTTTTTCCGCAAGCTCTGACGTCGTGCCCTTTCACAACAACTTATGAACGTCTTCCGCTGGGCCTACTGCGCGTTCTTTGCCAGCACCATTTTGGCGCTGCGTAATTCCGGGCGGTCTGAATGCTTTCCTTCGTCGCAGTTCTTCAACAATTGCGCGTAGTAAGAATTCGCTTTTACCGGTTGATGAGCGAGTTCGGCGGCGCGCGCGGCGCCGGCTAGACCGTTGAAGCGGTTGGGATCGATCTTCATGGACTTCTCATACTCTAACAACGCTTGCTCAGGCTGGTTGAGATCGAGCAGCATATCGGCCAGCATCTCGCGTGCCGGAAGGTCGACTTCCGCTTTCCCTACTTTGTCCTGGGTGTCGGCAACCTGGCGTATCTGTTGCAGCGCGTCGTCGTTTTTCTTTTCGGCAAAGGCCAGCCAGGCGCGCACTTCGCCTTGCGACGTATTCGGCCCATCCAGAAGATAGGCGTACTTTGACTTGCGAGTGGCCTCTCGCGCTTCGTCGAATTTCTGCGCATTGCTGCGCGTCGCTTCCACATCGCCCACGTGCGCGGAGGCAATGGTCCGCGCCAAATAGGTGATCATCTGGAATTGCGGCAATGCGTTTGGCGCGGGTTGGAGCGCTGCGGCGTCCGTCCAGTGGCGCATTTCCAAGGCATAGAGCGCGGGGAAATGAGCGGCGGCATAACCGTAGTATTCCAGCATTCCTGAATCGTCGCCATTGGCGGGCGCGGTTGCCAGGATCTCCTTCGACTGCTCCACTATCTGCCTGGCCGCTTCGTCCTGACCGGTCTGCAGGTAAGCGTAAAGGAGGAAGTGCATGGCATGTAATTCGTGGCCATGCATGTACATTGCGCCGGACTGCTCGGTCAGAGCCACTGACTTCAGGTTGGCCTGGATGTCCTCTTGCCACAGGCCCAGCCGGGCAAAAATATGCGATGGCATGTGGACGGCGTGGGCTGACGAAGAGGCAATTCCCGCATAACGGCGGGCGGCGTCGAGTCCCATGGGCGCCAATTGCGGTGAATCGCAGGAATGAATGATGTAGTGCGCTAGACCAGGATGATCGGGCTGTTGCTGGAACAACGGATTGAGCACCGCGACTGCTTTCTTTTCTGATGCGAGCGACGTGTCGTCGGGGGACGCGGCAGCCAGCAGCGACAAGGCATAGAAGGCGCCCGCCTCCGAATCCGTCGGGTATTGCTGGTAGAGTTTTGCCATTGCGTCGGAGTATGCGGCGGCCCGCTTCAGGTAGTCGTTTGAGGCAGGATCGTTCTTGGCAAGGTCAGGCGAAGTAGAATCACGGTAGAACAGGGCGAGAGCGGAAATGTAGCCTTGCTCGCGCTCGGTTTTGGCGCCGATCTTCGTCCTTTGCGCTTTCTCCATTTCCTCATGGCCGCGCTTCAGAGTTGAGTCTTGTGGCCGCTCCCAGATCTGGTGAAACAAGCTCATCGCAATGCCCCAGTGAGCCATGGCGCACGCCGGGTCGTTCTTAGCGATTTCGACAAACTGCTCCTCCGCCTCTTCGTATCCGAAGGAATGGAGCAGAGCGATGCCGCGCTCAAAGGCCTTCTGGGAAGCAGGCGCGCACGAAATCGGAAAAGAAACCTTGCCGAGTTGCTCGGTCGCTTCGTGATGATGGTGCATTTCATCATCGAGAGCTGACGCGGGCACGGCACACAGGACGCACACCGAGACCAGCAGGCACCCAAGCGATTTTGTGCAGAACATCTTTCGGCCCTCCAGTTTCGGCCTTCCAGGCGCGGGCATTACTTTATCGGAGTCGTCTCGGTTTTGCCAGTAGGAGTCGGGCCTGGCCGGCGAATCCGGAGGCGGTAAGGGTGTGTCGCAAAATGGCGATTGCGCTCGTTGACGGGGGTTCTGAGTGTAATTGCCTGATAGCGTCAGTTGACGCGAACCGTTACTCTATCGGCTCGAAGTGCGGGGTTTGAACGCCGAGTGCTGCTAAAGCCTCGTCCATGGTGTGTACGACGCTCGTGAGTGGCACGGTACGGTCTCCCACAATCTGATACATGCGAGCTAGACCATACCCGGCCGTGGTCGGCATAACGAGAAAGAGAGGATTCTTGGTCACGTCCGGCATTGGTGGTTGTTGTAGCGGCAAGTCGCGCACAAGTTCAGGGGACACGGCAAATTCCGTAACGGATGAACAGTCCGTAATACCCGCGCGAGCATCGGTCGCGGCCCAGTGGTTTCGAGCTACCTGTGTAGCCTCAGCAAGCGACTCATCCGTAAGCCGCCCCTCAAATCGGACTAACAGGATTTTGTTGACTGTGTCGAACTCAAATCGGAAACCCATCTGGCGAACTCTACATCTTGATTGGCGAAAAATCCCGATAGCGCTCATTGACGTAGAATTTGGGTTATGAACATCTCTTTTGAAAACAAAGTTGCACTAGTTACAGGCGCAGCGTCTGGACTGGGCCTCGCCACAGCGAAGGCTTTTGCGGAATCAGGTGCTGCCGTAGTGCTGGCGGACTGGAATGAGAAGTCAGCGCGTGCTGCAGCCGACGAACTCGTTGTCCAAGGTCACAAAGCACTCGCCGTCGTATGCGATGTCTCGGATGACAGTCGAGTGGAGGCAATGGTTGCACAGACAGTCGCCACTTTCGGGCAGCTAGATGCGGCCTACAACAATGCGGGCGTTCAGAATGTTCTGGCAGAAACGGCTGATTCCCCCCGTGAAGATTATGACCGTCGAAGCTTCCAGGGAGTTGTCAACAAGGATCGAGCCGAGGGTCAGCGTCGCACCGAACAGATCGAGGCCGAGCTCTCGAGTTGCCTGACAGCGGTGAAGTAATGCCCCGGCAACAAGCTCGAGTACGATTTCACTCACTGAGCGGGTTGCGAGTGTAAACGCCTGATAGCAACAGTTATCGCTCCCCATTTTCCGACAGATACAAAAGAAAAGCCGCCTAAACATCCAGGCGGCTCATTTGTGTTTTCCGTTTGCTACAAATTCTCTGGCGCACCTCGGTCGCGTTCATCACGGGCTGCTGTGATCACCCATTTAAGACTTAGTTCACCGTCTGTACCAGCGAAGCCGAACCGCCGGCAAAGTCCGTGCTGCCGCTGTACGTTGCGATGATGGTGTGCTGGCCCGAGGTCAGTTTTTTGGTTGTGAGCTCTGCCACGCCTCCTTTCACCTCCTTGGACCCCAGTTTCGTCGTGCCATCGTAGAAGACCAAAGTCCCTGTGGGCGTACCGCTGAACTGCGGTGACACGCTTGCGGTAAACGTCACTGATTGTCCAGAACTCGACGGGTTCTGCGAGGAAACTAGAGTGGTCGTGGTCGTGGCCTTACTTACCACTTGTTTCGACCACTTCGACGCGCTACCGGCGAAGTTCGAGTCACCGCTGTAGACCACCTTGATCGAGTTGTCAGCCATTGGCAGCGCTGAGGTCGTGAAGCTCGCCGAGCCTGCACTCAATATCCCCGTCCCCAGTACCGTTGTGCATCTCATAAATGTAACGGTCTCTCCATCCGGCGGAGCGCCGAGCTTGGAGGTGACCGCCGCGATAAAGGTCACCGTCTGCCCATAAGTCGACGGATTCGGCGAAGACGAGAGCGTAGTCGCGGTCTTGGTGGCTGTCGCTGTCGTAAACCCTGCCCCTTGAATCTCGAACACCATCCCAACGAAGTAAGGGGGGGCGCCACCATTGCGGGTCGTGCCATACACGTTGCCTGCGCGTCCGGCACTAAACCTGCGTAGGGATTTTCGCCGTCCCGATAGCTCCCAGTGAAGCTGTAGAGCACGGTCTCCTGGCCGGTCGTATCCACCTTGAACACCGTTCCGCAGCCTAACTGCACCCAAAAGCAAAATCCGCCATTGAGGGTTGTGCCATACAGGTTGCCCTGCGCGTCCCGCACTAAACCTGCCCATGGATTTGCGCCGTCGTAAGGCCCAGTGAAGCTGTGCAGCACGGTCTCCTGGCCGGTCGTATCCAGCTTGAACACCGTTCCGGCGCCGGAAGCGCCGCCACCTAAAGGTAGTGCCATACAAGTTGCCCTGCGTGTCCATTACCAGGCCTGCGACAGGGAATGCACCGCTTCCGCCAAAGCTGTAGAGCACGGTCTCCTGTCCGAGATTGCTCGAACTCACCTTGAATACGGTCCCGACGCCGCCACCGCCATACTCGGTAGTGCCATACAGGTTGCCCTGCGCGTCCACCACTAAACCGGCCATGGGATTTGCGCCGTCGGGCGGGCCTTGAAACGACCACAGCACAATCTCGCTCTGCGCTTGTGCCGATCCGGTCGCGACGACTGCCAGTGCGAGCACGATCGCCAAAGCCAGCGCGCCGCCTGCCATCCGCGCGTGTAATCCAAGAATCCCTCTCCGAAGTCGCGTTGGATTATTCATAAGTCCGCTCCTAATTGTTATTGAATCGTCCGGTTATGTTCTTCCCGCATCGTTGGCTCATGCGCCAGTGATTAGGGCCAAGGCTCGATGCGAAATGGGCCTTCCGAAACCGGGTCATTCGCCTCTGGGGGTGCTGCTTCTTAACGGGCGGGAACTGCTCTTCGGAGAGGCGGAAGCACGTTAATGCAAACACAAATGAGCGCATTCTGTCTGTAAAACGGATCACATCTTGATGTGAGATGATCGCCAAGAGCCGGAGCGCAAGGCAAGACTGTCGATTGGCGAAATATCGCGATTGCGCTCATTGACGACTGAGTGGTAAGCGCGGTTAGGGTCACGACAGCTTATTGTTTTTGGTTCATCGAGAGAAAGCGTTTAGCTTTTGCGCCCGCGCCCGGCGGCCGCTTTCTTGGTGGTTGGGGTGAAGTGCTCGATACGGTTTCGGCCCTTTTCCTTGGCTGCGTAAAGGCCGGCGTCGGCCTGATTCAGCAACGCTTCGAGTTCTTCTTTTCCACCAAAATTAGAGATGGCGACTCCCATGCTCATGGTGATGGATCGTTCCACGCCGGAATTCACCACGGGTGCACTGGCAATTTTTTCGCGCAGATCATTCGCGCGCTGCAGAGCGTTGGGCAAATCGCAGTTGGGAAGAACCATTAGGAATTCTTCTCCACCGTAGCGGCCGACGCCATCGTAGACGCGGAGTTGCGCTTGCAGACGGCGGCTGATCTCGCGGAGCGCCTCATCTCCAAAAAGATGGCCGTGGGTATCGTTCACGCTCTTGAAATGGTCGATGTCGCCGAGAACCACTGCGACCGGCTTGTGATCGCGGCGAGCTCGCTCCAATTCGCGCTGGAGCATGGAGAGAATCTCACCGCGATTCATCAATTCGGTGAGGCTATCGTGGGTGGCGGCGTGGCGCATGGACTCGCGCGCCGCTACTAGCTCCTCCTGCAATTCGAGAATGCGCTTACCGACCAGCAGACGCGCCTTCAATTCCAGCTCGTCAAAGGGCTTGACCAGATAGTCGTCCGCCCCGGCTTGCATGGCCTCGAGCATCTTCTGATGGCCTTCGTTGCTGGTCAGCAGGATGACGTAAACGTAGGGGCCGGAGGATCCGGCTTGGCGAATACGCTGGCAAAGTTCGATGCCGTCCAGATCGGGCAGCACCCAATCGAGGAGCACGAGTTTGGGAGCATCCGGCTGCTTCAGGATTTCCCAGGCTTCGGAGCCGGTGGGCGCGAGGGTAACGGCAAAACCCCAGCCGCGTAAATGATCGCCGATCAATTTGCGATAGACGACGGAATCATCAACCACCAAGGCCTGCATGAGACTTGAGCCTCCGCCCTCCGCTGTGCGAAACAACGAACAGCCGCCCATTCAGACCTCCATGGCAGATCAGTGCCCGAGCAAAACTGACCCACCCATCATAAGACCGAGGCGCCGGTGGAGGGCTGGCAATTGGCTGGCCCGTACATCCTGAGGTACCTCTTGAAGATCGGCAGACTGGGGCGGATGCATGAGGGGGCGGGGGGCCCAGCCCCTAAAGGGGCATCTGAATTCGGGGAATTTGTGGCATCGCTAAAGCGATGCCCTGATACGGAACTTGGCACGGCTAAAGCGATGCCCTGATACGAAGCATGAGTTTTTCAGCAAACTGTAAAGGCGATGCCCCGATACGAAACTTGAGTTTCAGGCGCCGAAGTGTCAAGCATCCGTCAGAAAATGGGAGCGAGGGTTGACCGCGGCTTCGCCCACGGCCTAACATAGCCGCCGACGGCACTGAGGCCCTTAGAATGATCGGCCAAACGGTCTCCCACTATCATATTGTCGGAAAACTCGGTGGTGGTGGCATGGGCGTGGTGTATGAGGCGGAAGATACGCGCCTGGCCCGTCACGTTGCCCTTAAGTTCATCCCCCTGGATATGGTCCACGACCGCAAGTCGCTGGACCGCTTCGTGCGCGAGGCTCGCGCCGCTTCCCAGTTGAACCATCCCGGCATCTGTACGATTCACGACATTGATGACAACGAAGGACATCCCTTCATTGTCATGGAGAAGCTGCAAGGGGTGAGCCTGAAAGAACGGATGCGGGGGAAGCCGATCGAACTCGAAGAGATGCTCGACATCGGTATCCAGGTGGCGGATGCTCTGGCGGCTTCCCATGCCAAGGGGATCATTCACCGCGACATCAAGCCGGCCAATATTTTTGTGGCGGAGAGCGGGCAGACAAAAATCCTCGATTTCGGGTTGGCCAAGTCAGTGCCCGAACCGGGATCAAGCGAAGCTGCTCTCGAAGACTCGCTGACGGCGGTGGGGGTAATTCCGGGAACCGCGGTTTACATGTCTCCGGAACAGGCGCGCGGCGAGACACTGGATGCGCGCAGCGATCTGTTTTCACTCGGAGTCGTGCTCTACGAAATGGCGACCGGCAAGAAGCCTTTTGCTACGGGCAACGTGATCACCACGCTGGACGCGGTCCTGAACCAGAAGCCGGTTTCTCCGATCAGCATCAATCCGGCGCTGCCCCCGGACCTCGAAGGCATTCTGGGCCGGGCTATGGAAAAGGATCGCGGACACCGCTACCAGAACGCGCTGGCGATGAAGGGCGATCTGCAGTCGTTGCGGAAGGAAACGGAATCGGGGTTGACCAAGACTGGGGCGCGACGGCCAGCGTTGCCCTATCGCATTGCCACCACCACCTTTCAGGCTACGAGCAAATTTTCAACTTACCTTCTGCTGGGAGTCAGCGCGCTGCTGCTTACGGTTTTGGTCGCGGTGGGAGCGGTGTGGTTCAAGCAACGTCAGATAACGGGCAGTGGCGCGCCGAAGAACACCATTGCAGTGCTGCCGCTGCAGAACATGAATGGGGACATCAGCGTGGAGTTTCTTCGCTTCGCGCTGGCCGATGAAATTGCCAACACGCTCACTTACACCCGGACGCTTGACGTTCGTCCCTCGGCGATCACGCGAAAATTTGTGGGCAACGACGTGGATCCACAGGCGGCGGGCCGCGAAGTGCATGTCGCCAACGTGCTTACCGGACATTTCCTGAAGCAAGGCGATCGCTTGATGATTACGCTGGAGGCGATCCAGGTGGAGGGGAACCGGCTCCTGTGGCAGACCAACGTGACCGCGCCGGCTGAGGACTTGATCGCATTGCAAGCGCAGATGGCCGCCCAGATACGCCAAGGGTTGCTGCCCGCGATGGGTGCAGGGGGCGGTTTTCTCGATACCGGCACGCGCCCGAAAAACGCCGAGGCCTACGATCTCTACCTGCACAGCCTGGCGCTGCCTCATGATGCCGGGCCGAATAAAGACGCTATCGCGGTTCTGGAGCATGTGGTTGAGGTTGACCCCACCTACGCGCCCGCATGGGAGCAACTGGGTTTGCGTTGCTATTATGACGCCGACTATTCCGATGGTGGCGAGCCCATGTTCCAGCGCTCCAACAAAGCCTACGAACGCGCCGTCGAACTTGATCCCAATCGAGTGGTTGCCGCTACCCAGCTCATCACCAACCGGGTGGAGCGAGGCGAACTGGGCAAGGCATTTGAGGCGGCGCAAGCGATGGTGAAGCGTCGTCCGGACAGTGCCGAGGCGCATTTTGCCATGAGCTATGTCTATCGTTATGGGGGGATGCTGGATCAAGCGACGAACGAATGCAACACCGCTCTGGCTCTCGATCCCGTGAACTACACTTTTCGTTCTTGCGCGTGGGCGTTCATGGAGTTGGGTAAGATGGACCGGGCCGCGGATTTTGTCCGTCTGGATGCTGGCTCGGAGTGGGCCGCCTATGTGACGCCGTCCATCTTGCTGCGCCAGGGCAAAATTGCGGAAGCGCGCGAGGCGGTGAAGCGCATGCCGATCACGCCGCGTTATCACCGCGATCTGCTGGAGGCTTGCCTGCAGTTGCGGCCGGCGGCGGATTTGGACCGGATGGCGCAGGAAGCGGAGACCAGTTTGCCCACGGACCCCGACCCCGAGACTTGGTATTACCAGGGAGCGCTTTTCGCGTACTGCGGCAAGAAACAAGCGGCTCTGCATCTGCTGCAGAGCGCGGTTGGACAGAACTATTGCGCGCACCAGAATCTGCTTTCTGATCCGCTGCTGGCGAAACTCCGCGAAGATGCAGCCTTCGACCAAGTGTTGACCGCCGCGGGCGCTTGCCAGGAGGCGGTGCGGTCCGCAGGCAGCACCGCAGCCCACTGAAACACGATTCAAGTCCCAAGCAGCGGTGGGGCTACCCAGATCGCCCAGTGCCGGTCCCTACCAGTACAGTCGCTTCAAGAGCGGGCCGAGGAAAGCCTGATTGCGGCGCGGCGGCGTGAATGTATACACTGGGACGCGCAGATGCCGCCCCCGAAGCATTTCAACAAAATAGAGGCAGATCGAGGTTAAGAGATGCCCAAGCGTCGCAAGTCGGCGATGGCAGCGGCGGCAATTCTGATCGTTGCACACCTGATCCTTCTCACATTCAGGTACGGGACCGCCTTTGCTTCTCTGTGGGGTGACTGGATCGGGTCGGCGGCGGTTTTGCTGGCGGCCGTGGTCAGTTGGTCGGCTTCCCGTCGATCAGGTCCCTTTGGCAAGCGGGTTTGGCGCCTGATTTCTTTCTCGCTTGCTCTTGCCTTCATCGACCAGATCGCTTTTACCTACTATTTCGACTATCTGCACGCTACAGGAACGCTCTGGACTACCGACATCCTGGTGTTTTTCTGGGCTGTGCCCGCCATGATGACGCTGTTTCTGAGTCCGCGAGACCCGAACAGCGGATACCGGTGGTTGCGGTTCTACGATTTTGTGCAAGTCTGCACTCTCGTACTTGCGCTCGAGCTTTCTCTTCTCTTTGTGCCCTCCCGATGGCAAAGCTCGGAACGCGCCATGCAAATGCGCTTTGTTTATGTTGGAGTGGCATTCTTCGGGCTGTTGGCTCTGAGTTTTCTGGTTCGAGGGCTGCTGACTCGATATCGAACGGCACGCGCATTCTTTCTTCGTTTGGCAGGGTTCGTCTTCGTCTTCGCGATTATTTCCAATCTGACTACCTATGCCTTTGCTCAAGGGAACTATCCGCAAGGTGCCTGGCTCGACCTGATGTGGACCGTCACTTACTGCATCCTCATCGTGATTGCGGCGACGTGGGACGGCGCCGAGCAGAGCCCACCGGAGGCAGTCGACGGTTTCGCCCCGCGCATGCAACTGCTCGCGCAGTTCTCTCCCTTACTCATCCCCGCGATTGTCTTTCCACTGGCATTGCAGATTGCCCAGGAGCAGCTCGGTTGGTCCATTTTTCTGGTGATGGTCTCGTTCGCCGCTGCCGCCGGTCGTTTGTATGTGGTGCAGCGTCAGTTGCTCTATAGTTCTCGGGAATCGCAGAAGAATATGTCCCTTCTGCAGGGGATTATCGAGGGAACCACCGACTCAGTCTTCGTCAAGGACTTGCAAGGGCGCTACCTGATGATTAATTCCGCGTGCGCTGGATTTCTGGGACGGAGGATCGAAGAGGTCATTGGTAAGGATGCCAGCGAGGTCTTCTCTCTGGAAAGTGGCCGTCAGATTATGGAGCGTGACCGTGCCGTCCTCGAGTCAGGCGAGACCTGCACTTACGAGGAAGTTGGAGTGTCAGCGGGCGTAGCCAGGACGTACCTTAGCACCAAGGGTCCGTATCGGGACGCGACCGGCCGGATTATTGGCCTGCTCGGGATCTCGCGCGACATCACCGATCGCAAACGAGCGGAAGAGGAGATTCGCAAGTCCGAACAGAGGTTGCGGATTCACGCCGAGCATACGCCGCTGGCAGTGATTGAATGGGATCTGGAGCATCGCGTGGTGGCCTGGAATGCGGCGGCTGAAAGCATCTTCGGATTTTCCCGCGAGGAAGCCACGGGACAACATGCCAGTTTCATGGTGCCGCCCGGTTTCCGTCAGCAGGTGGAAGAGGTCGGGAAGGGACTGCTTGCGCAAAAGGGAGGGGCACGCAGCACCAACGAGAACAGCACCAAGGACGGGCGGACGATTTCCTGCGAGTGGTACAACACGCCGCTGGTGGATGAAAGCGGACGAGTGCTGGGAGTGGCGTCGCTGGTGCAGGATGTGACCGAGCGAGTGGCGCTGGAGGAAAAGTTGCGGCAGTCGCAAAAAATGGAGGCGATTGGGCGTCTGGCGGGTGGAGTTGCGCACGACTTCAACAATCTGTTGACGGTGATCATCGGCTACAGCCAGATACTGGCGGAAGGAGTTCCGGCGCCCAGCCGGCTGAAGGATGCGACGATGCAAATCCGATCGGCGGCGGACCGGGCGGCGGGGATCACGAAGCAACTGCTGGCCTTCAGCCGGAAGCAGGTATTGTCGCCGCGGGTGATTGATCTGAACGATGTGATGATGAACATTGACACCATGCTGCGGCGGCTGATCGGGGAAGATATTGAGATTCTGACCGTGCCGGGGCGCGAGCTGGGGACGGTGAAAGCCGATCCGGGGCAAATCGAACAGGTGATCATGAACCTGGTGGTGAATGCGCGGGACGCGATGCCGAGTGGGGGCAAGCTGACGCTGGAAACGGAAAACGCGGAACTGGACGAGGCGTATGCGCGCGATCATGCGCCGGTGCAGCCGGGGCGCTACGTGATGCTGGCGGTGAGCGATACGGGAACCGGTATGACGGCGGACACGCAGGCGCATATTTTCGAACCCTTCTTTACGACCAAGGAAGTGGGCAAGGGCACCGGGCTTGGACTGTCGACGGTGTATGGAATTGTGAAGCAGAGTGGAGGCTTTATCTGGGTGTATAGCGAGCCGGATAAGGGGACGACGTTCAAGGTGTATTTTCCGAGGATCGATCAACGGGCGGAAGGGGTGGGAGTGGAGAAGAAGCCGGCGGGGGTGCAGCGGGGAACGGAAACGATCCTGTTGGTGGAGGACGACGAACAGCTGCGGCAATTGATCTCGTCGGTGCTGGGGGAGAGCGGCTACAAGGTATTGGCCGCGGCGGGGACGGCGGAAGGACTGGCGCTGTGCCGCAACAATCACAATGACATCCGGCTGCTGGTGACGGACGTGATTCTGCCGGGGATGAATGGCCGGCAGCTGGCGGAGCAAGTGAAGCAGATTTCTCCGCACACAAGAGTTCTGTATATCTCGGGCTATACGAGTAACGCGATCGTGCATTATGGGGTGCTTGATCCGGGATTGTGGTTCTTGCCTAAGCCCTTCTCGCTTTCGGCGCTGGTTGCCAAGGTCAGGGAAGTGCTGGATGCCGAGAATCCGGAGCAGAAGGCGAACTAGGCATTGGAATTGGAAGTGGTACTTCTTTGCACAGCTAAGTGGATATTGATTTCCGGCGTGCGGTGCTCCACATTTCTGAAGCGGAACTGTTGACCAAATCTGACTTAGCACGTTGCCTTCGAAAGACACTATGAGGGGTCTTCGTTCGTTTCCTTGTGTTCTTCTGGTTGTGTTGTTTTCGGCGGCCACAATTCAAATCGGAGACGCGCTGCGCGCCGCAGAGAGTGCGACCTACACGCAACCGCTGTCGACGGGGGCAAGGCTTGATGCGGTGGGAGACGCGATCGAACTGGGGAGCATGCCGCTAGCGATGGCTCTCGCGCCCGACGGTGACAAACTCGCCATCGTGCTGAGTGGATGGCGCGAACAGGGATTACAGATTGTTGATCTGAAGTCACGTCAAGTCGTGCAAACATTGATTCAGCCCGCGGCGTTCCTGGGCGTTGGGTTCTCGCGCGACGGCCGGGAACTTTTTGTATCGGGCGGCAATGATGACACGATTTTCTGTTACTCGTGGCGAGATGGGACTGCCGCGTTCGAACGGAAGATCGTCCTCGCTGAGAAAGCGCCGGAGAAGCCGGGCACGCGGTATCCGGCGGGTCTTGCTGTCTCGCGAGTTGGGAACTATCTGTATGTTGCCGAGAACGTGGGCGACAGTTTGGCGGTGGTTGATGTGGCCACTGCTAAAGTCGTGCAGAGGTTTCCGACCGATCATTATCCCTATGCCGTCGAAGCTGCGGCGAACGGGAAAGTGTACGTTTCTGCGTGGGCGTCGGATACGGTCGCTGAATTTCGGACGAATCGAAATGGGTTGCTGATTCCTCTGGGCAAGTTGAAGGTGGGGCCTCGTCCTTCGGCTCTGCTTTCGAATCGGACGGGCTCGCGGTTGTTTGTCGCGCTGTCAGGTACGGATCAGATCGCCGTCGTCGACACGGCGCGCAGGACGGTCCTGCGGTATTTGAGCGATGCCGCTCCTGCAGGACCAGCGGAAGGGAGCACTCCGAATGCGTTGGCTTTGTCGGCTGACGAGTCGCAGCTTTTTGTGGCCGAGGCTGACAACAATGCCGTGGCAGTGTTCGATATTTCGGAGAAGCCTGTCGCTGAGAAGCACGTTTCTGAGAAGCAATCAGGCGCCGCGCCTTCGCGGTTGATGGGTCGCATTCCGACGGATTGGTACCCGACCGCGGTTCTCGATGCCGATGGCCAGCTTCTTGTGCTCAATGGCAAGGGCCACGGGAGTCATGGGAATCCTGACGGTCCGATTCCGGGTGAAGGGATGAAGCGACCGTTGGGTTATGACTTGGGGCAGCTCAACGGAACGCTGCGATCGAGTCCAGACCAAATCTCTTCCAGCACGTTGGCTGGGTACTCGAATCGAGTTGCCAAGGCGAACAGCTGGGAAGCTCCGCGTGTTCGCAAACGCTATCCGCCTTTTAAGCATGTGGTCTACATCATCAAGGAGAATCGCACTTATGACCAGGTGCTGGGCGATCTGAAGGAAGGGGACGGTGATCCGGCGCTGGTCTTCTTTGGACAGGCGATCTCCCCTAATCACCACGCTCTCGCCCTACGTTTCGGATTGTTCGACCGTTTCTTCACCAATGCCGAGGTGAGCTCGCAGGGCCACATCTGGTCGACCGCAGCGTACGTCACCGATTTCGGAGAGAAGACGATCCCTTCTGCTTACTCCGACAGGCGTGAAGGTGTGGACGGCGAGGAAATCGACGAGCCGATCAACGGCTTTCTCTGGACGCTGGCCAGAAAAAAGGGAGTCAGTTTTCGCGATTACGGCGAAATGGTTAAAGTGCCCGAGGGCTGGCCGGTAACGCAGCGGGAGGTTGTGCCTTATGTCAGCCCGACGTACCCCGCGTTTGACTTGAAGATTCCCGACCAGGTGCGTGCCGATGCCTGGATCGCCGAGCTGCAGAAGTTTGTGCAGGATGGAAACATGCCGAGTCTCGAGGTGATGCATCTGCCGAGCGACCACACTGCCGGCGGACGCGCGGGCTTTCGAACGCCTCGCGCCTTCATGGCCGACAACGATCTGGCGCTGGGGAGGATTGTCGAGGCACTTTCCAAATCTTCTTTTTGGAAGGATACGGTGATCTTCGTGCTGGAGGATGATTCGCAATCTGGGCCAGACCACATCGACTCCCATCGTTCGTGTTTCTTCGCCATCTCGGCCTATAACCGGCCCGGTACCATCCACCGCTTTGCAAATACGACGGACGTTGTCGCGGCGATTGAAGACATCCTCGGATTGGATCGGCTTTCGCAGTTTGACTACTTCAGTCGATCTTTGGCTGACATTTTTGCCGACACTCCGGACCTTTCGCCGTGGACCGCTATTGTTCCTCAGGCAGACATGAATGAGACTAACCCTCCCGCAACTGCCGCGGCGCGAGCGTCGGAGGGGCTGGATTTCAGCGCGCCCGATCGAGTCGATGACACGGTGTTCAACCAAATACTCTGGAGCATGATGAAGGGCTCGGAGCCTTTGCCGGGGACCGATGCAAAGGCGCCGCTGCACGCCTATCGGGTTGGGCGCTGAACACTGCGTTAATGGTGCAGCTTAGAATTGCCGTCCCGCAGCGGCTAGAGCCGCGATGAAAATACGGTACTTACGGCACGGCTGAAGCCGTGCCCTTTCAAGACCGAGTCAAACTGCAACAGTGCCGATACTGACTTTCCACTTGCCAACCGGCCGGTCGGTCGGTTAATATCACGTCTAATTCTTTAGGCAACCGTGACGAATGGACGGAGTCTCCGACGAATTAGTTTCAGAATCCCGGGAGTACGAGTATGTCCGTCCGTTTCGGTGTGGGGGAAAGAGTGAGCTGAGAAATTAGAATCGCAGGTGCTCCCGAATCCCACCCGCCAGAAACGCTGGCAAGGTGGGTTTTGTTTTTTCGGGGACGGCGCGGGCAGCCCCTGAAGGGGCGGTTGATTTTGACGGCTTGCGGTATCGCTGAAGCGATACCCTGATACGAACCCGCGGCGGAGGGACGGGTGCTCGCCCATCCGGCAGTTAGGTGGCCGGGCGAGGACGCCCGGCGCTCCACTGGCAGAACATTTAGAGGGAGGTTGCATGACGAATACGCCAAGTTCAGGCAAGACCAAGACCGAAACGAAGACGATGACCGGGGCCAGTATCCTTTGGGAATGCCTGGAACGGGAAGGCGTGAAGCACGTCTTTGGCTATCCTGGCGGCGCCATTCTGCCTGCCTATGACGCGCTGAAACACAGCAAGATCCATCACATCCTGGTGCGCCACGAACAAGGCGCAACCCACATGGCCGACGGCTATGCGCGCGCCAGCGGAGAGGTGGGAGTGGCGGTCGCAACCTCGGGGCCGGGCGCGACGAACATGGTCACCGGCATCGCTACCGCCATGCTTGATTCCATACCGATCGTCTGCATCACCGGGCAAGTGGGCAGCAAGCTGATTGGGTCGGATGCGTTTCAGGAAACTGACATCACGGGCGTTACTCTTCCGATCACCAAGCACAACTACCTGGTTACTCACTCCAGCGAAGTGGCGCGCACGATTCGGGAGGCTTTTTATGTGGCGCGGTCGGGGCGGCCTGGTCCGGTGCTGGTTGATATCACTAAAGATGCGCAGCAGGGTACGTGCGAGTTCGATTGGGAAGCGGCCAAGCCGCAATTGCCGGGTTACCGTCCCGACCTTTCGCCGGCTCCAGCGGAGTACGCGGAGGCGCTGGAGTTGATCCACAATTCGAAGCGGCCGGTGATTCTTGCGGGGCACGGCATTATCGTTTCCGGAGCCATGCGCGAGGTGCGCGATTTTGCCGAGCGCGCGGGTATTCCGGTTGCGCTTACGCTGCTCGGCCTGGGGGCGTTTCCCGCATCGCACCCGCTCAATCTGGGAATGATGGGCATGCACGGAGAAGCCTGGGTGAACCACACGATTCAGGAAGCGGACCTGCTGCTGGCGTTTGGCATGCGCTTCGATGACCGCGTCACCGGGAACCTGAAGACCTACGCGCCGAATGCGAAAAAGATTCACATCGAGATCGATCCCGCGGAGATTAACAAGAACGTCAAGGTCGACGTTCCGCTGGTCGGCGATTTGCGGGAAGTTTTGCTGGAATTGATGCCGAAGGTTGAATCCATTGATCGTAGCGAGTGGCTGGATTCGATCGACCGGTTGAAGGGCGATTCGGCGGTGCGCGACATCCAGAACCTGCCTGACAGCGGCCATCTATACGCTGCACACGTGATCAATGATTTGTGGCACCAGACACGCGATGGCAACACCATTGTGGTCACCGACGTCGGACAGCACCAGATGTGGGAGGCGCAGTATTACAAACATGAGAAACCGCGCTCGCTGATTACTTCCGGCGGATTAGGGACGATGGGCTTTGCTTTGCCTGCCGCCATCGGCGCCAAAGTAGCTTGTCCGGAGGCCGAAGTTTGGGTGGTGGTGGGCGATGGCGGATTCCAGATGACCATGTGCGAACTGGCGACGCTGGTGCAGGAAAATCTGAAGATCCATATCGCGATTATTAACAACGGATTTCTGGGCATGGTGCGGCAGTGGCAGGAGTTTTTCTACGACCGTAACTATGCGGCAACGCCTCTGCTCAATCCGGATTTCGCGAAGTTAGCCGAGGCTTACGGCGTGCGGAGCATGACTATTTCAGAGCGGTCGGCAGTTGTGCCTGCGGTGCAGGCGGCGCGGCAGCACGATGGTCCGGTGCTGATCAATTTTAAAGTGGAGCAGGAAGACACGGTTTATCCGATGGTCGCGGCTGGGGCGGCGCTGCATGACATGATTCGACGGCCGAGTCCGATTGTGGAGACTGCGGAGGACGAGTAGAGGAGAAGCCGAAAAGAAAGACCTGCTGTTTCCTGCGCCGGCAAAAAGCAGGTCCTTCGCTTCGCTCAGGATGACAAGTTGGGCTAACACCTCAGGATGACAATTTGGACTAATACCAGTGAGAAAAGACAAATAACAATATGCTGAATACATTCATGGTGTACGTCGAAAATAAACCGGGTGTGCTTACCCGCGTGGCGTCTTTGTTTCGGCGGCGCGCTTTCAATATCGATTCGCTGACGGTGGGACGGACTGAGAAGCCGGAGGTGTCGCGCATGACCATTACCGTCGATGCCGATCGCGACCAGGCCCGCCGCATTGAAGCCAATCTATACAAACTGGTGAATGTGTTGCTGGTCGAGAACATCACGAATCAACCGGCCATCGTCCGCGACCTGGCGTTGATCCGCGTGTCTGCCACTCACGATGCGCGATCCCATGTACTGGAACTGGCCAACGTGTTTCGCGCGCGCGTGGTCGATCTCTCTTCCGAATCATTGACCATCGAGATTACCGGAGGGGAAGACAAGATCGACGGACTGCT
Source organism: uncultured Acidobacteriaceae bacterium (assembly GCA_963773955.1). Lineage (GTDB taxonomy): Bacteria > Acidobacteriota > Terriglobia > Terriglobales > Acidobacteriaceae > Acidiflorens. The sequence goes on along the minus strand of CAVZDM010000140.1, from coordinate 52,895 downwards.
CGATGTGCTGCGTCCGTACGGAATATTGGAGATGGTGCGTACCGGTATCGTGGCCATGCGGCGCGGCAGCAAGTCGAATGGCGTGGTCGCTGCGGAAAACACGGCGGCAGGCGCTGCGGACGATGGTGTTTCCTACTCGGTTTAAGTTGGTGGAGGGACGGGCTTCTCGCTCGGCGCTTCGCGCAAGGCGGGACGGGCGAGGACGCCCGTCGCTCCATCAGCGAGGCAAGAAAAAACGCCCTGAGCAGTTAAGCTCAGGACGTCCTTCGGCAGCCCTCCCCCAGAACTGCCAAACCACCTGCCCATCCTATGTCCGTCTGGTACCACTGTAAATGTCACTTTCGTAATGTGGAGCTGGCAGGAGAGTACTGCGGGGCCATGCGCGGGCGTAACGTTACTAACTCGGTTCTGGTTGTTTGTTATGTGACGGAAAGGCCCATGAAAAATTCTGGACTTCTCAGCAACTCGCAGCATTATCGAAGAAAGAAACAGTACGACGCCAGAAGCAGCCAGACTACTTCTTCTGCCAGGTTGCTCCGCTATCGGTGCTGCTCCATGTTTCGTTGTTACTGGTGGAGACTATAACCTCGGCCGTGCCGGGGACGTCGACATCGACATCAATGTGAGTTACATCGGCGCTTAGTTGCTGGCCTTTCACGGCTGGGTGCACCTGTACCCAAGTTATGCCGCTGTCAGCGGAGTGGAAGAGCGTACCCGCCTGCCCGCCAGTCCATACATCCGCGCCGTGGATTGCGAAGCAGAGCAATGGGTGATCCGGGCGCAAAGCGCTTTGCCAGCTCTGGCCGCTGTCCAGTGACCGTTGCAGGACACCCGCTGTAATTGCCCAGGTAACATGCCGCGCCAACGCCGAGCTCACAGGGAAGGCCATGGCAGGGGAGGCCATTTTCGCGGCAGACGTCGCATTCCTGGCCCGTGACGGGGCTGGTGCGGGAACAGCGGATAGTTCGGCTTTCTGCTGTCCATACATTTCCGTGCCTTGCGGCGCGGGCTTGGCCTTTTCAATCGCGGGGGCTTCGTTGCGCGCAATCAAAGTGCCTTCGGCGGAGGGTGCTGCCTCTACTGCGGCCGCTGCCCCATAAACCCCGACACTTTCATGCGCTGCGCGATTTGTTGACGCATCGAATGCGAGCGTCCCGGCTGACGAGCTTGGCGCTGGCGCCAGCTTGTCAGCCTGCGCTGATTCCTTCTTGTTGCCCGCCAGCAGCATTTGGGAGTCCGCGTGAGGCGGTGGCGTCGCAGGCTTGGGTTTCGTGGACAACGGCAATTCGGACTCAGGCCGTGCTGCGTCAGTTTTGGCCGAGATTGCTGAATTGTCCATTGGCGACGATGCGACTGGCGACGACGCGATCTGTGTACCAGGAACTGACTGCGCAGTCGTCGCGATCTGCGGGCTTACAGGAGACGTTGTTTGGTTCAGCTTTCCCGGACGTATCAAAAGTACCGAGGCAGCCACGACAACTCCCGCTGCCAGCGTGGCCCAGCTCAGACTTGGCCAGGCGAAGCTTAGCTTGTGTGGCGCGGGCGTCCCCGCCCGCGAGGCCAGTGCCCGAACCGCATCTGTCTCGTCCGCAATCGGAGCGGACGCGACGTGTGCGTCCGGAAGCGCCAGAGCAATTAGCTCGCGGCAGTCTCCGCAGACCGCCAGGTGTTCGAGCACGCCGTCGCGCTCGGTTGCCGAAAGCGCCTGCTCGGCAAAGGCCGTCAGCAGATCCGCATCGGGATGCGCCGGCTCGCGCCCAGCTTGTTCTACCGGCTGGGCAGCCTGCAGGCGGTCATACACGATCTTCGGCACTTTCGGCATTTCAGTCATGACTTGTGTCGTTCGCGTCTTGTGCTGGTACCTTTCCTCTTCCTCCGGGGAACGCTTTTGCCCCGGAATCTTGCGTTAAACGCGAGCGCAAATTCAACTGTAGGTCCCGCACGTCGGTTTCCAGGGCTTCGGTAGCCTGAGCATGGCTCATTCCCTGGGTTCGCAGCAGCGCCAGAATCCGCTTCCGGAGCCCGGTTGCGAGCCGATCAAGGCGCCGGCTAACGCTTGATTCGTGCAGGCCGAGCATGCGCGCTATCTCGGCCAGTGTTCGGCCATCGAGATAATAGGAGGCCAGCGTAAACCGGTCTTCGGCCGACAGTTCTGCCAGTGCATCATTGGTAGCCGCTTCCAGGAGTTGGTCTGAAGTGCGATTCAAAGTTCGATCTAAAGTTCGATCCAACGCGCATGCCGGCTCAGGAGTGGCCGCCGCAAACTGCACACCTGCTTCCATCTGTTCTTCCAGACTGACCGTGCGTTTCTGCTTGCGGTAGCGATTGATGAACTCCTGTGCCATCACCGTGCGCAGCCAGCCTTCGAGCGAACCGCGGCCCGTATAGAAGACGAGCTTCGAGCGGCGCATGCGATTTCCGTCGCGCGCGTTCACTCCATACAGATCCGCAAACAGCGAATCGGCCAACTCCGCTGCATGGGCGCCGTCGCGCGTGATGTGCAGCGCCATGCTGTGCAGCTTCGGCCGGTAGCGGCTGATGAAGTCTTGCCAAGCCCGCTCGTTCCCCTCGGCACATGCGCGCGCCAGCGCCAGTTCTTCCAGACGCAACCCGGCGCAGAAGTCAGCCATCTGTTGCGCCTGTTCCGGCGAAGAGTGAGGCGAATTGGGGGCCGGACTGAAATACTTGTGCAGAATTTCATCGAGGATGGCCGCGAACTGCTCTGCGTTCACGCCGTAGGCCGCAGCGCCGCTGCGCTCGTAAAGAAAAAGCGCAGCGGCAACGTCTGCTGCGTGGCCGGATTGGGCGGGCTTCGGCATATCCGCGTGCATGTCCCAGATAATGCTAGCAATCTTTTTGATGCAAGGAAGGAGAAATCGTGCGTTCTTTGATCAGCGAGCAGAGAAAGACACTCCTGGAAGACTCGCGGACGAGCGCCCCGGCAGGCTCCAGCTTCGCCTGCCGGGGTGGCGGCGCACGGAAAACATTGCGCGTTCGTGGGAGCTGCGGCGTCTTCAGTGGTGTCTTTACTGCGGGGAGGCTCAATTATGCGGCTGGTCATCGTGGTCGTGGGGATCACTCTGTTAGTAGTGGCGGCGGTTGTGGTTCCGTGTCGGCTGCCGGCGGGCGAAGTAACGTCAGCGTCTGGTTTCTCTTTTTCTCTCTCGGTGCTCAGCCCGATTCGCAGCGGCAATCTGAGCGTTTTTCCGGTGGTCGCCGGTAAGTCGTATGACACGGCGGAATTTCTTACTCTCGACGAGGGCCTGCGCAGCGGCGACGTGGTGGTGACGGAAGCTGGGCAGTTGCGTGGCCTCATCCGTCACCGGCCCGGCGAAGCGGCCATCGTCCATCCTATTCGTGGCCCGGAGGTCAATCAGCTTGTGCTGGTCAATAACTCGAAGCGACCTTTGTTACTGCTCGCCGGCGAGATAGTTACCGGCGGCAAGCAGGACCGCGTCATCGGCAAAGACCGCATCGTACCGCCGGAGAGCGATCCGGTGGACTTAGGCGTCTTTTGTGTCGAACCCGGACGTTGGGTGGCGGCGAACGGTAAGAACGAGTTCAGTGCGGGCGGCACCTACGGCGCTGTCTTCGCTGCACCGGGCGTGCGCGGAAGCGCGATGGCGGCCAAGAATCAGCAGCAGGTCTGGGACAACGTGGGAAGATCGAAGCAGGCACTGGCGGCGGCTGTTCCAGCTCCGGCTGCTGCGGAGGTGAATTCGACTACGTCTTATGCCCGCGTGATGGATAACAAAGAAGTGCAACAGAAGGTTGATTCCGTCGCGGAACCGGTGCAGCGTAACTACGAAAGCGTCATTCGCCAACTGCGCGATAAGAACGCGGTGGGGGTGGTAGTCGCCGTGAACGGAGAAATCGTGTGGGCCGACATTTTTGCGAGCACGCAGTTGCTGCAGAAGTATTGGCCGAAGCTTGTCCGGTCATATGCCACCGAAGCGGTGGTCACGCGCGCGAAGGGCGGGGAGGCCAGCCTCAAAGACGGGCAGAAATTTCTCGACGATCTGCAGGGCCGGCATGAAACTGCCGAGACCGAGCCCGGGCTCTATCGGCAAACGGAAATCACGGGCGATGGCTTTAAGGTGTTCGAGTTGACGTCGCTGTTGCCTAAGACGGGCTTCGCAGTGCACGTGGCCAAGATGGCCGATTAGGGAGAATTGTAACCAAACTGGTCGGAATCTAGCGGCTTTTGGGCTTGGACGGGCGAGTCGCCCGTCCCCACACGAGCAATTCTCTTTATGTCCGCGACAAGCCCTTGAGCACTACGTCATTCGCGTCATAGGCTAGTTTGAGCGCGGGCAATTCGTCTCGCGTGAACCAGCGCACATCGGCCGCATCGCTTGCTGCTTTGAGATCGCCCCCGATCACGCGGCAGAGGAAATCAAGCAGCACGTAGTGATAGCGCACGCGCCCTTCGTCGTCTCGGATCACACGTTCATACACGCCTAGCATCTCGCTCGTCTCGACTATCAGTCCTGTTTCTTCGCGGGCTTCGCGGGCCACCGCTTCACGCAGAGTTTCTCCGCATTCGAGGACGCCGCCGGGCAATGACCACTCGCCCAGCAGCGGCGGCTGTCCGCGGCGGATCAGCAGCACGCGGTGGCTGTCGCCGTGATCATCGACGATGACCGCGCCTACACCTACCAGCGGGGACTCGGGGTATTCACGTTTCATACGCGGGGGTCCATACGGGAACAGTATATGGTGATGGGTTAACGATCTGCCTGCGTGCTTCTGGCGGGGCTTCGCCCCGCTGGACAGCCGAGGGCGGCTGTCCCTACGCACGGCGGCTGCGGGGCTCCGACTTACTTGGACGGGGCCCTTCGGCTCGGCTCAAGGCAGGCTCCGCCCCGTCACCACACGACCTCCCTCGCAATTACAATAGCGTCCATGTCGCTTGACGAGTACAAACGAAAACGGCGGTTTGAGGAAACGCCCGAGCCTCCGCCTAAGGTCGAAAAGCAATCGCGGCATCGGTTTGTGGTGCAGCGGCATGCCGCGACGCGGCTGCATTACGATTTTCGCTTGGAGATGGAAGGCGTGCTCAAGTCGTGGGCGGTCCCGAAAGGGCCGTCGCTCGATCCCGCCGACAAACGGCTGGCCATGCAGGTCGAGGATCATCCAGTCTCGTACTACGACTTTGAAGGCACCATCCCTGCGGGCAATTACGGCGGCGGTACGGTAATGGTTTGGGATGCGGGCACGTGGGAGCCGCTGTCGCCAGTGCCGGTTAATGGCGAGTATCTTCCCGGTACGGAAAAGGAAGCGGCCGCCATGCTGGCGAAGGGCGACCTCAAGTTTCGGCTGAAAGGGAAGCGGCTGGTGGGCGATTTTGCGCTGGTGCACATCAAGGGGCGCGCGGGAAGCAAAGGGAACGAATGGCTTTTGATCAAGAAAAAGGATAGTCACGTGGTTGCGGGATTCGATATCGACTCGTACGACAAGTCTGTCGTCACCGATCGCACCATGGCGCAGATCGCGGGCGATGCGGGGTCGGCGGAGTGGACTAGCAGCCGTCCGGCATCGCGGGGGAAGGTTAAGGCCGCTTGGCTGACGGACGCGATCGCTCGTGCCGATGCTAAGCGAAAGGCTTTAACCGCGGAGGACGCTGAGGGCGCGGAGAAAAAAAAAAGTAAGGGCCCAAGACGGGCGGCGGCAAATTTAGCTCACCCGAAGGCCTTGTCCGACGACGTCGCGGTCAGCGATGCTGCGTCCAAAACTACGAGCAAGAAATCCTCTGCGAAATTCTCTGCGAACTCGGTGTCCTCTGCGGTTAAAGCGCTTCCTGGTGCTGAGGAGAGGCCGATGCCTACGGCTATCCATCCGATGCTCGCGACTCCTACGGCCAAGGCGTTCGACAATCCTGACTGGCTGTTTGAAATTAAATGGGACGGCTACCGCGCCGTTGCTTTCGTTGAAGACGGGCGGGTGCGGTTGGTTTCGCGCAGTCAGAATGATCTTACGGCGCAATTTTCTGACCTTGGCACGATCCCGCAATTCGTAAAGGCGGAGCGCGCCATTCTTGACGGAGAAATCGTTGCGCTTGATGACGAGGGTCGGCCTTCTTTCAGCCTGATGCAGCAGCGGACCGGATTCCAGCCGGGAAAGCGGCGTCTGCCGCGGCGCGAAGGCGTGTCCGTCGTCTATTACGCGTTCGATCTGCTCTACCTTGACGGCTTGGACCTGCGGCGGGTTGCGCTTGAGCAGCGCAAGCAGTTGCTGCAAGAGCGGATCGTGGCTGGCGGCGTCATACAGTTTTCCGATCACTATGCCGAGAAAGGCCTGGATCTTTTTGCGGCGGCTAAGCTGCGCGGACTGGAGGGGATCGTCGCCAAGAAGCGCGGCGGCGCTTATCAGGAAAAACGGTCTTCGGATTGGCTCAAGATCAAAATCACGCAGCGGCAGGAGTGCGTTGTGGGCGGATATACCGATCCGGAGGGCAGCCGCGAATATTTTGGGGCGCTGGTGCTGGGGTTGTATGACTCGCAAAAGCGGCTGATTCACGTTGGACAGGTGGGGACTGGATTCGATCAGAAGGCGATCAAGGAAATCTTTGGGCGCTTGCAGGCGCTTAAGACGAAACAGGATCCGTTTTATGGGGAGATTGGTGGATTGCGGAAGGTTCAGTTTGTGCGTCCGGAGTTGGTTGCGGAAATCAAGTTCGCGGAGTGGACTCATGAGACGGCGGAGGGCGGGATGAAGTTGCGCGCGCCGGTGTTTATGGGGCTGAGAGCGGATAAGGCGGCGGAGGAGTGTCGGCTGGAGGAGGCGGTCGCCGGCTAGCTGAGGATTTCGAACACCGTCGGTTCGCACGGCGACCGGTGATTCTTGGATCGTGAGTGAAATGGGGATATTTGTTGCGCCGGGATAAACCGGCATGAAGTAGAGGATGAAAGAGCCTTACGAGTAAAGACTAGCGATCTGCTCGGCCCCGAGTCTTGCGCTGATACCGCGAGGGACTCAGTGAAGCGTAGACAGGGGCTAGGCGGGGTGGGTATCCAGCTCCGTAAAGATACAATCCGGACGCCGCCGCCTTAAATATTCGCGGTAGGCGACATGAGCAGGAGCGCTAGCGCGAGCTCCCGTTCAGTCCGGCGTAGTCGAAGACCCCAGGCACGCCTAGAAACTTCATGCACGAGAACCGGGAGACCTCGGAGACACCTGCCTGCCAAACCAGGCAGCAGGACGGTGGGCGAAGGCAATAGCCGTACGGCCCGCATGTACGTCTCCGAGGAGTCACACAGCGGCATAGTACCTATGAACCATTCGAACAAAGACGGAACATCGCCGGCGGAGAATGGGGAGGAAAGGCCGTTGATCAAGGAGAACGCTGGTCAACCTAACACGTACTCGACGCAGAGCGGGAAGGGCGTGTCCCAAGGGCTGGCGGGCGTGCGGAAAGCAGCACGGGAAAACAAGGAGATGAAGTTCACCGCTCTGCTCCACCATCTGACCGTCGATCTGCTGCGGGAAAGCTTTTACTCACTAAAGAGGAAAGCCGCACCCGGAGTGGACGGGGTCACCTGGCAGGAGTATGAGGCCGGACTCGAAGATCGGTTGGTCGATCTCCATGGCCGGGTTCATCGCGGAGCGTATCGAGCGCTGCCTTCGAGAAGAGTGTACATAAAGAAAGAAGATGGACGGCAACGTCCACTCGGAGTCGCGGCTCTGGAAGATAAGCTCGTCCAGTACGCCGTGACCACGATCCTCAATCAGATCTATGAAGAGGACTTTCTCGGATTCTCGTATGGCTTTCGCCCGGGGCGCGGCCAGCATGACGCGCTGGATGCGCTGTCGTACGCGCTTTTGAAGAAGAAGGTGAACTACATTTTGGACGCTGACATCAGAAGCTTTTTCGACAACCTCGACAAAAGCTGGCTGATGAAGTTCGTGGAGCATCGCGTCGCCGATCCTCGCATACTGCGGCTGATCCAGAAATGGCTGAAGGCCGGAGTAATGGAGGAAGGCAAATGGTCCGATCCGAAGACAGGTACGCCGCAGGGCTCGGTGGCTTCACCGCTCCTCGCGAACATTTACCTGCACTACGTGTTCGACCTCTGGGTGGACGTCTGGCGCAAGAAATGTGCGCAAGGTGAGGTGGTGGTCATCCGCTATGCTGATGACACCATCGTAGGCTTCCAGTATCAGGCGGATGCTGATCGTTTTCTGGAGGATTTAAGGGAGCGACTAGCGAAGTTCGGCCTGGAACTACACCCGGATAAGACGCGCCGGATCGAGTTCGGCAGATTTGCCGAAGAGAACCGGAAACGTAGAGGGGAAGGGAAACCCGAGACGTTCGACTTTCTAGGATTCACGCACATTAGCGGGAAGAATAGTTTGGGGCGATTCATGGTGCGGCGCACGACGATTCGCAAACGCATGCGGGCTAAGCTGCGGCAAATAAAACCGGAGCTCCGCAAGCGCATGCACGATCCCGTGGGCCAAACCGGCCAATGGCTCCGGTCGGTCGTGCAGGGGCACTTCAACTACTACGCGGTACCGGGAAACAACGCTAGCCTATCCCTGTTCCGGCATCGGGTGCTGGTCTGCTGGTGGCATTGTATTCGCCGCCGGAGCCAGAAACGCCGAATCAACTGGACTCGGATGCTCGACCTGGCGATGCGCTGGCTCCCTCCACCGGCTGTGCTCCATCCTTTCCCCGATGCCCGCTTTGCCGCTACTCATCCGAGATAAGAACCGGATGCGCTAATGAGCGCCCGTCCGGATCTGTGCGGGGGGTACCGGGCAACTGGTATCCCTACCGCGATCAATAATCATCGCGGTTTGCTACGGTTTAGTTCATCTGGGAGTTTTCGTCGGCGCAGCCCAAGAAGGAGGCTCACCGCATAGGGAACAAGCCCAGCCAACAGTGAGAGGGCAAAAATCCAATAAAAATAAACGGCCAGAAATCCGACCGTCTGAACGAAGTCATATCCATGCCACAGACTGACCGCGATGAAGGAACCTGTGATACATAGGACGAGTACGAACCAGAGTACGGTCATCCATCGCGGATGTGGATGTTCGGCCATCAACTCTCCACGAAAACACAGATATTATACCGCTCTGCAGCGCATGCTAGAATGCTGCCGCCGCAGGAGCCCCAGCCCCTAAAGGGGCGTCTGATCTGGAGGGGATTTCGGCATCGCTAAAGCGATGCCCTGATACGAAACCAGAGTTCTAAATGTTCATGTGGTTGAAAGCGGATAAGGCGGCGGAGGAGTGCGGGCTGGAGGAAGCGGTTGCTAGCTAGGCGTCCGTGGAGCGGCGAACTGCAGATCCCTCACTTCGTTCGGGATGACAAGGGTTAAAATTCGCGATAACAGGGCAAGGAGTATTAGGACTAAGGGCTAAAATTCACGATAACCAGAACACGGAGTATTAGGACTTCGGCAGAGTTTTTCTCAGGTCCGTACGAAGTCTAGAACGCGCCGCCGCCGCCGCCGCCGAAGCCGCCTCCGGAGAAGCCACCGCCACCGAATCCGCCACCTCCACCGAAGCCGGATCCGGTGGAACTGGCTCTGGGCGCGGATGTGAAGACCTGATGCATGTCTGACGCCATGCTGTGCATGGAACTGGAAAAGAAAAGCGGGCTGAAGCCGACGTAGCCGTTCGGCGAAACGTACCAGGTGGGCGGGTCTTTGATGATTCCGTCGAAGGCTTGTGCCCAGTGGTGTTCGACTCCCAGTGCCATGGCGTAGGGGAGGAATTTCTCGAAGGTGTCGGGCGGCATGCGCTTGATGCGGTCGGCGTCGACGCGGTTCATGAACTCCTGGAATCCTAGGACGGCGATTCGGGTGCGCGCGCCGGAGACTGTCTTGGCTGTCATCTGGCGCGCGAAGAGCCACCAGATTACGGCTGAAACCAGGACGCTCCCGATCACCAGCGGAATGGAGTAGAACAGGTTCATCCAGCCCATGATTTGCACGGCTACTACGAGGATCGCGATAGCCACGCCGGCGGCTATGCTGTAGCCGTTGGCCGATTCGGGGTCTAGCGTGTAGATGCCTTTGCTCTTCAGCGACGACATGATGTCCTCGCGCACTATGGGGATCGCGGTGTAGAAGCGATTCTTCAGATCGGAGAGACGGGTTCCGGTGCCACTCAGGAAAATATTTTCCATCATTACGCGTTCGTGCGGCGTCAGGTCACCCCACTGCTCGCGCGGTTTCAGAAGGTGGAACATATAGTCTTTGTGATGGAAGACCAGAAAGGTGTCGACCTTTTCTTCGATCTTGATGTATCCGCGCACGGCTAGATCGACGATGGTGCTGGTGATGTCGCGGGGGTGGATGGTGTCGTCGATTAGCGTTCCAGCTTCGGCGGGGCAAATGCCTTTGGGCGGTTCGTATTGCGGGGCTACCGAGACGCCGGGATCGGGATCGCGTCCTACGGAATACCAGAGGGCGAACATCACGGCGAACGTGAGCAGGGGCAGAAACACGATTGGATTGCTGCCTAAAAACCAGCCTAGCTTGGTGAGAGCGGACGGGGGTTTGAGGATTCCCTGGGGGATATAGATATCGATGGTGAGACCGCCGCGCATGGAAAGCGCACGGGTGGTCTCGAAAGTGATGTTGGCGCCTTCGACGTTGGCGCTGGCTTCGCTTTCCTTGGAGCCGTAGGCGCCGGTGAAGGCCTGAGCGCGCAGGCCTCCGGCGGCATTTTCGGGGAGGGTCACGAAGGCGGAGGCGTGGTCGATGGGGACGGGCCAATCGTTGCCGGTTACGTTCCAATAGAACTCGTCGTATTGGTCGAAGAAACGGACTCCGTTGCGGACGGAGTAATCGATGTTGACTACACGCGTCGCATCGACGGCATCGGGAATGTAGATTTTTAGGTCGCGGTAGTTTCCGGACTTGCTGGAATCGTACTTCAGCTTGTTTCCGCTATCGTCGGTGACGCTCAGGACATCGACAAAAAGGGTGTAGTTGGTTCCCTCGGGTCCGGGATATTCGACGGGAATGGTGCGGTGAATGCCGTGCCACTGGCCGACGAAAGTCAGGGTGATTTTTTCGCTGACTAGGGCTGTGCCATCGGGGGCGATGGAGATGGTGTCCTTGAAATCGGTTACTCGCCAGTTGCGGGCTTGGGCTTGGGCGGGGACGGCTACTAGCAGTAGAGCCAGGAGCAAAGGCAAAAGCTTTACCACAGGGGACACAGGGGCGCACAGGGGAACACCGCACAGGGGAACACTTGGAACGGGATTACACAACAGGTGGCGATGGCATGATCGCTGATGCAACATAGCTAGAACTTTACGGCTACTGGTTCGCGATCGGTGGCGGCGGCTTCGAAGAACTGCTTCTGCTGGAAGCCGAACATCCCGGCCAGAATGTTGGTCGGGAAGGATTGAATCTTGGTATTCAGGTCGCGCACTACGGCGTTGTAGTAGCGGCGGGCGTTTTGAATGGCGTCCTCGATTTCGCTGAGCGAATTCTGGAGTTGGGTGAATTCCTGCGAGGCCTGCAGCTGGGGATAATTTTCGGCCACCGCAAACAGGCTTTTGAGCGCGCCGGTCAGCTGGTTTTCGGCGGCGGCCTTATCGGCCGGGCCGGTGGCCTGCATGGCCATGGAGCGGAATTTTGCTATGTCCTCGAAGGTAGTTTTTTCGTGGGTGGCATAGCCTTTTACGGTTTCGACCAAGTTTGGAATCAGGTCGTGGCGGCGTTTTAGCTGAACATCGATGTCGGACCAGGCCGAATCGGAGCGCACCCGCAACTGCACCAGGCTGTTGTACATCGCGATCAGGAAGAAGCCGAACAGGACTATGACTGCAAGAAACGCTAAGACCATGTGCATTCTCCTCGATGCGGATTTAAAGGGACGGTACCAGCAATGGAACAAAGTTTCAAGGTTTCAGAGTTGTCGGCAGTGGCTCAGTTTGAAACGGGAGGCGAGCCAAGCGCGAAATTGCTGCAGGCAAGAAAGCAGGTCCTTCGCTTCGCTCAGGATGACAATTTTTTTGTTTGGTCAATATGACGACCGAACTGAGCCACTGCTGTGTTTTAGAGTTTCAAGGGCTCAGAGCAACCTTGAAACCTTGAAACCTGGTCTTTGGTTATTGTCTGGGAGCGTAGTAGCCGCGGCGGGCGCGGACTTGCAGATCTTTCTTCAGGGCGGTGATCTCGATGGAGTGGTAACGTCCGTCGGCGTCAAAGTCGGATGGCTTGTAGGAGACGGCGTACTGGCTGCGGAGTTCTTCCTCGATGGCGGCGAAGGAGTGGGTGATGTCTTTCATCTTGTAGGGGAAGAAAGCGCGGCCGCCGGTGGCGGAAGCGAGGTCGTCGAGAACTTTGTCGCCGCGCAGGATCAGTCCGCTGTCGTCGGTGGAGATGGCATAGATGAGCACTTCGGCGCGCTGCGCCATTTCAATCGCCTGGGCGCGGGTGTATTCGCTCTGATTGTCTTCGCCGTCGCTGAGGATGACGATGGCTTTGCGAATGGGGTGGTCGGAATTTTCGCGCAGCAGCTTTTCCTTGCACGCTTTGTAAATGGCGTCATAGAGCGCCGTGCCGCCGCCGTTGTTCAGGCGTTGCACTCCGGCGGCTAGCAATGTTACCTGGTCGGTGAAGTCCTGCGTGAGGTGGCTCTCTTTGTTAAATCCAACGACGAAGGCGTGGTCGTAGCTGGGACGAATGACGTGCTGCAGAAATCCGATGGCAGCATCTTTTTCAAATCCGAAGCGGCCTTCGACGGAGCCGCTTACGTCCATGAGCAGGCCCAGTTCGATGGGCAGATCGGTCTCTCGGCGGAAGTTGAGGATCGATTGCACGGGCTTGTGATCGTCGAAAATGGAAAAATCGGTCTGGTTCAAATTGCGGACGAATTTGCCGTGACGATCGGTGGCGATGAAGAGCACGTTCACTTCATCGACGCGTTTCTTGATGGTCAGGATCGGCTCGTCGGCTTCGTCGCTGGTGGCGGCAACAACTGGAACTGCGGCGGCGCTGTTGGGGACTACCGCAACGCTCGAAGCGGCGATGACGTAGGGACCGTTTTGAGCGTGTCCGGCGGCGGACAGGGTGAGAACGACGGCGATCGCGAAGACGATGAATGCCAATCCGCTCAGTGACAGGTCGAATTGGTTGCGCTTGGTCATCTATTCTCTGCTACTTTCGATGCACGCCGGGGGCCGAAAAGCCAGGAAACACGGTTCAATCACTGTAGGGCTTTATCGGGTGCAAGTCCAAGTTACAAAAGGAGTACGCAGGAGGGTGCGCCCTTTAACCTTAGGCCGGTCAATCGCTTGGGAATCATGCCCAAGATATTTTTTCATGATTGCTTGAGGCTCGTGCAAAAACTGCTGACTGCGGGCTGCGGCAACTCGGCCTTCCGTGCCCAGCCCCTAAAGGGGCATCCGAATTCAAAGAGCTTGTGGCATCGCTAAAGCGATGCCCTGATACGAAACTTGAGTTTTTCAGCAAACTGAAGAGTCTCAACTGAATCTGCGGCATTTACGGCAGGGCTGAAGAGATTGCGGAAAAAGTCATGTCTACGCGAGAAGCACGACCTCAGCGGCTGAAGCCGGTATCAGAAGAAGGGAGTTATCGCAGCGGTGAACCGCTGCGCCACCCAAAAGCAAGTGCGGGCCCGGTAACCGCTGCGCCCCCCAAAGGTCCAGTAGCCGTCGGTCGCTTCTTGCGCAAACCCGGACGCGGCATCGAGAGAATGCCTTTGCGGGTTTATCGTTGCTCCGGCTGGTATGGGGTCCTTCGACTCCGCCGAACCATTCGCTGCGCGTATGGCTCGGCTGCGCTCAGGATGACAACTCTGAAAATGGGGCAACCGATTATTCGCCAACAAAGCGAAAACTGAGCCACTGCTTGACTGCGAGGCGGCGGGATGGGCGCTTGGAAACGGTGATAATCTACGGCTGGACGTTCAACGGGGTCCGGAGTTGCGTATGTACTTCGAACAGTTTTACCTGACCTGTCTGGCGCATGCTTCGTACATGATCGGGTCGGAGGGCGAGGCGGCGGTGGTGGATCCGCAGCGCGATGTGGATATCTATTTGAAGGCGGCCGCCGAGCAGAATCTTGAAATCCGGCACATCTTTGAAACTCATTTGCACGCCGACTTTGTTTCGGGACACAAGGAGCTGGCGGCGCGCACGGGCGCGAAAATCTACATTGGAGCGCAGGCCAATGCCGAGTTCCCGCATGTGCAGCTGACCGACGGTTTTGAAGTGAAGATGGGAGCAGTCCGGCTGCGCGCGCTGGAGACGCCGGGCCATACGCCGGAGAGCATCTGTTTGGTGATTACGGACGAAGGCGAGGAAGCGCAGCCTTGCGCGGTTCTGACTGGCGATACGTTGTTTATTGGCGATGTTGGGCGTCCGGATCTGTCGCGCACTCACACGCCGCGGGAACTTGCGGGATTGCTCTATGACAGTCTGCACCAAAAGCTGCTGGCGTTGCCGGATGCGGTGACGGTGTATCCGGCGCACGGTGCGGGCTCGCTGTGCGGACGGGCCATGCGGGCGGAGCGCTCGTCCACGATCGGGACGGAGCGCCTTACGAACTATGCGTTGCAGATCGCGAGCCGGGAAGAATTCATCGCGCAGTTGACCACTAACCTTCCGACTCGTCCCGAGTATTTTCTGGAGGATGCCGAGATCAATCGTTCGGGTGCGGCGGCGTTGACGGACTTACCGCCGTTTCCGGGACTCTCTCCGGCTGACGTGCAGACGCTTTTGCAGAAAAACGCTGATCTGAACGTTCTTGACGTTCGTCCGGGAGACGAGTTTGCCGCAAGACACGTTCCGGGGTCGATCAACATCGCGCTCTCGGGGCAATTTGCGTCGTGGGCGGGCGGGATTATGGGGATCCACTCGAAGCCGGTTCTGGTCGGCGATACCGACGTGCAGATTGAGGAAGCTCGGCTGCGGCTGGCTCGTGTTGGCATCGAAGAGTTGGGTGGTTACCTGGCCGGCGGTGTGGCGGCGTGGCAGAACGCTGGCTTGCCGGTGCTGAAGACCGCGCAGATTTCGGTGCAGGAACTGAGTCAGAAACTGCACGAGGGGAGCTGGCGGGCGCACGATAACCTTATCGTTATCCTTGACGTGCGCCGCGAAGGCGAATGGCAGGCGGGTCACATCGCAGGAGCGCAATGGCGGGCGCTCGATACTTTTCCGCAAGGACTGCCTGTAATCGATACGGGGCGCCCGGTCGCGGTGCACTGTAAAAGCGGATATCGCAGCATGATTGCGTGCGGACTGCTGGAGCGCGCCGGCCATCGCAATGTGATCAACGTGGTGGGAGGGTTCGACGCGTGGCATGCCGCCGGGCTTCCGGAAGTTGCCGAGCAGCTCGCTCGGTCATGATGGTAGTGGCTCAGTTTGGACGACGCATTCCCCCAGCGGCTAAACAGGGTGCTGAAAAACTCTTCCGTGCCCAGCCCCTAAAGGGGCATCCGGATTCAAAGAACTTATGGCATTGCTAAAGCGATGCCCTGATACGAAACTTGAGTTTTTCAGTCAAACTGCAAAGCCGCTATGGATTGCGCGGCATTTACGGCACGACTGAAGAGACTGCGGAAAAACTCGTTCTCGCGCAGGAAGCGTGACCGCGGCGGCTAAAGCCGTCGATGAAAATAGGCTAGTTATCGCAGCGGTAAACCGCTGCGCCACCCAAAATCAAGTGCAACAGCGAGTTTTTCCGCAGGCTCTGAAGTCGTGCCCTTCGCGTTCGTGCTCTCGCGTGGTTCACGGATGATGCAAGACGGGGCGAGCCCCGTCTCTACACGAATTTTTCCGCAAGCTGCGAAGTCGTGCCCTTTCAATCATGAAGGGTGTTTTCACCAGGGTTGGCGGATTGGAGACGTTACTGAACGCCAATTGGACAACACCCTTCGGTTACCTGTCGTAGCACTGTCCTTTCGTGCCATTCTCTTCTTGCCGTCACAGGCCCATCTACCGCGACCGCAGGGCCAACTCCCGCTGCGGGCGCGGATCTCAAGTGAGGTTTCATTCATGTTGCAGTCTCCGGAACCGAAGTACTCTCCAAACGCAGTCGCCGCCCCGAACGCCTACACTCCGGTCAAGCCGGCCACCTCACCCATGGATCAGGCCAACATCGGGCGCTCGGTTGTCATCAAGGGTGAAATCACGGGTGCGGAATCGCTTTTCATTGACGGACGCGTCGAAGGCACCATCAGCTTTCCCGAGAATCGCGTCACCATCGGTCGCAACGGAAACGTCGCGGCTAACATCACCGCCAAAGAAGTCGTGATCATGGGCAAGGTGCAGGGCAACGTCGAAGCCGCGGACCGGCTGGACATCCGCAGCGAAGGCGTGCTCTCGGGCGACGTGATCACCCATCGCATCAGCGTCGAAGAAGGCGCGATCCTCAAGGGCGGCGTCGAAGTGCGCAACCCCGAAAAGAAAGATCAGAAACCACAGGTGCAGGCCCAGAACAAGCCGGAACCTCCCAAGGCTCTGGCGGCGACCGCGGGCAACGCGTAATCTAGCTTTTAACCAAGTCTGAATTCGAAGTTGGAATTCGAAGAATCACGATGGAGGGACGGGCATCTGGCCCGTCCAGCCGGGCGAGGACGCCCGGCGCTCCATCGATTCTTTTTTGGTGATTACTTCTTCGGCTTGAAGTCCAGGGACGCCGAGTTCATGCAGTAGCGGAGGCCCGTTGGGCCGGGGCCATCCGGAAACACGTGCCCTAAATGCGCGTCGCAGCGAGCACAGCGCGCTTCCGTGCGAGCCATGCCATAGCTGGTGTCGGTGTGTTCGCTGATGTTTTTGCGGTCGGCGGCGGCGAAAAAGCTTGGCCATCCGGTTCCTGAATCAAACTTTGTTTCCGAGCCAAACAACAGGGCTCCACAGCACACACAGTGGTAAGTGCCGTCGTCGTGTTTATTCCAGTATTGGCCGGTGAAGGCGCGTTCGGTGCCGCAGGCGCGGGCTACCTGATACTGCTCAGGAGTGAGCTGCTGCCGCCACTCGGCGTCGGTCTTGGCGATCTTTTCTCCGGCGATCTTGGCGCTGATCTTTTCGGTCATCTCTTTTCTCCAGAAAATAGGATGCGGAATGGGGGCGAAAGTTGCAAGCCGGCGGCGTGAGCCGGAATCGCTGATGTGGGAAGAATGTCGGCGGTGGGCACAAGATCAAGAGCTTGAACCACAGGGGGCACAGAGGACACAGGGGTCGCGCCGCTTGGCAGCATCCTAAGTAGCATCCTAACCAGCATTCCTAACCGGGGCTGTAACTATGGCTAGTGCGCCAGGGGCTGATGAGTGCCGAGCAGGAGACCGATACCGGCGCGCTTGCGCAACTCCGAGAGCAGCGCGTTGGCGGCGTTCAGGTAGGTGCGATTGGGATCGGACGTATCGGCCCAGACCGCTTCATAGACAATCTTAGCCGCTTCTTTCGTATCCATGTGGAGAGCGGCTTCCATGCGGTCGGCCTGCTGGCGTACCTCGCCGTAGCAGGTGTGGCAAACGGCGGCCGGCTCGGTGGCTCCGCTGTGCTGGTGCTGGAGAACGCACCGGAACGTGGCCGTGGCGTTGATCTGGGTGTGGGAAGCGAAAGCCTGCGACTTGAGTTCTTTGAGCAAGCGTTCCCGTTCGTTATCGATCTGCGCGTTGGCTGCGGGGTGTGCCTCAGCGGCACCATTGGAATGCATCACCGGTTCGGCGGGCGAGACGCGATCCGGGCACTTGCAGATCGGGCAGACCGGTATATCCGCGGGATAGTAGGCATGGCAGTGCGAACAAGGCAGGCCATAGCCGGCGAATTTCTTTTCCGCCAAGGATCCGAACGTCGGATGCCTCTCAGTGGTGGATAATGGCGCTGGGTTAACCGGTTTCACGTGCGCTTGCTGGGTTGCGCTGGTTGCCATGGACCGCCCCGGGCGGCGCTGCGAGCGCCGCAATCACTTCCCACATTCTAGGTTCGTTGACGGTTGGAAGCGATACACGTCAGTGCATGTCAAATAATGCCCGATGGTGTATCTGGTTGGGGGTACTTTGGGAGCTACTTGGAACTGGTGATCAGCCGGACTACCTCCTGCATACGGGCCCGGTACAGGTTCTGGCTGGGATCCATGCGGGAAGCGATTTCGAGTTCTCCGAGAGCCTCCTCGTATTGGTTAAGAGCCATCAGGCAGGCGGCGAGGGAGTAGTGATTCTGGGCGCTGGGCTCCAGGCGAAGTGATTCGCGAAATTCCTTTTCAGCATCGGCCAGTTGTTGGGTATTCACCAGCGCAGTGCCGAGATAATGGTGAGCCAGGCCGGATTCGGGATTGAGCGCAACGGCTTTGCGCAGCACGTCCACGGCTTCCTGGTCCCTTCCCGAAAGCAGGAGCGCCTGCCCCAGAACGCGGTGTTCGGCCGCTCCCTCGGGATTAGCGGCGATGGCGGCTTGTAACTCGTGAATGGCAGAGGGGTAGTCGCGCTTGGACATGTAGGCGCGGGCCAGGCAGTTGTGACCGCCTTCCCAGTCCGGACTCTGACGATAGAGATCCTTGAATTCCGTGATGGCGCTATCGAAGTCTTCCTTGTCGCATAGCGTATTGCCCAGGTTATTGCGGACGCTGGCTTCCTCCGGCCGGAGGCGCTTGGCGGAACGATATTCGGCGATCGCCTCATCCAGTTTGTCCTGGTCGTGCAGGACGACGCCGAGGTTGCTGTGCGCCTCCCAGAAGTCGGGGCGCAGGCTGAGGGCGTGGCGATAGGCGATGGCGGCGCGGCGCAAGTCTCCCTGATCGCGGTGGGTGATTCCCATGTCGAAGTAGACGTCGGCGTTGGCGAGGGAATTTGCCGGTTCGCGTTGAAGCGACTCGTCGAAGGCATGCAGCGCGGCATCGTAGTGGCCCTGGGCGTAGAGCGCTAGTCCGAGGTAACGGTAGGCCTCGGCGTTGGCGGGATCCATGCTGAGGGCGGTGCGTGCTTCGGCGAGCGCGTCCTCGGCATCGTCTGTCCGGTAAAACAGGTAAGAGAGCTGGCTGTGGGTTTCGGGGAAGCCGGGCAGCAGGCGCGAAGATTCCATAAATTCATCGAGCGCTTCGTCGAAACGGTCTTCGCGGCGCAGGATGTTTCCGAGGACAAAATGCTGCAGGGCCTGGTTCTGCAGAGCTTGGTTGTGACCATTGCCCGCATCATCGTGAATGAGGGCGCGGATCTTGTTCTCGGCGGCGTCGAAGTCCTTGTCGTGAACCAAAGCGGCTACCTGTGCCGCCGGACTGGCGCAGGTGCATGAGGACGAGGCTTGCGGGCGGTTGACTTTCGATGGGGAATTCAATCCGGCCTTCGGCTCGGCGGCGTGACCTACGAGGCTCTTGATCAAGCCCGCGTCAGCTCCAGCCTTTTGCAGGGCGCGGGCGCATTGCTGGTTGCATTGCGACGTGGCCGGGCAGGAAAGCGTTTCGGCTTCGCCCCAGGTTTGGGCCAGGCGCTGAATCCGTGCGTTCGAGATGCCTCCCGCCAGCCACAGGAAAATGGCGTCGGAAGCGGGCGTGGAAGGAGTCTGTTCGGCCTGCAGGGAGCCTGCCACCAGGAAAAGCAAAAGCCATCTCAGGACACAGCGTTTCACAAAGTCCTCCACCGGTTTTGACGCGCAAGAATTGCCCTGTGGCCAAAATAGTCCAGCCGGGGTAACGCCGATAGGTCACTTAAGTAATTCCGGCGGGTAATTCTGGAGGCGTGCGAGGCCCGGCGGCGATTGGGTGGAAATCGGGTGGTGGTGCAGTTTGAAAATTACCGTCCCTCAGCGGCTAAAGCCGCGATGAACATAGGCTAGTTATCGCAGCGGTGAACCGCTGCGCCACCCAAAATCAAGTGCAACAGCGAGCTTTTGCGCAAGCTCTGAAGCCGTGCCCTCAAAACCGACGCAAACTGCACCACTACCGCGAATCGGCGAGACCGCTGGGGATCAGTTGGAGTAGACTATGGGGTGGTGGTGCAGCGCGGTTTTTCCGGCTGCCCGGTCCGATGCGGAGGCTTTATGTTTGAAGGTCTGTTTCAACCCATGCACCTGCTGGTGATCTTCTTCATCGCGCTGCTGGTGTTTGGTCCCAGGAAATTGCCGGAGTTGGGCAAGGGTCTGGGCGAAGGGATTCGCGCACTGAAAAACGGTATGAAAGATGTCGATGCCAAACCGGAAGTCAAGGCTGAAAACAAGCCTGATAGCACGCCTGAAAATAAAGCATGAGTCCGGGGCAGCATTCTGATTGCCTGCGTGCCCGAACTATTGCTAAATCGGTATAATTCCAGCATCTAACCCAAATAAATTGTGGCGAGTGGGAAATTTCTGCGACTCACTTTCTGTGGAATTCCGTTGTGTCCGCAAGCCTGGCGGTAGAAATTCCATTTCATTTTTACGTCACCCAGTTTTGCATCACCCAGGAGGCTTTTGTGCATAGGAGATTTGTGGCAGCTCTTCTTTTTTTGTTATTGGCGATTCCGGCGCTCGCCGATCAGGTGGTCCTGAAGAACGGCGACCGTTTGACCGGCTCGATCTCGAAGTCCGACGGGAAGACGCTGGTGATCAAGACTGACTACGCCGGCGACGTAACCGTGAAATTTGACGCGATCCAAAGCATAACCTCCGCAGGCGACTTGAATGTCACCCTCGGTGGCAAGACGGTGGTGGGCCCCGTGACCACGAACGGCGACGATGTGGTGGTCGCGACCAAGACCGCGGGACCGGTGGAAGCGCCGAAGTCTTCGGTCTCGCTGGTGCGGAGCCCCGCTGAGCAAGCGGCCTATGAGAAGAGCTTGCACCCTGGGCTCATGGAAGGCTGGGCCGGTGGCGTCAATTTGGGTTTCGCCTTTACGGCCGGCAACAGCGAAACCAAGAATTTCAACCTGGCGTTCAATGCCGTACGCACGGGTTTCCACGACAAGCTGATCCTTTATTCCAATTCGATTTACGCTGTTAACGACAAGCTCACGGCAACCCAAACCACGCCGCTAACCACCGCGAACACGATTGGCGGCGGCGCTCGCTACGACCATGATTTCTCGCCGCGCGCGTTCGCATTCGTGAGTGGCGACTTTTTTTCCAACTCACTGCAGGACCTTGATCTGCGGTCGATTCTGGGCGGCGGCGCGGGCCTGCATGTGCTCAAGACTCCGGGCACTACTTTCGATGTTTTTGCCGGATTGAACTACACGCATGAGAGCTTCTCCGATGTTCCGATCCCGAATCCGGTCCCGCCCCCGGCGACCATCCTCACCTCGTTTTCCCAGAGTTCGGCGGCCTTGACCTTGGGCGATGCATTTACGCATAAGCTCGGCAAGAGCTCGGTTCTTACGCAGAGCTTCCTGATCTACCCCAACCTGAGCAATACCGGCCAATACCGTGGCGCGCTTAATTTGGGACTGGTCACCAAGTTCAACAAGTGGCTGGGCTGGCAGATGTCGCTGGGCGATGTTTTTGATAGCGATCCTCCGTTTGCTACGCCGGCCATTGAGCGGAACGACATTCAGTTTGCTACCGGTTTGACTATTGCCTTCACGCATTGAGGTGGTTGGGTAACGGCGATTGCGCGGGGGCGGTATCCGGTGGAGCGCCCGGCCTCCGTGCCCAGCCCCTAAAGGGGCATCTTAATTAAAGAACTTACGGCATCGCTAAAGCGATGCCCTGATACGAAGCGTTTGTTATCCTAGCGGCGTGCCACGCGCATTCCTGATCGACACTGATACCGCTTCCGACGATGCGGTCGCGCTCATTATGGCGCTGCGGGCTCCCGACGTGCGGGTGGTGGCGATCACCACCGTCGCCGGAAATGTCCCCGTCGCGCAGTCGACTCGAAACGCGCTCTACACGGTCGAACTGTGCGCGGCGAACGTACCGGTCTACCAGGGCGCCGATAAACCGCTGCTGCGCACCTATCAGAATGCGACCTGGTTTCATGGCCGCGATGGGCTGGGGGATCACGACTATCCTGCTGCGCGTCAATCGGCGGCGAGTGGGCACGCGGTGGATGCGATCATCGAAACGATCGAGTCGAATCCTGGAATCGTCGTGGTCACTTTGGGGCCGCTCACCAACGTTGCATTGGCGCTGGCGAAAAATCCCGAGATTGCTGCAAAAGTCGGACGCTGCGTCGTTATGGGCGGCGCGCCGTGCTGTGAAGGCAACGTGACGCCGGCCGCCGAATACAACATCTGGGTCGATCCCGAGGCCGCTGCTATCGTCATGCGCAGTGGCCTGCCCGTCGAACTCGTGGGCTGGCACCTTTCCCGCGGAGACGCCGTGGTTCGCGAGGACGATGTCGCGCGCATTCTCGGATTCAACAACCCGGTTGCGAAGTTTGCCATCGAGTGCAACAGCCACGCTCGGAAGGCTTATAAAGTGCAAACCGGCGAAGATGGTATTTGTCTGCCCGACCCCGTCGCCATGTCGATTGCGCTTGATCCGAGTATCGGGACCGATTGGAGCGAGCATTTTGTCGAGGTTGAGACGCAGAGCGAATTAACGCGCGGCATGACCGTGGTCGATCGGTTGAACGTGGCGGCTGATGAACGGAATCGGGCGGTGTGGGCGGCTGCCCTGGAAAAGAATGGCAAAGCCAAAGTCTGCTGGACCATCGACAACCGACGCTGGAAAGAAGCGCTGTTTTCGGCTCTGCGATAAATGGTTCGCGAGACCCGCATCGATTTCAAGTTCTGTTATAGAGGTCTGATATATTGGCCTCTCTCGGAGGTGCGTCCATGTCCCGGAACGTGCGCTGTGGTCTGATTCAGGCGAGCAACGCGCTCAATAGCCGCTCGCTGCCGCAAGTCAAGAAAGCCATGATCGACAAGCATCTGAAGCTGATCGAGCAGGCTGCGAAAAAGAAAGTGAAGATCCTCTGCCTCCAGGAACTTTTCTACGGTCCTTATTTCTGCGCGGAGCAGGACATTCGCTGGTATGACCTCACCGAGCGGGTTCCGGATGGACCCACGACGCAATTGATGCAGAAGGTCGCTGCCAAACACGGCATGGCGATGGTGGTCCCGGTGTATGAGGAGCAGATGCCGGGCTTGTACTTCAATACCGCCGCGGTCATCGATGCCGACGGCAAATATCTGGGCAAGTATCGAAAGCACCACATTCCTCATGTGCATCCTGGATTCTGGGAGAAGTTTTATTTCACTCCGGGCGATTTGGGTTATCCCGTCTTTGAGACGAAGTTTGCGCGCGTTGGCGTCTACATCTGCTATGACCGCCATTTTCCCGAAGGCGCGCGCGTGCTCGGACTGAATGGCGCGGAAATTGTTTTTAATCCTTCGGCCACGGTTGCGGGACTCTCGGAATATTTGTGGGAACTGGAGCAGCCCGCGCATGCCGCGGCGAACGGCTACTTCGTGGGAGCGATTAACCGGGTGGGCCGGGAGAAGCCTTGGAACATTGGTGAGTTTTACGGCAAGAGCTACTTCTGCAATCCTCGCGGGAAAATTGTCGCGCAGGCTAGCCGCGATAAGGACGAGGTGCTGGTCGCCGATCTTGATCTCGATATGATCCAGGAAGTGAGACGAGTCTGGCAGTTTTATCGCGACCGGCGGCCGGAAACCTATGGGGCGCTGACTACGCAGACGGGGCAGACGTCGGCCGCGGATTAAGTGAACGCAGGCGATCTGATTGCAGCGACAAAGATCTTTACCACAGGGGGCACAGGGGAACACAGAGGGAGGCTGACCCGAGAGTTTTCTTCTGTGGTCCGCTGTGCCCCCTGTGGTGAGGAACTCCGTCAAACATGGCAGAAACATCACGCATCGAATCGAGTCCGCTCTACAACGCAGACCTGGCGCCCACGACCTCCGAGCGCCGCACTTGGGGTACCTACAGCTTTGCCGCGCTTTGGGTATCGATGTCGGTCAATATTCTTACTTACATGCTGGCCGCCAGCCTGATCCAGGGAGGTATGAACTGGAGACAGGCGGTAGCCACCGTGTTTCTCGGCAACACGATCGTTCTGATCCCGATGCTGTTGAACTCGCATCCGGGAGCGCGCTACGGAATTCCTTTTCCGGTGCTGGCGCGGGCTTCTTTCGGAGTGCTGGGCGCGAATGTTGCCGCGGTTTTGCGCGCTCTGGTCGCCTGCGGGTGGTTCGGCATTCAGACCTGGATCGGCGGCGAAGCGATCAACACTTTGATCACTACGCTTGCGCCCGGCTGGGGACGAGTCGCCCACGGTGCTGCGATCTGCTTCATGGCATTCTGGCTCGTCAATCTGGCCGTCATTGTTAAGGGCATTGAGTACATTCGATTTCTGCAGGGGATCAGCGCTCCGGTTCTGCTGGCGGTTGGCCTCTTGCTGCTGGCTTGGGCTTACAAGTCGGCGGGCGGATTTGGTCCCATGCTTTCGGCTCCGTCGCGCTTTGTGAGCTTTTCGGAATTTCTGAAATTCCTTATACCCGCGCTGAATGGCACGGTTGGTTTCTGGGCCACGGTGTCGCTGAATATTCCGGACTTCACGCGGTTTGCGCGCAGCCAGCGGCAACAAGTGATTGGGCAGGCGCTCGGGCTGCCGACCACCATGACGCTTTATTCGCTGATTGGAATTCTGGTGACTTCGGCTACGGTGGTGATTTATGGGACCGCGATCTGGGATCCGGTGCAATTGCTGAGCCGGTTTCATTCGCCGGTGGCGGTGGTGATTTCGCTGCTGGCGATTCTGCTGGCTACGCTGAACGTGAATATTGGCGCTAATGTGGTTTCTCCGGCTAATGATTTTTCTAATTTGTGGCCGCGCAAAATCAACTTCCGCACTGGAGGCGTGATCACCTGCTTCATGGGAATCGCGCTGATGCCTTGGAAACTGCTGTCCGACTACGGAACATTTATCTTCGGATGGCTTGGTGGGTATGCCGCCTTCCTCGGCCCGGTGGCGGGCATCATGATCTGCGACTACTTTGTGATTCGCCGGCGCGTGCTGGTGGTTGACGATCTCTACCTGCGCGGCGGCGTCTACGAATACTCGCGCGGATTTAACTGGCTGGCGGTAATCGCGCTGGCTTTGGGCGCGGGCACGGCACTGGTGGGATTGGTTGTTTCGCCGCTGCGCGTTTTATATAGCTATTCGTGGTTCGTCGGATTTGCGGTTTCGTTCGTGGCTTATTACGTGTTAATGAGGTCGCAGGGAAAGCCGGCGATACCAGCTATAGAAGAGTGTCATGAGCGCAAGTGCTGATTTCAACAACTGACATTGCTGCGTAGCCACAACAGCTAGCAAAAAGGTAAATTGACTGCATGCAGGAGAATGAAGTCGTCAACTCGTTACTACCATCTCCAAGGCAGATTCTTGACTTGATCGTCGCTTCTGAACGCCATCGGAGGTTTGTGTGGACTGCGGGCAGAGTCCTCAAGGAAGCGTCACTTTGGACGCGCGTGGAAGCCTTGGAATATGACGACCGGAAATTCGTGCTCAAACGAGTCGCTGGATTTCTTGAAGACTTGGCTGTTCGAGGAGTTCTCCAACGTCGCAGCGAACCGCAGAGCATCGGCTATGGTGACGAAGCCGGGTTCGATTACATTCGTTCTCAGAAGCTATCGTGATTTGCGATTTCGAGCGAGTATTTGGCCACGCCGGGCATTGTGCTTCAGGCGCTTGGCCCGGTATTCCTCGTAGGGAATGCCATTTTGCTTGCGTCGCGACTCGGAAACCAGGCCATCCCAGAAGTCCTCCCAGATGGCACGGTGCTTCCTTAGGTCGATCAGCACCGCCGTTCTGCGGCCTTTCTCGTCGGTTACGAACTGGATTCCGGTCATTCTTCTATTCTCACTGCAAAAAATGCTATCCGCCCCACCGTGCCGCGCCCTGGCGCTCCGGTCAAGGCGGGCGGTCCCATCATGCCCCCTTCAATTGAGCGCAAGGCTGATGAGGCGGCAGGTTTGTGTGGCGCGGACACTCTTGTCCGCGCGACGGTGGAATCGCTGTAAGCACGCGGACAGGAATGTCCGCGCCACACGTCACATTACTAACCCTCACTCCTGAAAGGTCACGCACACGCCATTGGGATCAATCGCGCCGAATTCCTTGGTCCCCCAGGGCTTGGTTTGCAATGCACCGTTGGGATGGACCTTGCCTCCCCGTTGCTGGTATTCGGCATACAGCGCCTCAATCCCTTTCACGGCGAGACGCACCATGGTCTGGTCGCCGACCTTCCTTGCCAGGATTTTGTCGGTCATGCCAGCGATGTGGAGGTACGCTTCGCCGCGGTTGATGCCTGCATAATTTGGAGGAGTAGCGTCGCGAAAAGTTTCCTTGAAGCCGCAGATTTCGGTCCACCACTTCAGAGATTCCGCGGTGTCGGCGGCGGGGAGAACGGGGATAGCGCCTTTGATGACTGGTTCCATGGCGAAGGCCTAACGAAATCGAATTCGTAAGGCTGCGAAAAAATTCGTTTCAAGGCAAGCGGCGCAACTTCAGCGGCTGAAGCCGCATTGAAGGTGGCACGACTCTCGCAGCGCTGAAGCGCTGCGCCACCCAAAGCGGGTGCGACGCCGCGTTTTTCCGCAGCCTACTAAATAAAAGCCGGAAGCACTTCTTTCTTGTACTGCTCCAGCGTCTCTTCTTCATCCCCGCACATCAGGTAGATGTTGAACTGCGTGACCCCGGCGCGAGCGAGCGCACGAATTTTTTCAATATGCGCCTTGGCGGGACCGAGCAGGCAAAAGCGGTCGGTCACTTCATCCGACACGAAGTGGCGGTTACTGCTGTCGACTTCGCAATGATGAAGGTAATCGTATTTACCGCGATCCTGTATATAAGAAGTCAGAGCAGGCGGAAGTTCCTCGGGCTTGTAGCGTGAAACCAGATCGACGACGTGATTCGAAACCAGAGCGGGGAACCAGCGCACGTGTTCGCGTCCAACTTTCACGTCATCGGAGATCCACACCGGAGCGGCTGCCATGATCTCAATCTTCCGCGGATCTCTGCCCGCGGCCTCGGCGCCTTTCTTTACGAAGCTCACGCACCATTCGATCAAGTCAGGATCGGCGAATTGCAAAATGACGCCGTCGCCCACGCGGCCCGCGAGTTCGAGCACTTTCGGTCCATATCCCGCAACCCATACGGGCGGAACGCCTCCGTTCGCCCAGGTGAGACGAGCCGGCCGTCCCTCGTATTCGATCTCCTTCGCGCCCGTTAGATCGCGGAACGCCTTCACCGACTCTTCCAACTGGGCAACTGTGACCGGCTTCTTGCCCAGCACTCGCCGCGAACTGTCGCCGCGGCCGATGCCTAGTTGCATGCGTCCACCGGAGATCAAATTCAGCGTGGCGAACAGGCTTGACGTCACCGTGATGTCGCGCGTTGCCGGATTGGTGACACAGGTGCCGAGGCGCATGTGCTTGGTGTTGGTCGCCATCAGCGTGAGCATGGGATAGGGTTCGAGCCAGAGGACGTGCGAATCGAAGATCCATCCATATTCGAAGCCGGATGCTTCGGCCTGGCGGGTGAGTCGGACGATGCGCTCCACGGGCATGTCGGGCTTGATGGTGATGCCGAAGTGCATGTGATCCCCCTGTTCGCATTGCCGCACGCAAGCGAAAGCTTGAACCGCAGAGAGCGCCGAGGTCGCAGAGAAAGCATAGGAAATAAAAGCCCAACTGCCCTGACGACCACTCGGAACGCAAGCGCAGACAATTGCAAAAACAAGAAATTCTCTGCGAACTCTGCGTCCTCCGCGGTAAATGCCTTGGCTCGGTGCGGCTACTTAGTTTCGGGAGTTTAGCATAAAATCTGTGCTGCGCTGTCAGAGGAGAGCAACAGCCATGGGTTTTGACACCATCATCGTTAACGGTCGCGTAGCCACTGCGACCGATACTTACACGAGCGACGTCGCGATCAACCAGGGGAAAATCTCCGCCGTCGGGCAAAGTCTGCCACGCGAGAATGCCGGAAAAATCATCGATGCGGCAGGCAAATATGTGTTTCCCGGCGGGATCGACGTGCATACCCACCTCGACATGCCATTCGGAGGCACCACCAGCGCGGATGATTTCGAGACCGGCACACGCGCCGCGGCTTTCGGCGGGACGACTACTTTGATTGATTTCGCCATCCAGTACAAAGGGCAGACGCTGCGGACGGCGTTTGATACCTGGATGCAGAAAGCGTCGGGCAAAGCGGTTTGCGATTATGCGTTTCACTGCATCATCACCGATCTGGCGGAGGCGCAGCTCGACGAGATGAATGCGCTGGTGCGCGAAGGCGTCACCAGCTTCAAGTTGTTCATGGCGTATCCGGGCGTGTTCATGCTCGACGACGCCAGCATTTTCAAAGCTCTGCGCGCGACCTCAAAAAACGGCGGGCTGGTCTGCATGCATGCCGAAAATGGCGGCGCAATTGACGTGATCGTGCAACAGGCGCTGGCGGAAGGAAAAAGGGCTCCGAAGTATCACGCTCTGACCCGTCCCACGACGGCGGAAGCGGAAGCCGTGTCGCGCGCCATTGCTCTGGCCGAAATGGCTGGAGCGCCGCTCTACATCGTTCATCTGAGCTGCAATGAAGCGCTTGAAAAAGTGCGTGAGGCGCGGGATCGTGGACTGCCTGTTTACGCTGAAACTTGTCCGCAGTATCTGTATCTTTCGCTTGAGAACTTCGACGCGCCCGGCTTTGAGGGAGCCAAGTATGTCTTCACGCCGCCGCTGCGTGAGAAGTGGCATCAGGAAAAACTGTGGAACGGATTGAAGCGCGATCATCTGCAGGTGGTTTCTACCGATCACTGTCCGTTCTGCTTCAAGGAGCAGAAAGAACTGGGCCGCGACGATTTCACCAAGATTCCGAACGGCGGGCCCGGCGTCGAGCACCGCATGAGCCTTATTTATTCGGGCGGCGTTGCCGCGGGGCGCTTCAGCGTGAACCGGTTTGTGGAACTGGTTTCGACAACTCCGGCGAAGCTTTTCGGCCTGTATCCGCGCAAAGGCACGATCGCCGTGGGGAGTGACGCGGACCTGGTGATCTTTGATCAGGAGCGCAAGCACACCATCAGCGCGAAGACTCACCACATGCGCGTCGACTATTCGATGTTCGAGGGAATTCAAGTGACGGGCATGCCCGACACCGTGCTGTCGCGAGGCCGCGTGGTTGTGGAAGCAGACAAGTTTGTGGGGCGCGCGGGTGCGGGAGATTTCCTCAAGCGAGCGCTCTACTCACAACCTTAGTCGTGGCCCAAACATTGCCGTAATCACGCGCCCCCATTAGAATTGAAACCACAACCGTTTGCCTGTAGGCCCGTAGCTCAGTCTGGTTAGAGCGCTTCCTTGACACGGAAGAGGTCGATGGTTCGAGTCCATTCGGGCCTACCATGTTTCTCAATGTTTTAGCGATTCTCGTCACCTTTTTCGTTGCTCCAAGACGCTCCATTAGCGGCCTAAGGTCTCTTTTCAAATCAATTTCTTGACAGGTTTTCATTCCGCTGATCAACCTTTTAAGAAGGATGCAACGCTAAATGTCCAAGCTGCGGGTTCACGGTTTTGGGATGTCCTTAGATGGATACGGCGCTGGTCCAAGTCAGAGCCTTGAGAATCCACTCGGGGTCGGTGGGGTTGCACTGCACGAATGGGCCTTCAAAACGCGCACCTTTCACGCCATTCACGGTAAGGATGGCGGGGAAACCGGTGTTGACGATGACTTCGTGGCACGTGGGTTCGACAACATTGGAGCGTGGATCATCGGGCGCAACATGTTTGGGCCGGTGCGAGGCGCGTGGCCGGACGATAATTGGAAGGGGTGGTGGGGCGACGATCCTCCATTTCACACTCCTGTCTTCGTGCTGACCAATCACGCGCGCGCCTGCTTGACGATGAGTGGAGGGACGACGGTTCACTTCGTCACGGATGGAATCGCCCATGCGTTCGCCCTCGCTCGCAAAGCGGCTGACGGAAAAGACATCCGACTGGGCGGCGGGGTCGCAACAATCCGCGAATATCTTCGCGCGGGACTCGTCGATGAGATGCACTTAGCCTACGCACCCGTACTCCTGGGCTCGGGAGAAATCCTGTTTGGAGGTATGGATTTGCCCGCCCTTGGATATCAGGTGAATGAACACGTGGCCACCGCAACCTCCATGCATGTGTTGATCGCGAGGAGGAAGCTGTGAGCACGGCAGTCTTCTTCTGGAGGAAATACGATTTGAAGCAGTGACGCAGCGAGCTGTCCGAACGTCCATTCGGGGGAGGCGGCAGCTCTTTTTGGCAGAATTTCAGAGCCAAGACCTAGACTTCCTCCACCAGGGCTTTCATTGCGAGGCTTTCGGGAGTGCTGAGTTTTGCCAGTCCCTCGACTACGCCGGTTCGCTCCTGCTCGGTTCGGTTCTGGCTCACCTTCCACTTGCCTTCAAGCCTCTGGATCGGCAATTCCAGGCCGACAATCCCCTTCAATTGAGATTGAATGAAGGCTTCCGGCGCATCGCTGACCTTCCATGGAATCGGCGATGCTGCTTCATGGATGTTGGTCAGTTTCTCCACGTTGGTCAGAAGCCAATGGTCGTCCTGGATTACCTTTAGCGGGCCATAGGCATGCACAACGACATAGTTCCAAGTGGGCACTTCTTTGCCATGCTCTCTTGTCCCGGGATACCAATTGGGCGAGATGTAGTGTTGATGGCCAGCAAAGATCGCAAGCGCATGCACCGTAGGGACGAAATCTCGCCACTGCGTGTTTGCGCGGGAGATGTGGCCCTTCAGGAGACCGAACTGTGAGCCATCGTTTTCAAGGACGAGCGGAATATGCGAAGCGAAGAGGCCGGAAGCGCCCAGGGTCACGAGCGTTGCAAGCGGTCGGGAAACCATCAGCGAGTGCATCACGGAGACGCGTTTCTCT
Organism: uncultured Acidobacteriaceae bacterium; assembly: GCA_963773955.1. Taxonomy (GTDB): domain Bacteria; phylum Acidobacteriota; class Terriglobia; order Terriglobales; family Acidobacteriaceae; genus Acidiflorens. The sequence continues at coordinate 22,113 of CAVZDM010000140.1, read as the reverse complement.
TCATTGTGCTTTGGAATATACATTTCGAGCCTCGGCTACATCCTAACTCAGCAGCACGAATTGGCTGCTTCTCGTGCTCCTGCGAATACCCTTACGCACCGCTGGCCATGCGCCAGGCTTCGCAGACAGATGAACCATGCTTCACAAGCTTCAGAGGTCGCATTCATGCGGTATCGCAGGTGGGCAGGCTTTGGGCCATCGTCAAAAACATAGCCCGGGTGCGCCTCACACGCGGTGCATGAGATTTCATCCCGGCTCATGCTCAGGCTCGTGTCAATCTCGCTTCCGAAAGTGTGATTGTGGTCACACGCGCTTGTGACTGGTGCCGCAGCGGAGAGTGAGCCCCGTCCTCATAATGGCCCACATCTCTCAGCCTTAGTGATTGCAACAAACGACTCAAAACTTCCACCGCCCAGGAGGCGATCCTATGGATGTGCGCCGTCAGGTGTCCCGGCATTTTGCTTTTGTAATCACCGTCATACTAGTATTTCTTGCGGCATTGAATCCGCCCAGCGCGTGGGCGGTTCCGAGCTATGCGCGGCAGACGGGCCTGGCGTGCAGCGGTTGCCACTACACGCCTCCCGAACTCAACCCTGCCGGACGAAGGTTCAAACTGCTCGGTTACGTGGATCGAGGGGATCAGACGAAAACCGTGACATCGGAGGGAAAGAAGAAGAATGCAGCGCTTGATCTTCTCGCTTCGCTACCCCTTTCGGTAATGCTTGAGACCTCGTTTACCGCAACCAAGTCACCGGTGCCCGCGACCCAGAATGGGAGTTTTGAATTTCCTCAGGATATTTCGCTCTTCCTTGCTGGGGCATGGACAAGCAATGTCGGCAGCTTTCTTCAAGTGACTTACGACACCCAAGCCGACAATTTCAGCATGGATAACACGGATATCCGCTACGCGAATAAAACGAAGATAAACGGCAAGGAGTTGGTCTACGGAGTGGACCTCAACAACAATCCGACGCTGGAGGATCTGTGGAACAGTACGCCGGCGTGGGGTCTCCCGTGGGTCGCCAGCGATGTTGCACCTACTCCCAACGCCACTCCCATTATTAACGGTGCTTTGGCGCAGGACGTCGCAGGCATCGGCGGCTACGCGATGTGGAACAGTCACCTCTATCTGGACCTAGCGATTTATCGTTCGGAACACGTAGGCGGTGCTCAGCCGAATCCAGGAGTTGGTTATGGATACAACATCCTGGGGGTTGCGCCCTACTGGCGAGTTGCCTGGCAGGAATCGAGCGGGACGACGCAGTTTGAGATCGGCACATATGGAATGCACATGAAGACCCTCCCCAACGGGATCCCGGTCGGAGGAGGCGATATCGCGGATGGGTACACGGATTGGGCCTTCGATACTCAATATGATCGGACATTATTCCGGAAGGACGTGCTATCGGTGCGGGGCACGTATATCCGTGAAAATTCCTCTTTGGCATACAGCTGCTCTTCGGCTGTGGGTGCGGCGGCAGTATGCCAGCACCATCTAGACACTTTCATGCCGAACATCGAATACCATATCGGCAATCGCTATACCGGCACATTCGGTTGGTTCATAACCGAGGGCACGGCCGATGCATCGCTGTATCCGCCGGGTGCGGTGACCGGCAATGCCAATGGCGACCCGAGAAGCGCCGGATATATCGCAAACGTCTCGTATTGGCCGTGGCAGAATCTGCAGCTCGCCGCCCAATATACCGGGTACACGCGCTTCAACGGCGGCTCTACCAGCTACGATGTGACCCCGAATGGTCGCAACGCGAGCGCCAACAATACGATTTATCTGGATGCGAAATTCCTGTTCTGACATGCACCTTGGCAATTACCAACTACAAATCCAAAGGAGAAAAACGCAATGAGACGCAAGGGATTGATATTGGCGGTACTGGTAGCCGGGTTGGGCATCGCAGCGTGGGCGGGCGATATCGAGGGAAAAGTAACTGGCATGAAGGGCCACTCGGTCGTTTACGTCGACGCCATCGCGGGCAAAATGTTTCCCGCTCCTAAGGAGCACCCGGTCATGGATCAGAAGGGCCTGGTTTTTGCGCCGCACATCATGGCCGTGCAACAGGGCACAACGGTTGAGTTCCTGAACAGCGATAATGTGCAACACAACGTCTTCTGGACTGCTGTCTCTGGCGACAAGAAGGCAGGAAAAAATCTGGGGACTTGGCCCAAGGGTGAAAAGCGTCCCTTTACCTTCGACAAGGTGGGCGCTGTGCCGCTGCTCTGCAATGTACATCCGGAGATGGAGGGATATATCATTGTTAGCCCAACTCCGTATTTTGCCGAAACCGACGACAGCGGCAATTACAAAATCAAAGACGTTCCCGACGGCAGTTACACCGTAACCGTGTGGCACGAAGGCGCCAAGAACCAGTCCAAGCCGGTAACGGTGGCGGGCGGCAGCAAAGCGGACTTCACCGTGAGCAAATAGTTAAGCAATGGAGCGACGGGCGTCTCGCCCGTCCAGCCGGGCGGGGACGCCCGGCTCTCCATTTACCTACTGGGGGATTGCCTTCGTGCTGAAGCGCTTCAAAGACAAGCGAGTGGACAGGGATTGGTTGAACACCAACTTCCCCTGCATGATGGCTTGTCCGGCCCACACCAACGCCGGCCGGTACGTGGCGCTTATTGCGGACGGGCGATTTGAGGAAGCTTATAAATTTGCTCGCGACCCCAACCCGCTGGCGAGCATCTGCGGCCGGGTTTGCGCTCATCCCTGCGAAACTGCCTGTCGCCGTGGAGATATCGATCGGCCCATCGCAATCCGGGCTCTCAAGCGCTTTCTGACGGAGCGGCACGGCCCGGAATCGAAGCGCCCTGTCGACATCAATGCCGGACGCGGCCAGAACCGGCTGCCTTTTAAAGTGGCCGTGGTCGGCGGCGGACCGGTCGGACTATCAGCGGCGCATGACCTGGCTCTGATGGGCTACTCGGTGACGATTTTTGAAGCCGCCCCTGTCGCCGGGGGAATGCTTTACCTCGGCATTCCCGAATATCGCTTGCCACGCGACGTGGTGGAAGCGCAAGTGCGCGAAATTCTGGCGACCGGCGATATCACTCTTAAGCTCAATCAAGCCGCCGGACGCGATTTCACGGTTTCCGACCTGCGCCGCCAGGGCTTCGATGCGGTGCTGGTCGCCGTCGGCGCGCATCGCAGCCGCGATCTCACCATTCCGGGTGTTGACCTGGATGGGGTCTACAAGGGTATCGATTTTCTGCTCAACGTGAATCTCGGCTACAAGTTCACTATCGGCAAAAAGGTCATCGTGATCGGCGGCGGGAACGTGGCCATGGACGTGGCGCGTTCGGCGGCTCGCGAAGTGGTGCGGCAGCATGTTGCCGGAGTCGAAGACCTTGAGCCATCGCTCGAGAGCGTGAGCGCGGTGGCCACAAAAGAAATGGTGGACGTGTCACTTTCTGCCTTGCGCTTGGGCGCACAGGAAGTGAACCTTGTGTGCCTGGAAAAACGTGAAGAGATGCCGGCGGCGCTGGAAGAAATCGAAGAGGCGGAGACGGAAGGCATCATCATGCATCCGGGCCTCGGCCCCAAGCGCATGATCGGCAAAGATGGGAAGGTTGTGGCGTTGGAGACGCTGAAGACGAAATGGGTCTTCGATGAGAACAGGCGCTTCAATCCTGCGTTCTACGAGGGCAGTGAAACGCAACTGGAATGCGACACCATTATTATGGCGGTCGGGCAGGCGCCGAATCTGGATTTTCTTAAGCCGGAAGACGGCGTGGAAAAGTCTCCGCGTGGGCTGATTGCGGTGAACCCGCAAACCCTGATGACCTCGGCCAGTGGAATCTTTGCCGGAGGCGACTGCGTTTTTGGCCCGCGTCTGATCATCGACAGCGTGGCGGACGGCAAACGCGCCGCGGTCGGGATTGATGAGTTCCTGCGCGGACGCAAGCATCCTGATCCGATTGTTGAAATAGAGGTTTTTAAGCGCCACAGCATGCCGCTGGAGTTGTTGGACCTGACGCGCCCCGCGATTCCCATGCTGCCGATCGAGCGCCGCACTGGAGTGACTGAAGTCGAGGTCGGCTACGACGCTGAGTCAGCGATGGAGGAAGCGCAGCGTTGCCTGCATTGCTGGGTCAACACCGTCTTTGAGGGTGTTCCCGAAGATGGGAGCATGTGCATTCTGTGCGGCGGCTGCGTGGATGTGTGTCCGGAAAACTGCCTGTCGCTGGTTTCGCTCGGTCGTATCCAGTTTGAGCCGGAGACGGTGCAGCAGATTCGCGAGAACCAGGAATTGTTTGGCGTGGAGTTCGACGAAGTGGCGGCCGATGAACTCGGCATCGTGACCGGCTCCGCCATGCTGAAAGACGAGACGCGCTGTATTCGCTGCGGGCTCTGTGCCGCGCGCTGTCCGGTCGGCACCATCACCATGGAGTCGTACAACCTGGCTTCCGCCGAGCCGACTGGATTGATCTCGGTGGAGTCCATAGATGGACCACTCAGACCCAAATCGCCGGCTGCGGCTGGAGGCCCGAGGTAGGCGTTCGAGGTAAGACAATGTCTGATGAGAAACAAAACACGCCGGCGGAGCCGGGCAGAGAGTTTGACCGGCGCGCTTTTTTCGTGAAGCTGGGACTGGGATCGTTGAGTATTGCAACTGCCGGTACGGCGGCGTTCTCCTACCAGTTTCTCTCGCCTAATGTTCTGTATGAGCCCTCTCCGATCGTCAACGCAGGCAAGCCGGAGAACTACGCGGTCGATTCAGTGACGCTGGACGTGAACTCCGGAATCTATCTAATCCGTGCGCAAGAGGGCTTCTTCTCGCTGAGTGCGGTATGTACTCACCTCGGCTGCCTGACCGCATGGAAACCCGAGTTGGGGGAGCATGGAATTATCGCGTGCCCTTGTCATGGCAGCAAATTTTATGTTCGGGACCCCGGGAAAATTCCAGGAGAGAAGATCGAAGGCCCGGCCCCCAGGCCGCTGCCCTGGCTGCAAGTCTTGCTTAGCGATGAGGGAGATCTTATGGTGGACCGTTCCAAACAAATTGATCCCATGAATTTCTTGACGGTGTGACCGTGGCGAAGACAATCACGAACTATTTCGAAGAATTACGCGGCACGCGGGTTTGGCGTTCTGTGTTCCGGAGCGGGACCGGATCCGGTACTCTGCACCGCGCCCTGGCTGTGCAGCAGAACGTATTTCTGCATCTTTTCCCGACCAAGGTGCGGACCCGGATGCTCAGCTTCAGCACCGCGTGGTATCTGGGTACTCTTACATTCGGAACATTCCTCATATTAGTAGCCACGGGCATTCCGCTGATGTTTTATTACCATCCCTCGGTGCCGCAGGCCTACGCGGACACCAAGGATCTGCAGTTTGTAGTTTCCTCCGGATTATTTCTGCGCAACCTGCACCGCTGGTCCGCGCATGCCATGGTCTTTCTGGTGTTCGCGCACATGTTCAAGGTGTTTTACCGCGGCGCCTACCGTCCGCCGCGCGAGTTCAATTGGGTCATTGGAGTCATCCTTCTGCTGATCACGCTGCTGCTGAGCTACACGGGCTATCTTCTGCCGTGGGATCAATTGGCATTCTGGGCGATCACGGTGGGTTCGAATATTGCTTCCGCAGTGCCGGTGATGGGCAACAAAGTTCATTTCCTGATGCTGGGCGGCAATATGGTAAACGCCAACGCCCTGCTGCGCTTTTACGTACTGCACTGCATGATTCTGCCCCTGGTTGCGATGCTTTTTGTCGCAGTGCACTTCTGGCGCATTCGTAAAGATGGCGGCCTCTACGCACACCAGAGCGAGCCAAGAACGGTTGCAGCGAATGCGGTTCCGGCGGCTGCCAAGGGGGGCCAATCACTATGACCGATCCAACGCCCGATCCCAAGGATTTCATCGCCGGCATGGACTCGAATGCCCGCAAGTCGCCAACGCGAGTAGTCTTCGTCACCCGGCGGACTTCGGCGCAGGTCAAGGTCACGGACGAAGAGCAGGTGCAGACCTATCCGGAAGTCCTGTTCCGCGCCATCGTCGCCATCGAGGTGCTGGCGATTGCATTGGTCGGCATAGCTCTTTTGTTCAACGCACCGCTCGAGGGCATTGCCGATCCCTCGCATACGCCCAATCCCGCCAAGGCGCCCTGGTACTTTCTTGGATTGCAGGAGATGCTGCACTACTTTCCCCCGGTGGTCGCGGGTGTACTGGTTCCGACTCTGGTGGTGATTGCGCTGATTGTGATTCCATATTTCAACATCAACATCGAGGCTGAGGGCATGTTCCTGAAAGACCGCAAGCGCCGAGTGCTTATCTTCTATCTGGGCGCGGCGGCGCTCTCCGTGTTCTTGTTGGCGTTTGATGTGCTCGTGGCGCTGGTGCCGACGCTCATCGTCGCCGGGTTCATGATACTGGCGGTGCAGAGTTCCGCGGAGTCCACATCGGCTTTCCGGCGATATCTCGCCGGCAGACCACTTTCCTACTGGATCATGACCTGGTTCCTGTTCGAACTGATTGTGCTCACGGCGGTTGGCACTTTCTTCCGCGGCCCGGGGTGGTCCTGGGTGTTGCCCTGGAGGAGCTAGCTTGCAGCCATCATTGCGACCATCATTGCGACCAACGAAGAACAAATTATCTGGGCTGTGGCAGACGTTGTTCGGCCATCCGGTGCGCGCTTTTGGCGTGGTCAGCCTGCTGTTATTGATTTCGCTGGCCATTGCTCCGGCTAAGAACTACTTCAGTGAATGGCGCCATTATCAGAACAAATATCTGTCGCTGGTTCGGGGCCGCGGAGATGCAGTTACGCTCGAACGCCGCTTCCACGACCACGATGGAATCCAGCAAATCTGGCTGCCGCAACTCGGCGTGGTGGATCGCTGTACCAGCTGCCACGTCGGATTGAAAGAAGCGAGCCTTGCCGATGTCAGCACTCAGCCGTTCCGCAAGCACCCTGCGATTCCACATACGCTGGATCAATACGGCTGCGTGATGTGCCATCGTGGACAAGGTCCTGCGACCACCGTTGAGGAAGCGCATCGCAGCACGCTGGCATGGGAGCAGCCGATCTTGCCGGCACGGTACGTTCAATCATCCTGCGGGCAATGCCATCGCGCGCCGCTCACCGGAACACCGCAACTGAATTCAGGACGCAATCTGCTGACGCGCTATGGCTGCGTCCATTGCCACACCATCAAACTGCCGGACGGCAGCGCGATGAAGCCGACGGATGATCCGCCCTCGCTTGAGCACGTTGCCGACAAGACCAGCCGAGAGTGGATTTACGCGTGGCTGAAGGATCCGCAGGCCTACGCGGTCACGGCGACGATGCCGAATTTCAAGTTGAGCGACCCGGACGCGCGCGATGTCTCGGCGTTCCTGATCGCCAACAGCACGCCCATCGCTGGAGACACGGCCAACAATCCAGCCAACAAGAATGAGAAAGCACCTGATCCGGCCGAGGGGGCCAGCTTGTACGGCGAGTCCTTCTGCGCCTCCTGCCATGCCGTGCAGAACGCCGCTGGAAATGTGGTTGGGGGCGATATTGGCCCGGAATTGACCCGGGTCGGCAACAAGGTGAAGCCGGAATGGCTGCGAGCCTGGCTGCGCAATCCGCGGGTTTACGATCCGGGAACGGCCATGCCGCACTACCGATTCACTGATCCGCAGCTTTCGCTGCTCACTGCCTTCCTGGGAAATAAGACAGATTCCGATCTGCTCGCGAATGTGCATCTCGACGCCGCCACGCCGGAACAGATCGCGCACGGCAAACTTCTGGTGACCGAGTACGGCTGCGCGTCTTGCCACGAGATCAACGGCATCAAGAAGCCGGACAACTTTGCCCCCGAATTGACCCGCATCGGGAGCAAGCCGCTGACGCAGATTATTTTCCTGCCCGGGATGACGCACGCTCTGCCGGATTACATTGCGGCCAAGATCCGGCAGCCACGTTCGTTTGGATCGGCACTGAAGATGCCGCAGTTCAGCCTGGCGCCCGCGCAAGTTGACGCTTTGACGACGGCACTGCTCGCGCTTACCGACCGCGCACACGACTTGCCACTGGCATTGACCGTGCCGTCAAAACCGCCTTCGGACTACCAGCCAGCGGGCAAGGCGGGAAAGCTAATGGACGACATGGCCTGCTTCACCTGCCATGCCATCAACGGCCGCGGGGGCGACCTGGCTCCCGATCTGACCTGGGAAGGCAGCTCGGTGCAACGGCCATGGCTGCTGGCATTCCTGAAGAACCCGGGCACGCTGCGGCCGGCGCTCATCCGGCGCATGCCGAGGTTCAACCTTTCCGATAGCGATGCCGCGGAACTGACCGACTACATCACGACCGTTTATCAGACTCCGGCGTTCGACCGGGACTCGATGCCGGCCAGCGGTTATCCGCCGGTGCAAGTGGAGCAAGGGAGACAGCTTTTCTATTCGAAGTATGCCTGCCAGTCTTGCCACATTGTCGATACCAAGGTCGACAAAGGCTACATCGGACCATCGCTCACCCAAGTGGGCTCGCGCCTGAATGCTGCGTGGATTTACCACTGGCTGAAGGACCCGCAGGCCATGCGGCCCGGCGCCATCGAACCGAACCGCAACATGAACGACGAAGATGCCCGCGCTCTGACCGCTTTCCTGATGACGCAAAAAAGCCCCGGCAAGCAGGAGGCGAAGAAATGACAGGAGCGGAAAAGAACGCGCGACCTCAGCGGCTAAAGCCGAACCCAGCGCGAGGTGATTACCGCAGCGCTGAAGCGCTGCGCCACCCAAAGTCAAGAGCAAGTGAGGCCTGTTTCACCAGCGCTGAACTGCGCCACGGAAAGTCAGGTGCAACTTCGATCAGACACTGGCGGACACTCTTCGTACTCTTCTTCATTCTTGTGAGCGCGGCCTGCACCCATAAATCAGGACCAGCTTCCGCATTGAAGCCAACCGGGTTCGGCGCCGCACTGGTCGAGTCGAGTGGAGGCAAGCAGACCGGCGCAACCGGCACGGTTCTCGCTCAGCCCCTGGTCGTGCAGGTCAACGACGAACAAGGGAACGCCGTCACCGGAGCCCTAGTCGAATTCAACGGGCCAGCCGGGGTCAGCTTTGACCCTCAGAGTGGCCTGACCGATTCCAGCGGACAGCTCAGCACGAACGTCACTCTGGGCAACATGGCATTCCGGTATCAACTTACCGCGCGCACGGCGACAAAAGCGCAGAAACCGGTCGACCTGAAGATTGAAGAAATTGCGCTGGGATATCAACAGATGGTTGGATTTCAACTCGACAACAAGTATTGCGGCCGCTGCCACAATCCCGAATCGAGCGCGGAGCGGGTTTCCAACTACGACAATCTAGAGGTCAAGCCGCACCCGTTCACCGAAGGCGACACGCTCAATAAAATGACGGACGCCGAACTGACAGCCATCATCAGTCACGGCGGACCCGCACTCAACAAGTCGGCACTGATGCCACCGTACGGCTATACCCTCAGCAAGACGGAGATCGAGGCGCTGATTGCATACATTCGCCTGATCTCCGATCCCCCCAAACAGGCCTCGGGAATCGTCTATGCAGAAAAGTAGGGCCGGTTGGCTCGGCTCTCACCCAGGTCGCTCGTGAGCAGCTGTTGGACGGCTCTCTGGGCTTCCAGTATCGAATAGCGGTGGTCCATCGCCCCGGCGAGATCGGTGTTCGCAAACGCGATCCTGCCGAATGGAGCATTGCGCAGGATCTCTCGCGGCGCAGGCCGGCCGTCGCGACCGAAGAAAAAGCCTGGTTGCGGACTTAGATACGCATGACCCCAGCGGTTGAGGATGATTCCAGCGATATCCCGCTGAGCATCGAATCCATAGGCACCAAACATTTCGGTGAATTGCTTGCGGATTCGCCTCTCATAGTCCCTGAAAGATGTTCCGAGCAATTCCGCGCGGCCGAGGTTACCCTGTTCCTCGGTGGAGTGGCCCGGAAAAGAATACAGAATCTTCAGGGAGAGAACGATGGGAGAATCTGGACTAATCCTGGAATCCGCCACGCCGGTAAGCGCCAGTTTGCGGACTTCCATGTAATTGCCGGTTCCTTCAAACCAGCGGCAGCCGGTCATTCCCATTTTGTACAGAAATCGCCAGTTCCTCAGTGCAACGTTGGCCATCATGCACGGTGATCGGTGGAACTCCGCGTACGCCCTGCGGTGTGACTCGGGAAGATCTTGCACGATGTGCTTGGTGGTCCAGCTTCCTCCCGCCAATACGGCCGAGCGCGCTTTGACTCGGTACACCTTGCCGTCCTTGAGGTAGCAGATGCTGACCGAATTGGATTTGCTTGATTCGCCGTCATGCTGGACGGAAATCGCAGTCGACGACAGCCGAACCCTGGTGTTGGTTTGCGGAGTGTCGAGGGCGGCAAAGTTGACGTTGTTGGCGGTAACCGCCGTCACAGTATCGGCGCCTGAGCCTGTTCTCGCATCATCAATCGCCCCTGGAATTAAATTCTTCACCATCAATCTTGCAATGGTCGTGTTGCCGCCGGGGAACATCTGGTCTCGGCTGTCTTCGCCGGTTAAGGGATGCAGCATTTCAAATGCATAATCCGAGTATGCCGACAACGCGTCTGGGCCAAGGCCGGATGCGCCGCCTTCCACGGGAGAGAGAAACGTCCGGATCGTTTCCCGGCTCAGGCCGAAGCGCTCCATGTAATGCTGTTCCAGCGTGATCGAATCCAGGTATCGGGAAATCGCGTCCCCTTCCACTTTCGGATGGACGAATCGGTCTCCTTGTACCGGCGTGCTCTTCAACCAACGCAGCCACTCTGCTCGAGTTGCGTCGGAAACGGGAGCGCCTTTCAGGTTTTTTCCCAGCGGATCGATCAACCACATGCCCGGCTTCTGCCCGAACTGTTTCCCGAACCAGAATCCGTATTGCCCATGCTCCAGACCGATCGCTTCATAGGGAGTTTGAGAAAGAGGCATCTCCGGCAGAGGGCCCGCCCATTTCTGGTAGTCGAGCTTCTGCGCTTTCAAACCGATGCTGTCGTAGAACTGGGCGATGAAGCTGTCTGGAGAATGAAGCTGATAAATGGCCGAGCCCTGATGCGCGATCAGCCGCTTGCCATCCACCAGGAACTCATTTTGCTTGGCTTCACCGCCGAAAATGGGATGGTTCTCAAGAACCAGGCATTTCATTTCGGGGCGCGCTTGCCGTTGCGTCTCCCGCTGAAAGAACAGGGCGGCGGCCAGTCCGCTGATGCCACCGCCGACGACGACGCAATCATAATTCTCGCCAGTGTCGATGACGTCCCTGGCCAGCGGGTCATAGACACGGTCGCGGATGGCGTGGCCGGCCTCGAGGACGGCCAGCGTGTTTCCGTTCGATGTGCTGTATTCGCCCACGCCGCCATAACCGGTGAATTCGTCTGCCGCTGCCCCAGTCGCTCCAGCCGCGAGCAGGTCCGCGGGTGTGATGGATTTGAACAAGAGCGCCCCGGACGCCAACAGCGTGGAGCCGAGAAAATCACGACGGGTGATGGCATCGTTCATGCCCAGCCTGGTATCACCGGAGACAGTGGATTTCAGACTCATTGCTCGGTTCTCATCCTCGACATCATAGACGTTTCGCATGCGCGAAACAGGGATTACCCCGGTCGTCGCGGACAGAACGGACCAGCAGATAGTAGACCGGCTACTTGCTTCTATAGCTGAATGTCACCTTGGTTTCCTCATCCAGAACCAGCGGCCTGACGAACTGGAAAGAAGTGCCCGTGCGCGGCACCTCGATGGCCACCGGCAGCACTCCGGCCACACGACGCTGCAGATTCATCACGTTGGCCGAGGCTGCGTTCTGTTCCTGTTTTCTTACTTTCGCTTCGAGTTGTTGAAGCTGCGTGTAATTGCGGCCGTTGACGGCTAAATCCGACGTCTCGGTGTTAACGGTCGTGGCCTCGGCGGTTACCACAATTGATTCTGATGCAGTGCCGAGTTGCAGAGTAATCGGGAATTGCTCGGCCACGCTGGCATCGTGATTGATATCTTCAACCGTGGATTTAAAACCCGCTTCATCAACCCTGATCCTGGCTCTGCCCGCAGGGAAATTCGAAATTACCCAAAAACCCTCCGGGTTGGTAATGGCATTTGCCGCGAAGCCAGTATCTGAGTTCGTAACCGTGACACGGGCGCCGGAGACTACCGCACCGCTCGAATCCACAACGACCCCGCCCAGTTGCCCGGGTGCTAGCGCTCTGTAGGCATTGGCGCCGAACAGAGGTCCTCCTATGTTTGCTCCGCTACCGCTGCCTATGCCTCCACCGGAGCCTCCCCCCCCCGCCGCTCTTGGCGCCGCGACGGACTCAACTTCCTGAATCGCGGGCGGCACCAGATTCGCCGCCATGACATCGCCGCCGAAATCCTTCACCTTGTACTGCTCGGGCAGAAATACCTCCCACTGCAGCAGATTGACGGGCACGTCCATGCGCGGCAGGGAAATCTCGGATCCTCCCTTTTTTGCGAAGGGAGCCCCCGCATGCACGAACACAAAAGAAATCTCGTAAGCGCCGGTGGGGCGGTACCCGGGCCGCAACAACGGCACGCGATCTCCGTCCGGTCCCGATACGGGTTTGACCTTTTCTCCCGCCACGTCCGCCGACAGAATGCTGGCTCCTGCCGGCAGCGCAACTTTCAAGAATGGCTGAGCCTGGTTCTTTACCGTGAGTCTTATTTCGGTGAGCGACCTGCCTTCCGAAGTCACGAGCGTCGTAACCACGGCACTCTCGGCAACCGCCGCAAGCACGCTGCTATCCGGGAAACGAGTCCATTCCAAAGCCAGAGTCGGCGTCTCGGTCGGCTGGCGGTGGAAACGAAACGCAGCTTGCGGAGGATAATGCGCCAGCGAGCGCAGGTATGGATTCGTTTCTTTTACATCCATGCGCTTGAGACCGCCGCCTTCGGTTGCCGTAAGCTCCATGGTCCCCACGCCCTCGATGAGGACCTCGCCCGTCTCACGCTGAGCATTTTTGAACGTGAGAAACGGAGCGCTGGCTTTCGAGTCGCCGGCTTTCGATTCGCTGCTTTTTGTGTCAATCGAGCGCTCCATCGAAATCAGAAACTGATGGCTGCGCTGGCTGGCCGTTCGAACCTTCAAGATCAAAATGCCGGATTGAGTTTCGCTCGATTCGAGCGAAGCCCCGGTGACGCCCGTCACTTCATATCCTTCGGGAATCTCCACTTCGAATTGAGAAGGTTCGCCCTGGACCACGGAAACGTCGGCAAGGGATGCGATTCGAAGCTCGGCTTCGCTCACCGACACCAGCGTTTTCACGTCAGACAGAAATCGCACCTCTCGCGGAACCGCCGGCACGGCCGCTTCCCGTCTTGCCCACCAGATGCTCGCGGATTGTCCGGGCACGAGTATCGCTTCGATCGAAGTGTGTCCGTTCTCCGATCGTCGATCGGTAATCAGGCCGGGACTGATGTTGGCGTACGTATTCTCCCCGGGAAGCACCAGCGAGAGTTGCACGCTGCTGGCCGAGGGAACCGGCAAATTCAACGACGCGCGCCCCGCCTCGATGCGGAGCGGCAACCCCGCGTTCAGAGTGATGGAAAACTCGGACGGCCCCGCTAAAACGGCGGTCTGAACTCCATTTTCCTGCTGCAGCGGCAATGCTTTGTTCTCTTGCTTCGCATCCAGAATCGTGATGCCAGAGGTCAGTGGGACCTTGGCCACGCCTTTCTTGAATACTTCGCCCTCCAACTGAACGCTTCCCAGCACCGATTCATTTTCCACGCGGAGCTTCAGGTCCGCGCGTTTGATCGAATAGTTGAGAGGCGGGGTATCCGGCTTCTTCGGCGTTTTGCCGGCCAACTCGACCAAGCGGTTGTATTCGTCCAGGGGCAACGTCACATTGCCGGAATCGGGGAGAGGCAGGGCAATTTTTTGCTGTGCGGTTGCGGCAACCGCGAGCGTCAATGTCATTATCGTTGTTATTACGAGGACAACCATATTGTTTTTCATCGCCCACCCTGTTTTTTCTCATGCTGGTAGTCAAACTCAGCAGCCGGAGCCTGATTTTCGCCCGTGAGTTCGGAAATCAGGAATATGGAAGGACCAAACGCAGGAAACGAAATTCCAATGGGCAGGATGCCGGCCACTTTTCCTTCTTTCGATTTTGCGTGGAATTTGTCGACCAGCGCCTGCGTGGCATCATTCTCATTGAATTGTTGCAGACCACCGATGTTTGCGGCCTTCGGTGCCTGTGGGGATGCGAGCACAGGGAGCGGCGGTTGCAGGTTAAACGCTTCTGACGTCGGACTCGCGTAAGTCTCGGTGCGAAACGTCCCCGGCTCGGCCGAGATGTGGAACAGCGGCGGATAGTAGAGCAGCAGCCCAGTGCGCGAAATCGGCAAATCGAGCGCGGGCAAAGCCAGCCGCACCTGGCCCTTGTCTCCCCAGGCCGGCCCGCGGCCCAGATACAAGACTTCGACTACGAATGCGGGAGCGTCTTCGCCTCCGCGCGCTTTTTCCAACGGCAGCAACAAACTGCCGTCGGGAGACTGCCCAGGCCGCACCGGTTTGCCTCCCAGCGCGGCGCTCCAAACCACCGCTCCCGCCGGCAGCGTGATCTTCACGAAGCTCCTCTGATTGTTGCGCACGGCGTAGCGCGCTTGAATCAGACTTTTCCCTTCCTTGCTCATCAGCACCTGATAGCGAGCTTCTTCGATGTTCGCCATCAACACGGCTTGCTGCGTGTAACGCGCCACATTTACGGTGAGCGATCGGGTGGCGGCGGCTTCTCCGGCGCGAAAACGAAAGGCTGCAAGCGATGGTGATTGCCGGCTGGCGACGGTTTCGCCTAAATCGCTGGCATCCGCTTCTTCCATTCCGTGCGACTTGAAGTCTTTGATCTCACCCGCTCCCAGAACTTCCACCGCCACTCCGCCCGTGTCCTTCTCGGTGTTAAGAAGATGCAGCAGAGGCATCGCGATTTCTCCGTCGCGGGCCAGCCGGGTTTCGCCATTGATCACGAATCGTGAGTTCTGTTCGATCGGCTCCAGGAATTTCACCACTAGCTCGCCGCTCTTCATTTCCCAATCGGCCACGGTCGCGCCGAGCACCTGATTCACCGTAACGTTTTCGGAAAGCTGGATGCGCACTTCGGCTGCCGCGCCCTGCACGACTTCAAGATTCACCTCGGCATAGATCGAAGTCGAATCTTCTCCCAGACTGATCAATTCGGTAAGCGATCCGCGCAGCCGCAGTGGCTGCGTCGTTCGGTGGTCCTCGGTCTTCCTTCGCCAGCTAAAAGTGAGCGGCTCGTTGCCACGGCCGTAGGCCACCCACTTGCTCTCGTCGGCCGTATCGGAGTGCTCCGACAGCAGTCCACCGCCGACTTGAACATCCACACCGTGGCGCAAAAGCTGGACCGAGGCGCGCGTAATTCCGGAATCTGCGGGAGGCAGCGCCATGCTTTCACTCCCCGCATTCGAAGCGATAGGAAGAGCGATATCAAGCAAGAGAACAGACCGTCCGGAATGAGAAAGAACGGCAGTGAGCTGACCGCCGCCTTTGCCGTTATAGGGCACCAGGGAAACCAGTTTGTTGTCGAGCCGCGCCTCGCGAACCAGCAGTCCCGAAGGAATCGGAACCCGCACCCAGCCGTCCTTCAGCACATCCACCGTAAGACTCACCCGGCCCTTTGCCACATCGCCTCGGACCTGCAAATCGTAGTCGACACGGGTCAGCGTAGCCTGCACTGGAGATGCTTCTGGTTCCAGATCGAGGGGATAGGCCTTGGCGTGAAGCGTTCGATACTCCGAGACTGGAATCACCACCCAACCTGACGAGCGCGCTTCCTGAGACAAGGACAGGGTCGCGTTGATGGGAACTGCGAGAAGAAACATGCTAAGCAACAACATCTCGAATCCGAATCTCTTACCTTGCGGAATAAGCGGCTTGCTCGACATTCTCATAATCGTCATAGGCTGCCTCTCGTCCAACTTAGATGCAGTGCGTATTCTCGACAGCAGAGGTTCCTTTCGACTCAGTACTCAAGAATCACTCCGAGGAACGGTTGCCAGGCACAATCTTGCGGTTGAGGCGGGCGTTTCAACTGTGCATTGGTTTGCACGGTGCCCCTAGGCAAGCATCGCCGAGCGCATCCGTTGGTCGCGCATCGCCGTTGCCTCCTCCTTCAACTAACCGCAAGTCAGGCTGAAATAAGGAAGAAATCCAATTGTAGGCAGAATCCGAGTCGCACAGGGCGTGTGGTTAGTTACCTTCAAGATGCAAGGTCTATAAGCCAAGTTGCTCCGATATACCATGATTATTGGCGAGTACTGCTCGCGCTGGTGCGTGCTGGAGGGCTTTCTGGCACACGCTGAGCAGGACAATATAAGAGTGCGCCGCTACGGTGGCCGCGACGCCACTTACGCGGGGGCGGCAGACCAGGAGGCTGCGGGAAAAGTCGATTTCGCTACCTCGACCCCTAAAGGGACGAAGGAGCTACGGTATCGCTGAAGAAATACCCTGATACGAAACCAGAGTTTTTCAGCAGCCCGCCAGACGCTCAACCAGCTCAACTCACTTCGTCACTCACTGTCACTCACTTGACGAGAGCGGCTACTGGGGGACTCGCTTTCGGCGTCTTGCCATCGAGATGCTCTCGCATCTGCTGCCATGCGTGCCTTGCCTCTTCCACCGAACCTTCATCTTCGATGGTGGTAATGTCACCGGCAGTCCGATCCTGGGTGACGGCCTTCAGCACTCGGCGCATGATCTTGCCACTGCGCGTCTTGGGCAGCATCTCGACGAAGTTCAAATCGCCGATTACGGCAATCGGTCCCAGTTCATGGCGGACCTGTTCCAGCAGCGCTTTCTTCAGTTCTTCTGATGGAGCGAATCCCTGCTTGAGTACCACAAACGCGGAGATCACTTCGCCGCGGAGGTCGTCGGCGCGGCCCACCACTCCCGACTCTGCCACTGCGGGGTGGGTGAGAAGCGCGGTCTCCACTTCGATGGTGCCGATGCGGTGCCCGGCAATCTTAATGATCTCGTCGGCGCGGCCGGCGAACCAGACATAGCCGTCATCGTCGATGTGTGCCGAATCTCCGCTGTAATAAACATCACGAATGATCTGCCAGTAATCGCGGCCATAGCGTTCTTTTTCTCCCCACAGCGCGGGCGTTAAGCCGGGGAAGGGACGCCGGATTACCATGATGCCTTTCTCATTCGCGCCGCAGGGCGTGCCGTCCACTTGCACCACCGCAGCGTCAATGCCGGGCAGGGGAATCGTCGCCGAACCCGCTTTGATCGGGAGCAAGCCGAGGCCATACGGATTGCCAAACACGGGACCGCTGGTTTCGGTCTGCCACATGTGGTCGATGACCGGAATCTTGTCCTTGAAAATCTTCTTCTGCAGCCATTCCCAAGCGGGCGCGTTGAGGACTTCGCCGGCGCAAAACACTCGCTCCAGATAATCGTGATTGGTCTTGAGCAGGGGCGCATCTCCGTAACGCATCAGCAATCGCACGGCGGTGGGTGAAGTAAAGATGCCGGTGACCCGGAACTCCTCGATCAGCGTCCTCCAATTCGTTTCCGGAGCCGGGTAATCGAGCGCGCCCTCAAAGGCGACGGTGGTAGCGCCGGCGATCAACGGGGCGTAGACAATATAACTGTGGCCCACGATCCAGCCGATATCGGAGGTTGACCACCACACATCGGTCGGCTTGAGGGCAAACACCCACTTGCCCATGCTATGGATATGAACCTGATAGCCACCGTGGGTGTGGATCGCCAGCTTCGGGGTCGCGGTGGTGCCGGAAGTGGCGAGGATGAATGCCGGTTCATTCGATTCCATTTCGACATAGTCCCCGGAGTGGCCGCTGGCGCCGCTGAGGAACTCTTCCCAGGACACATCCCGTCCCTGAGTCCACGGGATTTCCGTTCCCGTTCGTTTCAGCACGATGACGCGCTCTACGTCGCTGCCCCCTTGCAGCGCTTCATCCACGATCAATTTGAGGTCGGTGTTCTTACCCTTGCGGTAGGTCACGTCGGCGGTGAAAACCAGGCGCGATCCGCTGGCCCGGATGCGGTCGCCCAGCGCTTTCGCGCCAAAACCGGCAAAGACCACGGAGTGAATGGCGCCGATGCGAACCGTGGCCAGCATCAGAATGATAGCTTCGGGGCAGGTCGGCATGTAGACGGTCAGGCGATCGCCCTTGTTGATGCCCAGGCCGCGGAGCGCGGCTGCCACCCGCTCTACTTCGTAAAGCAGTTGGGCATAGGTAAAGATGCGCCGCTCACCGCGTTCATTGAGATAGATGAGCGCCGTGTGCCCGCCCCAACCGCGCTTAACGTGATAGTCGAGGGCGTTGTAAGCGAGGTTGGTCCGTGCGCCGACGAACCAGTTGAATGTCGGCGGAGTCCAATCCAACACTCGGTCCCACTTGCGGAACCACGGTAGCTGGTCTGCCGCGCGTCCCCAAAAAGCGTCGGGATCTTCTTTTGCTTCAGTGATCCACTTTTGCACGATCGGATTGACCAGGCTCATTGTGTTCTCCTCTTCTTCATTACCCTCGCGGCTGAATTTTCAATCGGGCTCGGCAGACCCACAAGGAAGGTTCGAAGCGCTCATGCGGACCTCCTCAGAGTGTGGCGTACCGCTAATAGAGTGGCCGACATTCTCCATCTATTCGTGAGCCGCTGGCAGTGACGTACATCACTTTAATGAGTGACCGCCGATACAGCATCGTGCCCGAAAGCGACATAACGTTTGGCCCCATGTTCTGGGCCAAGGCCTGAGCCGATCCGGAACGAGGAGGACACCGTCTATGTTGAAACTGAAAAACTGGCTATTGAGCCTGTTAGTGGTGGCCATCACGGCCTTGCCCGTCATGGCGGGAAACAACGACGCAAGAACGGAAAATGCAAATGCAGCAAACGCAACCAGCGCCGAGGCTAGCCCCGCTGCGGCAAG
This sequence comes from uncultured Acidobacteriaceae bacterium, assembly GCA_963773955.1. Lineage (GTDB taxonomy): Bacteria > Acidobacteriota > Terriglobia > Terriglobales > Acidobacteriaceae > Acidiflorens. Next base: position 3,192 of record CAVZDM010000140.1, on the reverse strand, counting down.
CCCAAGCCCAAGTCCAAGCGTAAGCGTGAGCGCGGCCACTGGCGATGCCAATGTCACGGCCTTGCTCGGTGTGCTGGTGATGAAAGGCGTTCTCGCGCCCGGAGAGGCGAACGCCATTCGAAATGCCACTCCCGCGACTCAATTCCAAGCCTTGGTCGACGTGCTCAGTCGCAAAGGGGTATTGAGCGCGGCCGATCTGTCTGCCGCAGTGAAAACCGTAGCGCCGCCCTCCGTTCTGGTGGCCGCTCCGGAAGCCGCTGTTTCGACATCCCTCGCAACCATGGAAACCCAATCGTCGATGCAGGCTGCTCCGCCACCGCCGCCCGCTGCACCGCCCGTGATAGCGGCGGTTGCTCCGGTCCGAGTGTTCCCCGTCGACCCCCCGAAGACCGGCGGTCTAAGCGGTATCAAGGTGGGCCCGCTCACGGTTGCACCTTATGGCTTCATCAAGGCGACGGTCGTCCATGACAGTAGCGACCCCGACGGCGATGACTTCCCGTTTCCCGGCATATGGCTGAATGCCGACCCTAACTCGACCTTCAACACGGGCCCGACGAAGGATCCCGAAGTCCATGTCAAGGCGCGGTCCACGCGTTTTGGGATGAACTTCGAATGGCCGGACATCTCGCCAAAGCTGACGCTGACCGGCAAGATCGAAGGCGATTTTGAAGGTAACTTCAGCGAAGCCGACAACCGCGACGTTTCATCGATTCGCAGCAATCAACCACAACTGCGTTTGGCCTTCGTCCGCATGGATTACCACGCCAGCGAGGGCACCGACATTTTCTTCGTAGGTGGACAGGACTGGACGCTTTTCGGATCCGGCGCTATGGAAAATGTTCTGGAAACCACATTTAATGGCGCATTTTGGGGCAACACTTACACCCGTTCGCCACAACTGCGGGTTGGCTTCGTCCAGAACTTCAATAAAGAGCACAAAGTCAACCTGGAAGGTCAATTTGGGATCATGATGCCCAGCACAGGTGAAATCCTGAAGCTCGGCAACGCGGCGGGCAACGGGCTCGCTGCCCAGCTTGGAGAAGGCGAACGTGAGGGCGCCGACTCCGACCGTCCCGAGTGGGAAGGCAGAGTAGCCTTGAGTTTCCAACTCGACCATGCGAGGGGTGTCGCTCCGGCACAAATCGCCGTGGCTGGATTCCGCGCTAGGCGGACATCGATCGTTCCCAATTCGTCGTACATCGCGGATGGTGAATGCGAGCTGGCCGACGCCAACTACTGCGCTGCCTTCCCGAATGGCTTTCAAGCTTCCAGCACGTTGTGGGGCAACCAGCTCACGGTGGCATTGCCCACTCGCTGGTTTACCTTGGTGGGAAGCGCCTATAAGGGCGGCGACATGCGCTTCTACTTCGGCGGCCAAATCAACTCTTTTTTCACCGACGTCAACGGGCTGTATAACGTAACTCCGGCGCAGGTAACTGCGGACGGCGGTCCGCTGGCTGCTCAGGGTGGCTCCGTACTGGGTTGCAATATCAATCCAGGCGACGCGCCCTGCCCGGTTAGCAATGTTGAGGTTGCTCCGCAGCGGCCCATTCGTGGCTTTGGCGGATTCCTGCAGCTCGGCTTGCCGCTTTCCCGTTGGTTCAATGCCAATCCGAAAGGCCACAATGCGGGCTGGCAACTTAGCTTGCTCGTCGGCAAGGACCAGGTGGTGGATAGGGACCAGAACCACGCCAACGGCATTGGCTGCGGCGCCGCGGACGAAAGCGCTTCGTGCAATGGGGGACTCCCGATGTCGATGGGCAAGGCGTTTGTGGCAACCCTGAACTACAAATTCAACAACTGGTGCCAGTTCGGTTTCGAGCAGTCGATCTACGGCACCCGTATATTTGACAAGGTCAATCTATACACAATTGCCGGAAGTTCATCCAACGAATGGCAGGATCACCGGACGGAGTTCGGGCCGATCTTTACGTTCTAGACCGGAGCCTCCACCCCGGCGGGCCAAAACAAGGCCCGCCGGGGTCATCCTGGCCGGCGCAGATCGAGTGCATCCGGCTACCTAATGAGAGGGGACGGGCTCCATTCGGGCAACGGCCTGCAAGTGAGTCTGTCCTCCCAAACCTCCTCCAACAGGGAAGGCTATTGTGCGGGATGCGCCAAGGGATCACAATGTACCGAATCTGCGGGACCGGCTTCCAGAATGGTTCGGGAACCCCCGGTCTGCGACCGATGCATCCGCAGTGTTTGGAGGATTTGGTTCGATGAGTACGCATAGAAGGGCGGCTCTGCAGGCAGGTCTATTGTTGGTGGCCATGTTCGCCAACGCCGCATCGCGAAACGGCATGATGCGCATCACGGTTCTGGATTCTGCAACTCGAGCGTTGAGCAGTGACGACAACAACGGCGTTCCCAAGAATTGCGACCAACTCACTTTCGACGCTTATTGCCGTTCGACTTCAAACGTGCCGCTGGTGAGTACCTTGCTGGTGCAGGAAGGCGACGCGCCGCCGTTCCGCATCCGTTGCACGATTGAGTCAAGATATTCCAGGTGCGCACCCTTGCCCAAGGGCGCAACTTTCGACGCCAGAAGAGAGAAGAAAGGCGTCACCGTGTACTACGCGGATGACAAGGGCAAGGCGCGAAAGCAGTTTTACACGCTGGCAGACAACGGAGGAAAGGCCGGTCCGCCGGCGGTCGCAGCCGCAGTTGCAACTCAGCCACCCCCGGCCTCGGTTGAAAATGCCGGGCAACTTTCAGTTGCGCCCGTCCCGCACACCGCGGCACCGGTGCAGAACTCAGCGGTTCCGGCGTCCACACTGCCCGCTCCCGTGCCGCTGCCGTTGCCAGGTCCGCCGCCTGTCTCCACCCAGGAAGCTCTTACGGGGAAGGTCAGGTGCAATTTCAATTCGACGCCCGCCGGCGCGGAAATCACTGTTGACTGGAGGTATATGGGCAACACGCCCTCCGAAATCGGCCTGAGTCCCGGGACCCATGTCGTCGTCATTTCCATGCCGGGCTTTGCAGAGTGGAAGCGGGAGCTGGCGGTAGCCGCGGATTCAGTCGTGAATGTGACGGCTAGCTTGCAAAAGACGCAGCCCTAGCCGAGATTGCTGTTTGCAGGACAGATTTGTGCTAGCGCCTGAGGTTGGACCGCTGTATGATATCGCGCGAAAGTTGTGGTCCGCTTTATGCGACAGCTTGCACGAGCCGTAAGGGAATCGGCGTGGTTGT
>CAVZDM010000139.1:0-27696 GCA_963773955.1 uncultured Acidobacteriaceae bacterium | reverse complement strand
CCTGGACGCCTTCGGCGCCGGCGAACGCCACCACGCCGGGCCGGGGCGTACCACGGGCGCTGCTGGGCGCACGCTCTGGCCGGCCGGGCAGACGCTGCTCGGCTGCCAGGTGTACGACAACCGCCGGGCCGTCGATTACCTGCTGACGCGGCCCGAGGTCGACGGCGACCGGCTCGGCATCACCGGCGCCTCCGGCGGCGGCAACCAGACCATGTACGCCGGCGCCCTCGACGAGCGCTTCGCGGCCGTCGTGCCCGTCTGCTCGGTCGGCACCTACCAGGCCTATCTGCAGGCCGCCTGCTGCGTCTGCGAGGTGCTGCCGGGGCGCCTGCGCTTCACCGAGGAAGGCGACGTGCTGTCGCTGGTCGCGCCGCGCGCCCTGCTGGTCATCAACGCCACGAAGGACGCCTTCCAGTTCAGCGTCGGCGAGGCGAAGAAGAGCGTGGCGCGGGCCAGGCCGATCTTCCAGCTCCTACGACGCCGCGGACAAGCTGCAGCACGCCACCTTCGAGTCGCCGCACGCCTACAACCAGCCGATGCGCGAGGCGATGTACGGCTGGATGACGCGCTGGCTCAAGGACGAGGGCGACGGCAAGCCGATCCCCGAGCCGAAACACGAGGTCGAGAAGGCCGAAGACCTGGCCGTCTTTCCCGACGGCAAGCGGCCCAAGGGCTTCCTCTTCCCGCCGACGTTCGCGGCGCGAGGCGAAGCGGCTGCTGGCGAAGTTCGGCCGACGTCAGCCGACCACATCGAGGACTGGGAGGCCACCGCCGTGCTACCGGCGCGGGCAGCTGCGCAAGCAGGTCTTCGGCGATTTCCCGCGAGTCGCCGAAGCCGCGCCGCGAAAACTGGGCGCTCGACGAGGCCGGCGATACGACGCTGCCGCTGATCGTGACTCCCGAGCCGGACCTGCCGCTGCCGGCTGCTGCACCGCTACAGGCCGCGACAGGGGGGCGAGTGCCGGCGTGCGTGCTGCTGCACCTGGACGGCAAGACGGCGGCGCTGAAGCACCCGCTGGCCGCGGCGCTGCTCGACGCCGGCTGGGTCGTGTCGGCGCCGGACCTGCGGGCCACCGGCGAGACGCAAGCCGGCGAACGACGCCGTCGCGCGGGGCACCGGACCACAACGGCGCCGAGCACGCCCTCTGGATGGGCCGGCCGCTGCTGGGACAGTGGGTCTTCGACGTGCAGTGCCTGCTCGACTGGACTGGCGAGTCAGCCGGGCCTGGACAAGGACCGCCTGGCCGTGGTCGGCATCGGCCAGGCCGGCGTGGTCGCCCTGTGCGCGGCCGGGTTGCTCGACGAGCGCGTGGCGCCGCGGCCGCCGTCGACGTCCCGGCACGTTCGTCACCGACGAGGCCTACCCGGCCGGGACACGCGCATGGGGTTGCCCGCGCCGGGCCTGCTGCGCGTCGGCGACGTGCCGCACCTGGCGGCTGGCCGACTGTGCCGCGACGGCTGCTTGTCGTCGGCGGCGTGACGTCGCAGGGCAAGAAGCTGGCCGGCAAGGACATTCAGGACGGATACGCCTTCACGCGGGAGGTTTTCGATCTGTATAAAGCGGGCGAACGGCTGTCGCTGCTGGAAGAGGCCAAGGTGGAAGAGTTGGCGGCGATGCTGGGCAGGTCGGCCCTCCACGCTCATCTCTATCCCCAGCCGCAATGCGCTCTGGGCCGATTTCTTTCCAATCACCATTTGCCCAGCGCCATGATGGACTTGAGCGATGGGCTCTCCATCGACCTCCGGCGGCTTTGCGACGCCAGTGGAGTAGGCGCATGCCTCAACGCAGACCATATTCCCACGCCTCCGATTCCCGATGGCGAGGAAGCTCTGCGGTTGGCGCTTGACGGCGGAGAGGATTACCAGTTGCTGTTCACGGTGCCCGCAGCCAAAGCTTCTAAGTTGCCTCGCCGTTTCGGCCGAATCCCCCTTCGCTGTATTGGTGAAATCCGCTCTGGAACCGGCGTGGAGATGATCAGGGACGGTAGGGTACAGCCGGTAGAAGTTCGCGGATACGATCACTTCTCCCGCATTCCGCATCGAAAGCACTGAGAGAGTCGTAACACCCGCGGCCCACACACTCCAAGAGTGGCGCCAAGAAGCGGCTAAGTTGCGGCGAGGCAATCAAGTTGATTCACTCTCTCCCGGGTGCTACCCTCTCACTAGGAGGGGTTATGGGCAGGCTGAACATTATCTTCTTGTCGTTGGCCATTGCGGTCAGCGCGAATGCCTGGGCTCAACGCGGTGGCGGCGGCCACGGCGGCGGTGGAGGCGGCTTTCACGGCGGGGGCGGTGGCTTTCACGGGGGAGGCGGTTTCCATGGGGGCGGAGGTGGAGGTTTCCGCGGCGGATATGGAGGCGGCTTCCGGGGCGGTTACGGTGGTGGTTTTCGTGGGGGTTACGGTGGCGGTTTCCGCGGAGGTTATCGCGGCGGCTACGGATATGGTGGCAGAGGACGCGGGTACCCCTACGGGCTCGGTTATGGAAGCGGATATGGACGCGGTTGGGGAGGTGGAAGAGGTTGGGGAGGCTGGGGAGGCTGGGGCCTCGGCTTAGGCTGGTGGCCCTCGGCGTATGCCCCGTATTGGGACTACGGTTATGGATGGCCAGACTATTACCCTTATTATCCCGATTCCTCCTATCCCTACGGCTCAAACAATCCATGCTATCCGTACGGTCCGTATAACTGCACGATTCCGGGAAACGATCCAAATTCGAACGCACCGAACGCGGACCCAGGTCCAAGCTCGTACGCACCCGACCCTCCCAGTGGCGGGTATCCAGAAACGTCTCTACAGGGCGGCAGCACGCCAGGGCCGCAGACGGCATTTCTTGGGGATGGACAATGGCATTACTTCGGCCGCCAGGTTCCCGCGGGGAGTGCCGTCGTGAGTGCCCGAGGGAGCAATTCGCCGACTTCTCGGAAAGACGGCCAGTGGCACCATTTCAAGAACACGGCTGAGCCGATGCTGGTGAGCGAGCAAACCCCTTAGCGATTGCACGCGCACGCATCGCTATCGCCCCACCCTCCAGGCGATGCGTGCCTTCTTCCTTTTGAACCAGAGCAAGATTCGGATTTCGCTGGCTGCCGGCCTGTGCCAGAATGAACCGACATAGGCCAGGACCATGCGAAGGAGCACCGGTCTGGCCGCCGGAGGAACCACATGCCGGAACTGACGGACTCGTATTTGCGTGACCAGTTGATGGCGCGACGGCGCAAGCTCGGAGACGAACACTCGCCTCGCCGGGCCGGCAAAAAGGCATTGAAGATCTACTGAATGAAGTCGATGTCGCGCTGGCGCGAATGGAGGCGGGGACCTATGGTCTCTGCGACGTATGTCACGACACCATCGAGAGGGATCGTCTACTCTCCGATTCCTGGTCCGCCTGTGTCTTGACCATCTCAGTCCGGAGCATCGCCGGTTACTGGAACAGGACCTGGAGTTGGCGGCCCAGCTTCAGCAGGGTCTGCTACCGGCTGCGCATCAGACCTTTGCCGACTGGACAGTCGCCTATCACTATCGGCCTCTGCGCCTCGTGAGCGGGGACTACTGTGATCTGATGGTTCGGGAGAACGGACGCAAGGAGCTCTTCTTCTCGCTGGGCGACGTATCGGGGAAGGGCGTGGCCGCCTCGATGCTGATGGCGCAGTTGCGTGCCATCTTCCGGACCCTCGCCGCCAGTGACCTTCCCGTTCACACTCTCGTGGAACGGGCCGGCCGGATTTTCTGCGAAACCACGATGTCCACCTTCTTTGCCACGCTGGTCTGTGGGCAGGCCGACGCGTCGGGTGGCATTGAACTGTGCAACGCCGGCCATTGTCCCGCGCTGGTGTTTCGCGATGGTGAAATCACTCGCTTGGCGGCAACGGGCGTGCCGCTGGGAATGTTCTGCGAAGGCCGCTATACCCCCCAGCAAGTGCGTCTGAACGCCGGCGAGACCCTCGTGCTCTACACGGACGGTGTCTCAGAAGCGCAATCCCCCAGCGGCGAGGAATACGGTGAGGCCGGGCTGGTGGAGGTGTTGACTCGACAACGTGATCTGCCGCCGGAAGCCCTCATCGCTGCTCTGCCTGGACCATCTCAATGCCTTCCGTTGCGGCCAACCGCTGCACGATGATCTTACAATTATGGCCATTCAACGCTCGTCTTCAGCGACGAGTTAAGGCGCTCATCCCTTTTGTATGGTAACGGCCGGCGACCGGACGCGGGAAGTTCACGATGCTCTGGCTGGCGTCTCGTGAAGTGGCCGCGGCTTTTATCGAAAGCCCGCCAAGCGGGCTGGCTAGCCCAACTTTCGCAGTTGGGGCAGTAGTCGGAGGGTAAGTGCTTCATTTTCAGCAAAGCGATCTCCGAGGTCTACACTACATTTTCATCGGCACCGGGTGATCGGTGACGGTCTCTGCCGGCCTGATGCGCGGCGGCGGTTGCGACGGCAATGCCAGGTGGAGATGTTGGAGCAGGAGCATCTGTTCCGGTTCCGGTTGGGTATAGCGCGGCATGATCAGCCAGCGTCCGTCGGTGGTGGGCAGGCAGACATCGAGCATTTGAATCGTGGCCAGTTTTTCCAGCACGGCACGGGGGGTCAGCCCGGGGGCGCAGGGAGCCAGCCGCTGCCGGAGGGTGACCGACAGCGCATAAGCGAGGAAAGCCACGAAGATGTGAGCCTCCACGCGCTTCTCCACCTGGTGATAAATCGGACGCAGCCCCAGTTCGCTTTTCAAGGTTTTGAAGGCCGCTTCGATCTGGGTCAGCAGGATGTAGAGTTCCCAGAGCACTTCCGGCTTTTCCCCCAGCAAGTTCGAGCGCAGCAGATAGTGGCCATCGCGCAACTCCGCCTTCTGCAATTTCTCTCTGTCCAGGTGAAAGGAAAACGTCGGACGGGTTACTTCCTCCCCCTCTTTGGGCAAGCGCAGAGGCACGAAGCCGAAGGCGCGGTCGGCGTCCTTTTTGGCCGCGCCGATCCGCAGCAGCAGTTGATCGCGCGCCGGAGCACTGCGGCGCAACTTGCGCAAGCTCTTCAGCAAGCGGACTAACTTGCGCCGCCGCATAGCGCGTTCCTTGGCGTGCCGCCCTTCACTCTTGGCCAGCACATACAGTTCGCCGCTTTCCGCGAAGAACTTCACTTCCACCGACTCGCGCACCTTCTGCCAGGGCAATTCCAGCCAGCGCTTTGCGTACTGCTGAATCTTCCCGCGCGGCGTGCCCACCAAGTAGTAGACTTCCTGCTTCGACCCGCGCATCTCTTCCAGCCCCTCTTCCGTGGGAATCCCCCGTCCATGATCCACACGCGCCGCGCCCGTCCGTACTGGGCTTCGATCTTGTCCAGAAATCCTCGCAGCGTCGGCGCGGTCCGAGGTGTTGCCCGCCAGCACTTCGTAAGCCAGCGGAAAGCCCTCCGGGGTCACCACCAGCGCGATCACTACTTGCCGGCAATCGCCGCGGTGATCCCGGCTGTAGCCATGCTTCGCCTTGGGAATCTCCTCGCCCTCGCCTTCGATGTAGGTGCTCGTCAGATCGTACAGCAACACGTCGAAGCGCGCCTGGAACAGTTCTTGCAGCGTTGCCGCAGGTGCTCGAACAACGCGGTCTTGTGTTCGCCGATGCGGTCCACAACAGCGATACAGCCGATCCTTCTCCGCCACGGCAAAGCCCGTGCCCGCAGACATCCCATGGCGCTCTGGTCAAATCCTTGCCGATGTAAACGGAACTCGCTGCCCGGCGCCACCAGCCGGCTCACCACCAGCAACTCCAGCACCTTCGCCCACGACACCTCTTCCCGCCCCTTCCCCAAACGCTCTTCCCAAAACTCGCCGAGCCCCAACTGCCGCCACAGCTCGCACCCCAGCCAGTAGCTGCCAAACGCCCGCTGCTGCTGCAACTCCATCTCTTGCAACTTCACCTGCACGCCGTCCAGCGCGTCGGCGGGCAGCGCCCGGTCCTCCGGGAAAACAAACTCAGCGTCTGCGCCCGCTGTTCGGCTTCATCAAACACCTCCAGCGTTTCCGCCACGCCGCTTGCTGACTGTCGTTGATCTCGCCCAAATACAAAACCCGCCGCTGCACCACCCGGCCTGAACGCAGCCGCCGTAACTCTCTTCCACGCTCCAGTAGCGGTGCTCCTTGCCGTCTTTGATTCGCTTGTTCGCACGTAGATACATCGCTGGCTGGCATTGTGCCAAGCTTCCCCCGCCATGAAAAGAGGGAGGCGACACCACAAGCCCTCGCGCACAACCAGCCATGAAAATTCAGGAATTACCACCATGAGCACACCCCAATTTCGCCCAGAATGGCTCCGAGCTGCGAAAGTCGGGTGAGCCACGTGTTTTTCATCCGTCAGAATCCGCGTTAATCCGGAATTTCGACGCCGCGCCGGACTGCCTTGAATTCGCGGTGCCCCGAGCCCCCTTTCTGCCCTGAATCGGCAATCGACAATGTTCCATCCCGTACCCCGGTTTTTCTGACACCTGCCGTCAGATCGCCTGCCGAGAATGCCGGGAGCTCGTTGACCAGGGCCTGGATGGCAGCCATCATCGGCGTAGCGACCGATGTTCCTCCGAAACCGCTCCACGTGCTGGGCGCGCCCGCGCAGGACGTTCCTCCATTGGTAGTGTCGGAGAAGCAGACGGTGACGTAATGTCCCCAGATGCCGTTCGAGGCAAAGAGCGAAACATCGGGAATATCGCGGACGCCGTCGGCAGGATTGCCGAAGATGCCGGACTGCCAGGCGGGCTTGGCATACCCCGCGCACTTGCCGTCTACCTCGAGATAGCTGGTCTGGTTGACGTCTGTTCCGCCGGTGGCGCAGGCGCTCGGGCCGCCGCCGCCCGCGGCCGTGGACAGGAAAGCGTTGTTGGTTGTGGCGAGGGCGCTGTTGCAAAAGCCGGCGGCGCCGTATGGAGCGGCAAATCCCTCGTAATTGTAGAGTAAGTAGCTGGCACAGGAATCATTCCAGGGAATCTCTGGAATGTAAGACTTTGCCGAACCATCAGTGCCGGTGTTGGTCGAGTTCCAGTAAGTGCTGATGGGGATCGCAAGCGTCTTGGCGTTATACGCATCCTCAAAGTCCGTGCCGCCCACGGAGACGTTGTACACGCTTTCACCCCAGCCGGTGACGCCGATACCAGGGTAGGAGTAAAGGGTCCCATTGGTGAAGTCCGGAGCACAGCCAGTCGAGCCCGCGTCGCCAGAAGAGACGAAGACGGAAACGCCGGCCGCGGCGGCCGTCTGAAATGCCGTACTGAACGCAGCGTTGGATGGCAAATAGTTAGCTGTCTCGCAGACACCGTAACTCTGGCTGATGATCGACGGCGGAGTGGCGGAGGTGACGAGGTTCTCGATGGCGAGCAGACCACCGAAGGTTGTGGTATCGGCGCAGGTCGCCACCACGATGGCTGCGTTGGGTGCAATGGCGCTCGCAACCTCCGCATCCAGATCCGCTTCACCATCCGCCGCATTGGTGCTCGGATCAGTGCAGGCGTTGCTGCCAGTCGGATGAACGGTGGTCACGGTGCCTGTCCACTTGCTGAGAAAAGTATTGCGGTAGGTGGCTACATCGGTGCTGTAGGTGTCGCTGTCCTCCACCAGCGTGATGGTCTGCCCTGCACCGGCGATTCCCACGCGGTAAAGAGGATTCAGGTTATAGATGGTCTGGAAGTCGCCGGGCACAAGGGAGTAGCAGTTGCCGCCCGTGCCGTTGGTGCCGCCGGTGCAGCCGGCAAACGTATAGTTCGTCTGAACCTGCGGGACGCGCATCTGATGCGGCTTGAAGTTGTGCATGGAAACCACGCCGACCACGACGTTCGCCAGCGCTTTGGGAATGTGCGGATCGCTCATGTTGGCGAAGTGTTGCTCACCGCCCACCTCGAGGTAGTGGATCTCGGTGTGGAAGGCTTCGCGGATTTCGCCCGCCGTGCCCGAGAAGTCGATCACCATGAGGTTGGGGTAGACGTAATCGACGGTGAAGCCGTGAGACCCAAGCCAAAGCTTGATAGTGTCGATGTCCTGCTGCGACACACCGTACTTCTCCCCCTGTTCTGCCGCCATGATCCATTGGTGGAAATTGGGCGAACTCTTGTCGGTGAGGCTGTCGATATATTGGTCGAACTCCTGCTCCAGTTCGGGCGCCCGCTTCAATTGCAGCAGCATGTGTTGCATGGGGAAGCTGTCTTCCACGCGGCCGCGGTTGTTCTTGGCATTGGCTTCCGGACGCGTGCCCCCAACCTTAATGAGCTTGCTTTCGTCGATGGCCTCGTTGATGAGGACGGGCCTGCTCACAGTCCGAGCCCATACCCGTGGGATGCCCTTGTGAGCGAGGACTAGCACCAGGCCGGCCAGGGCCAAGACGCCGAGCCCCAACTTCCGAGTCATACGCTTCTGATTCCGCGTTTTCTGATTCCGTATTTTCATGGATTAACCCCCGCTCACATTTCCGGCCCAAGGCAGCCGCGCCCTTGGGACGCGGCAGCTTGCTGCCGCTTTCCCTGAGTTGAAAACCGGCGCGCGTATCGCTCCAAGGAGGCCAAACAAAGGAAAGTTGAGGATAGTCGAAGTGGACCGATCTGAACAAGTCTCGGCGGCGATTGCGGGAGCAGATATGGCCGGGACCTGCGATGAAGCTAGTCGGCCCGTTTGCTGCTGGGTGCCCCACACTAAATTTCGCCTTCTTTGCGGAATTTAGAGCCCGCCCTGAGCTGGTCGAAGGGGTGGGGATTTCCGCCGGGGCTTCGGCTTGCTCTTGCCCTTGAGATTGAGCGCCACTGCAGCGCGGATGAGATCCTTCAAGGCCGCCTCATTGACCTTCTCGCCTTCGTGGATGTCGATGGCGCGCCTGACATTCCCGTCGAGGCTGGAGTTGAATAGACGGGAAGGGTCCTTCAACGCCGCTCCCTTGGCAAATGTCATCTTGACGACGTTCTTGTACGTCTCTCCCGTGCAGACGATGCCGCCGTGGGAGAAGACGGGAGTCCCCATCCATTTCCACTCTTCAACAATCTCAGGGTCTGCCGCGTGTATGATTTCGCGCACTTTCGCGAGCATCTTCCCGCGCCAGTCCCCAAGTTGCTTGACCTTCTCATCGATTGACGCAGAAGCAGAGATGAATGCAGAGGCAGATTCCACCGGGACGGGCCTTTTCATGTACAACTCCAGCTCTCGCACCTAATTTAGCTGCGCTCAGCGTAACCTGCAACTCCGAAAGTGGAAGCCTCTTCTGGTTCGATAGCAGTTCGGAAAGATGGTGGCAAGCGCTCTGTCTCGACTCCGAGGGGCGATGGCTCTTCCCGAGTCCGATGACCCGTTTGTCAGAACGGCTCTTGCGCTAAGCCGTGGGAACCCGGGGACAGACGGAACGCTCCCTTAATTAGAGTCAAAGAAAACGTCCCGTCTGTCCCTGGGTTCTTCTCTGCAGGACTTCGATCGGCTGCAGAAAACCGCGACCTCCGACCAGGAGCTGTTCGATCAGATGACGGAGCTGTACCCGCATTGGGTAGCCAAGCAGTCGTGGTTGATGTTCGGATTCCCGCAGCCATAACCTACATCAACCGCGTTTAAAGGCGCGTAATTGACACGTGTCGAAGCGGCCTGCGGTGTTGCTACAATTCGGATTCCACGAAAGCGGAGCATTTTCTATCGTCGGCTCAAACCGAGAATAATGCCCAAATGGTTTTTCGTGTATCCGTAACTGAAGGATGACAATCAAATGAGAAATGTAATCTACGCAATCAACCTTACCCTGGATGGCTGCTGCGACCACACCAAAATGATTGCCATCGATGAAGAAGTACTTGAACATTATACGCACCTCTTGCGAGATGTTGACCTGCTCGTCTATGGGCGTAAAACCTATCAATTGATGGTTCCTTATTGGCCTGATATCGCAAAAAGCCAGTCCGAGACAAAAGCGGATATCGAATTTGCTCAAGCCTTTGTCTCCAAGAAGAAGGTTGTTTTTTCACGATCATTGGCTAGCGCTGAAGATGGAAATACGAGAATTGTTCGTACCAACCTTCGCGATGAAATACTCAAATTGAAGCAAGAACCCGGCAAACCTATTCTGGTCGGTGGCGTAGATATTCCTTCGCAGCTTATAGAGCTTGGTCTGGTTGACGAATATCGTTTTGTCATTGGGCCAATCGTTGCAGGAGAGGGGAGACGGTTGGAAGGCGCCAGCCTGCGGGAGAGATTGCAATTAAAACTTGTTGAATCAAAGAATTTTAAATCAGGATGTGTTGCGCTTCGTTACTTGAAACAGTGACAGGAAAAACCTGCAAAGTGTGCTGCGGTCCCGTACGAGTTTTCACCTCGCGATTCTCTTCCCGCCTTCGGCAGAATGAGTCTTCCGTTTGACTCCACCAGATGTCTGACGTTTTCTCCCAATCCTGACGCGGGCATTAGTGGGCTTAGAAACGGTGGGTTTAGAAGAGCCGACAGCGGCGGCGAACGCGGCGGGATTCAGCGCAGTGAGCACGGCAGCGGGATTCTTGTCGATGACAGTGAGCAAAGTGCGAGCCGGCGCTTCTGGGCTCCTCCGTCCGCCCTCCCAGTGCTTGATAGCGTCAAGGCTGAATCCGAACGTGTCAGAGAATCTGGCTTGTGTCATGCCAAGTCGATTTCGGATCGCTTTCACGTCAACTTCCTGGGGCACATGTGCCTTGAATCCTTCTTGCTCCCCAGCCAGGAAAGCCTCAACGTCGTTCAGGCCGTTCATCATCTGCTCGAATTGCGTTTTCATGCTATCTCCCGTAGGTCTCGAAAATACTATTGGCCCGCTTCCTTGAGTGTGTTGCGCTCTTCCATCGACAGATTTTCTTTTTCATTCTTCGGAAAAACAGCAATGAGAAAAACCGGAAATCTCTGGTTGCGCCAGATATACACAACCCGGGCCCCGCCGCTTTTCCCCATTCCTTTGCGTGCGACTCGGACCTTTCGAAACCCGCCCGTTCCACGGATCACGTCTCCACATTCCGGGTCAGCCGCAACCAGTGCCACGACGTCCGCACGCTCCTCCACGCTAAAGAGCTTGTTGGCAATCGCGAGGTATGTAGGAGTCTCGACAACCGTCTGCACAATTCTCTTGTACTCCATTGGACACCATGGGTCAAGTGGAATTGTGTGCCATTGGACACCAACGGTTTAGCGAGGGGGATGCTGCTAATAGCTTAGTTATAACACGCGGGTTGCATCGTTACGGGTGCAGGCAAGAGCGCTAGATCCCATTGTGCCAGCAGCCGTGGTTCCCACCCTTCGCGAAAAGCACGCGAAGGATGGGCCACCCGCCGGGCTTCCTCGTTCAATCATCCCACGCGCACTTACAAAGTTCCTCCACGTCCGGATCACCACTTTTGTGGGCCTTGACCAGAAGATTGTCATCGTGGACGTCAGCCCATGTTAGCGGACGGTCGTATCGCGGATGGCGCATTTGTTTTGCGCCCGATCTCAACTCCTCCAAGATTCTTCTCTGGATCAAGATGCCGTCTGGAAGCATCAGCAGTCCGTACAGACAATCTCTGACAGAACGATCCTGATAATCTTTGCACTTCTGAATAATTTTGACATCGACGGTTACCAAAATCGCGTGTCGCCGAAGCGCAAGGTCGATGACTTCCATATCATCAGCATGAGGCTTGAGCCCACACTCCAGAGTCGTTTCGGTCAAACTCTCGCGAAAGTCAGGCTTGAGACCTACTACCATGTGGTCGAGGAGGAAAAAGTAATGGCGTTTGGACATGATAGTTCACCCGATGCTACGGAATCACGTAACCAATTTCCGATGCGCGCTTTACGTATGCTCCCCACCAGCTTGTGCTGATCCGTCCTTCGGCCTTCAACTTCTTGATGACCTTGTGGGGATCTGGAAGGAAAATGTAGCCGTGTTTCTTCGACCCCACTGGCATGACCTGGATGAATCCCAGCTTCTGCAAGACGTCGATCCGCTCTTTCCAGGTTCGGACGTTTCGATTTGGTGCGGTGAACCCGGACGCGAATGCCATCGCTTCTTCATCTGCGATTTCAATGAAGGCTTCATCGAAGTTGCGGCACCACAACTCGAAATACACCCGAGAAACGTCTTTCCCTTTGTCGCGATCTGCCAATTCATCGATCAAAGTCATGATTAGGCCAAGCGTTCGAGGGATGGTAGAAAAGCCGTTCTCCTTCTTCCGATCCCAGATTTCTGGCGCGGAGCCGGGCCAGAATTGCTCTCGTAGTTTCTCGCGTCGAATGGAAGCCGCATTCCGAGTTACGGTCGCCGGTGCTGCGGGTGTGGCTGCTGCTGTGCGAAGTTTGATCATTTAAGACACCTTTTCGAAGAAATCACCCACGTGTGCGCGCCCACGCGGGTTGAGCAGTCCTGACTGTCGCCGTCACAAAGGGCGATCTAATCTGACTGTGTGTATGATGCTCCGCATCTATAAGAAATGCAAGAACTTAGGTGCGCTATGTTGGTCGACCTAACTCACATTTTTGGGAAAGTATTGGTGACAAGATGCGAGGATTCGCGGAAGATGCGGGATCGCGGCGCAAATGCGCCTACCCGCTGTTGAAATTGAGGAAGTTAGCTCGTAATTGGTGCTCCTATGTGCTCCGAGTGCTCGTGGGTGCTCGTTGTGCTCCCCTGTGCTCGAAGTGAACAGAGGGGGTGTGGGGGAGGGAGCACAGAAACACGACCCGTTGTCGTCCATTCTAGTTACGAGTTTATTCTGAATTGTGCGTAGGTATAATGCGCTACGTGAAATGGATCGTTGCTGTCACGCTCCTGGGAATATCGCTCTGCGGACGATCACCGGCGCAGGAGCATGGGCAGGACATTTCCTTCCACGTCACCGCAGTTCGTTCGGCAGAGGCAACTGATTGGTGCTCGACTAGCGAGTGCAGCGCGACACGAATCACGGTGGAAGGTTACTCAGCAACCACGGAGTACGTACTGGATTGCGTCGAGGTAATCACTCACAAACCCTCTCCGCACTACGCGGATTATTGCGATCACGTCCACGCTCATAACGACTACGACGCCACACTGTGGCCCACGAATATTGGGTTTAAGCCAATCAAATCGAAGACTGCGGACGGGGCACCAATCTCGCTGTACCGCATCGTGTCTGAGAAGGAAATTAGCAGAAAAAAGTAGCTAGGGAAAACTGGGGACAGGGAAAACTGGGGACAGATGGGACATTCATCAATTTCCATTCGTCGAAAAATTAAGGAACCTCTCGTCTGTCCCCGGTTTCCTTGTCCCGGCTTTCGATCTCGTGGCTAACGCCCGTATTCGGACAACCGCCTGCAAACGAGACCAAAATATCGCGCAATATTTTGGTCCAATTGTTTTTTCCTTTCCTCGTCAGGCTTAATCGGCAGCAGGTATGAAACGAAAAACCAGAATCAGCGGATGAGCGCTGTTTATCGGAATTGGAGGGCGTCAATGAGCGTACAAATCGACCAGAAGAGCTATGAGATGCCCCCGCGCGAGGGGATCAGCATCGCGTGTTTTCTCACCGTCGCCGACATCGAGCGATCGGCCCGATACTACGAGAAGGTCTTCGGCGCTCGCATTCTGACCCTGGGTGACGGTAACGCGCCTGCGTACCTTCTGCTTGCGAATATCTGGATGATTCTGAACGTTGGGGGCGGGCCGACCCCGGATAAGCCGACGGTAACGCTCAGCGTCCCCGACCCGAATCACATCAACAGCTTTATGAATTTCCGAGTTGCGGATATTCAAGCCTGCTACGAATTATGGAAAAGCCGAGGAGCCGAGTTCATCACGGAACCAATACCCAAGTACGGCGAGATACGCTGCTACATCCGCGATCCTGACGGCTATATCATCGAAGTCGGGCAGAGCACCGACCTCACCTACGGTTAACGCTCGGCCCGGATGGGATGCGGATTTAAGCGCCTGCGGAACTCCGCTTAGAGCCAGCCTATTGGCGCGAACAATACAACACCGCTCGGCCGCGGTTAGCAGAGAAGCCGAATTTGGACTACGCGGGGTATGGTTAGAGCACATCCTCGGTTGGAGGGGCAGGAGAAATGGATTGGAAACGGTTGGTCCAGTTTGCGCTGCTGGGTAGCAGTGATTTGGAACAATATGCCATCCTGCTGGTACGCGTTTCGATCGGGCTATTCTTTGCCATCTCCGGGGCAAACAAATTGTTTGTCGCTGGCGGCACCAAACCCGTTTACGAGACGCTAGTCAAGGCCAAAATCCCGTTTCCCCGGCAGACGGCTTATTTCGTCGCGGGTGTCGAGTTCGTTTGCGGATCACTGATGACCGTGGGGTTTCTTTCGAGCCCGGCCTGCGTGGCTTTATTGATCGATATGATTGTCGCCACCCTGACCGAAGCGCTTTCCACCCTGCCTGAAGGACTTTCGCCTCTCAGTTGGCTCGACGATTTCCTCTATCTTCCGGAAGTCCTGTACGTGCTCTTCTTTATCTGGCTGATCTGCTCCGGTCCGGGAAAGTTCAGTGTCGATTACTGGCTCTCCGGCACGTTACTGAGGTGATCGATTGGTTCAACAATCGGCGACAAAGCAGCTCGTTGCTAGAGTTAGGGCTTTGCGGGCAGCGGCTGCCAGAGCTCAATCTTATTTCCGTCCGAATCATAGATCCAGGCAAAACGGCCGTAGGATTCATCCATTCGTTTGGCGTCAATCTTTACTCCCTCTTGTTTTAAGCGGTCGAGCAAAGCATCCATATCGTCCACGATGTAGTTGATCATGAACGGTGCGGGGCTGGGATCGAAATACTTAGAGGAGGCGGGAAAAACAGTCCAAACGGTAACGTGTTCCTTTTGCGGGTCGTCGTGTTCGCGCCACGGAAGCATCACGCCTCCGCCTTTGTCAGCGAGTCCAAGATGCTTCGAATACCATTCGCGCATCTGGTCACGATTAGCGGATTTGAAGAAGACACCGCCGATTCCAAGGATGCGCCCGCGCGGCTCCATTTTGACAGGCGGCTTCGACTTTTCAGGTTGCGGAGATTTCACTTCCTGTCCTCCTATTGAGCGTGCCGAGATGAGTAACAGCGAGCCGAGCGCAATTGTGCTCCAGGGTATTCCTTGCATCGGCGGATTATACATAAGTCTCGATTCGAATGAAGAAAACGGTTTGCTCAAGGTTCGCCGCGATTCACCCGATAAGCCTAGCCATGTTTTCCTGAAGAATCGTGTGGGTTCCAGCGTACTTTCTTCTTCTCGGTTTGCAGTTTTCCGCACCGGCGCAGTGTCGCAGATGCACTGCTCAACTCGACGTGAATGGCCAGAAGTCAACCTGAAACTCACTGATTCGCTCCGCAACTCAACCTCCTGCGCAGCATGACTTCGTCTTCTCCCTTGTTTTCGGGCACTTAGAAATTGGCCCTCCACCTGCCTTATAGAACGGCGTTAGACAGACCACAATAGCCTGGCCAAGCAATCAGCCAGGGGCCGGGAAGAGGAAAGAGAACACCGTGTCGAACCGACAAACAGAGCGTGCGCTTGCTGCCAGCTCGACGAAAACCTGGCCCGAAATCCTGGCAGATTGCGACCGGCTCTTGTCGCCGACTGACGACAGCGTTGCGACAGACAAGTGCCCGCTCCGGCGCCGCGCTCGTCCGGAAGCCGCATTCCGCATCACGCTCCGGGAAAGCAAGGATGGCGCCACCAGACTCGAAAGCGTTCTGGGCGGGATTCCCAACATAACGCCGTGCGTAGTGCATTCAGTTCCTTCGCTGCCTGATGCCCGCTGGCTTCACCCCGACGAGGAAGACCGGCCGGTTGGAGTTGCGATGCGCCGCGCCCGCCGCGAGGATCTCTATCTCTTCTACCGCGATTGTGATGCCAGCCTGGTGCTTTACACCTTGCCGGAAAAACATCAATCGACAGTGATTCTGGTTCCGCTGCAAGACGGCATCGCGATCAGGCAATCCACCCTTGGCGGTAACTTGTGCCGCATTGCGTTCGGTTCTCTGGCGCCGGGCCGCTATCTCATTGCATTGTTCTCCATGGTCCGCGCGGATGACCTTCACTTGGAGGCACAACTGCTGCGGAAACAGGGTATGTATGACAAGGCCCTGAGCTTGATCGAGGAGGTCCTGGAATTAAATCCTGAGAATTTCGAGGCTTGGACTCGTAAGGGATGCTTGTTACGCCTATTGGGGCGCCGCGACGAAGCCATGATCGCAGTGAAAAAAGCCCTGAGGATTAATCCCAGGTGCGCGCTTGCCTGGCGGGCCAAGGGTGCGCTGCTTCGGGACGCAGACAAGGATCAGCAAGGGCTCAACTGTTATCTGCGCTCGCTGCAACTGGACCCAACCGACTTCCTCTGTTGGCAGAACAAGGGCAACGCACTAACGACATTAAATCGAATCGAAGAGGCCAAGGAGGCCTACGCAGAAGCCGAGAAGGTGAAGGAAATGTATCCGGAAGAGAGGTACTAAAGACGAAATGAAAACCTCAACCAATTCGCACGACAAGCAGCCGTGGAATCCCTCGGAATGGGCAGGCGTGGCTTCCGTTTGGATACTGGCCGAGATAGCCGTCGCCAAACTCTCACGCGTGTTTCTCTGGGGACCGCCGGGAGTAGGAAAGAGCTATCTCGCCTCGCGCGCGGGAAGTGCGCCCGTGCAGGTGACGCTCGCCGAGGATCTGACCGTGCAGGAATTGATGGGTCACTGGGTTCCCGATCGGGTCGAGTGGCATTTCCATTTGGGGCCTGTCTCTCGCGCTTACCAGGACGGGCGGGTACTGGTTCTGAACGAAATCGGACGCGCCAGCGGCTCGGTGCAGGATTTCTTACTGGGAGTTCTCGACAACCGCGACGTGGCGTCTCTGGCTTTACCGAATGGCGAACTCCTTACCCCGGCCCAGGGCTTCAAGGTTATCGGCACCAGCAACACAAGCCCGGACCAACTCGATCCCGCGCTCCGTTCGCGCTTCGAGGCGGAGATCCACCTCCCGGTTCCCAACGCGGCACTGGTGGAGGAGTTGGACCGGCGTTGCCACGGCCTGGGAGGCGCGCTGGCCGACAGCTATCTTGATCCCGAGCGTGCGCTCGATCCTCGTCGCGTGGCGTCTTTTGTGAATCTACTCGGCGAATCCGTTCCAGCGCGCCAAGCCGCCTTGTTGACGTTGGCGGAGCGGGCTCCTGATTTCCTCGCGGCTTTGCAGGCCCGTGGGGTGAGGCTGCCGTGCGACACCTTCTGACCCCCGTACCCAGCATCGCGGCGGGAGCTGGACCGTTCTTGGTCCGCGATAACCCGGAATACGCTGGCGGCTGCTGCGCTCCGCCGAGTCGAAATACCGTCGGGCTGTTCCAGAGCCCCTTTTCCGTCTCGTCTCGTTTGGCGCTCGGAATCCGGGCTCACGAATACGGCCACCTTGGCTTGTGGCGGCACGGACTGGAGCCATCCTTCCGTTTTCTGCGAATCTTCCACCGGCTAGGCATCCACAATGCTTGGATTCAGGGCACGCTTGACGTCGTGGTCAACCACTTCATGATGGCGCGAGGCAATAGCGACATCACCGAACTCCAGCTATGGCAAGACGGACTATCTCCCGAGCTGCCGCGCTGGGTTGCTGCCAACCTTTATTTACGGGCGGAAGGCTTGAGGTATTCCTCCCTGATGCGCATGTCCCTGCTGGCGAGAAGAGCGGACTTAACGGGCGACGACTTGGCTGTGCTCGATCAAGCCTGCGAACGTCTGGTTCGCTGGGGTGCGCAGGCAGAATCCGCTAAACCCACCGCAGTTCCTGGAGCTGCTGAGAAGTCTGCAGAACCGCTTTGGGCCCGACTCGCGGGATGCCGAAAATCCGCTGGCCCGGATCGTGTCGGACTTTCTACACGACGGCCTCGATCTGGAGGATTGCTTGGTTGCCGCGGGCCTGTCCGTTCCCACTGGTGTCCGCATGAGGGGACGGCGCGGTGGCAACGCCAGCATCCCGTGGGGTCCCATGGATATTTTGACTCCAGCGCTGATCCACTCATGCCGGAAGCTTCCAGGAATGACCAAGCGGAAACTCGTTTGCGGATACACTGGCGCGTTTCGTTTTCCCAGCCGGGCCTTGCTGCCGGCGGCCGACGGGCGCGCTTTCACGCTTCGCCGGCCTCGAGGAGCGCACCGCGGAACGCTGCTGATTGATTGCTCGGGCTCGATGAGCAAGCAGGTTACACACGACCGGCTCATGGCGGTGCTGGCAAGCTCTCCGAGTACTACCATAGGCCTCTATGCCGGAGGACCCGCAAGCCAATCGGGAAGCCTGCTGATTGCGGCACAAAACGGGATGTACGTATCGCAAGAAGTCGTCGACAACTGGCCGCACTCGGGAAACGTGGTGGATGGTCCCGCGCTGCAATGGTTGTCTCGACAGAAGACTCCCAGAGTTTGGGTGTCCGACGGCGGGGTGACGGGACTAGATGATCGTGACGCGATCAATCTGCAGGTTGAAGCAGCCACGATCGTTGCGATGGGCCGTATCAGAAGGGTTCCTACGCTGGATGATTTCCTGGAGGAGAACAGACAGGAAACGTAGCGCGGACTGGTGGTCTAGACAGGCTGCAGACGCTTGCGGATAATGATCTCCGTCTCCGCTTCGAACGAGGTCAGTGGATGCCGATTCAAGCTCTATGGTTCGCCCAAGCCGCGGAGCCGACGCGAATGTTTATCGCGACGCCCCTGACGGAGGAGTCCATTCCCGCCACGCAGACACCGGCAGTCTTGGTCGTACGGGATTCCGAACTGGGTGCCTTCCGGCAGTACGGCACGCCATTCAAGGATCGTGGGGAAAAGCACGATGCGAAGTCCCTGGCAGACGTGCTGTTGGGACATGATGGACTCATCCCAGTAATCGACGGCAAGTACAGCACGTCTGGGCGACTGCGGCAGGGAGTCCGCACCCTGCTGGAGAATGCGGAGGCAGCGGGCGAATGCAAGGCTTATGTCATTGGAGCCTCCGAGAGGATTTTCCGCGAGAGCGGAGGCGACACGGGAAGTTACGAACTGCAGCGGCCGGTCGATCCCCGTCCATCCGCCATGCCGCTGCGGCTGGAAGAGTGGCCTGTCCCGGAAGAACTTGCCAAGCGGTTCTTGGGCGAAACCCTTGAGTACAGGTTCGTGCGGCAAATGATCTTACGCGCCAGGGCCAGCGAACTGCCGGTATTGATCTTAGGAGAGACCGGAACCGGCAAAAGCGTCATCGCCCGCGCCATTCACGAGGTCGAACAGAAGCGGGAACGCTTTGTCGAGGTAAACTGCGGCGCTATCCCTGGCGAACTGCTGGAATCCGAACTGTTCGGGCACATGCCCGGGGCCTTTACCGACGCGACCAACTCCAAAATAGGGCTGTGGGAATTTGCCGGAAACGGGACCCTGTTTCTCGACGAGATTGGCGATCTCAATCCACATCATCAGGTAAAGATTCTGCGCGCCCTGCAGGAGCAAAAGATTCGGCGCCTAGGAGGCACCGACGAGATTCCGGTTCATGCACGCATCATCGCTGCCACCAATCGCAATCTCTACGCCCTGATGCAGGCGGGACAATTCCGCCAAGACCTGTACTACCGGCTGCGTCAACTCGTGATCTATGCGCCCCCGCTACGCAGCGATCCCAGCAATGTCGCCTTGCTCGCCAAGGCCCACTGGAGGAAGATGCGCCGCGATCAAGGCGGACTTAACGACGATGTTCTGAAGGAGCTGTGCGCCATGCGCTGGCCGGGCAATGTCCGCGAATTGCACTCGTTTCTCGAGGCGCTTAACTCGCTCCATAGAAGCGAGGAGTTGCTCGTCGATCACATCAGGGAACTTCAGCGTTACTATGCCCTGCCGGTCGACGGCTACGTTACAGACGCGGACGATCCGAGCTACCATCGCATCGAGTGTCTGCGGCACCTCCGCCACAGCGACGAGGTGGTGCATGCCTGTGAGCAACACCTGAAACCGTTGGCCGACGGCCAGCCGCTCAGTCAGCAAGAACGCAACCTGCTGACGCAGATCCGCGCGGAATTGCAGATCCTGCTTTCACAACGCCTCTACTTCCGTAGCCAGGAAACCTACGACGCCGTCGCCCAGCTCGATAGCGACCTCGATCACCTGTTATTGCTCGCCGGGCCTGATGCCCGCACGCAGACTCGCTTCTGGAACAGCACTTTGGCGCCGCACCTTCACCATGCCATCGGCCGGCTGTTTGGTGAAGTCCAGCAGTTGATGGGTGAAGGATGAACCACGGGAAGGAAAGGAGGCGGCCGCAATCCGCCTCCCAGCCGGTGCGGATCTTGAAGACAACCACGGAGGCGCGGCCTGTTGAACCCCGGTGAGGCGCCGTGATGCGGAGTGAGATTCAACGGCTGCCGGCGCGCACTATGGCGAGCGGCTCCAGGGAAATCAGATGACAGATTCGGCGCAAGAAGGCTTCCGCTACTGGGCGTTCATCAGCTACAGCAGCAAAGACACGGAGTTCGCCCGGTGGCTCCATCGTTCCATTGAGTCCTACGGGATTCCGATTCAATTCGTCAGCCATCCAACTCCTTCGGGCGCGCCTGCGCCCCGTCGATTCAAGCCTCTGTTTCAGGACCGACTGGAGCTGCCGGCCTCGGCCGACCTGGGCGCCGAGATCGAGGACGCGCTGCGCTCCTCGCGGTATCTGATCGTGGTCTGCTCGCGGAATGCCGCGCACTCCCCATGGGTGAACAAGGAGATCGAAACCTTCAAAAGGCTGCGGGATCAGAAGCATGTGCTGGCCGTCATCGCCGTGAGCGAGCCGCGTGACCGGCAAGCTGGCGAGTGTTTTCCTTCGGCACTGCGCTCACCCGAGCCGGTGGCCGCCGACGCCCGACCA
This sequence comes from uncultured Acidobacteriaceae bacterium, assembly GCA_963773955.1. Lineage (GTDB taxonomy): Bacteria > Acidobacteriota > Terriglobia > Terriglobales > Acidobacteriaceae > Acidiflorens. The sequence goes on along the minus strand of CAVZDM010000139.1, from coordinate 6,891 downwards.
GACTTCGACGGCAAGACCAACGCCCTGCTCAAGCTGCTTGCCGGCATGCTGGGGGTCAGCTTCGACGCCCTGAAGCAGCGCGATGCCCACATGAGAATGAGGCGGATGCAGCGCTGGCTCGCGATGGCTTCCACGCTGGTGGTGCTGTTCGCCGCGTTGGCTGGCGTTGCCTGGTGGCAGCGCCGCGTGGCCGTGGAACAGCGCCAGCTCGCGGAGGAGAGAACCGGCACGCTGCGCCAGGTGCTGAGCGGATTGCTGTGGGAGATCAACGACAAAGTGGAATCGCTGCCCGGCACGCTGGCATTCAAAGAGCAACTTCTCGATGGGTCGGGGGCGCGGCTGGAAGAGTTGGAGTCGAAAGACCGCGCCGACGATGGCTTGGCGCGTGACGTAGCCGTATCGTTCGCCAAGCTGGGCGCGGTGAAGCTGGAGATAGGCGAACTGGGCGCGGCGGAGGAGAGTCTCAAAAAGGCAGTCTCCGTGGATCAGACGCTGGTCGCGCACGACGGCGCGAATGCGCTTTACGCAATCGACCTCGCCAACGACCTTGGCGACCTCGCCCGGGTGTGCCTCGACCAGGGGAAACCGGAGGCTGCGGCGCGGCTCGTCTCACAAGCCCACGAGTCGATGGATAAGGTGAGCGAGTCCATTCCCAACTACGAGCCGGGCCGGTACGCGACGGCGAGTCTGCATCTGATTGCCGCGCGCGCAAGCGTGGCGCTCGGGCACACGGAGACGGCGCAGGACGAGTTTCGCATCAGCGAGCTCCAGCATGCGGCGCTGGTGCAGAGCTATCCCCGCAACCTGACCTATCTGCGGGCACTGGCTGAGACCCGTTTTGAGGCCGCCCGCTTCGAGCGTATTCGCGGTAACCTGAACGGGGCGATCGAGAGCGCCCGCACCGGCGGCCAGGTGCTGCAGACGATCAACAAGTCTGACACGGGCCTCGAGCCGGCGGCCGTGGTGAGTTCCACCGGCTTCTTTGAGATGGCCGAGACCCTGCTGGCCACAGGATTGGTCCGGCAAGCGTCGAGCGATGTGGATGACGCCATCGCGATGCTCCAGGAGACGCTGCGCACCGACCCCAAGGACGCGGTGGCGGAGCTACAGCTTGCCCGGGGGCGCATCCTTCAGGCCCGGGTGATGACCGCGAGTGGCTCGCTAGCCTCCGCGCGCACCTACTACCTGGATGCCGCGCAGCGTGCCGGGCGGCTGGTTGCCTTGGACAAGACCAATGCATCGGCGGCGGCCGTCGAAGCTGCGGCCTACGTCGAGCTCGCGCTCGCCCTACGCAAGGCCGGCCAAGCGCTGGCTGCCGGTGAGCCCATCAAACACTGTTCGGAGGTGATCGCAACCATGCGTGCCGCAGGACAGTCGATTCCCATCGAGATCGAAGAGCTTCTCAACCAGGCCGGTATCGAAGGAGCCGATTCACGCGGGGCTGAGCCTCGCAGGTAAGAGGTGAATATCGTGGGTAAGCGCATTGCAATGGTTGTGGCCTGCGGCCTGATCGTGAGCGCGGCTGGGGCGGCTCTCTGGTTCCGGCATTTCCATCCCGCGCACGAGATACCGCAGCCTCGGCCCGTCCGCTCGGTTGCGGAGCTCGAGGAACTCGTCTATCTCACGCCCTTTGATCCCGACCTCGAGTTGGAACTCGCCCGCGCTTCCTGGCAGAAGTTTCAGGACTCGATGAAAACCGATGAACGCGCCGGGAGCGAGTGCCTGACGTCGTACATGATCGCCACAGTCGAGAGCAACTCGAGGAGGGAGATCGTAGAGGAGTTCCGGCCCCGGTATCAGCAACTGGCAACGCTGAGCGGCGCGCCCCCGGAAAACACCTTTGAAAAGATTATGGAGATGTACCCGATGCTCTATCAGGGAGGAGTCAAGAAGAACATCCTCCATGTGCTGAGCGTCCGTGAGGGAATCGAGCCCGTGTTTGCGAGGATTCATGCCGATGATCGCGGCGAGGAAGACGTGGTGGCCGCCGAGCAGGCAACCGAGCGTTATCTGCGTCATGTCTTCGACGTAGAGATCGGCCGGATTCCTGTTCGAACCGAGGATGGAAATTCGATGTACTTTACGCCGGCATTCTTCAAAACCTGGGAGGACGGGCTTCGCTCCTATGGGTTAATCTGCGCGGCGCATTCCCGGCTGAGCGTTGAGGGTTTTCTGGTGGATGGGCCGCTCAACGCCCCGCCCGGCGTTGGAATGAAGCAGATCAGCTCCGGCGAATCCTACGGCCGCTTCAGCCTGCCCGAGGATCGCGAAGTGATTCCAGGGCTGCGGTACTTTGAGGACGCCGCGGCGCGCGAGGCAAGCGAGGGCTACAAGCCGCAGGGCGAGCTTGCCGATGGGCCCGATGCGAACACGCCGGTGGGAACGTACCGGCGATTCATTGAACTGAGCAGGCGCGGGTTGTGGTCGCAGGCCTTTGATCTGATGGAGCCCGCGGTCCAGCATCAGCTCGGCGACGCAATGCGAGAGACGCTGCAATCGCAGATCACCGATGCCAGCCAGCAGGATCGGTTGAAATCGACCACAGATAGGGAGCTCTGGATTTTTGCGGGAACGACAGGGGAGATGCATCCGACCGCCATCGTGGCAGTGGAGACGCAGGGAGACAAGGCTTTCGTGCAAGTGCGTACCAGGCGGGCAGGCAGCGTTGCCGAGCAGGCTGTTCCGATGGGGCGGGTGAATGGAGGCTGGAAGATCGTATTACCAAAGCCATCACCTTGAAACTCTTGCAAGCTAATCCACCAAATTTTCCTATTCGAGTAGAGGCCGGGGCACTCTTTCAACCCACCGCAGCGACAGTGCGTTATGCTGCGCGCGAAGCAATCAAGGAATTGCATTTTGTCCACTCTCCAGGTCTCGGAGTTCCAGCGTGGTAGCGCAATTGCAACCTGAGAACAACCTGGCGTTCAACATCGTTGGCCGGCAGTCGAGGCGCAGACTGAGCGACTGAGCCCGGCGGCCGATGCTATTATCCATTCGCGAAATGGAGGACGGCCGCAAGTGCATGCAAAGGACGATCTTCTGCCGCGCGCCGCATTGCGAGTCGGCATCACGGGACACCGGCCCGCCCGCTCGGGCACTTAGGGGATATGCCGACAGGTTGGCGCGGCCGTCGCCACCTCCGGCGCTTGACACACATAACTACATAGGTAGAGTTATGGCCGTGACCCGGTCACGGCGCTCCGTCTCCGCAGGCGATCAGAGTCCTCCAGGCACTGGCCGCTGATCCGGCGCGGTGGCGCTACGGCTACGACCTGGCCACAGAAGTCCACCTGAAATCGGGCTCGCTCTATCCGATCCTGATCCGGCTTGCCGACCGTGAACTGCTCGAAACGTCCTGGGAGCCAGGTCCACCCGGCCGGCCGCCCCGGCACCTGTATCGACTCACCCCGACGGGGCGGGAGTACGTGGCGACTCTCGACGTCGCCCGGGTCGAACGATCCGTGCCGCGCCGGCGCTTGGGCTTGAGCGGGGCGTAGTGGCCTCGGTCCCGGCGATCTTGCTGCTGATTGGCAGCGGTCGGCCCTCGGTCCTCGCGATCTTGCTGCTGGCTGGCGCAGGGGCGGTGCTGTGGAGTCGCGAGCACCCACCTCCAGACACGCAGACGGTGCGAGGCGACGTTCCGCTCCGGTTGTTGCAATGGGCGGTCGGACTGCTCCCCGCCGACCGGGTCGATTGGGGCCAGGCGATGCTCGGCGAGTTGGACCGGATCGAAGGTCGTTCGGAGCGGTGGCGCTTCGCTCTCGGATGCGTGGCCGGCGTCGTGCTGGCTGCCACCATGGGGGCCCGTCGGACCGATGGCGGCACTGGTCAGCCGTTGCGCTGGGCAGCGCGGTCGTGTTCGGCTTTGGGTTCGTCCACTTCGGGCTGGCCACCAACCCTTGGAACTGGGTGATGCTGGCGATCCTGGCCGCCCTCGTGATGGGTTCCATCGTCGCCGTGAGCGTGCTGCTGCGCCGGCCCGGTGTGGCCCGTCTCGGACTGGTGGGCGGGCTCTTCGTCGCGGCGACATGGTTGGCGTTCTCTGGGTTCACGTGGGCGGGCATCATCAGCCCGATCTATTCGGTGGGCGCTTGGTCCGGCCCGGCATTGTTGATCGGGGTGCCATTGGTCGTGGGGGTGGGTGGCGCGTGGCGCAGCGAGAGCGCCCTGGTGGGCCGGCGCGCCGCTCGACTGGCCGGCGTCAGTGCCGGGCTGGCCATGTTCTTCGTCTCGACGATCGCGGTCGTGGCGATCGACGGAGGACCGCGCGACCCGGGGGTGGGGGTTGCCGGGGGCGTGAGCGAGGCGTTCTCCAACGTGGCGATGCTCTTCCTGATGTTTCTCCCCTTGGCGACGGCAACGATCGGGTGGGTCGCGGCGACAGCCACCGCCCGCTTCCGCTATGTGGACCTGGCCCAACGGAACCATGACTCGATGAGCACGCCGAAGGCGGCTGGACGAGTTGCCGAGGAAGCCAGAGCCGAACCATTGGACGCTTGCTGCTCCGCGCTGCAGTGGTAGCTGGTGGTCGTCATGGCCGTCGCGCTCTTCTTCCTGGCCAGATAGATCGAGCCGCTCGCGGTGGGCTGTCGGAAACACCGAAGACAGAGGGGGAACCTCTGCATGAAACCGGAGCACAACGATACGTCTCCCTATGGTCAGCGCGGCAGTCGCGGCGGAAATTCCGATGCTGAGTATGCCCTCCCGCCGCGCATCGACTGACGGAATGCCCTGGCAAGGTCCGAGGTCACTCGGCGCCTCAGCTGGGTGCTCCAAGCGCATGACTGACCTTCCTGCTTCGCCGAACCGGACTGATGAATGGGCGGTCGAGACCCATGGCCTGACCAAGCGATTTGGCGAGAACATCGCCGTTGACGACGTCGAGCTTCTCGTTCCCCGTGGCTGCGCCTTCGGTTACCTCGGACCCAATGGTGCCGGCAAGACCACGTTGATCAGAGTGCTGTTGGGCTTGACCCATGCCGATGCCGGCACAATCACCCTCCTCGGCCACGCCGTTCCCACGACACCGTGATATAGCCCTGGCCCGAGTCGGTGCGATCGTGGACGAGCCCCGTTTTCACGGCCATCTGACTGGCCGCCAAAATCTGCAGATCCTCGCCGCGGCGCGTGAGCGGGCGGCTAAGGGACGCATCGACTCGGCACTCGAGCGTGTCGGCATCCTGCATCGTGCCAATGACAAGGTGTCGAAGTACTCCATGGGTATGCGCCAACGGCTGGGTGTAGCCGCCTGCCTGCTCGGGGATCCCCAGCTCCTGATCCTCGACGAGCCAATGAACGGCCTGGACCCCGCGGGGATGCACGACGATGCGCGACATGATCACGTCCCTCGTGTCCGAAGGTCGCACCGTGGTGCTGTCGTCACATCTCCTCGACGAGGTCGAGCGCACATGCGACGCGGTAGCAATCGTCGATCGCGGCTCGGTGATTCGACAGGGACCGATCTCCCAACTGCTCGCCGGATCCTCATTCGAGGTGCAAGATCGAGTGCTCCGACCCCGAACGGGCCCGCCGCCTGCTGGAGGGGACGACGTTCGTCTCGCATCTTCAAGTTGGGCCGAACGGACTCGCGATCTCCCTCCCGGAGAATACGCAGCGCGATGCAATGGCAGAGATCAATCGCCTCCTGGTTGAGGGGGGGATCTCGGTGTACCGGATCCAGCACATCCAGGCCTCGCTGGAGCAGTGGTTTCTTTCTGTGACCAGCCGATTGGGAGCTCCGGAATGACGACCATCCCCGATGTGGACGCACCGGATCCGGGTTCGGCCCCCGATTCGATCCACGCTGGAGCCGCGGGGGATCACCGTGGATCGTGGATCCCCAACCGCGCCATGATCGCAACCAGGTTCATGGAGCTGCGCAAGCGTCGGGGCCTCATGATCACCCTGATCGCATTGACGATCGGGCTCCCGACACTCTTCCTCGTCATCAAGCTGTTGCTGCACGCCTTCGTGCCGCAGTCGTACGGGCCGGCTGGTGGGTTCGACGTGTTCACCTCCCTCATCGCCGGCGTGCTCTACATCTTCGGGTTCATCGCCGCCATGACCTTGGGAGCCACCGCAGGTTGCTCCGACCTCGCCGACGGGATGTTCACGCAGGCAGGTGGTGACCGGGCGCTCGAGAGTGGCGCTCTACCTGGCCCGCATCCCGGCCGGCTTGGCCATCATCATCCCCATGGTGGCCGTCGCATTCACCATCATCTGCGCGGTCTGCGTCTTCTCCGCGCCGTCCAGTTTCGACTTCCAGGGCACCACCGTGCCCCTCGGCCTGTCCCTCCATGGATACGAAACCTGGGCCGCCGATCATCCGAATCTGATCATCTGCGACTTCCCCTACAACGGGCCATGCCCGGGGAACGAAACTGAGCCAAACACCCCGCTGTCCAGGGCGCTGGCCGAGCGACAGGCCGAGCAGAACTATCCGACCTACGCCGTGACCTACAACTCGCCGCCCTATGGCGTGATGATCAGGGCGGGACTGTGGCTCGAGCTCGAGGTGATCATCGCCTACGTCTTCGGTCTCGGGTTCGCCTCTCTCATGGGACAGCGAATGGTTCCGATCATCCTGATGATCGTGTACCAGATCATCTTCCGACCGTTCCTATTGTCGACCAAGATTCAGATTCCCCACCTGATCAACCTTCAGCGACCCCTGGTCATCGAACTGGCTGTGGCCCATTTCGAACCGGCCGGGATTGGTATCAACTACGGGATCGTGAACGGACCCGCTGGGCTTCGAGACTCGTCGTACTTGGTGCCGGAGTCGACTGCCATCGCGGTCGCAGTGATCGCGGCCTGGCTGGTGGTGTGGACGGTCTTGGGCGCGTGGAGAATGGCGACCAGGGACGCTTGAGAAACGCCTGGCTCGACTTC